>NZ_JBKGGV010000002.1:0-577274 GCF_052041965.1 Pseudomonas sp. SMSB3 | reverse complement strand
TCCTCACCGAGAGAAGTTTGCGGCCTGGGCCAAGCCGGCCAGATGCGCGGTTGCCTCTTCGCTCTTCAGCACCAGCACATCGCCGAGCAAGGCATCAAGCACGACTTCAGCGGTATTGCCAATCAGCGCTCCGGAAATACCGGTGCGGGCCACTGTGCCGATCACCGTGACCACCGCATCGAGTTGTTTCTCGAAATGCGGAATCAGAACGTCCGCTGGCCCCTCGGCGATGTGCAAGCGATCCTCGCTGATATCGAATTCGGCTTGAAACGCACGGCAGGCGTCACGGTAACGCTGTTCGATGGTTTCACTGCGCTGGTAAGTTGGATCAGACGCTGACAGCATCGGCGAAGGATGTGCGCTAATCACGTGCAGCGCTGACTTGGCCAGCCCAGCGATGGCGTAGCCATGGTCGATGATGCTGGCATGCAGACGGCGATGATCCGTGTCTTGATTGCCGACATCCACGGCGGCAAGGATCACCCCACCGCTCCAGGGTCGTTCGCTTTTGACCATGAGTACCGCACATGGGCAATGACGCAACAGCTTCCAGTCACTCGGCGTCAGCAATGCCTTGCGCAGAGGGTTGTCGGGCCGATGCTCCTTGACCACCAACTCACAACCTTCAGCCTGTTGTACAGCAATGATCGATTCGTGCAGCGTGTCACGCCAGGTTTGCTCATGGGTGACATTGTCATAGCCATCGTCGCCCAACTGGCTGGCCAATCGGGTCAGTAGCTCACCGTGGTCCCGCTTCTTGTCGCACATCAACAAGTGCAGGCGCGCCCCGGTCACGCCGGCAATGAGCTTGGCGCGGGTCAACGCACGGCTATGGGCGTGATCGGGGTCGAGAACGACCAGGATGCTGCGAACGGCTTGCATGGGCATTTGCTCCCTTGAGAGTGGCGACCGATACCTGACTATAGTAGGCACCTCACACTTAGCTGCTTGACGCACATCACCCATCGTCGCTGGCGCTACACCGCGACCCCGGTATAATCGCCCGTCCTGATCGTCCAGTGTGATTGCTCGCCTATGTCCCTGATTCCCGAAATCGATGCTTTCCTCGGCTGCCCGACGCCCCATGCTTGGATCGAGGCAGCGCTCGCCGACCAGGAAACTCTGTTGATCGACCACAAGAATTGCGAATTCAAGGCAGCCAGCACAGCGTTGAGCCTGATGGCCAAGTACAACACCCATCTGGACCTGATCAACATGATGTCGCGCCTGGCGCGCGAAGAGCTGGTGCATCACGAACAGGTGCTACGGCTGATGAAGCGCCGTGGCATACCTTTACGCCCAGTGTCGGCGGGGCGCTATGCCTCGGGCCTGCGCCGGTTGGTTCGGGCGCACGAGCCAGTGAAGCTGGTCGACACCCTGGTGGTAGGGGCATTCATCGAAGCCAGAAGCTGCGAGCGCTTCGCTGCTCTGGTCCCGCACCTTGACGCTGAACTGGGGACGTTCTATCACGGCTTGCTCAAGAGCGAAGCCCGTCATTACCAAGGCTACCTGAAGCTCGCCCATCAGTACGGCGACGAGGCGGACATCGCTCGTCGCATCGAACAGGTGCGCGAAGCGGAAACCGAGCTGATCCAGTCAGCCGATCAAGAGCTGCGCTTTCACAGCGGTATCCCCATGGCGCAGGCCGTTTGAAGCACCACCGCGGCTAGTCGCGACGACCTAGGAGCAAGCCGACAACCAGTCCCAGCCCCGCCGAGATGGCAACGGTCTGCCAGGGATGGCCACCGATGTAATCCTCGGTTGCATGCACCATGGGTTGTGCCTTGGCGCGCAGCTGGCCCGCAGCCTGACGCGCTTGACGCAATTTCTGGCCGACCTGAGCGCGCAAGGTCTCGGCCTCTTCGCCGACCAGTGTGACGCTTTGGCTCAGGAGTTTTTCAGATTCCTCGATCAGTGCTTGCAGCTCGCTGAAGACCTGATCCTTGATCTGATCGGCATCAGTATGTGGCAGGGGTTTGCGGGCCATGAAGGCGTCCTCGTCGCTGAGTAGTTTGAACAATGGATGCCGTCGCGCCAATAAAGTTGCGTTGGTTTTGGTAGTGCTTCGCGGCTGCGGTAAGATAGCGGTCATTTCAACTGGCAGGTATTTGCATGAGTTTCAATCTGGCCAACCTGAGCTTCGAAGAGCGTGCCCAGATCGAGGCAGAGAAAGCCCGGCTGTTCGAGCTGTGGCAGAACAACCTGGGCAAGGCCAAAGGCGAGGCCGCCCGACTGATTGCCGAAAAGCCCCGGCGCAAGGGCAAGTGGGCAGAGTGGGTGCGCGCCGAACTCGACGCCATGACGCCGCCCGAATACGCCAGCATGGTGCGCAGCGAAGTGAACAAGATGATGGCGGCGGCCACGGCGGGCCGTTGAGCCTGGCGTTCGGCCCTAAAGACTGCCGTCTTCAGGCAGGTCGAGTTTACCTTCATCGGTAAAGCGCACCGTGCCGAACAGCCCTCCCGCAAGCTTGCCGCGTAGCCTGTAGGGCATACCTTGCAGGGTTTGCAGCTTGCCCAGGCCATAGGCCTGGCGCAGGAAGGCAAATGCGGTGATGCTCACCGGAACCACGATGACTGCTTCGTCATAACGCGCGATACGGCCCTGCCGGTCACTGACACCCGCTGCCAATGGCTGACCATTGACCTCCAGGTTGAGTGCGACACCGTCGTAGTCGATGGCATTTTCGTTGGGATTCTGCACCCTCAGCTTGATCGCCATGCGCATCTCCAGCGCTTCGCTCGGCAGCGGTTCGAAGCCGATGACGCTGATGTTGAGCGGATCCCCAGGCTGCAGCACTGCACATGCACTGAGGATGCCTAACATCGTCAACAACAGCCATAAACGGGCGCAGCGCAAAAGCATGGAGGTCAACCTTACTCTTTGATCAGGGCGCCAGTGTGGCAAATGCACAGCGCCGTTGAAAGTGTCAGGCGTTATGAAAGATACTGTTTCTCATTAACGCCCGATAACTCCTCCCACTGGCAGTCCATCCACACCATGCTGACGTCCCCCGTGTCCGGTTTGCTGGCAAGTTTTCAGGAGCATTACGACGACCTGTTGCAGTTTCTGACGCGGCGCATGAACGATCGCCAGCGCGCGGCTGATGTAGCACAGGAAACGTACCTGAAACTCCTCAAGGTCGACCAGGGTGAATTGGCCGTGCGGCATGCGCGCAGCTTCATCTTCACGGTGGCCGGCAATCTGGCAATCGACGCATTACGCCGCGATCAGCGCCTCGCTGCCAGTCACGAAGCCAGCGAAGGCGCGAGCGAGCTGGCATGCCCGGCTCCCGCTCCGGAAGCGACACTGCTTGCACGCGAACGCCTGCAGATACTCGACCAAGCGCTGCTGCAGCTTTCCAGCAACGCCCGTCAGGCACTGCTGCTCAACCGGGTAGAAGGCCTGACCCAGGCGCAGATAGCCAAACGCCTGGGCGTTTCTGAAAGCATGGTGGCAAAATACATCGGCCAGGCCTTGCGCCACTGCCGCGACTGGCTCAAGCACAACCATGACTGACACCGCGCCTATGCCTTCGCCCCAGCCGTTTACCGATGTGTCCGACGATGCCCTCGACTGGCAGGTGCTGCTGCACTCGGGCAACGCCACCCCCCAGGATCGGGCGCGCTATGAGCGCTGGTGCCTGCTGAGCCAGGCGCACGCCGCTGCCGCCGAAGAGGCCGAAGCGTTGTGGCAGGCGCTTGGACATACCCAAAGCGCGCGCACGCTCCAACCCGGGTCCGTGCCCCGTCATTCCCGGCGCTGGGCAGTTGGAATCGCCGCCTGCCTGCTGCTGGCCATCGCCGGATTGACCGGCATGCAGCGTCTGCCGGTGTGGACAGCGGATTATCACACCGGTGTGGGACAGTTGCAGACCCTCACCTTGGCCGATGGATCGCGGGTGACGCTCAACAGCGCCACAGCCCTGGACGTGATGTTCACAGGCAGCGAGCGGCGGATCAGACTGCAGGCCGGCGAGGCGCTGTTCGAGACAACCGATGATTCTCGGCCTTTCGTGGTGCAGACTGCCCACGTAACCGTGCAGGGCAGGGCGGCGACCTTCAGCGTGCGCGACAATGGCGAAGTGGTGTTGGCCCAGGGTGAGCTTCGCCGTGCTGAACAACCCCTGGCGGTCACCCGCGACGCCACCGCGCGCATGGCTTGGCGGCGCGGCAAACTGATTTTCAATGGCAAACCGTTGGGCCAGGTCCTGACCGAGCTCGAGCGCTATCAGCATGGCCGCATTGTGTTGTCCGACCCCAGGCTGGCGGCGCTCCAGGTCAGTGGTGTGTTTGACCTGAACGAGCCCCAGGCGCTGCTGCGTACCCTCGAGCAGCGCTATGGTCTGGAGGTCACCTATCTGCCGTGGCTGGCTGTGGTGCATTGAGCCGTCGACTGATTATCAGATTTTTTTTAAGGTAACTGCTGCAAGTTCCTGCAGCCCGGATCGTCGTAGTGGGACTGGTTCTGCCACCCATTCTCATTCACGATTCATCTGGAAGCTTCCCCGTGCCTCTCATGTCCAAGCTCACACCGCGCCGCAACCCTCGTTTTCAACATGCCTTGATTTCCTGCACAGCGCTGGCCTTGTTCACCGGGCCGCTGCCCACATGGGCAGCGACTGCTGCGCAGGCCTACTCGCAAAGCCGCCAGGTTCAGCTCGACGTCCCTGCCCAGGCATTGGACCAGGCCCTCACCACATTCGCCGACCAGTCCGCTTTGCACCTGCTGTACACCACCGAGGATGTCGCCGGCATGAGCAGCCCGGCGCTACAGGGCAGTTATACGCTCGAACAGGCGCTTGACCTGCTGTTGGCTGGGAGCGGTGTGGCTTGGCAGTTCAACGATGCGCGAACGGTGACCCTGCGCAAGGCCGAACCAGCAGCGCAGGCGGTGACCCTAAAGGCCATCGAAGTCAGCGTCGCATCCCGTACCAGCACAGCCATCAGCGAGATTCCTGGCACCGTATGGGTGGTCGATCAGCAGCAGTTGCGCGAGCAGATCGACAGCGGCGTCAGCCTCAAGGAGGCGATCGGCAAGCTGGTGCCAGGCCTCGACCTGGCCCCGGAGGGGCGCACCAACTATGGCCAGAACATGCGTGGTCGCAATGTCCTGGTGATGATCGATGGCGTCAGTCAAAACAGCTCGCGCGGCCTGTCACGGCAGTTCGACAGCATCTCGCCGTTCAATGTCGAGCGCGTCGAGGTGCTGTCAGGCGCAAGCGCCATCTATGGCGGCGGCGCCACGGGCGGCATCATCAATATCGTCACCAAGAAAGGTGAGCCGGGGCCGGTGCGCTTCGAAACCCAACTGGGCGCCAGCAGCGGCTTCAACAACAGCGACGACCTGGCCACGCGTTTCGCCCAGTCGGTCAGTACGGGCAACGATCGGGTCAATGCGCGGCTGGGCATCTCCAGTGAGGAGAACGAGGCGTTCTACGACGGTGCCGGTGAGCAGATCTTCATTGATAACACCCAGACCGACCTGCAATACAACCGCACCATCGACGTGCTGGGTAGCCTGGGGCTGAAGCTCGACGATCAACAGAACCTCGATCTGCTGGCCCAGTACTACGATTCCGGTAACCACGGTAGCACCGGCATCTACTTTCCCAACCTGGCTCACAATGCCCCCTCGGACCTTGAGGATGCGCAGTTGCGCAGCGGCTACTCCGCGGGCCTCGAGCCGCGCACCCGGCGTGTGCTGCTCAATGCCAACTATCACCACAGCGATGTGCTCGGCCAGGACTTTTACCTGCAGGCCTCTTATCGCAAGGAAGCGGACAACTTCTACCCATTTCCCTATTACAACCGGGCTACACCGGTGGGCGCGCGTGGCGTGTATTTCGCGGCCTCGCAGCAGAACTTCGAGGTCAGTAGCCTCAAGGGCCTGTTTGCCAAGCAATGGGACACGCTGAAACTGACCTACGGTGTCGATCTTGATCGCGAACGCTTCAACGCCGAGCAGACCACCTTCGACGCGCAGGTTTCATCCCAGAGCGGTGGCCTGGACCTCGATAAGCAGAGCAAGGCACCCCGCTATCCCAGTTACCGGGTCGACGGTATCTCGGTCTATGGCCAGGTCGATTGGCATGCCACCGATAACCTGACCCTGTCTGGTGGCGCGCGACGCCAGCAGATGGACGTGGATGTCAGTGATTTCAAAGGCGTGCCCGGCGGCAGCAACGATTACCAGGTCAACCTGTACAACCTCGGTGCCATCTACGACTTCAACAACGGCCATCAACTGTGGAGCAACTACGGTGAAGGGTTCGACCTGCCTGACCCGGCCAAGTACTACGGCAAGCCTGGCCTGAGCGTGGCCGATAACCCGTTGACCGGTATCAAGAGCCGCCAGGTCGAATTGGGTTGGCGCTATGCCGATGTGGACTGGAATGCGCAGGCCGCGCTGTATTACATCTGGTCGGACAAGATCATCAATGTCGATTCGCAAACGCTGACCATCAACGTCGAAGATCAAAAGAGCCGCGATTTCGGCTTCGAAGGCGCGCTCACTCGGCAATTTCAAAGCGGCTGGGAAGCCGGCGGCACCTTGCACCTGACCCGATCGGAAGAAGAAGACAGCGGCGGCGGCTGGATCAAGCGCGATGCCCGTTATGCGTCTTTGTCCAAGGCCACCGCGTTCGTCGGTTGGAAGGGCGATGGGCGCAGTGCGCGGTTACAGGGCAACCATGCCTTCAGCCTCGAAGACGACGCTGACCACGAAATCGATGGCTATACCACCTTCGACCTGCTGGCCAGCCAGGATACCGGCTTTGGCACCTTCAGCGCGGGCATTCAGAATTTGCTGGACAAGCAATACAGCACGGTTTGGGGACAACGCGCGACGCTCTTCTATGCGCCCACGTATGGCCCGGCCTACCTGTACGACTACCAAGGGCGCGGGCGCACCTACACGCTGAGCTGGAGCCTGAGTTACTGATCCACAGGCGCAAATGGCGACCGTCTGGGTCGCCATCTTCTGAAACATCAGGAATCGCATTCATGCTTTTGTAACGAACCCTTGGCGCATTAGGCTTTCAAACCATCAAGCGCGCAGTTTCTTACGGGGGGTAAAGCATGAAACTTACAGTGCCAACCATCATGCTTGGCTTCACCCTGTGCCTGCCGGCCCCTGTGTTTGCCCAGTCCGTGCAGCCTGGCGCCGGCAGCAACAACCCTTACAACAGCCCCATTCAGCGCGCCAATCCCAACAGTCGGCAAGGCAGCGTGCCTGCTGCACCGCCCGTGCGCGGGCCCTCAACCGAACCGATATACCGCACTCCAAGCCTGGACAACCGCGGTATCGGCAACGGCGATAACCTGCGCCGCCAGCAGCAGGCCCCCAACCTCGAACCCACGCGGCCTGCGCGTGAACGCCCGCGCGCGCCCTGACCCAGAAAGGAATCCTGCATGACCCGAAGCAATTGGCTGATGTCCTTGACCGCTGCGGCGCTGCTGCCGTTGATCGCCCATGCTGCGCCCGAGCAGCAATTTCCCAGTGAGGAAGGTCAGTTGACGGTCAGTACCGTCGCCGACGGCCTGCGCAATCCCTGGGCCTTGGCATTTTTGCCAGGTGGCAGGGACATGCTGGTCACCGAGCGGATCGGCAACCTGCGCATCGTCAATGCCGAAGGCAAGGTTGGCCCCGCGATTACCGGCGTGCCGAAGGTCTGGGCAGAAGGCCAAGGTGGCTTGCTCGACGTAGTGCTGTCGCCTGAGTTCAACAGGGACCGCACGGTGTATCTGTCGTTTGCCGAGGAGGGCAGCGATGGCAAGGCCGGCACGGCGGTCGGCCGTGGCCAACTGTCCGAGGACCGCGCGCGCCTCGAGAACTTTCAGGTGATCTTCCGTCAGCAACCCAAGCTGTCGGAGGGCAACCATTTTGGTTCGCGGTTGGTGTTCGACCGAGACGGCTACCTGTTCATCGCCTTGGGCGAGAACAACCAGCGGTCGACCGCCCAGGATCTCGACAAGCTGCAAGGCAAGGTGGTGAGAATTCTGCCTGATGGCGAAGTGCCCAAGGATAATCCGTTCGTTGGCCAGAAGAATGTTCGCCCGGAAATCTGGTCGTTTGGCCACCGCAATCAGCAGGGCGCAGCGCTAAACCCATGGACCGGAAAGCTCTGGACTCACGAGCATGGTCCGCGCGGCGGTGACGAGATCAATATCCCGACGGCTGGCAAGAACTATGGTTGGCCGATCGCCACCCATGGCATCAACTACTCGATGCTGCCGATCCCCGAAGCCAAGGGCAAGCACGTGCAGGGCATGGTCGACCCGCATCATGTCTGGGAGAAATCACCCGGCATAAGCGGTATGGCGTTCTATGACAGTCCGATGTTCAAGGCCTGGGATCACAACCTGTTCATCGGCGCCCTGGCCACTGAGGAGCTGATTCGTCTGCAACTCGATGGCGACAAGATCGTTCACGAAGAACGCCTGCTCGGTGACCTGAAAGCGCGCATTCGCGATGTACGGGTCGGCCCGGATGGCTACGTGTATGTGCTTACCGATGACAAGGATGGGCAACTGCTGAAGGTCGGCTTGAGCAAGGAATAGGGACGTCGACCGTGAACATGGCAAGGGCCCGATTCGTCGGGCCGTTGCCTGCACGGGTGAGGACGATCAGCGTCCGAGCCACTCGACCAACGTACGGTTGAACCGCCGCGGCTCCTCGATCTGCGGGGCGTGGCCCATGCCCTCGAAGGTGATCAATTCCCCTTGGGGAATCATCTTGGCCACTTGTGGGCCCAACTGTTGATACTTACCTAGTTTCGCCTTCACCTCGGCAGGCGCGATATCGCTGCCAATGGCGGTGCTGTCCTGGTCACCGATCAGCAGCAACGTCGGCATCTGCAGGTCCTTGAATTCGTGATACACCGGCTGGGTGAAAATCATGTCGTAGATAAGCGCCGAATTCCACGCCACCGACTCATGCCCTGGGCCCTTGTTCAGCCCCACCAGCATCTGTACCCAGCGCTCGTACTCGGGCTTCCAGCGCCCGGCGTAGTAAGTCTTGCGTTCATACTCGCGCACGCCGTCGGCGTCGAGCTTGAGCTCGCGGGCATACCATTGATCGACAGTCCGGTACGGTACGCCGAGCGCTTTCCAGTCCTCCAGGCCAATCGGATTGACCATCGCCAGGCGTTCGACCTGCTGCGGGTACATCAGCGCATAACGGGTAGCCAGCATGCCGCCGGTGGAGTGCCCGAGCACAATGGATTGGGTGATGCCCAGATGCTCGAGCAGGGCGTGGGTGTTCACGGCCAATTGCTGGAAGCTGTACTGATAGGCGGCTGGCTTACTGGAGGTGCAGAAGCCGATCTGATCCAGCGCAATCACGCGAAAGCCTGCCTGACTCAGGGCATCGATAGTGGTTTCCCACGTGGCTGCGCAGAAGTTCTTGCCATGCATCAGCACCACGCTGCGACCATTGGCCTGGCTTTTGGCGGGGACGTCCATGTAGCCCATCTGCAGCGCTTGGCCTTGGGACTGAAAGTCGAAATGCTTGAGCGGGTGAGGGTAGGTGAAACCCTCGAGTTGCTTGCCGTAGGTGGGCGACTCGGCGGCGATGGCCGGGGCGCCGAGCAGGCAGGTCAAGGCGAGGGCGGTTGCGCGCAGCATGGGGGCACTCCATGTAGGACCATGTAGGAAAAAGCGACTTTAACAGCCAGTCGCCTTCCCTGAACCTGCAAAGGTGTTACCAGCCGTGAAGCCCATAGCCGCGCTGGGCCAGTCAGTAGTCAGCGAGCACCATTTGCTCACCGCCCGGGGAGATGCCGATGACCTGGTAAGCATCCTTGCGATCACCCATTTCCATACCTGGCGAACCCACCGGCATGCCCGGCACTGCCAGGCCTTTGAGGTCGTCGCGCTGGGCCAGCAGGCGGACTTGCTCGGCTGGCACGTGGCCTTCGACGAACTTGCCATCGATTACCCCGGTGTGACAGGACGCCAACTGCGGTGCCACGCCCAGACGCTGCTTGACCGCGCTCATGTTCGGCTCGACATGGTCGTTGACGGTGAAACCGTTGTCACGCAGGTGCGCGATCCACGCCTTGCAGCAGCCGCAGTTAGGGTCGCGATAGACGTCGATGACGTCACTGGCCTGGACCAGGCCGCTGATGGCCAGCAGGCCGATGGCGATCAAGTGTTTACCGAACATGTTCAGATTCCTCACATAGGCACCTTGTGCCGACCTGTCATTCTCAGCGTTCGAACCTGTCAGCACGCTGAGGCCTGGATTACCGTGCTGTCAGGCAGGCTGATGGTCGCCGCGTACGTCGCGCATCAGCAGCCCATACTCTAGCGCAACCTGTTCCGGCACCGGCAGATAAACCACATGGCCATCCCCAGGGGCGAGCGCCAATCTACGCTGCTCGCCGTCGAACAGCTGGTGCAGGTCGAAATGGTAATTACCGCGTGGGGTCATCAGTTCGAGATGATCGCCAAGAGCGAAGCGATTCTTCACCTTGACCTCGGCCAGGCCGTTCAGTCGTACGCCAGTCAGCTCACCGACAAACTGCTGGCGCTCGGAAACGGAATTGCCGCGTAGGTAGTTCTGGTATTCATCATGCACATGGCGACGCAGGAACCCTTCGGTGTAGCCGCGTTGGGCCAGCGATTCGAGGTTGTCCATCAGGCTGAGGTCGAAGGGCCGGCCGGCAGCGGCGTCATCGATGGCCTGGCGGTAGCACTGGACCGTGCGTGCGCAATAGAAATGGCTCTTGGTGCGGCCCTCGATTTTCAACGAGTGCACGCCCATGGCGGCAAGCCGTTCGACATGCTGGACAGCGCGCAAGTCCTTGGCGTTCATGATGTAGGTGCCATGCTCGTCCTCGAAAGCAGGCATCTCGCTGCCAGGTCGATTGCTTTCCTGCAGCACGAACAGCTGCTCGGTCGGCGCGCCCTGGCCCAAGGTCGGTTGAATTTCCCGCACGATGTCGCCAGACGCAGTCTCTCGGGCAGGCGCGGCCTGGTATTGCCAGCGACAGGCATTGGTGCAGGTGCCCTGATTGGCGTCGCGACGGTTCAAGTAGCCCGACAGCAGGCAGCGACCGGAATAGGCCATGCACAAGGCGCCGTGGACGAACACTTCAAGCTCCATGTCCGGCACATGCTGACGGATCTGCTCGATTTCCTCGAGCGACAATTCGCGCGAGAGGATCACCCGACTCAGCCCCTGCTGCTGCCAGAACGCCACGCTCGCCCAGTTGACGGTGTTGGCCTGCACCGACAGATGGATCGGCATCTGCGGGAAATGCTCGCGCACCAGCATGATCAAGCCCGGATCGGACATGATCAGTGCGTCAGGCCTCATGTCGATGACCGGCGCCAGGTCCTTGAGAAATGTCTGCAGCTTGGCATTGTGCGGGGCGATGTTGACCACGACGTAGAAACGCTTGCCCAGCGCGTGCGCCTCGGCAATGCCAAGTGCCAGGTTGGCATGGTCGAATTCATTGTTGCGCACGCGCAAGCTGTAACGAGGTTGGCCGGCATAGACCGCATCGGCGCCGTAGGCGAAGGCATAGCGCAGGGTCTTGAGACTGCCGGCGGGAGCCAGCAATTCGGGTTTGGCAGGATGGTTCATCGCACACTTCATGGCACACCGGGGCAAAGCCGCGGATGCTAATGGCAAGATGATGGAACCGTATTGATTTGAATCAAGCAGCCGGTGGCACTTTTGCTCAGGTGGTGTGCACTAATAACCACTACCCCTGAGGACCGGCCATGAATCAAGACGCCCTGCAAAACAAAGCCTTGGCAGTACTCCTGACGCTGGTGAGCATCGCCTTCGTCTGGATCCTGCTGCCGTATTACGGCGCCATCTTCTGGGCGGTGATCCTCGGCATCCTGTTCGCGCCGTTGCAGCGCAGTCTCTTGATCCGTTTTGGCCGCCGCCGCAACCTTGCCGCGGCGACTACGTTGCTGGTGTGCCTGCTGGTCGCGGTATTGCCGGTGATCGTCACCAGTGCCTTGCTGGTGCAAGAAGGCGCCTCCCTGTACCAACGTATCGAGAGCGGCCAGCTGGACATCGCCGGCTACGTCGAACAAGGCAAGAACATGCTCCCGGCGTTCGCCCAGCAATGGCTGGACAACATGGGCATGGGCAATCTCGATGGGCTGCGCGACAAGATCACCAAGTGGGCGACCCAGGGCAGCCAGGTCCTCGCCAGCCAAGCGTTCAGCTTCGGCCAGGGCACATTCGAATTTCTGGTGAGCTTCGGCATCATGATGTACCTGCTGTTCTTCTTCCTGCGCGAGGGCGCGGAGGTCGCACGCAAGGTGCGTATGGCAGTGCCGCTGCCTGAACAGCAAAAGCGCCGCCTGCAACTGAAGTTCAACCGTGTGGTGCGGGCGACCGTCAAAGGCAACGTGCTAGTAGCCATCACCCAGGGTGCGCTGGGCGGGTTCATATTCTGGGTGCTAGGCATCCCGAGCGCGTTGGTGTGGGCGGTTCTGATGGCGTTTCTGTCGCTGTTGCCTGCGGTAGGTGCAGGCATCATCTGGGCGCCAGTGGCCGCTTATTTCCTGCTGACGGGGACGATTCTGCCTGGCGTGATCCTGACCGCATTCGGGGTATTGGTGATCGGCCTGGTGGATAACCTGCTGCGGCCGATCCTGGTGGGCAAGGACACGCGCATGCCCGACTACCTGATCCTGGTGTCCACCCTGGGCGGCCTGGCGGTGTTCGGCCTCAACGGCTTCGTCATCGGCCCGCTGATCGCCGCCTTGTTCCTCTCCAGTTGGGCCATCTTCGCCTCGACCAAGCCGCAGGTGCAACTGCCGCAATAGCCCGCCAGTCAGTGCCGGGGTCAGCGGAAACTGTACGAGACCCCGGCGTAAACACCCAAGGCTTCGCCCGGTGTCGAGCGGGCAATGTCCAGCCCAGCGTCGTCGTAGCCCGGCGTGACCGTAGCGGCATAGCGTCGATTGGTCAGGTTGCGCAGGTCCAGCCAGGTCTGCCAATCGCGCTTGGGCGAGTTCCAGCCCAACTTGGCGCCGAGCACTGCATAGGCGTCGGCGTGATAGCTGTTGGCGTAGTCGACCTGGACTTTCGACGCCATCTGGGTGTTGACCGCGGCATAGAATCCGCTTGGCCAGTCGTAACGCAGCTCGGCCTGATAGTAGTGCGCCGGGATGCCCGGCAGACGGTTATCGCCGAACGTGTCGTCGTCGCGGTAGTGAAAGTCGCTGAAGGTATACGCCTGGCGCAGGCTCAGTTTGCCAGTGCCCGGCCGCTCCCAGAGCAGGCTCTGCAGGCTGGCTTCGATACCCTGATGCACCGTGGGGCTGGCGTTGAACTCCTTGAACGGCAAGCCCTGCACGACT
Source organism: Pseudomonas sp. SMSB3 (assembly GCF_052041965.1). Classification (NCBI taxonomy): domain Bacteria; kingdom Pseudomonadati; phylum Pseudomonadota; class Gammaproteobacteria; order Pseudomonadales; family Pseudomonadaceae; genus Pseudomonas; species Pseudomonas sp. SMSB3. The sequence continues at coordinate 563,940 of NZ_JBKGGV010000002.1, read as the reverse complement.
TCGACATTGAGCAGCTCGTGGCGCACTTGCGCGTAATACCAGGCCAGGTCCCAGCGGCCCAGCACTGAGTCGCCGCGTGCGCCCAGTTCCAGGGTGGTAGCGGTCTGGTTGCGCATCTTCATGGGCTGGTTGCTGACCGGTGCGCTCCACACCAGCGACCAGGGATGCGGCGGTTCCACCGAGCGGCTGAGGTTGCCGTACAGTTGCAGGTCGGGGCGCAGGTCATAGCGCATACCCAGCCGCGGTGCGTAATCCCAGTCATGCTGACTGACCCTGCCGCCGCTCGCCGGATAGGTCACCTCGCTTTCGCGCCGGGTGTAGATCATCGCCAGTCCGGTGGTCAGCCACAGGTCTGGGAGCAGCTCAAGATCGTTGCTGGCGTGCACTACCGTGTCCGAGCCCTGGTAGGTAAAGTCGCGGCTGCGCGCGCCGACCACATCGTTGATCCGCGAAAATTGCGAGGCGCCGCTGTTGGGCAGGTGTTTGGTAGTGCGCCAGCCAACCGTGGTGTTGCTCTGATGCCCGAACAGGGTACCGTGGCGCAGATAGTTCAGGGTGCCGCTGACATCGCTGTAGGCCACCTTCAAGCGCATGGCGCCCTCGCGCAGGTCCATGGGGTAGTCGTGATAGACCAGGCCGGCTTCCAGGCGCGCATCATCGGCAAGGTAGAAGGTTGTCTTGTTGCCAATCCAGGTGCTGCCCGGCTGCGGGCGGCTGTCGTTGCGTGACAGGTAACCGGGGTTGGCGGCGCGGGGGTGGTGCTTGATCTGCTCCTTGGTCAGGCGTCCGGCCAATTGGTTCTCGGTTTCCCGATAGCGCAGGTAAAACCGCGTCTGCACATTCGCATTGAAACGATAGCCGACGTTGGCGGCGACGCCTTTCGCGCTGCCGCTACTGTGGCGCTGGTAGCCGTCATACTCCGAGTCGGTCAGTGCCACGTAGTAGTCCAGGTCGCCGAGCACCTGGCCCGAGCTGACATGGCGGTGCTGGTAACCGCGGCTGCCTATTTCGTAGCGCAGTTGCAAAGGTGCTGCATCGTAACCGGTATGGGTGACATAGTTGATCGCCCCGCCCAAGGCCAAGGCGCCTGCATCGAAGCCATTGGCGCCGCGCATGATCTCAGCGCGGCTGAGCCACAGCGGCTCGAACAATTCATAAGGAGTGCCACCGGGGCCGGTCAGCGGCAGGCCGTCGAACAGCGTGTAGACTCCCGAGCCATGGGCGCCGGGGGCGCGGTTGATGCCTGAGCCGCGAATTGACAGCTTGATACCGTCGTTGCCGGCCGACTGCGCGAACACCCCAGGCTGGTAGGCCAGCACGTCCTGATTGCTCGCCACCCGGCCTTGCTCGACCTGCTGCAGATCCACCACGTTGGTAGCACCCGGCACGCTGCGCAGACGCTCGCGGGCGTCGTCCATTTCGTCTGGCTGCGCGTCGGTGATCAGCATCTGGCCTAGCTCGATGGCCGATGCGCCGAAGGCCGGTTGGCCGATGCTGAACAGGGCCAACAAGCCCAGGTAAGACGAGGGGGGCAAAACGGGACGCATCGTACAACTCCAGGCGCAAGGCAGACGGGTAACGCCGTTGTGACGCGCGATAGGCTCGCCAAAGCACGAGGCGGTGGCATTTTATTGCCGTTCTGGAGTTGCACGGATCGGTAGGCAGCGTCTTTACAACGGGCGGTTGGGGCAGCGTGAATTAGCGCCGATAAAAAAACACCCCGCATGTGCGGGGTGTTTTCTATCCAGCGTCGTTAGCCTAGCAGCGCCAGCCCGGCGTGCTGCACCAGGTCCAGCAGCGGCTGCGGATACACGCCGAGTACGAATGCGAGCAGGGCAATGGCCAGCAGCATCACACCACCGGTACGTTGCTCCCACTTCAGCGGAGCATCGTGGCGACGCAGGTTTGGCTCGACCAGGTACAGCGTGACCATGACCCGCAGGTAGTAGTAAACGCCGATGGCGCTACCGATCACCAGGGCACCGACCAGCCACCACAGCTGCGATTCGACACCGGTGGCGATGATGTAGAACTTGCCGATGAAGCCTGCGGTGAGCGGGATACCGGCCAGCGACAGCATCATCACGGTCAGCACGGCAGTCAGGTACGGACGGCGCCAGAACAGCCCGCGGTACTCGTACAGTGCGTCAGCATCACGCCCGCCGTAAGGCGAAGACATCAGGGTGATGACGCCGAATGCGCCGAGGCTGGTGATCACGTAGGTAACCAGGTACACGCCCATGGCTTCCAGGGCCAGGCCCTTACTCGCCACCAGCGCGATCAGCAGGTAGCCGAAGTGGGCGATCGACGAGTAACCGAGCAGGCGCTTGAGGTTGCTCTGGGTCAGCGCCAGCAGGTTACCGACCAGGATCGATGCCACGGCGATCACTGCCAGCACGGTGCTCAGCACGCCGCTGCTGGCAGCAGGGGAGAGCATGAACAAACGCACCACAACGGCGAACACCGCCACCTTGCTGGCGGTGGCCAGGAAAGCGGCCACCGGCGCCGGGGCCCCTTCGTACACGTCCGGGGTCCACAGGTGGAACGGCACCAGCGACAGTTTGAACGCCAGGCCGACCAGCATCATGCCCAGGCCCAGCTGCGCCAGCAGGCTTGGCATGCTGGTCGCGGCCAAGGCTTTGCCCAGCTGGTCGAAGGTCAGGCTACCGGCGTCGGCGTACAACAGCGCCATGCCGAACAGCAAGAATGCCGAGCCTGCGGCCGACAGCACCATGTACTTGATGCCGGCCTCCAACGAACGCTTGTTGAAGAAGGCATAGGCGACCAGCCCATAGACCGGCACCGACAGCAGCTCAAGGCCAATGAACAAGCCGGCCAGGTGGTTGGCGCTGACCAGCACCAGTCCGCCCAGGGCAGACATCAGCAGCAGCAGATAGAGCTCTTCACGGTTGCCTGGGAAGCCTTTGGAACCTTCGCCCAGGTAAGCATGGGCCAAGGTGACGCAGGCCAGGGTGGCTACCAGCATGATCGCCATGTACAAGCAGGCGAACTTGTCGATGGTGACCAGCGAGGTAACCGCCAGCGGTGCGACTTTCAGGGCCGGCAGAATTGACAGCAGGGCTAGGTTCAGGCCCACGGTGGATAACAGGAAGGTCTGCGAGTGGTTGCGCTTCCAGGCGATCGCCAGCATCACCACCACCGTGGTGATGGTGGTGATCAGCATCGGCGCCAATGCGATGAAGTGTTGAGTGGTGAATTCCATAGCGCTCTTACCGGGCCGAAGCGAGTTGAGTGAAAGCGGAACCGAGCCACTGCTGCACGCCACTCATGGTGGCGGCAGAGGTATCGAGGAACGGCTGTGGGTACACGCCCAGCAGAATCAGCAGCACTGCCAGGCCCAGGACCATGATCAGCTCGCGGCTGTCCATGCCGGCCAGTACGGTGTCGGCCTTGGCAGGGCCGAAGTAGGCGCGGTGGATCATGATCAGCGAATACACCGAGCCGAATACCAGACCGGTGGTGGCGATCACGGTGATCCACGGCACGTGCACGAAGCTGCCGAGCAAAATCAGGAACTCACCAACGAAGTTGCCGGTACCCGGCAAGCCCAGCGACGCTGCGGCAAAGAACAGGCTGATGGCCGGCAGGTAGGCGATGCGGTGCCACAGCCCGCCCATCTGGCGCATGTCGCGGGTGTGCAGGCGCTCGTACAGCTGGCCGGACAGGATGAACAGCGCGGCCGCCGACAGACCGTGGGCCAGCATCTGGATCACCGCCCCTTGCAGGGCCTGCTGGCTGCCGGAGTAGATGCCGATCAGCACGAAGCCCATGTGCGAGACGCTGGAGAACGCGATCAGGCGCTTGATGTCGGTCTGCGCGAAGGCCAGGAAAGCGCCGTAGAAGATGCCGATCAGGCCCAAGGTCATGGCGATCGGCGCAAACTCGGCCGAGGCGTTCGGGAACAGCGGCAGGGCGAAACGCAGCAGACCATAGGCCGCCGTCTTCAGCAGGATACCGGCGAGGTCCACCGAACCTGCGGTCGGCGCCTGGGCGTGGGCATCCGGCAGCCAGGAGTGGAACGGTACTACCGGCAGCTTGACCGCGAAGGCGATGAAGAAGCCGAGCATCAACAGGTACTCGGTGCCAGCTGGCAGTTCGGCCTTGAGCAGGTCGCTGTAGTTGAAGGTGATCACCCCAGTGTTGGTGTAGTTGACCAGCACCAGGCCCAGGATCGCGACCAACATGATCAGGCCGCTGGCCTGGGTGAAGATGAAGAACTTGGTCGCAGCGTAGATCCGGGTCTTCTTGCCGTCTGCCGAGCTGTGACCCCAGAGCGCGATGAGGAAGTACATCGGCACCAGCATCATTTCCCAGAAGAAGAAGAACAGGAACAGGTCCAGGGCCAGGAACACCCCGACCACGCCGCCGAGGATCCACATCAGGTTGAGGTGGAAGAAACCGACGTGGCGTTGGATTTCCTTCCACGAGCACAGCACCGACAGCACACCGAGCAGGCCGGTGAGCAGGATCATCAGCAGCGACAGGCCGTCCAGGGCCAGGTGGATGCTGATACCGAAGCGCTGGATCCACTGGACTTTGTATTCCAGTGCCCAGGCAGGCTCGGCACCCGGTGCCGGGGCCAGGGTGTAGTCACCGGTGCCCCACAGCCAGAGGCCGATACCGAGCAGCAGAGACATGGTCAGCAGCGCAATCCAGCGCGGCAAGGTGGCGCCGAAGCGTTCACCCAGCCAGCACAGGAAGCCGCCGATGAAGGGGATCAGGATCAGCCAAGGCAAAATCATGACGGGTTCGTTTCCTTTCGCAGAGTCGCAAGGTTCGCAAGGTTCATGGTCATACCGCAGCCACTACCACAGCGCCGAGTACCAGCACTGCGCCAACGGCGATCGAAGCGGTGTACCAGCGCAGCTGCCCGGTCTCGGTCTTGCTCATGGCGAGGTGGCCGCCGCGAGCCATGCGAGGAATCAGGCCGATGCCGCGATCGACCGGATCCTTGCGCAGGAGGTGGCTGATCAGCAGGTAAGGTTTGACGAACAGCTTGTCGTAGATCCAGTCGAAGCCCCAGGCGGCGAACCACCAGGCCGACAGCACCCGACCAATACCGCTGTTGGCGATGGCGCTGACCAAGCGACGCTTGCCTAGGAACAGCATCGCCGCCAGCAGGATGCCGGCGATGGCGATGGCACCGGAGGTGATCTCCAGCGCGTGCTTGGCCTCGCCACCGGCGTGGCCGGCGCTCTGTGGCAGCACGCCTGCAAGAGGTGGAGTGATCCAGGCACCGACAAAGGTCGACAACACGATCAGCACGCCCAACGGCAGCCAGTGACTGATGCCATGACCGGCATGGGCTTCGGTCTTCGCTTCGCCATGGAAAGCGATGAAGATCAGGCGGAAGGTGTACAGCGAGGTCATGAAGGCGCCGACCAGGCCCGCATACAGCAAGCCGCTGTTGCCGCTGGCGAAGGCTTCCCAGAGGATCTCGTCCTTGGAGTAGAAACCCACGGTCACGATTGGCAGGGCCGCCAGGGCAGCGCCACCGACCACGAAGCTGGCGTAGGCCAGCGGCAGCTTCTTCCACAGCCCGCCCATCTTGAAAATGTTCTGCTCGTGGTGGCAGGCGACGATCACCGCACCGGAAGCGAGGAACAGCAGGGCTTTGAAGAAGGCGTGGGTCATCAGGTGGAAAATCGCCGCGTCCCAGGCGCCGACGCCCAGGGCCAGGAACATGTAGCCGATCTGGCTCATGGTCGAGTAGGCGAGAATACGCTTGATGTCGGTCTGCACCAGCGCGGCGAAGCCAGCCAGCACCAGCGTGACACCACCCACCACACCGACCAGGTGCAGAATATCCGGCGCCAGCAGGAACAGCCCGTTGGTGCGCGCGATCAGGTACACACCCGCGGTCACCATGGTAGCGGCGTGGATCAGGGCCGAAACCGGGGTTGGACCTGCCATCGCGTCGGCCAGCCAAGTCTGCAACGGCAGTTGGGCCGACTTACCGACCGCACCACCGAGCAGCATCAGTGTTGCCAGGACCATCCAGGTGTCACCGGCCTGGAATTTCTGCGGTGCCAGCACCAGCAGCTCCTGCACGTTCAGCGTGCCGAGCTGGGCGAACAGGATGAACAGGCCGATGGCCATGAACACGTCGCCGATGCGGGTGACGATGAACGCCTTGAGTGCGGCGTTACCGTTGTTGCGGTTGCTGTAGTAGAAACCGATCAACAGGTACGAGCACAGGCCAACCCCTTCCCAGCCGAAGTAGATGAACAGCAGGTTATCGCCCAGGATCAGGAACAGCATGCTGGCGATGAACAGGTTGGTGTACGAGAAGAAGCGCGAGTAGCCGGCTTCGCCACGCATGTACCAGGAGGCGAACAGGTGGATCAGGAAGCCCACCCCGGTGACCACGCCGAGCATGGTTACCGACAAGCCGTCCAGGTACAGGGTGAAGTTCGGCGCAAAGCCGTCCACCGACATCCACTGCCACAGCAACTGGCTGTAAGCCCCGCCTTCAGGCGGCGCGACGTTGAACTGCCAGATGACGTAGGCGGCGGTGGCCGCCGAGAGGCCGACCGAGCCGACGCCGATCAGCGCGGACAGGTTCTCCGAGAACCGCCCGCGGGAGAACGACAGCAGCAGGAAGCCGATCAGGGGGAAGACGAAAGTCAGGAAGAGTAGGTTCATCCGCGCATCTCACTGGCAGCATCGATGTCGAGAGTGTGGAAGCGGCGATACAGCTGCAGCAGGATCGCCAGGCCAATACTGGCTTCGGCGGCTGCGAGGCTGATCACCAGAATGAACATCACCTGGCCGTCGGGCTGGACCCAACGGGCACCGGCGACGATGAACGCCAGGGCAGCGGCGTTCATCATGACTTCCAGGCTCATGAGCACGAAAAGGATGTTGCGGCGGACCATCAGGCCAACCAGACCTAAGCAGAACAGGACGCCGGCGACGGCCAGCCCATGTTCGAGAGGGATAGCACCCATGATTTACTCCTTCGCCTCGTTGCGGCCCAGGTGGAAGGCAGTGACGGCCGCGGCCAGCAGCAGCATCGACGCCAGTTCGACCACCAGCAGGTAGGGGCCGAACAGGCTGATACCCACTTCCTTGGGGGTGACAGTAGTACCGCTGATGGCGGCACCGCTGGGGCTGACGAACAGCACGTACAGCAGCTCCAGCAACAGCAGGGCGGCGAGCACGACCGGCCCGGCCCAGATCCCCGGCTTGAGCCAGCCGCGTTCCTGGGCCACCGAGGCCGGCCCCAGGTTGAGCATCATCACCACGAACACGAACAGCACCATGATGGCGCCGGCGTAGGCGATCACTTCCAGGGCGCCGGCGAACGGCGCTCCCAGGGCGAAGAAGATCATCGCGACCGAAATCAGCGAGATGATCAAGTACAGCAAGGCGTGCACGGGGTTGGTGCCGGTTACCACCCGCAGGGTGGAGACCACGGCGATCCCGGATGCGAAGTAGAAAGCGAATTCCATCTTTCTGTCCTTATGGGAGCAAGCTCTTCACGTTGATCGGCTCGGCCTCATTCTGCGCAGCGCCCTTGGGCTTGCCAGCGATCGCCATACCCGCAACACGGTAGAAGTTGTAGTCAGGGTTCTTGCCGGGGCCGGAGATCAGCAGATCTTCCTTCTCGTACACCAGGTCCTGACGCTTGAACTCGGCCATTTCGAAATCCGGAGTCAGCTGGATCGCGGTGGTCGGGCACGCTTCTTCACACAGGCCGCAGAAGATGCAGCGCGAGAAGTTGATGCGGAAGAACTCCGGGTACCAGCGGCCGTCGTCGGTTTCCGCCTTTTGCAGGGAAATGCAACCGACCGGGCAGGCCACTGCACAGAGGTTGCACGCCACGCAGCGCTCTTCGCCATCGGGGTCGCGGGTGAGGACGATGCGCCCGCGATACCGCGGTGGCAGGTACACGGGTTCTTCAGGGTATTGCAGGGTGTCGCGCTTGCGGAACCCGTGGGAGAACACCATCGCCAGGCTGCGCAGCTGGGTGCCGGTGCCCTTAACGATGTCGCCGATATACTTGAACATGGGTCAAATCCTCACTGGGCCGCGACGGCTGGCGTGTTGTAAAGCACGATCGCAGCGGTCACCAGCAAATTGATCAGGGTCAGCGGCAGGCAGAACTTCCAGCTGAAGTCCATCACCTGGTCATAGCGCGGGCGCGGAATCGAGGCACGCAGCAGGATGAACAGCATGATGAAGAACGCGGTCTTCAAAGCGAACCATAGGAACGACAGTTGCGGCAGAATGCCGAACGGTCCGTGCCAGCCGCCGAAGAACAGGGTCACCAGCAGCGCCGAGATGAGGATGATGCCGATGTACTCACCGACGAAGAACATGCCCCATTTCATGCCGGCATACTCGATGTGGTAGCCGTCGGCCAGTTCCTGCTCCGCTTCCGGTTGGTCGAAAGGGTGACGGTGAGTCACGGCCACGCCGGCGATGAAGAAGGTGCAGAAGCCGAAGAACTGCGGAATGATGAACCACAGGTTCTGCGCCTGGTATTCAACGATGTCGCGCATGTTGAACGAACCGACCTGCACCACCACGCCCATCAGCGCCAAGCCCAGGAACACTTCGTACGACACGGTCTGGGCCGAGGCACGCAAGCTGCCCAGCAAGGCGTACTTGTTGTTCGACGACCAGCCGGCGAACAGCACGGCATACACCGACAGCCCCGCCATGGCGAAGAAGAACAGCAGGCCGATGTTGAGGTCTGCCACACCCCAGAGCGGGGTGATCGGAATGACGCAGAACGCGATCAGCAGAGCACTCATGGCCACGACGGGCGCCAGGGTGAAGATCATGCGATCGACGAAAGGCGGGTTCCAGTCTTCCTTGAAGAACATCTTCAGCATGTCGGCGGCGATCTGGAACATGCCGAATGGGCCCACGCGGTTCGGGCCATAACGGTCCTGCCACCAGCCCAGCAGGCGCCGCTCGACGAAGCTGAGCAGCGCGCCGCAGACCACTACCGCGAGCAGGACCACGATGGCCCGGACCACGGTGAGGATCACATCGATCACTTCGGGGGTGAACCAGCTCATTGTGCTGCCTCCTGCAGACCTTCGACGGATGCTCCGAAGATGGCCGGTGGGATGCCGGCCAGGCCTTTGGGCAGGGCAACCAGGCCCGCGCCCAGTTCTTCATTGATGCGCAGCGGCAAGCGCAAGGCCACGCCGCCTACGTTCAGGCTCAACAGGGCACCCTCGTTGACCCCCAGACGGTCGGCTTCGGACTTGGCCAGGGCTACGTAGGCAGCCGGGATACGCTCTTGCACCGGCGCTGCGCGCGAGGAGCTTTCCTCGCTGCCGAACAGGTGGAAGAACGGCACGGCGGTCCAGGTGCCTCGCGCCGGGTTGAAGGCACCCGGAATGGCGGTGAACCAGTTCAGGCGGTCGCCTTGCGATTCGATCAGGCGTACACCTGGATCGCCGGCACGCAGATGGCCACCGACCTCATCCTGAAACTTGTTCCAGGCTTGTGGCGAGTTCCAGCCGGGCGACCAGGCGAACGGCACCTGTTGGCGCGGTTCGGCCGACCCTGAATAACCTTCCATGGAGAAGGCGAAGGCGGTGTCCTTGTCCTGCGGCGTGCGCGGTTCGTGCACGCTGATGTTGGCGCGCATGGCCGTGCGCCCGGAGTAGCGCAGCGGCTCGCGGGCAAGCTTCAGGCCCTTGATGCGGAAGGCAGCGCTCGGTGCGGCATTGACGATGCCGGACAATTGCTCGGCCACCTGGGCGCAGGCGCTGGTGACGTGGTCCAGCTGGGTCCAGTCGACCGGCTTGTTGAGCAGGGTGGCACGCACCGCGTGCATCCAGCGCCAGCCTTCGTGGACCAGGATGCTGCTGTCCAGGTACTGCGGGTCGAACACCTGGAAGAAGCGCTGGGCACGGCCTTCCTGGCTGACCAAAGTACCGTCGCCCTCGGCGAACGAGGCCGCTGGCAGCACCAGATGGGCGCGCTCGACGGTAGCAGTGCGCGAGTGATCGGCGACGATCACCACCTTGGCCGCGGCCAGTGCTGCGTCGACCTTGGCAGCCGGGACGCGGGCATACAAGTCGTTTTCCAGCACGACGATGGCGTCGGCCTTGCCGCTGATCACCGCGTCCAGCGCAGCATCGACCGAATCGCCACCGAACATGGCCATGCCCAGGCTGTTGGCCTCGGGCACCACCAGGCTCAGCGAGCCGTCCTTGGCGCGCAGTTTCAGCGCCTTGGCGATGTTGGCGGCCGCCTCGATCAGGGCCGGGTCGGCCAGCGAGGTGCCGGCGATGATCAGCGGGCGCTTGGCCGCGACCAGGGCATCGGCGATGCGCTGGGCCAGGGCCTGGGCCTCGGCGTCCAGGCCCTCGACCGCTGGGGCGCTCGGGTCGATTGCGTTGGCGACGGCGAAGCCGATGCGGGCCAGGTCAGCAGGCGCTGCATGCACGCATTCTTCAGCCACGTCGTCGAGCTTGGTTTCAGCCAGCGAGGCGATGAACAGCGGGTACAGCGCGTGCTGGCCGATGTTCTTCACCGCGGCGTCGAGCCATGGCTGTACCTTCATGGCCTCAGCCATTGCCTCGGCCTTGCCCTTGGTCGCCTGGCGCACGGCCAGGGCGACGCGGGCCGCGGTCTGGGTCAGGTCTTCACCGAGCACGAACACCGCGTCATGATCTTCGATGTCGCGCAGGGTCGGCACTGGCAGCGGGCTGTTGTTCAGCACGTCCAGGGCCAGGCGCACGCGGGCCAGTTCTCCGGCTTCCATACCGCTGTAGAAATAGTCGGCGCCGACCAGTTCACGCAGGCCGTAGTTGCTTTCGAGGCTGGCGCGCGGCGAGCCGATACCGACGATGGTACGGCCGCGCAACAGATCGGCCGCTTTGTCCAGGGCAGCATCGACGCTCAGTTTGCTGCCATCGGCCAGTTGCGGCTGACGTGGGCGGTCGCTGCGGTTGACATAGCCATAGCCGAAGCGGCCGCGGTCGCACAGGAAATACTGGTTGACCGAGCCGTTGAAGCGGTTCTCGATGCGGCGCAGTTCGCCGTAGCGCTCACCGGGGCTGATGTTGCAGCCGCTGGAGCAGCCATGGCAGATGCTTGGCGCGAACTGCATGTCCCATTTGCGGTTGTAGCGCTCGGAGTGAGTCTTGTCGGTGAACACGCCAGTCGGGCAGACCTCGGTCAGGTTGCCGGAAAATTCGCTTTCCAGCACGCCGTCTTCGACGCGACCGAAGTACACGTTGTCATGGGCGCCATACACGCCCAGGTCGGTACCACCGGCATAGTCCTTGTAGTACCGCACGCAGCGGTAACAGGCGATGCAACGGTTCATCTCGTGCGCGATGAAGGGGCCGAGGTCCTGGTTCTGATGGGTACGCTTGGTGAAACGGTAGCGGCGCTCGTTGTGGCCGGTCATTACCGTCATGTCCTGCAGGTGGCAGTGACCGCCTTCTTCGCACACTGGGCAATCGTGCGGGTGGTTGGTCATCAGCCACTCGACGACACTGGCGCGAAACGCCTTGGACTCATCGTCGTCGATGGAGATCCAGGTGCCGTCGGAGGCAGGGGTCATGCAGGACATGACGATACGACCGCGGGTGTCGTTCTCGTCGGTGTACTGCTTGACCGCACACTGCCGGCAGGCGCCGACGCTACCGAGCGCCGGGTGCCAGCAGAAATAGGGGATGTCGAGGCCGAGCGACAGACAGGCCTGTAACAGGTTGTCTGCACCGTTGACTTCGAGCGCTTTGCCGTCTACGTGGATAGTGGCCATTGTTCAAAGTTCTTCGTTGGCCCGCGTGAGCGGGCGTGGCTAATGGAAATCGGTACACCTGCGGCACGCCGCGCATCATGCGGGCCGGCCGGCAGGCTGGCGGGTGGCACGGACCACCCGCGGTCAATCTTGTTATGCGCCTACCACAATCGGGTTCGCCAGGTTCGGGCGCAGGGTGTCAGCGCCAGCGGGTGCGACACCGGCCTCGAATTCGGCGCGGAAGTACTTGATGGCACTGCCCAGTGGCTCGACGGCACCGGGGGCGTGCGCGCAGAACGTGCGGCCCGGGCCGAGGAAGTTGACCAGGCCCAGCAGCGTCTCGATGTCTTCGGCGCGGCCCTGGCGGTTTTCCAGCGCGCGCAGCATCTTCACGCTCCATGGCAGGCCGTCACGGCAAGGCGTACACCAGCCGCACGACTCGCGGGCGAAGAACTCCTCCATGTTGCGCAGCAGCGAAACCATGCTGACGCTGTCGTCCACGGCCATGGCCAGGCCCGTACCCATGCGCGTGCCGACCTTGGCGATGCCACCGGCGTACATCTGCGCGTCGAGGTGCTCGGGCAGCAGGAAACCGGTACCGGCACCGCCTGGTTGCCAGCACTTGAGCTTGAAGCCGTCGCGCATGCCACCGGCGTAGTCTTCGAACAGCTCACGGGCGGTGACGCCGAACGGCAGTTCCCACAAGCCCGGGTTCTTCACCTTGCCGGAGAAGCCCATCAACTTGGTGCCGTGGTCTTCGCTGCCTTCGCGGGCCAGCGACTTGTACCAGTCGTTGCCATTGGCGACGATGGCCGGCACGTTGCACAGGGTCTCGACGTTGTTCACGCAGGTCGGCTTGCCCCACACGCCCACGGCGGCCGGGAAAGGCGGCTTGGAGCGCGGGTTGGCACGGCGGCCTTCGAGCGAGTTGATCAGTGCGGTTTCTTCACCGCAGATGTAGCGCCCGGCGCCAGTGTGCACGAACAGCTCGAAATCGAAACCGCTGCCCAGGATGTTCTTGCCCAGCAGGCCGGCAGCCTTGGCTTCGTCGATGGCACGGTTGAGGTTCTTCGCCGCCGTGGTGTACTCGCCACGCAGGAAGATGTAGCCACGATAGGCCTTCAGCGCGCGGGCGCTGATCAGCATGCCTTCGATCAGCAGATGGGGCTGTTGCTCCATCAGCATGCGGTCCTTCCAGGTGTTGGGCTCCATTTCATCCGCGTTGCACAGCAGGTAGCGGATGTTCATGGATTCATCTTTGGGCATCAGGCCCCACTTCACGCCCGTGGGGAAGCCGGCACCGCCGCGGCCCTTGAGGCCGGAATCCTTGACGCTTTGCACGATGTCGTCGCTCGACATCTCGGCCAGGGCCTTGCGAGCGGCGACATAGCCGTTCTTGGACTGGTACTCGGCCAGCCAGACCGGCTCGCCATCATCGCGCAGGCGCCAGGTCAGCGGGTGGGTTTCGGCCGTGCGCGCAATGCGGTTGGCCGGGCCGAAGGAAGTCATGGTCATACGTAACCCTCCAGCAGTTTGGACACACCGGCCGGCTGCACATCACCGAAGGTATCGTCGTCGATCATCAGCGCCGGCGCCTTGTCGCAGTTGCCCAGGCAGCACACCGGCAGCAGGGTGAAGCGGCCGTCGGCCGTCGTCTGGCCCAGGCCGATGCCCAGCTCGTGCTGAATCTGGCTGACCACCGATTCGTGGCCGCCGATGTAGCAGACCATGCTGTCGCACACACGGATGATGTGGCGGCCGACCGGCTGACGGAAGATCTGGCTGTAGAAGGTGGCGACACCCTCGACGTCGCTGGCGGGAATGCCCAGCACTTCGCCGATGGCGTGGATGGCGCCGTCTGGCACCCAGCCGCGCTCCTTCTGGACGATCTTCAAGGCTTCGATGGACGCCGCGCGCGGGTCTTCGTAGTGGTGCATTTCGTGCTCGATGGCCGAGCGCTCGGTTTCGCTCAAGGCGAAACGGTCTGTCTGGATAAGCGTGCTGTTCATGCTTAGCGGTCCACGTCAGCCATAACGAAGTCGATACTGCCCAGGTACGCAATGAGGTCGGCGACCATGCTGCCTTTGATCACCGAAGGGATCTGCTGCAGGTGCGGGTAGCTCGGGGTACGGATCCGGGTGCGGTAGCTCATGGTGCCGCCATCGCTCGTCAGGTAGTAACTGTTGATGCCCTTGGTCGCCTCGATCATCTGGAACGATTCGTTGGCCGGCATGACCGGGCCCCACGAAACCTGCAGGAAGTGCGTGATCAAGGTTTCGATGTGCTGCAGGGTGCGCTCTTTCGGCGGCGGCGTGGTCAGCGGGTGATCCGCCTTGTACGGGCCTTCCGGCATGTTGCGCAGGCACTGATCGATGATGCGGATGCTCTGACGCATTTCCTCGACACGGACCATGCAGCGATCGTAGGCATCACCGTTGTGGGCCAGCGGTACTTCGAACTCGAAGTTCTCGTAACCGGAGTAGGGGCGCGCTTTGCGCAGGTCGAAATCGCAACCGGTGGCGCGCAGGCCGGCACCGGTGGTACCCCACTCCAGCGCTTCCTTGGTGTTGTACGCAGCGACGCCGATGGTACGCCCCTTGAGGATGCTGTTCTGCAGTGCGGCCTTGGTGTACTCGTCCAGGCGCTTGGGCAGCCATTCGACGAAATCCTTGACCAGCTTGTCCCAGCCGCGTGGCAGGTCGTGGGCCACGCCGCCGATGCGGTACCACGCCGGGTGCAGGCGGAAACCGGTGATCGCTTCGATCACCGTGTAGGCGCGCTGGCGGTCGGTGAAGGTGAAGAACACCGGCGTCATGGCGCCGACGTCCTGGATGTAGGTGCCCAGGAACAGCAGGTGGCTGGTGATGCGGAAGAACTCGGCCAGCATGATGCGAATCACGTCGACTTTCTGCGGCACCTGAATGCCGGCCAGCTTCTCGACCGCGAGCACGTACGGCAGGTTGTTCATTACCCCGCCGAGGTAGTCGATGCGGTCGGTGTAGGGAATGAAGCTGTGCCAGGATTGCCGCTCGGCCATCTTCTCGGCACCACGGTGGTGGTAGCCGATGTCCGGAACGCAATCGACGATCTCTTCACCGTCGAGCTGCAGCACGATGCGGAAGGCACCGTGGGCCGAAGGGTGGTTGGGGCCAAGGTTGAGGAACATGTAGTCCTCGTTGGCGCCCTGGCGCTTCATGCCCCAGGCTTCCGGGTTGAAGCGTGCCGATTCTTCTTCGAGCTGCTGCTTGGCCAGGGTCAGGGTGAACGGGTCGAACTCGGTGGCGCGCGCCGGATAGTCCTTGCGCAGCGGGTGGCCTTCCCAGGTGGGCGGCATCATGATGCGGCTCAGGTGCGGGTGGCCGGCGAAGTCGATGCCGAACATGTCCCAGACTTCGCGCTCGTACCAGTTGGCATTCGGCCAGATACCGGTCACAGAAGGCAGGTTGAGGTCGCCCTCGCTGAGCGACACCTTGATCATCACGTCGCTGTTACGTTCGATCGACAACAGGTGGTAGAACACACTGAAATCGGCAGCGGGCAGGCCGCGACGCTGGGTGCGCAGACGCTCGTCGACGCCGTGCAGGTCGTACAGCATGCTGTACGGTTTGGCGACACCGCGCAGGAAGCTGAGCACTTCCTTGAGCTGGGCGCGCTTGACCCACAACACCGGCATGCCGGTACGGGTTTCCTGGGCGACGAATGCATCGGCGCCAAAACGGTTGTGCAGTTCGACGACCACATCCTGGTCGTCAGCCTTGTAGGGCGGAATGAAAATAGCGTTGTCCGCTGTCATGGTCTCGGTCGCTTCGGGTCAGCGTTAAGAATGAAGCCAGGCCGCCGGCTCACGGGAGCGGGCGGCAGGTCGCTGGATCAGACTTCGTCGGGGCTGCGCAGGTTGGTTACCGCAATGCGCTGTTCACGACGCAGGTCTTTCTGAGCAGGCATCTCGGCACGGTAGATGCCTTGATCGCCAACAACCCAGGAAAGCGGGCGTCGTTCTTGGCCGATCGATTCCTGCAGCAGCATCAAGCCTTGCAGGAACGCTTCGGGGCGCGGTGGGCAGCCAGGCACGTAGACGTCCACGGGGAGGAACTTGTCGACCCCCTGAACGACCGAGTAGATGTCGTACATGCCACCGGAGTTGGCGCACGAACCCATGGAGATGACCCACTTGGGTTCGAGCATCTGCTCGTAGAGGCGCTGAATGATCGGCGCCATCTTGATGAAGCAGGTACCGGCGATGACCATGAAGTCCGCCTGGCGCGGCGAGGCCCGGATGACTTCGGCGCCGAAGCGGGCGATGTCGTGGGGCGCCGTGAAGGCGGTGGTCATTTCCACGTAGCAGCAGGACAGGCCGAAGTTGTACGGCCAGAGGGAGTTCTTGCGACCCCAGTTGACCGCGCCACTGAGGACATCTTCGAGCTTGCCCATGAAGATGTTCTTGTGGACCTGGTCCTCCAGCAATTGGTCGGTGACGGTTTCCCGATCACCTACCGGGTATTGCTCGTTGGGCGCATCCGGGTCGATTCTGGTGAGATTGTATTGCATTGCCAAAGCCTCATTGTTTCAGCTTCGCTTGCCGCTTGCGGCGCCCTTCGGGAGCCCAGTCAAGGGCCCCGACACGCCATAGGTAGACAAGACCTGCCAACAGAATTGCTATGAAAACGAGTGCTTCGACGAATCCGGTCCAGCCGCTCTCGCGGACGGACACAGACCATGCATACAGGAAGAGGGCTTCGATATCGAAGATCACGAAGAGCATCGCGACCAGATAGAATTTGGCGGACAGGCGCAGGCGCGCGCTGCCGGTAGGCAGCATGCCGGATTCGAAGGGTTCGTTCTTGGCGCGGCCCCAAGCCTTGCTACCGAGCAGGCTGGACAGACCGAGCATGAAGGCACACAGGCCGACGACACCCAGGAGGAAGATGGCAAAGCCCCAGTTGTGGGCGATGAGTCCTGCCGAATCGGACATGCTTGAAATCCTTATACAGAGACCCAGCTCTGCAGTCTGAAATAAGTAGAGCGGCGACGCGGTGTCGCAGGTGCAGTGACCAAATGTCGCAGCTGAATCAATCGCGCTGATTTTATGGGTAAACCGGTAGCAAGTAAAATTTCCGCTGCAAATTTATTCGTAGGATTTAGTACATGATCTGCGGCTAACTGGCTGAAAGCCTTGAGATTCGGGCATTGCGTGCGCTTTTGTTAATTATGTTTCTTGCGAGTGGTAATGAATTACAAACTTCGTAATGATAATTAATATCATTTGAAGGCATGCTGAATAGTTTGGCTGTTTTGCGGGTTGTAAAGTTCATTAGCGATTCGCCCCCACTTGCAAATGCCAAAAACGCCTTTTTTAGCAGGTCTGACGGCGGCTGGTACCGCTCTGGATCAATACTTCGCCGGCTCGAGCAATGCCCCGGTGCTTAAAGCATAGACCGGTTTCACAGGACAGGGGCGCTGCTGGGCCTTTGGCGACCTTGCATCCAGCGCAGCGACCCACGAAAAAAGGCCCGACGCTCTCGCAAGCGCCGGGCCTCTGGTCATCGACCTGCCAAGGTCAGTGGAACTGCTCTTCCTCGGTCGAGCCGGTCAGGGCCGTCACCGACGAGGCGCCACCCTGGATCACCGTGGTCATGTCATCGAAGTAGCCGGTACCGACTTCCTGCTGGTGGGCAACGAAGGTGTAGCCTTTGCTGGCGTCGGCGAACTCCTGTTCCTGCAGCTTGACGTACGCTGTCATGTCGTTGCGTGCGTAGTCGTGGGCCAGGTTGAACATGCCGTGCCACATGTTGTGGATGCCGGCCAGGGTGATGAACTGGTGCTTGTAGCCCATGGCCGACAGCTCGCGCTGGAACTTGGCGATGGTCGCGTCGTCGAGGTTTTTCTTCCAGTTGAAGGACGGCGAGCAGTTGTAGGACAGTAGCTGGTCCGGGTATTCCTTCTTGATTGCCTCGGCGAAGCGGCGTGCTTCGTCCAGATCGGGCTTGGCCGTTTCGCACCAGATCAGATCGGCGTACGGGGCATAGGCCAGGCCGCGGGCGATCGCCTGGTCGAGACCGGCACGTACCTTGTAGAAACCTTCACGGGTCCGCTCACCGATCACGAACGGCTGATCGTACGGGTCGCAGTCGCTGGTCAGCAGGTCAGCGGCGTTGGCGTCGGTACGGGCCAGGATGATCGTCGGCACGCCGGACACGTCTGCGGCCAGGCGCGCCGCTACCAATTTCTGTACGGCTTCCTGTGTGGGCACCAAGACCTTGCCACCCATGTGTCCGCATTTCTTGACCGATGCCAGTTGGTCTTCGAAGTGCACGCCGGCAGCGCCCGCTTCGATCATGTTCTTCATCAGCTCGTAGGCGTTGAGCACGCCACCGAAGCCTGCCTCGGCGTCGGCGACGATCGGTGCGAAGTAATCGATGTAGCCTTCATCGCCGGGGTTCTTGCCCGCTTTCCACTGGATCTGGTCGGCACGGCGGAAGGAATTGTTGATGCGCTTGACCACGGTCGGAACCGAGTCGACCGGGTACAGCGACTGGTCAGGGTACATCGACTCGGCCGAGTTGTTGTCGGCGGCGACTTGCCAGCCGGACAGGTAGATAGCCTGGATGCCGGCCTTGACCTGTTGCACGGCCTGGCCACCGGTCAGGGCGCCCATGCAGTTGACGAAGTCTTTTTCCGGGCGGAAGGACGGGTGCGCCCCTTCGGTGACCAGCTTCCACAGTTTTTCTGCACCCAGGCGCGCCAGGGTGTGCTCAGGTTGCAGCGAGCCACGCAGGCGAACGACATCGGCGGCGGTATAGGTACGGGTCACGCCTTTCCAGCGCGGGTTCTCGGCCCAGTCTTTCTCGAGGGCTGCAATTTGCTGTTCGCGTGTCAGTGCCATGGAAATAAACCTCGTCGCATCGATCTTGGGTTAATTGTGCTGATGCTCGGGACGGCTCAGGGGCGAGGCGGCTGTCCAGCGGCGAGACGGCGACGGCGAACGTGAAGGCGGGAGGGGTAGAAGGTGCAGAGCAGGCGCAGGAGCGCTTCCGACAGCTCGGCTCGTGGATGCCTTGCTGCGGTGCGACGCGATTGCCAGAACTGCGGTACTGCGCTTCCGTCCCTCGGGACAACTTCTTCGTTGCAGTCGCAATCCCGTCGAACCGCCTTGTGGGCCGTATGGACACGAGGCGCCTCCAGGGTAGGAGGAGAGCGCCTCGAAGGCCCTTGCCAGGGCCCCTGATTAGCGGGAGCGAGGCCATCATGCCCCTGGCAAAAACCACCTGTCAAATGTTTTGTAGTGGTTTTTTTGGTCTACTACATCTTTGGTCTAATGCGACTCGTCGGTCGGTTTCGAGGCCATTGGTCGAAGCCTTGAGCTGACTGGGCTTACTCCAAAACGTCGACTTTTACTCGCAAGGTCATATTTTTCCCCCGCTGGGTGCTGTAGGTACGGCTGGAAGGGTTGCGCTCAGCTTGGCTCTGCTGATTGGAAGCGGCTAGATTCACCCACTCGCCAAGCGGGGCGGTGATGGTTGTGTCGGTACTTTGAACATCCACTACATCAGCGCGTTCGCTGCTCGTTCGATCGTTATTGCTGCTGATTTGCAAGCGCACGCGCTCACCGCTCAGGTACGGCGTGACGTAAAAACCCTGGGTTACATTGCGATACTGGGTATCCGTCTGCAGGCGTCCGTAGCCATCTGTGCTGGCGCTGGTAATCGGAATGCTCTGGCCAACCTGGATCAGCGCGGGTTGGCCCTCACTGGCCTGTATCTGCTGCAGCCCGCCGTTGCGGTTGCTGGTGCCATAGCGAATGACCCGACCATCACCCCGCGTGTCCTGGTCGTTGCTGTCGGTGTTATCAACGCTGATCAGCAAGCGCCTGGGAACGGTATCGAGTTGTTGCAGCAGTGCGCGCAGGTCGTCGATGCGCTCGGCGTCGGCATTCACGACGAGCTTGTCCTCGAAAGCGCTGACAGTGCCGTCACGACCGAGGAACGACTGGGCTGCAGGCAACAGTTCCGCGCTGCTGCGATGCTGCAGTGCAATCACTTCGGTTGCGGCCTGGGTAGCGGCGCTGGTGGCCAGCAGCAGGGAGAAGAGAAGGGGGCGTAGCGGCATGTCTGGAATCTCCGCAGGTAGAGTCAGCATGATGGCAAATTTGCCGACACTTTGTCGGGCCGGAATCTGCGCCGTGTCATGCTATTGGCAAGAAAGCGGAAGTTATTGCCGATTATCAGCGAGGCCTTGGCGCAATGGCTGGCACGCGATAGCGCGGCGCCCAAACGTCGATGAACCTTTGCGCGGCAAGGTCTGTCGCACTCACAAGGTGTGAGGGCCGATGCCATGAAGCGTGTTCTGGTTGGATTATTGTGGCTGTGCAGCAGCGGCGTACAGGCGTCGGCTGAACCACTGCGCATCAACGCTTTGCAACGCTGTGGCGAGCTGCTGGCTGTCGACGCGGCGCAGTGGTGCCTGCGCAGTCAAGGGCTCGGTGCACAGACCCCGACCGTCTGGCTCGGGACAACCCGCTTGAGCCGTGACCAGGTGCAACGCGACGGTGATCGCGTGACCGTGAAGCTTGGCGACATGCAGCGACCCAGCGCGCCGCTCTGGTTGGAGGAGGGCGGCCGCACCAGCAACTCCGTATGGCTGACGCGTGGACGCAGCCATGTGATAGCCGCGCAGCCCCATGAAGTGGCCAAGAACATGGACGGTCTGACCACCTACGTCGATCTGGTCAGTCTGTTGATCGAGGAAAAGCACGACGGTTTGAACGAAGCGCGGCGCATTGCCGAAAGATATGGCGCGCGTGTAGTGGGGGCCATTGCGCCGCTCAATGTCTACCAGCTGCGCTTGCCGGTGCGCGACTTGGTGCAGCGTGACGCGATGATCTTGCGCATGGGCAGCGAGCTCAGCGTGGACGCCGTGGTCATCGAGGAGTCTGCGCCGGAGCCGGGCGAGGAGGGCGCTGGGCGCAGCTCCGCCGCGATCAGCCAGGCTGACGAATGGGCGGCCAACCGTTTCCTGGATGCCCTGTATTTCTACCAGCGGCGCATCCCGGCAGCGCGTCTGCCGGTGCAACCGGTGCGCATCGGCGTGATAGAGCGGGACGTGGATTTCGATGCGCCTGCGTTCACCGCCTACCGCGGCCCGTGCGCTGCGCGCCACGTGTGTGTGTATGGCCGTGACGGCCAGCAAGCCGATGCCCACGGCAGCTTGGTCACCGGCATCCTGGCCGGCGAACAGGAAGGTTTCCTGGCGGGCTTGGGCGAGCACAGCCCAGGCTTCGAGGTGATCGTCGAGCGCAACTCCGATGCCGGCATCACCGCTAACATCGCCGCATCGGTCAACCTGGTCGAGGACGGTGCCCGCGTGCTGAATTGGAGTTGGGGGCTGCACCGGGTCGGTGCCCGCAACGTCAAAGGCGATGAGGTCGATTCCCTGGTCCGTTCAGGGCTAGCCATGAGTGGCTACGAGGAATTGCTCGAAGAGTTCTTCCTCTGGCTGCGCGCCAAGCATCCTGACGTCGTAGTGGTGAATTCGGCCGGGAACGGCGCATCTTGGTCCGGCACCGACGAATACCGCTTGCCATCATCGTTCGTCACCGAGCAGTTGCTGGTAGTGGGCGGTCATCAGCGCAGCGAGCAGGCGGTTGCGGTGGACGACCCGCGCCATGTGCGCAAACGCCACAGCTCTAACATCGACATGCGCGTGGATGTCAGCGCGGCCGCTTGCATTCGCCCTGCTGGCGCGGCCGATCAGCACTGCGGCACCTCCTATGCAACGCCGCTGGTCACCGCGACCGTGGCGACCATGCTGGCCATCAACCCGGCGTTGACTCCCGAGCAGGTGCGCACATTGCTGCGCCGCAGTGCCCTGACCCTGGGCAAGGAACAGGATTTCGAAGCCATGGACGCCGAGGACCTGACGGCCCCGATCCTGCCGTCCGAGCGCGGTGGCCAACTGCATCACCCCGACCTTGGCCGCTCGGCACGGCTGGATATGCAGCGCGCGCTGGATCTGGCGGTGCAAAGCCGCGACCGGGTGCGCTGAGCGGTGGCCGCTGTCAGATAAATTCCGTAACATCGCGCCCCTTGATTTCACCCGTCCATTCGGACTGCACCCCAGGATGCCCATGAAGCCCGCCCGACTACGTGCCGACCTGCTCGCCGGCCTGACCACCTCTTTCGCCTTGGTGCCCGAGTGCATCGCCTTCGCCCTGGTGGCCCACCTCAACCCGCTGATGGGCTTGTATGGCGCCTTCATCATCTGCACCCTCACGGCCCTGTTCGGCGGGCGCCCCGGGATGATCTCCGGGGCCGCCGGCTCGATGGCGGTGGTCATCGTGGCGCTGGTGGTGCAGCACGGCGTGCAATATCTGCTGGCCACGGTGCTGCTGGGCGGCGTGGTGATGATCCTGTTCGGTCTGCTGCGCCTGGGCAAGCTGGTGCGCCTGGTGCCGTACCCGGTGATGCTCGGCTTCGTCAACGGCCTGGCGATCGTCATCGCCATGGCTCAGCTCGAACATTTCAAGGACGGCGAGCATTGGCTCAGTGGCGCGCCGCTGTACCTGATGATTGGCTTGGTAGCGCTGACCATGCTGGTGGTCTATGTCCTGCCCAAGCTCACTCGAGCGGTACCGCCAGCGCTGGTGGCGATCCTCGGGGTGGGCCTGCTGGTGTACCTGCTCGACCTGCCGACGCGCACGCTCGGCGACATGGCGCACATCGCGGGTGGCCTGCCGCAGCTGGCGCTGCCCGGTGTAGCGTGGAACCTCGAAACGCTGACGATCATTGCGCCGTACGCCGTGTTGATGGCCATGGTCGGTTTGCTGGAAACCCTGCTGACGCTCAATCTCACTGATGAAATCACCGAAAGCCGCGGTTTTCCCGATCGTGAGTGCGTGGCCCTGGGTGCAGCCAACATGGTTTCGGGCTTGTGCGGTGGCATGGGCGGCTGTGCGATGATCGGCCAGACCGTGATCAACCTCAGCTCCAACGGCCGCGGACGCCTCTCGGGCGTGGCTGCGGGGGTGATGATCCTGCTGTTCGTGCTGTTCCTGTCGCCGTTGATCGAGCGCATTCCCCTGGCAGCGTTGGTCGGGGTGATGTTCGTGGTGGCGCAGCAGACCTTCGCCTGGGCCTCGCTGCGGGTGCTGCACAAAGTGCCGCTGAGCGACGTGCTGGCGATCATTGCAGTGACCATCGTCACGGTGCTGACGGACCTGGCCATGGCCGTGCTGTTCGGCATCATCATCGCGGCAGTGAACTTCGCCTGGCAGCACGCACGGGAGCTGTACGCCGACAGCCATGAAGACGGCGAGGGCGGCAAGTTGTATCAGGTGCACGGCACGCTGTTCTTCGCCTCTACCGCGCCGTTTCTGAACCAGTTCGACCCCGCCAACGATCCGGCCAACGTGACCTTGGACTGCAAGCACCTGAGTTTTGTCGACTACTCGGCCATCGCAGCCCTGCAGACCCTGCGCGAGCGCTATGCCAAGGCCGGTAAGCACCTGCGGGTGGTGCACCTGTCGCAGCGGTGCAGGAAGCTACTGCGCCGTGCGGGGGAACAACACTGAGTGATCGCGCTCAGACCCCAACTCAGTCCCCGCGGTTTTTCTTGACGATGGTGTCGGCAATGCTCGCCGGTGCCTCGGCATAGCGGGTGAACTCCATCGAGAAGCTGGCCCGACCCTGGGTCATCGAACGCATCGAAGTGGCGTAGCCGAACATCTCGCCCAGCGGCACCTCGGCGCGGATCACCTTGCCGGCCGGGGTCTCGTCGCCATCCTGGATCATGCCGCGGCGCCGGCTCAGGTCGCCAAGAATGTCGCCTTGATATTCTTCAGGGGTGACCACCTCGACTTTCATCACCGGCTCGAGCAACACGGCACCGCCTTTCTGTGAGAGTTGCTTGGTAGCCATCGATGCCGCGATCTTGTAGGCCATTTCGTTGGAGTCGACGTCGTGGTATGAGCCGTCGAACACTGCGGCCTTGAGGCTGATCAGCGGGTAACCGGCCAGAACACCGTTCTTCATCTGCTCCTCGATGCCCTTTTGAATCGCCGGAATGTATTCGCGCGGTATCACGCCGCCGACGATCTCATTGCTGAAGGCGAGCCCTTCCTGACCCTCATCGCCTGGCGCGAAGCGGATCCAGCAGTGGCCATACTGGCCGCGTCCGCCGGACTGGCGCACGAAGCGCCCTTCGATCTCGCAGGTATTGCGGATCTTCTCGCGGTAGGCCACTTGCGGCTTGCCGATGTTGGCCTCGACATTGAATTCGCGGCGCATGCGGTCGACGATGATGTCCAGGTGCAGCTCACCCATGCCGGAGATGATCGTCTGCCCGGTTTCCTCATCGGTGCGCACCCGGAACGAGGGGTCTTCCTGGGCCAGCTTGCTCAGGGCAATACCCATCTTTTCCTGATCGGCTTTGGTCCGCGGTTCCACCGCCACGGAGATCACCGGATCGGGAAAGTCCATGCGCTCAAGGATGATCGGAGCATTCAGGTCGCACAGCGTATCGCCGGTGGTGACGTCCTTCATGCCGATCAGGGCGGCGATGTCGCCGGCACACACGTCCTTGATCTCGGCGCGTTGGTTGGCATGCATCTGCACCATGCGGCCGATGCGCTCTTTTTTGCCTTTGACGGAGTTCAGCACGGCATTGCCAGAGCTGAGCACGCCTGAGTAGACCCTGGCGAAAGTCAGGGTGCCGACGAAGGGATCGGTGGCGATCTTGAAGGCCAGCGCCGAGAATGGCTCGCTGTCATCGGCGTGGCGCTCGAGCAGGTGCGCTTCGTCGTCCGGGTCGGTGCCTTTGATCGCCGGGATTTCCGAGGGCGCCGGCAGGTAATCGATCACCGCATCGAGCATCAGTGGCACGCCCTTGTTCTTGAATGACGAGCCCAGGATGGTCGGCACGATTTCATTGGCAAGGGTGCGTTGGCGCAGCGCCGCCTTGATTTCAGCCACGCTCAGTTCTTCGCCTTCGAGGAACTTGGTGGTCAGCGCGTCATTGGCTTCGGCGGCAGCCTCGACCATGTGCGCCCGCCATTCTTCGGCCAACGCCTGCAGATCTTGCGGAATGGGCTCTTCTCGGTAGCTGGTGCCGTGGTCGTCCTCGTTCCAATAGATCGCCTTCATCTTGACCAGGTCGATTTGCCCGATGAAGTTCTCTTCGCTGCCGATGGCCAACTGGATCGGTACCGGATGATGGCCTAGGCGCTGGTCGATCTGTTTCACCACGCGCAGAAAATCGGCGCCCTGGCGGTCCATCTTGTTGATGTAGGCCAGACGCGGCACATGGTACTTGTTGGCCTGGCGCCACACCGTCTCGGACTGCGGTTCGACCCCATCGGCGCCGCTGAACACCACCACCGCGCCATCGAGCACACGCAACGAACGCTCGACCTCGATGGTGAAATCGACGTGGCCGGGCGTATCGATGATGTTGAAACGGTACTTGTGCTCGAACTGCTTGGTCGAGCCCTGCCAGAAGGCGGTGGTCGCCGCTGAGGTGATGGTGATGCCGCGCTCCTGCTCCTGGGCCATCCAGTCCATGGTCGCAGCGCCATCGTGCACCTCGCCCATCTTGTGGTTGACCCCGGTGTGGAACAGGATCCGCTCGGTGGTCGTGGTCTTGCCAGCGTCCACGTGGGCGACGATGCCGATGTTGCGGTACAGCTCGATGGGCGTGGTACGGGCCATGGCGGAGCACCTGCGGCGATACGGATTCTCCCACGTTAGCAGAGCGCGAGAATACTGCCCGACCGCCCGGCAGTCAGTCGGCCGGGGCGTGCAACATCCACTGACCGTTGACCAGGCTGGCCAGGCCACTGGCTGGCAGCAGCGCCAGCAACCGCTCATGCAGGGCGAGCTCGGTAAAGGTCTTGACGGTGGTCATGTCGAGCACCCCGGCCAGGGCCAGATCGGCCTTGGTGTACGACACCCAGGCCTTTTTCAGGGCCTGGGCCACGTCGCTGCCAGCGGTGCTGGCAAAGCGTCGGTGCCACTCACGGCCATCGAAGGTGAAGCTGTGCGCATGGCTGTAGCTGCTCGGGTCGGCGCCTTCGACGCAGCGATGGCAGCGGCATGGGCCTTCGCCGAAGGCGTTGCGCAGGTAAACGTTGAAGTCCACGACGGGCTTGAGGGTCAGGCGTTTGTCGACCTCGAACAGGTCGGCGATCAGGGGTTGTTCGGCGCTCACTCAGGTGTCCTCGTGTGGTGTGGCGTGCATCGGCCGGCACCCTAACAGATCGGGGCCGGTTTTGCAGGCCTGGCCTGCCGCTTGGCGCACGAGGTGCTGATGAGCCCAGTAGAGACAACAGCGGTGACCTGCCGTACTCTACGCGCCTTCACGCCCAACTCATCCCTTTGAGGTAACCCCGCTTGAGCACCCAGTACCCTTACACCGCCACCGTGACCATCAGCGCCGAGGACCGTGGCGGCGATACTGAAGCCTCGGAGAACGCCGGCATGCGCGTCGGTCTGGAGGCGGTCACCGAAACCCTGAAGAAGGTGCATTTCGTCGGTACGCTCGCGGCCCCCGAAAAATCCGCCACGCACATCTGCGTGACCCTGGAAAACGGCCTGACCTACTACGGTCCGATCGTCAATGGCCATGCCGAACTCGAAGGCGGCTGGATCGCCTTCGAATCCGACATGCTCACCCCTGAAGAGCTGGGCTTGTAAGCCTCACTCCAGTTCAGCCAGGCACTGCTCGAGGATATCCAGTCCCTGCTCGAGCACCTCGGCCTCGATGGTCAGCGGCGCCAGCAGGCGGATGATGTGCCGGGCCTTGCCGCTGGGCATCAGCAGCAAGCCACGGGCCCTTGCCGCATCCAGTACCTTGGTCAGCTGCAGCGGCGCCGGGTTGCCATCGCTGTCGATCAATTCGATGCCGCGCATCGCGCCGCTGCCGGTCAGGCGGCCGAGGAAGGGGCTAAGCCCCTCAGCCTTCCATCGCGCACGCCGGCCCACGATGCTCTGCTCCTGACGCTCACCCCAGGTGGCAAGGTTTTCATCGCTCATCTGCGCAAGGCTCGCCAATGCCGCAGCGCAGGCGATGGGGTTGCCAGAGTAGGTTCCGCCCAATCCTCCCTTGGGCAATGCGCCCAGCAACGCCTGCCGCCCGAGCAACGCACCCAGCGGCATACCGCCAGCGATGCTTTTGGCCAGCAGCAGCAGATCCGGTTCGATGCCCAGGCGCGAGAAGCCGAAGCGTTGCCCGGTGCGGCCGAAGCCAGACTGGATCTCATCGATGATGATCAAGATGCCGTGCTGGTCGCAGAATGCCCGCAGGGCCTGGGCAAAGCCCGGGTCCATGGCCAGGAAGCCGCCTTCGCCCTGCACCGGCTCGAAGATGAATGCGGCGACATCCTCCACTGCCAACTCGACGCTGAACAGGCGCTCCATCGCCGCGAACGCTTGCTCGCTGGTGATGCCGCTGTCGGCACTGGGGTAGGGCAGATGGTACACCGGGCCTGGCAGCTCACCGACTCGTTGCTTGTACGGCGCCACTTTGCCATTGAGGCTGAGGGTAGCCAGGGTGCGGCCATGAAAACCGCCATCGAAGGCGATGATGGCGCGCTTGCCGGTGCCGCCACGGGCCACTTTGAGTGCGTTCTCCGCCGCTTCCGCACCGCTGTTGGTGAGCATGCCGGCCAGCGGGTAACTGACCGGCACGAACCGGCACAAACGCTCCATCAGTTGCAGGTACGGCTCATGTGCAGCTGCGTTGAAGGCGTAGTGGGTCAGGCGACCGGCCTGGGCTTGGATGGCCTCGACTACGGCGCGGTTGCAATGACCCAGGTTGAGAACGCCGATGCCGCCGACAAAGTCGATGTAGTGCTTGCCTTCGGTATCCCATACCTCGGCGTTGCGGCCATGGGAGAGGGTGATCGGGTGCACGATGGCGAGCGATTGGCTGATGCTTGGCGGATGCATGGGCGGTAGACCTTGTTCGGCTTTGTCACTATCCAAACCTGCCGCCAGGGCGCACGGCAAACGAATTATTCGATTGCGATCATTCCCTGCAGTCATGAACCTTCGCTTCGCGGGCCAGGGCGCGATGCAGGAAGCCGGCCTAGAAACGATGAACTTACGCAGGGGAGTACATGGCCAATATCGGATTCATTCCTTGGCGGCATCATGTACTTCCAAAACGTCGTTTGTTGAGCGCGCGCGCTGGAATCGATACTGCCGGCACCTACTGGCCGACATGCGCTTCAACTTTCAGCCGTCGCAGGCAGCGGGATCATGCGGCGGCCGACCCACTCGAGGGTTCTCCATGGCTTCGCTACACAATAAGAAACAGCGGTCCTTGCAGCACGGCTTGACCTCGCGTCAGGTTTCGATGATTTCCATCGCCGGCATCATCGGCGCCGGGTTGTTCATTGGCTCGTCCAATGCCATTGCCACAGCCGGCCCAGCCATCTTGCTGTCCTACGCCCTGACTGGCCTGCTGGTGCTGCTGGTGATGCGCATGCTGGGCGAGATGGCCATCGCCAACCCCAACAGCGGCTCGTTTTCCACCTATGCCAGCGAGGCCATCGGCCCTTGGGCAGGGTTTACCATCGGCTGGCTGTACTGGTGGTTCTGGGTGCTGATCATTCCGGTCGAGGCCATCGCCGGTGCCGATATCCTGCACGCCTATTTCCCGCAGGTGCCGTCGTGGCTGTTCGCCTTCGTCATCATGCTGGTGCTGTCGGCAAGCAACCTGGTCAGTGTGAAGAATTTTGGAGCATTCGAGTACTGGTTTGCCTTGGTCAAGGTGATCGCCATCGTCGCCTTCATCGGTGTGTGCAGCCTCGCGGTGTCCGGCTTCTGGCCCTTGGCGCCGGTGTCAGGCATCAGCCGCCTGTGGGACAGCGGTGGTTTCATGCCCAACGGTTGGGGCACCGTACTGGGCGACGTGCTGATCACCATCTTCTCGTTCTTCGGTGCCGAGATCGTCACCATCGCGGCCGATGAAACGGCCAACCCCAAGGACAAGATTCGCCGGGCGACCAACCTGGTGGTGTACCGCATTGCCATCTTCTACCTGGCGTCGATCTTCCTGGTGGTGTCGTTGGTGGCCTGGAACGATCCGGGGCTCAAGGCGGTCGGTTCGTTCCAGCGCACGCTGGAGGTGCTGAACGTGCCCGGCGCCAAGTTGCTGGTCGACCTGGTGGTGCTGGTGGCGGTGACCAGCTGCATGAACTCAGGGTTGTACACCGCCTCGCGCATGCTTTATTCACTAGGTGCCCGCGGACAGGCGCTGCGCATGACCAAGCGCATCTCTGGCGCCGGCGTGCCCATTGTGGCGGTCCTGTGTTCGACCTTGGCAGGCTTTGTCGGATGCTTCGTCAACTACGTGCTGCCTGGCAAGGTGTTCGGCTTCTTACTCTCGACCACCGGCGCCATCGCCCTGCTGGTCTACCTGGTGATTGCGGTCTCGCAATTGCGCATGCGCGCCCGTGCCGAGCGCGAGGGGCGCTCGTTGGAATTGAAGATGTGGCTGTTCCCGTGGCTGACCTGGTTGGTGATCGGCACCATCGTCATGGTCCTGGGCTACATGCTGTTCAGCGATGCCTACCGCTACGAAACCCTGATGACCGCTGGTGTGACCGTCTTCATTCTGCTGGTTGCACTGACTCATAAGCGCGGCAGGGCGGTGGCCCAGCCCGCTTGAGCCAACTGCTCGAGCGGGGGCGTCCTGCGCCCCGGTTCCAACAGCAAGCGTGCCTATCCACTCAGAAAACCTGGTTCAACAGCCAGTACAGGCCTGCGGCCAACAACATCGCTGCCGGTAGGGTGAGCACCCAGGCCAGCAGCAGGTTGATCAGCGTACGTTTCTGGATGCCCGAGCCGTTGGCGATCATGGTCCCCGCCACCCCGGAACTCAATACATGCGTCGTCGACACCGGTAGCCCGAACATATCCGCCGCACCAATGGTGCACATCGCGACCATTTCCGCCGAAGCCCCCTGGGCATAGCTCAGGTGGGTCTTGCCGATCTTCTCGCCCACGGTCACCACGATGCGTTTCCAGCCGACCAGGGTGCCAAGGCCCAAGGCCAGGGCAACCGCCACCTTGACCCACAGTGGGATATAGCGAGTGGCAGCGTCCAGGTGCGTCTTGAACTGCAATAGCTGGTGGCGCGTGTCGGAATCCAGCGTCTGTTGCGGATGCCTGTCGATCAGGCGGATGGCTTCGCTGGTCAGGTACATGTCGGTGCGCACGTTGGCCACGGCTTCGGCCGGTACCCGTTGCAGCGAGCCATAGCTTTTGACCTGCTCGGCAATCGCACCGGTCAGGGCCGTCAGGGCGGGCAGCGGCAGAGGGCCGGCCGTGGGCGCGGCGATGAACTCGCTGAGCACCTGGCGCGGGTCGGCTGGCGCGGGTTCCGGCGCCACCTGGGCCAGCGCTTGGCGGGTTTGTTCAGCCACCGTGCAGAACTGCGCGGCCTGCTCGTGCGGCACCG
This sequence comes from Pseudomonas sp. SMSB3, assembly GCF_052041965.1. Lineage (NCBI taxonomy): Bacteria > Pseudomonadati > Pseudomonadota > Gammaproteobacteria > Pseudomonadales > Pseudomonadaceae > Pseudomonas > Pseudomonas sp. SMSB3. The sequence continues at coordinate 533,741 of NZ_JBKGGV010000002.1, read as the reverse complement.
TCTTGTTCAGTGCATAAGCCATGGGCAATGTGCCTATCAAGATGAGCATGATCAGCCCCATGCCTTTTTGCCCGTCGTTGGAACCGTGGGCGAACGACACGCCGGTGCAGGTCAGAATCAACAGCCCGCGGATCCACCACGGCGGCGGCATGCGCCCTTGCGGTGCTTGATACAGCGCCTGGTGCTTGAGCAAACTGCGCAATGCCAGCACCAGCAGGGCCGCGCAGACGAACCCGATCAGCGGCGAAAACAGCAGGGCGTAGCCGACCTTGCCGGCCTGCGTCCAGTCCACGCCACTGGCGCCATCGCGCCCGTGCATCCAGGCGTTGGCGATGCCCACCCCGATGATCGAGCCGATCAAGGTGTGCGAGGATGACGCCGGCAGCCCCAGCCACCAGGTGCCGAGGTTCCAGATGATGGCGGCCAGCAGCAGGGCGAAGACCATGGCGAAGCCGGCGGACGACCCCACCTGCAGCAGCAGTTCCACCGGCAGCAGGGCGATGATGCCGAACGCCACCGCGCCGCTGGAAAGCAAAACACCGAGAAAATTGCACAGTCCTGACCAGACCACCGCTACCGAGGCGGGCAACGCGTGGGTGTAGATCACCGTGGCGACGGCATTGGCCGTGTCGTGAAAGCCGTTGACGAACTCGAACCCGAGCGCGATCAACAGCGCCAGGCCCAGCAGCAGGAATGGCGTGACCGTGGTGATCACCGTGCCGCTGGCGCTGACGTCCTGCTTCAGGCTCCAGGCCGTGTAGGCAATGCCGGCCAGCAGCACGGTGAAGAACAGCAACAGGCTGCGCCGCCCTGGCGAGCGGGAGAGGTCCGGGCGTGGGTCGCCATGGGCCAGCGACGGGATTGCCATGGGGGCTCCGGTGGGCGTCGGCGGGAATGGCCCAAAGGATAGAAAGTTGTGCGCGTAGGCACGTGACCTCGGTCAATGAATTACCTAGGCTGATGGCAAAAGACTCAGGGAGAATATCGATGCCCGTCCAGCTGATCGCCGCCAGCGCTAGCCATCGCACCTTCGCGCGGGACCTGACGCGTCGGGCGATGCTGCCTTACTACCATCAGTTCGATCTGCTCTGGGTGGAGGAGGCCTTCGACCAAGCCTGGGATTGGCGCGAGCAATGGTTGGTCGTCGAAGCTGGACAAACCCTCGGATTCTGCAGCCTCAGCCAGGACCGCCAAGCCTTGTTCATCCGCGAGCTGCACCTGCTGCCGGCCCATCGAGGCCAGGGGGTGGGCAGCCAGGTGCTCGAGACCCTCGCCGACTGGACAGCGCAGCGGCGCTTGCCGCTGTTGCGATTGATGGTGTTTCAGAGCAACCCGGCGCGCCAGCTGTACGAGCGCCACGGCTTCGTCGAGGTCGGGGAAGAGGGCTGCTTCGTCAGGATGCAGCGGGTCATCGCGTGAAGCTTGCCGGCCTCCTCGCCGCGTAACTGGCGTAAGTGGAAGCCGGACAAGCCGCTGCCGCAGTTGGGGTTATTGTTGCCTGACCCGCACCGTCTCGCCTTGGCGCACCGTGGCTTCGAGCAATTGCCCCTGCACCGGCAACAGGTCGCCGATCAGCAGGTTCTGCAGCAATGGCTTGCCCTCGAAGCGGTTGCCGCCGAGCAGCACATCGCGCATGCCTTCGACACGCAGCAGCGCCTTGCCGACCTGGCCAAGGCGGTTGCCGCTGATGATCAGCGGCCCAGCCTGAGGCGTGCTGTTGCGCAGGCTGATGGCGTATTCGGAAGTATTGCCGATACGGTTGTCGAGCAGCGCCAGCGCGCCCACTTCACTGGCATCCAGGGCGCTGCCCTGGCTGCTGCCGAGCAGGTTGCCGTCGATCACCAAAGGCGCCGAAGCGGTGGGCGCCAGGCTGCGCAGCTGGATGCCATTGCCGCGACTGTCGCCGATGCGGTTGCCCGAGAGCAAGACGGCGCCCTGCTGGTCACTGACCTCGATGCCGGCCTTGGTCGCGCCAAGGATCAGGTTAGCCTCGACAGCGGCGCGAGTCTTGCCGCGCAAGCGCACCCCGCTGTTGTTGTCGATGCCGCGCAGTTGGTTGCCGTGCAGGTTGACCTGGCTGTTCTGCACGTCGATGGCGTACTGCTGCGACTGCTCGATCCGGCTGGCGCTGATGCTCGCCTGGCTGTGCTGCAATTCCACCGCGGTGGACATCTCGCTCAACTGGCTATCGCGAATGATCACCGTGGCCGGACGGGTGTTGGCCGCCTGCTGGGTGCTCAGGGCGGTGGTCAGGCCACGCGACAGGTTGGCGTTGTAGCCCAGACGCTTGAGGGTCGAGCCGATGACTTGCGTATGACTGCCCGCCCACGCCACCACGAACGGCCGCCAGGCGCGGTCGGTACTGCCGGGTTGCTCGCCGGCCATGCTTTCCAGGCGCGACTGGTTCAAGCCCAGCCAGCCCTGGTTGATCAACGCCGTCCCGGAGAAACTCGACAGGTACAGCGCAGTGCCCTCTAGCACCAGGCCAGCATCGCTGCCGATCATCAGCGGGTAGCTGAGCAGGTAGCCATCCTTGTAGCGTTTGAGGATCCGTGGGTCATTCAACGCATCGTGCAATTGCGCCAGGGTCATGCTGCCGCCGCGTAGCATCACCACTTGCGGGTGATGCGACTGGTAGCCGGCGATGGCGCGGAACAGCCCGTTGTTGACGAACGGCTCGAACGGCCAGCTGCCGGCCTGGGCCGAGAACATCGGTTGCAGGCTGACGCTGGCGCGGCCGGTCGGGCGTTGCCGTTCGCCTTGCTCGAAGGCCACGGCCTGGCGCACCTGCTGACGCAGGTGATCGACCTGAAGCTGGCGCTGTTCGCGCGGCAGGGTGTCGACGCTCGGTTGCGCGGTGAGGCTCTGGGTGGCAGCTTGGGCGGCGCCCACCAGGCACAGCGCAGCCAGGCAGGTAAGGGAATAGCGGGCGAGGGCGGCCATCGGTCAGCTCCTTGATCCGGGCAATGGGGGGTAGAAGGCTTTGATCGGACCGCCGAGCTGGCTGTAATTGTCCACCTCGCCGTCTTCGCTGTCGTACAGCTTGCGCGCCAGGGCGTGGCCCGGATTGCGCTGCAGGAACGGGATCAGCCAAGCCATCTTGTAGGGGGCCACGTCGGCCTGAGACTGGCCTTTGAGTTCGGGTAGCTCATCTGGGTCGAGCACGGTGCGCGCGGCGAAGTTGGCAAGCAGGTCCAAGGTGCGCTGGTCGCTGTCGCTCCAGGGCAGGCCGTTGGCCCGCGCCGACTCCGACAGCAACACCAGTGGCACCAGGGCATACTGGCTGTAGTTGGCGGCCAGCTTGCTACGCGCCACCTCCAGTGGCAGGTAGGCATAGCTGCCGTCGCCGGTCTTGACCGCCTGGGCAAGGCCGCGGCGCAGATTACCATCGGCCCACTGGATGAAATCATCGCGCCCGATCAGCATGCCGGTGGCCGCGACGGCCCAGGCCGCCCAGTAATCGTGGTTGTTGAAGTACACACCGCTGGCCGTGCGGCGCGGATCGTACTCGCCAATCACCCGCTCGCCCAGTTGGCCGAACCAGCGGCGCTGCGCATCGCTGAGCTGCAACTTGCCGTCGCTGGCCGACTGGGTCGCCAGCACTGCGCCGGCCATCGCTGCCAGCGCCCACTTGCGCGCCGCCATACCGGTGCCGCTGGCGTCGGGGTTGAGCAGTGCGCCGGCCTCGGCCCACTGCTGCAACCACTGGTCCTGGCAGGCCAACGCCATGTTGGCATCCTGCGGTTTCTTGGCGTTCTGGAAGCGCTTGCTGGCATAGATCAGCCCGCCGACGAATTGCTTGACCTGCTTGCCGATGCGTTCGCTATCGGCGTCCGGGCTGCTGCGCAGCGTCGATTTGCTGGCGTCGCGCTGGTCGTATTTGCTTTGCAGGCGCAGGCTGCCGGTGTAGGGCGCGGGAGGTTGCTTGGTGCAGGCCAAGGTCCGGTAGTCGGCGACCATGGCCGACTGCGCCGTGTGATGAGCAGGCCAGATCGATTGGGCGGCCTGGGCCTGCGGGAGTGCCAGCGCCATGGCAAACGCCAGTGCAGCTGTCGCCGGGCAACGCAATCCCAGGCGTGGCGATACGGTGTCTACAGGCACAGGCGGGTCTCCACAGCGGTCGCCGCGGTCCCAGGCTTGGTGGGTTCCATGAACACCGAAAGCAGGTTGGCGCCAGCGAACTCCGGTGCCTTGCTCAGCTCAAGGTAATACTGGCCACCGGTGACCGCCGCCTCACGGCGGAACCACACCTTGTCGCGCGCGCCATTGTCGTAATAGACGATGATGTAGAAATCCTTGACGTTCTTGTCGCTCAGGCGAATGTCCAGAAAGCCCTTGGACAGCGCCTGACGGCCACTGCCGGCATTGCTCAGCAGTTCGATGCGCTCGCCGACCTTCAACGCCGAGTGCTGCAGCTTGTTGCCGAGCACTTCGCGGCTGGCCGCGCAGCCCCCTTGCACCGCCGGTACCAGCTGGCGATACATCAATGGCGAGTCGAGCCGGTAGTTGGCCGGCAGCTCCCAGACGATCAGCTTGGGCGGCGCCTTGGGCTTGTAGTCGCTGGACAGCAGGTACTCGAGCAGCGAGCCATCCTCGCCAACGCCTGGCAGCGCGTAGTTGAGCACGTCGACGTCCAGGTATTGCTTGAGGTAGCCGTCGAAGTTGAACTGCTTGCTCTCATCTTCTCGGGCCGCCGCGTTACTGTCGCCGACCAGGATCACTTCCGGGTCCGGTGCTTCGTCGAACAGCGCATCGGCGCCGGCAGCCACCGGCACGGTCTGGAAGCCGCGCACGTACTGGAAGCCATAGTTGTTGCCGCAGATGCTGCTCAGCGCCAGGTTGAGCGTGCCGTCCTTGGGCACCATCACCCCAGGCTCGGTGCGGTACTGCTTCTTGGTCAGCTCGGCGTAGAACGGCTGGCGGCGAATCTCCTCTGCCATCAATTTGGCGGTGGCGTTGGCGCCAGCCGGGGTCCAGTGGTGATCACGGCGGAAGAAGTACTCGCCCTGAGGCGGTTGCTGCACCAGCTGCATCATCGGCGCGACCACCGCGCCACCCTGGCGCAGTTGGCCCAGGAAGGCGTTGAGGTTGCTGCTGGCCCGCGCATAGTCGAAGCCGTGCAGCTGGTCGGCGAACAGCTTGTCGCGGTGCATCAGGCCGCGGGTCGGCTGGATCGCCATGGCGACATGGATCCCCTGGCGCTCGAACGCTTGCATGAGGCGGGCGAACTCCGGGCGCATCGGCGCCGGGATACCGAACTCGTTGGTCAGGTCGACCGCCGAGCGGAACAGCCAGCGGTCCTTGCCAGGGACGATCTCGCGCATCAGCTTCATGCGCCCTTCGGCATAGCGCTGCGGGTCGCTCAGGGCCGGGCAGAGCATGCATTGCAGGTTCTCACAGCCCGGCTTGCTCGCCTGGGCCGCTGGCGCCGGCTGCGCTGCCTGGCCGGGCAGGCTGAGCACCGCCAACGCGGCGCTCAGGGCAAAAGGTACAAGGGTCTTCATGGGCCATTATCCTTGCGCGGCGATCATCACTCGGTCGGGTCGATGCTGTTGGCCAGGGTCATGCTGCGGTTGCCCGGCAGCAGCACGTAGCTGTACGAGCGGCCTTTCTTGAGGAACTGCTCGTCGAAGCTGGCGACTTTGGTGTCCTGCTGGTAGGCGGCGAAGTCGATCTTGATTTCGTTGACCATGCGCGTACCGGTCTCACCGCTGCCCAGCGCCTCGACCACGTCGTGCTTGCCATCGGCAGTCTTCAATGCGGCCTGCTTGGGGGTCAGGTTGTAGAAGGCGATCTGCGCCTTCTTCGGCTCGTTGACGTACTTGTCGCTGATCAGCTTGAGCTGCTTGCCGTCGTAGACCACGGTGCTGGCCGCGTTGGCCTTCAATTGCGGCTCGATCGACTTGCCGCCGATGGCGATCTTGTGGGGGCCGGCCGGGGTGAAGCGGTAGCCGCTGAGCTGGCCGGCGGCAACGCGCTGCGGGTTGACCTTGCCGCTGAGGGTGACGTCGATGTTGCTGTCGGAGAGGTTGAGCACGCGCACGAACGCCGAGTCGGCCGGTGCCACGGCATCGTACAGATCGGCGTTGCCTTCGGCGGCGAGGGCGGTGTGGCCGACGGCGGCCAGGGCGATGGCGGTGAACAGTTGGGTGAGTTTCATCAGGCTCTCCTTGAAGGTCAGAAATGCTGGGGCGTAGCGCTACGGCTCAGGGAGCCGGGGCGGTGGGCGAGCAAGGTACGTAGTGGGAACTCCCAGACCACGGTGTCGATCTGGGGGCTGGCCAACTGGTCGCTGGCCAGGAATTGGTTCATCGCCTCGAAAGGACCACGGGCCTCGACAGCGATGCTCAGCAGGTCGCGGTTCAGCGCCTCCTTGAGGAAGCCGACGAAGTTCCAGTCATCGATCTTGCTGTAGCTGGTGCCGACCAGCAGCAGGCTCTGGTCCTGCTCGGCGAACAGGTCGTCGGCGCTTTGCTGGGCTTTGAGGGTTTCGTACAGGGCGATCGGGTTCGGCCCGAACTGCGGCGCCAGGCGCGCGTGGTCGAACTGCAGGTAGTTCATCAGGTCGCCCTTGACCTCCTTCTCGCCGGCCTTGTGCGACACGTAGGTCTGCTCGCCCAGCAGCTGCGGGCGCTGGCGCGCCAACTCGTAGGCCGACAAGCGTGCACCTTCAGGGCTCCAGTGGGTATCGGACTTGAGGAACAGCTGGGGGCCGTTGATGTTGGCCAGAAACGCCTCGCGCAGCGGCACGACATCGAGCTGGCGGCTTTGCAACTGGCTGACGAACTGATCGTACAGGCTGATCACGCGCGGATCGAAGGCGTGTTCGGCGTGGGCTGCATACACATCGAGCTTCATCGGCAGAGGCAGAATCACCAGCTGCTTGCCGTGCTCGGCCAGTTTGGCGCGAACCTTGTCGATCTGCTCGATCTGCGCCTGAACATTGACCTGCAGGTCGTTGGGCACACGGTATTCCTGGTTGGTGAACAACCAGCCGTCCTTGCCCAGGACCACACCCTTGGTGCCTTCGCCGAACAGGTGGAACTGGGCATCGGCCCACAGCTCGACCGACGGCTCGCGCAGGAAGAAGCGCTTGTCGTAGGCCTGCTCGAACTTGCGCAACAGCTTGCCATCGACGAACAGGTTCCAGGTATCGGTCGAGGTGCGGGCGAATGTGTAGACCGGAGGGAGCGAGTAGACGAACATCGCCGCCAGCATCACCAGGAACAGAATGCCATTGGCCTTGCTGGCCGTTTTCATCACCGGGTACATGGCATTCTCCTAGAACTGGAAATACAGGAACGGCGAGAACGAGTTGGCCGCCAGGCTGCTCAGCGCCACGATGAACCCAGCCCACAGCAACACGCTGTTCAACGCGCCGACATGGCGCATGAAGTAGCCTTCCTTGTTACCGCCGTAGAAACGCAGGTTGTTGATCCCCGCCAGCACCAGCCACGCCAGCGCCACCAGGGCAAAGGCCATGGCCATCTTCGAGGCGCCAAGCACGTACAATTCCAGCGAGCCGAAGCCGTTGAAACCGAACAGCGCCTTGTAGATGTCGATGCTGTGGCGCAGGTCCATGGTGAAGAACAGCGGCATGCTCAGCACGATCAACAGGCCGGTGCGCAGGTGCCGGCCGACGCGGTACGGCGCACCGACCTTGGTCGCCAGGTGGAACTTGCGCTCGATCACCATGCCGATGCCGAAGAACAGCCCCCAGCAGATGAAGGCGAAGCTTGCGCCGTGCCACAGGCCCGACAGCAGCATGGTCCAGATCAGCGCCGGCATCGCACCGGCCACGCGCTTGCGCACCAGCGGCATGTACACGTAGTCGCGCAGGAAATGCGCCAGGGTCATGTGCCAGCGCGCCCAGAACTCGGTGATGCTCTGCGCCACGTAGGGCTGGTTGAAGTTCTCCGGGAAGCGGAAGCCCATCATCAGCGCCAGGCCCAGCGCCATGTGGCTGTAGCCGGCGAAGTCGAAATACAGCTGCAGGGTCGAGATCACCAGGCCGAACCAGGCATCGCTGAACTGCAAGGTGCCCTCGGCCACGAACAGCACATTGATGGGCGCCAGGCGGTCGGCGATCAGCACCTTCATGATGAAGCCGAGCATGAAGCGGCACACGCCCAGGGAGAACAGCTCCATCGAGTGGGTGCGTTCGCGCAGCTGCGGTGCCAGTTGGCTGTAGCGCAGGATCGGGCCAGCTACCAAGTGCGGGAACAGCGCCACGAACGCGGCGAAGTCGATGAAGTTGCGCGTGGGCGTGGCGTCCTTGCGGTAGATGTCGACGATGTAGCTCAGCGCATGGAACACGTAGAACGAAATGCCCAGTGGCAGGAAGATGTTTTCCAGGGTCCAGGTGTTGATTCCCAGCGGCGCCAGCAGCATGGCCATGACCTCGGCGCCGAAGTTGGCGTACTTGAAGTAACCGAGGGTCGACAGGTTACCGGCCACACCAATCCACAGCATGCGCAGGGCCATGCGTTTTTCGCCGGCATCCAGGCGCGCCTTGATGCGCAGGCCGAACCAGTAGTTCCAGTAGGTGATACCGACGAACAGCAGCAGAAAGTCCGGGCGCCACCAGGCATAGAAGATGTAGCTGGCAGCCACGATCACCGTCGAGCGCCACTGCGCCTTGGCCAGAAAATACACGGCCAGGAACAGCGGCAGGTAGAGAAACAGGAATACGTTGGAGGCGAAGATCATGGCATTGCCCTTCCTTAGTAACTGACCACCACGCCGACGCTCAGCTGGTAGTCATCGCCGGTTTCCAATGCGCTGCCGGCATTGAGGTAACTGGCGCTGACCAGCGCGTTGACATCCAGGTGCTTGCCATCGATAGCCACCGGAAACATCTTCCAGTAGTAATTGAGGTCGATCATCTGCCCGACGTTGCGCCCGTTGCCGTTGTTGCCTTGGTTGATGGCGCGGTTGCGCTCGGCGCGTTGATCGCCGTTCAGGCGGATCGGCAGGGTGCCGTCGGCGTCGCGCAGCTGCAGCTGGGTCACGCGCAGATCCAGCGCGGTGCGCGGGGTGGGGCGGGTTTCCACGGCGAAGCCGTAGTAGCTGAGGTTACGCAGGTCGAGGGCGACGAACGAACTGGTCAGGCGCGTGCTGTAGGAGCCGGTGCGGGTGATGCGGTCGGACTGAATCGCGTTGAGGCGGAAACCGTCGTTCTCGTCGCTGGGTTTGTCGGTCAGACCGCCGCGCAGTGCCACGCGCGGGGTCCAGGCCAGCTCGTCGAAGCGCTTGCCGACTTCACCCAGTACCGCCCAGCCTGTGCTGCTGTGGCCGGTGCTGGTGACACCGTTGCCATCCGTGTTGTCCATCTTGCCGTCGAGCGCAGCGAGCTCCAGGTGATAATCGCTGAGCATCGGGTAGGCGAGGTTGTCGCCCTTGAAGAACAGGCCGTAGCGCAGGCCCTTGAAGTCGTAGCGGTCGCCGGCGTCGTGGCCACTGTGATCATTTTCATGCATCAGGCGCACGCCGACCTGGTTGTTCTGGCTCCAGCGATAGGCGTACTGGCCCATCAGGTAGGTGATGCGTTCTTCGGTGTCGTCCAGGCGATTGACGTCGGTGTTGTAGTTGTAGAACTTCTGCCCGACCGCGACGAACGCCTCGGAGAAAGTGTCCTTGTAGTTGAAACGCAGCGATTCCAGGCTGTCATCCCACCAGATGCCATAGTCGTCGTAAAAGCGCTGGCGACCGAAGGAGGCAGAGAAGCGTGGATCATCGCCGATCAGGTTGCGCTTGACATACAGCTCGCGCATTTCCGCGTACCAGCCTTCGGCTTGCTCGCGCTGATTGCTGTTGGAGCTTTCGTTGGTCAGGTTGCTCGACTGGCTGGAGTCATAGTTCAGCCACAGGCGACCGTAGACCATCCACTTGGCCCAGCGCTTTTCCGGCGAATACCAGGCGAACGAAGGCTCGTAGCGCAGGCTGTAGAACGTCTCACGGTCGCTGCCGACCTGCGAGTCTTCCGGGCCGTAGCCGGTCTGCAGGGTCAGCTTGTTGAACATTTCCGAGGTGATGACCGGCTCGCTGCCATCGAGGGCAGCGACCCGTACCGGTTCGCTGCTGTCCGCTTCGGGGCCGGTGATCTCTTCTGCGGCAAAGGCCGCTGGCAACGGTGCCAGGGCCAGCAGGGCGCCGAACAGGGGGTGGTGCGCTTTCACAGGGTGGCCTCCTTGAAGAGCCCATTGCGAGCGGCCAGGGCGCGCTCGATATCATCCTTCGGCAGGGTTTTTTCCAGGCGCCTGACCAGGCTGCGCGCGCTGCGCTCGCCCAGGTCCAAGGCCACGCGGGCGTAGGTGTAGGCCTTGACCGGGTCATGGCACAGGGCGCGGCCGTAGGCGTGCAAGGTGGCCATGCGGTACCAGGCGGCAGTGTTGCCTTTGTCAGCTTCTGCCTGGAACAGCGCCAGGGCTTTGTCCTGGTCGGGCTGGTCTTCCACGCCCTTGCTGTAGTACTCGCCCAGCAACAGGCCGGCACCGGGGTAGCCGCCGGCGCGCAGTTCCTCGATCAAGGCCCGGGCCTTGTCGGGATCCAGGGTCAGCCAGTTGTTGACCATGTAGAACTGCGCCTGCAATGCCTTGGCCCGCACCGGCTCGCGCTGGCGCACCTGGTCGATCATCGCCTGGGTTTCTTCGGCGTTGTGCTCGGTGGGGTTGGAAATCATGTAGTTGGCCTTGGAGACCATGGCCGGCACGAAACCGCGCGCCACCGCCACGTCACGCCAGCGCTGCACGCGCGCGGTGGCCAGATCGAGCGCTTGGTTCTGGGCCTGCTCGCGGGCCACTTGCTCAGGGCTGGGTGGCAGCTTCTCGGCGCCTGGCTGAACGCTGGCTTGCTGCTCGTAGCGGTCGGCGTCGATCTCAGCGCGCTGCACGCTGGTGATGGTGTCGAGCAGCGCACCGATGCGGTGGATGATCTCCACCGGCAACTGTTCGCGTTCGGGCTCGAGCTGGTCGGCGAAGGCGGTGAACAGGCGGTCCTGCTGCTCGCCGAGGAAGGCGTAGTAGCGGTCCAGGGCGCGTACGTCCACGCGCACGGCCTGGCGGTACCAGCGCTCGGCTTCGGCGCGGTCGCCCTGGCGCTCGGCTAGCACGGCGTGGTACAGCTCTGGCCGGCAGTTGAGCAGGCAGGCCTGTTCGTACAGCGCCAGCAGCTGGGCGGCCTCGGCGGTGTCGACCAGCTCAGGATACGTGATGAACACTTCCAGGGTGGTGCTGGTGTTGCGCGGATCGAGGTTCGCCGGATAACGGGTCAAGGCCTGGGCCATCCACGGCTTCTGCGCTTGGCGCAGGCTCGGAGTACGGTCGATCAGTCGTGCCAGCGAGGCCAGCGCCGGGACCAGGCCATGGCCATCGGCAAAAGCCTTGCGGTACAGCGCCACCACTTCAGCGCGGCTGGCATCGTCGCGCCCGGCCAGCACGTCGCCAAGCAGCAGGGTACTGGCCAGGTCGCCACGCGCAGCCAGCTCGCGCAGATCGGTGGTGACCTCGGCCGACGGATCCTTGTACAGCGCGTAGCGAATCTGTTCCAGGCTCTGCCCGGCGCTGGCCGTGCTGGCGCAAGCCAGCGCCAGGCTGGCCAGCAGCAGGCGGGGGGGCATGTTCACGCTCATGGCTTCAGAATCCTCGGGCGCTTAGTGCGCTGCGCCGAACGGCAGGCCCAGGTACAGGTCGACCGCCGCTGCTTTCTGGTAGGCAGCCGCCGGCAGCGGGCTGTCGGGCGCGATGGTCAGGGCCAGGTTGCGGTTGGTTTCATCCACGCGTGCATCGACCACTTTGCCGCTGAAGTGCTGGTCCACACCGAAGACCTGCATGTCCACCGACTTGACCCGGTTGACATCGGTGAGCTTGTCGAACGGCACGTTGGCGCGCACGAACAAACCTTGGTCCTTGGGCAGCAGGTGCATCAACGGCGCCTCTTTGTAGCCGTAGCCGTCCACACGCTGGTTGGGGTAGTAGACCGTGCAGTCGCACGGGCTGTTGATCACCGTCTCGATGGTGGCGCGGCCGAGCAGGGTCTGCAGGTCGCCAGGCGACAGGTCGGCGACTGCCTTCATGTCGGCGGGGCTGGTGAAGCTGGTGGCCAACTGCGTGGAAATGCTGGCGATCGGCTGGCCGGCCTTGACCTCCGTGGCATCGGCAGGCAGCAGGTACTTCACATAGCCGTTGTCAGGCATGCTGATGACCTGGGCATTGGTCGCCACTTGCGCCTGTACGGCGGGGATGCGGAAGAACAGCATGTAGCCTTTGTAGCCGACGAAGGCCAGCGCGGCGATCCCGGCAGCGGTATACAGCAGCGTGCCGGTCACGGCCTTCAGGCGTGCACCGGCACCGCGCGGGCTGGCGAACTTGTGCTTGCGCTCCTTGATGTAGTTCTCGCGCTGCATGACGTTGAACAGGCCATTGATGTCGGCGATTTCACCCGACATATAGGCACTGATCAGGTAGCGCAGGATGTCGCGTTTCTGCGCATCCAGCTCGACGAACTGCGCGCCCACTTCGCTGCCGCGTTGCGAGACGATGCGAATCTTGCTGTCGATGTTCAGGTCGACCTGGTTCAGGCGCAGGCGGATCGAGGCGTCGTACAGTGCGCCGACTTTCAGCGGGGCGTCATGGATCAGGCCCAGGCCGCCGAGCGATATATCCTGCAGGGCCACGTCGAAGGGCGCTTGCCCGGCGCTGGACAGGCGCACCCGCGCGTTCATCCGCGTACGCACGTACTGACGCTCGTCGATCGCCTCGTGGACGATGTTGGCCGCTGTTTTGCCCGGGGCCGCGGGGATGTTGGTGGTACTCATGTGCAGGCGCCTTTCCTTAACGTTGCGAGAGTTCGAGAAGAACGGTGATGACCCCGAAGAAGATCGCGATCGACGAGCACAACATCGCCTTCGAGGACCAGCGATTCAGGGTGGCGTCGAAGTCGACGCTGCCGGTGGCCAGGGTGGTCTTTTGTCGCGTCCAGCTCTGCTGGTCCATGTGGAACATGGCGTAGACCTTCATCAGCGAACCGACGATCTGGTTGTAATAAAGAACGAAGGGGTACATCGGGCTGACCGGGTGCCCGGCGAACACGAACAGCACTGTCACCAGGCTGCGCGAGATCAGGACCCAGAACAGGTACACCAGCAGGTACTGGATACCGAAGGCCAGGCCCGCAACCACCGAAGCGGTCAGGCCCATCAGGCAGGTCCACATCGATACGCGCTGGTCGAGCAACACGTACAGGGTGAACAGGCCCAGGCGTGCCCGGCCGAGCAGGGCGGTGGCGCGGAAGTTCTGGCGCAGCGAGTTGCCATACCAGCGGAACATCAGCTGGCGGGTAGCCGTCAGGAAGCTGTCGCTGGGCGGGTGCTCGACGGTCAGGGTGTGGCTGTCGGGCACATAGAAGGTGTTCCAGCCAGCGCGCATCAGGCTCAGCCAGCTCGACTTGTCGTCGCCGGTGAGGAACTGGAAGCGGCCCAGGCGCCAGTGCTGGAGAAAGTCGGCTTCCACATCGCGGATGAACTCAGGATCGATCATCACCTCGGCGCGGAAGAACGACAGTCGCCCGGTCAGGGTCAGCACCCGGTGCGACAGGGCCATCGAGCACATGTTGATGTGGCGCTGGACGAAACGCATGGAGTGCCACTGGCGCATCAGGCGGCTGCCTTCGACCTCGCAGAACTCGTTGGTGGTCAGGCCGCCGACGTCCGGCAGCAGGGCAAACAGCTTGACCGCGCGCTCGACGCAGCCGGGCAGCATCATGGTGTCGCCGTCGACCACGCCAACCACCGCGTCATTGAGCGGCATCTGCCGCGACAAGGCGCGAAACGCATGAGCCAGACCATCGCGCTTGCCGGTGCCGCGGGCGCGCACGATCACCAGCTTGATGTCGTCGCGGTCCTTGACCTCGTTGCGCATGATGTCCTTGATGAACGTCTCGTCGCCTTTTTCGACGATCGAGGCAATTACCGTGCACGGCACTTTCAGCCGTTGCACTTCCTGGAACACCGACTGATAGACCTTGAAGGTGGTCATGGTCGGGATGCGGAAGCTGGTCACCACCATGAACATGTGCGAGGGCAGCGCGGCATCGCCCAGGCGTTCGACCTGGCGGCGCATGCGGGGGAATTTCCAGTGCAGGAAGTACATGCCGCGCAGGTAGTGAACGATGGCGTTGCCATAACGCCACATGCCCAAGGTGCCGATCAGGAAGATGAACAAGTGATGGCTTGGGTCCAGGTACTGCGGCGCGACCATCTCCGAGGCCAGCGCGATCAGTCCGGCGAGGCACGCCCAGCCGAAGAAGCTGGCGCTGGCGCGCAGGTAGCCGGGTGCCACGAAAGAGGGTTGCTGTCGATCCATGTAGCCTTGACTCCAGATGTGCAATACCGGCGCGCCAAGCCGCACAGGCCAGAGCCTGCAGCGGACAGGGCGCTAAGCTGCCGGGTCGGTTACCAGCAGATGCCGTGGTTGTGCTCGTCGCTCACGCCAGGCATGAAGCCGACCAGGTCGATCACCTGCTTGCCATGGCCGGCTTGCAGGGCATTGGCAAACCGTGGGTCGTTGTTGCCCAGCACGATCACATCGGCATTGCCGATCACCTGCTCCAGGTTGCTGTGCAGCAGCGACGAGACATGCGGGATCTTGGCTTCGATGTATTCCTTGTTGGCTCCGTGGACGCGGGCGTACTCGACGTTTTCATCGAAGATGCTCAGCTGGTAGCCTTTGCCGATCAGGCGCTCGGCCAACTCGACCAGCGGGCTCTCGCGCAGGTCATCGGTGCCGGCCTTGAAGGCCAGGCCGAGCATGGCGATCTTGCGCTTGTCCTGGCGCTCGATCAGCTCGAAGGCGTTTTGCACCTGCGAGGCGTTGCTTGGCATCAGCGAGTCGAGCAGCGGGGCGTTTACATCCAGGCTCGCGGCGCGATAGGTGAGGGCGCGCACGTCCTTGGGCAGGCACGAGCCGCCGAAGGCGAAACCTGGGCGCAGGTAGTAACGCGACAGGTTGAGCTTGTGGTCCTGGCAGACCACATCCATGACCTCGCGGCCATCCACGCCGGCGGCCTTGGCGATGTTGCCGATCTCGTTGGCGAAGGTGACCTTGGTCGCGTGCCAGACGTTGCAGGTGTACTTGATCATTTCGGCCACTTCGACCGACTTGCGGATTACCGGCGCATCCAGACCTTTGTACAGCGACTCCAGCAAATCACCCGACTGGGTGTCCAGCTCGCCGATCACGGTCATGGCCGGGAAATCATAATCCTGGATGGCGGTGCTTTCGCGCAGGAACTCAGGGTTGACCGCCACGCCGAAATCGACACCGGCTTTTTTGCCCGAGTGTTGCTCGAGAATTGGCACCACCACGTTCTTCACCGTGCCCGGCAGCACGGTGCTGCGCACCACCACGGTGTGGCGGCTGGCCTTGTCGCGCAGCGCCGTGCCGATTTCCCGGCATACCGCTTCCATGTAGACCAGATCCAGGTCGCCGTTTTTCTTGCTCGGCGTACCCACGCACAGCAGCGACATGTCAGTGGCCAGGATCGCTGCCTGAACGTCGGTGGTGCCACGCAGGCGACCGGTCTTGACGCCATCCTGCAGCAGTTGCTCGAGGCCCGGCTCGACGATTGGCGACTTGCCCTGGTTGATCAGGTCGATCTTTGCCGGGGAAATATCGACCCCCAGCACCTGGTGACCGCGAGCCGACAGGCAACTCGCGCAGACCGCGCCAACATAGCCAAGACCAAAAATACTGATGTTCATAAAACCCTCTCCCTGGGGCACGGCGAAGCCGGCCGAGATACATCGTTCATGAAGTGTTTGGATAGACAGACGCGCAGAATTGAGCCGCGCTCGGAAGTGGCGTAGCAGGCTATTTCTTAGTGGTCTCCCTACAGCCTAAATGGCTTCATATTTTCAATGCAAGCGCTGTTAAACGCCGATGTGAAAATAACTTAATACTTTCGTGTTAAGTTAAAAAAACTGTTTAGAATCAATAAGTTATAGTTGTTGTTAGTTAGGCGTCAAAAAAATGTAAACGCCCTATATGGCGTTTTACTGGCGCCAAAGCTACGGCGTGGTGGCGCGACAATTGTCAGTAAAAAAAGTGCCGTCTTGGTTCATTATCGAAAGTTGCTGATGGGCTTACTGGGCCGCCGAGGCGCCCATGGTGGCGCAATACTGGCTTGCGACCGAGGTCGGCGATGGGCATAGTGGCCGCCACGTCTGCGCGCGTGCGAAAGCGAAGCGCGCCGCTACTGAAAGGACATTCAGGAGAAACGGGAATATGAACGGACTCGGTACGCGCCTGAGGGAAGAGCGTGAGCGGCTGGGCATGACCCAGCGGGTCTTCGGCGACATCGGCGGGGTGGAGCCGAACGCCCAGGGCAAATATGAGAGCGGTGAGCGGACGCCGCGTGCCGACTACCTGGCCGCACTGGCCGCCAGCGGAGTAGACGCGCTGTATGTGTTGAACGGGGTGCGCACGCCGGCACCGCTGGACTGCCTGAGCGCTGATGAAACCGGCGTGCTGAGCGCTCTTCGGCGTTTGCCAGAGGCTGACAAGGCCGCTTTGCAGCACCTGTTGTTGCGTCTGGCGGGCGAGGCCGTCGGGGGTGAATCGGCCTGGCAGCCACGGCAAAACCGTCAGACGTTTCTGACAGAAGTATTACGCTAGGTCCGC
The DNA here is from genome assembly GCF_052041965.1 of Pseudomonas sp. SMSB3. Lineage (NCBI taxonomy): Bacteria > Pseudomonadati > Pseudomonadota > Gammaproteobacteria > Pseudomonadales > Pseudomonadaceae > Pseudomonas > Pseudomonas sp. SMSB3. Next base: position 517,065 of record NZ_JBKGGV010000002.1, on the reverse strand, counting down.
TGTGAAAAATTTTGTTAAGGTGGCGGGATCCAATCGCCCTGTTGACGAGGTGTGTGCTTGATTAGGGTCCTAGTGGTCGATGATCACGATCTGGTGCGAACCGGTATAACGCGCATGCTGGCCGACATCGACGGCCTGCAGGTCGTCGGTGAGGCAGATTCGGGCGAATCGGCGCTCAGACTCGCGCGGGAGCTCAAGCCAGACGTCGTCCTGATGGACGTCAAGATGCCGGGTATCGGTGGCCTGGAGGCGACCCGCAAGCTGTTGCGCAGCCACCCTGACACCAAGGTGGTCGCTGTCACGGTGTGCGAAGAAGATCCGTTCCCGACACGGCTGATGCAGGCCGGCGCTGCCGGTTACCTGACCAAGGGCGCCGGCCTTGATGAAATGGTCCAGGCCATTCGCCTGGCTTTTGCCGGCCAGCGCTACATCAGCCCGCAGATCGCCCAGCAGCTGGCGCTCAAGTCGTTCCAGCCGCAGGGCTCGCCGTTCGATGCGTTGTCCGAGCGGGAAATCCAGATTGCCCTGATGATCGTCGGCTGCCAGAAGGTGCAGATCATCTCCGACAAGTTGTGCTTGTCGCCCAAGACCGTCAATACTTACCGTTATCGAATCTTCGAAAAACTCTCTGTCACCAGTGACGTCGAATTGACCTTGCTGGCCGTTCGCCACGGTATGGTCGACGCAAGCCTTTGATCCCTCATGTCTGAAGTTTTTGATGCCAGCGCGTTTCTTGCGACCTGCAGTGGTCGCCCAGGCGTTTACCGTATGTTCGACGCCGAGGCGCGGCTGCTCTATGTGGGCAAGGCGAAAAATCTCAAGAAGCGTCTGGCCAGTTATTTCCGCAAGTCGGGCCTCGCGCCCAAGACCGCCGCGTTGGTCGGGCGCATTGCCCAGGTCGAGACCACCATCACCGCCAACGAAACGGAAGCGCTGCTGCTCGAGCAGAACCTGATCAAGCAGTGGCGACCGCCGTATAACATCCTGCTGCGCGATGATAAGTCCTATCCTTACGTATTCCTCTCGGACGGTGAATTTCCCCGCCTGGGCATTCACCGTGGCGCCAAGAAGGCCAAGGGGCGTTATTTCGGACCCTACCCCAGCGCCGGGGCCATTCGTGAAAGCCTCAGCCTGCTGCAGAAAGCGTTTTCGGTGCGCCAGTGCGAGGACAGCTATTTCGCCAACCGCACCCGTCCGTGCCTGCAATACCAGATCAAACGCTGCAAAGGGCCCTGCACCAACTTGGTCAGCCCTGAGGAATACGCCGAGGACGTACGCCATTCGGTGATGTTCCTCGAAGGTCGCAGCCAGCAACTGGGCAATGAGCTCAATGCTGAGATGGAAAAGGCCGCCATGGCCCTCAACTTCGAGAAGGCCGCCGCCCTGCGCGACCAGATTGGCCTGCTGCGCAGGGTTCAGGACCAGCAGCACATCGAGGGCGGTTCAGGTGACGTCGATGTGGTCGCAGCGTTCGTCAATCCGGGTGGCGCCTGTGTGCACCTGATCAGCGTGCGCGGTGGGCGAGTGCTCGGCAGCAAGAACTTTTTCCCGCAGGTGGGCATCGAGGAGGAAGTGGCCGAGGTCATGGCTGCGTTTCTCTCGCAGTACTACCTGGGCAACGTCGAGCGCGAGCTGCCGAGCGAGCTGATCGTCAATGTGGTGCACGAGGACTTCGAAGCCATCACCGAAGCGCTGCAGACCCTGCGCGGCCGTGAACTGAGCATCAGCCACCGGGTGCGTGGTACCCGGGCGCGCTGGCAGCAACTGGCGGTCACCAATGCCGAGCAAGCGCTCAATGCGCGCCTGGCCAACCGTCAGCACATGGCGGCGCGCTTCGAAGCCCTGGCTGAGGTGCTGGGCCTGGACGAAGTGCCGCAGCGCCTGGAATGCTACGACATCAGCCACTCCAGCGGTGAAGCCACCGTGGCCAGTTGCGTGGTATTCGGCCCGGAAGGGCCGGTCAAGTCCGATTACCGCCGCTTCAACATCGAGGGCGTGACCGCTGGCGACGACTACGCCGCCATGCAGCAGGCCCTGACCCGCCGTTACGGGCGTATCCGCGATGGCGAGGGCAAACTGCCCGACGTGCTGCTGGTGGACGGCGGCAAGGGCCAGCTGAACATGGCCCGCGAGGTGATGCAGGAGCTGGCCTTCACCGACCTGACCCTGCTTGGCGTGGCCAAGGGCGTGACCCGCAAGGCCGGTTTCGAGACGCTTTACCTGAACGATGTCGCCCACGAGTTCACCCTCAAAGGTGACAGCCCGGCGCTGCACCTGATCCAGCAGATCCGCGACGAAGCGCACCGTTTCGCCATCACCGGCCACCGTGCACGGCGCGGCAAGGCCCGGCGCACGTCGACCTTGGAAGACGTCGCAGGTGTCGGCCCCAAGCGTCGCCGCGAGTTGCTGAAACATTTCGGCGGCCTGCAAGAGCTCAACCGCGCCAGTATCGATGAAATCGCCAAAGCGCCCGGCATCAGTAAAAAGCTTGCCGAGTCGATTTATGCCAGCCTGCATAGCGAGTAGAATGCCGGCTCAACCCGCAGCCAGTCGTACCGATGAATATTCCAAATTTGCTCACCGTTCTACGCGTCCTGCTCATCCCGATCTTCATCCTGCTGTTCTACATGCCGTACCACTGGAGTTACCTGGCCGCCAGCACGGTGTTCGCCATCGCTGCCGCCACTGACTGGCTCGACGGCTACCTGGCTAGGCGCCTGCAGCAGAGCACGCCCTTCGGCGCGTTCCTCGACCCTGTGGCTGACAAGTTGATGGTGGCAGTGGCCTTGGTGCTGCTGGTGCAGGTGCATGCGAACTTCTGGCTGACCCTGCCGGCTGCGGTCATCATTGGCCGCGAAATCGTGGTCTCGGCACTGCGCGAGTGGATGGCCGAACTGGGCGCGCGGGCGCATGTGGCGGTCTCCAATCTCGGTAAATGGAAAACCGCGGCGCAGATGCTGGCCTTGGTGATTCTGCTGGGTAATCCGCCGCTGGTGAGCTTCTGGGTTGTGCTTGGCTATGGTCTGTTGCTAGTGGCGGCAGCGCTGACCTTGTGGTCGATGATTCACTACCTGCTGGCGGCCTGGCCGCACCTGCGCGAAGGCTCCGAGCAGAAATAAACTTTCTTTGAATCAAGGGGTTGACGCCGTTTCAGATATCGCTAGAATGGCACCCATCACGACGCGGGAATAGCTCAGTTGGTAGAGCACGACCTTGCCAAGGTCGGGGTCGCGAGTTCGAGTCTCGTTTCCCGCTCCAGTTATAGATCTACAGAGTTCCATGGAAGTCTGTAAGTCGTTGAAAAAAAGGGCCTTAGGGCCCTTTTTTCGTTCCAGCGGAAACCACCGAAAACCGGCAGTATCCGGACATTTTAAGTCCAGGATTGAGTCCAGAATTGGAAAACGCCCAATTCGCTTTTCCGGTAGAGCTAGGTGGCACACGAGACGAGCATTTGGCCTCTGACAGGTTCAGGAGGTCACCATGGCACTCTCGGAAATGGCGATCCGGCACGCTCGGGTCACCGGTAAGGATTACACACTCGCAGACAGTGACGGCTTGTTCCTCAATGTCACGGCGCAGGGTGGCAAGATCTGGCACTTCCGCTACTACTGGGCGGGACGGCAAAAGCGCATGTCGTTTGGCAGTTACCCTCAGGTCGGCCTTCGCGATGCGCGTGCACGGCGCGATGAAGCGCGAGCGCTGATTGCTCAAGGCACCAATCCCTGTGAGCAGCGCAAGCAGCAACGCCAAGCAGTGCGCCTTTCCAGTGATCATGCCTTTGAGTCCGTATTCAATCAGTGGATCGCCTTCCGCCGCTTGAGTCTCAAAGAGGGGCGACAGAGCACGTTGTCACAGATGCTGCGCATCTTCGCCAAAGATATACTGCCCCACATCGGCGACCGCTCAATCCATGACATCACCCGACATGTGCTCATGGAGCTGCTGGATCGTATCGAGTCTCGCGGTGCATTTACCACGGCGGAAAAGTGCCGGACCTGGCTCAATCAATTGTTTCGCTATGCGCTGGTGCGCATCCCTGGCCTGGAGCACAACCCTGCGGCCGATCTGGACGTTGTGGCGATGCCGAAACCTCCAGTGGAGCATAATCCTTTCCTGCGAATGGCTGAGCTGCCCCCGTTGTTAAGTAAGCTCCGTACTTACAACGGCGGTCAGCAGACTCTATTGGGAATTTGGCTTCTGCTACTCACTGGTGTCCGTACAGGTGAGCTGCGTTTGGCGACGCCTGATCAATTCGACTTGGAGCGTCGGCTGTGGATCATTCCGCCAGAAGTGGTCAAGCAGTTGCAGCTGAAGATGCGCAAGAGCCGTAGCAGCGCCTCCAAGGTGCCGCCATACATCGTTCCGTTGTCAGTCCAGGCGATAGAAGTGGTGGGGCTGCTGCTTGAGCGCGTAGTGCCCGCGCAGCGGCATTTGCTTGCCCATCGAAGCGACTTGAGCAAACGTATTAGCGAGAACACTTTGAACAGTGCGCTGCGCCGTATGGGCTTTGCTGACAGGCTCACCGGGCACGGCATGCGAGCTACCATCTCAACAGCTCTCAACGAGATCGGCTACCCGAAAGCATGGGTTGATGCACAGCTTTCACACGCCGACCCCGACAGGGTCAGCGCTTCGTACAACCACGCCGAGTACGTTGAGCAGCGCCGGGCAATGATGCAGGACTGGGCGAATCGACTGGATCTCTGCGCGCAAGGGCATGTACAGGCAGCAAGTGCACCCTTAACAATTCGGCTGGAGGGCACTGCGTCCGCTCCGGCACGGACTGACGCCACACAATTTGTAGCTCCACTGCACAATGTACTCGCACAACCTAAGCCGAAAGGGGCTGATTATGGTGCCAAACCTTGTAGGCCGGCTGTTGATTCGCAGGCTGAGATTGGCGGCAGGGAAGTCTCAGAGATCCAAAAAGAGCGCGCTGAAATGCTTGCAGCATTTGAAGCGCCAAGTACTCTTCCACTCCCCACATTTGCTCGGTTGGCAGGCAAATCTCGCGATCAGCTCAACCGGGATATCAAGGCTCGGAGGTTGCTCTCACTTAGTCTTGGAAATCGGGGGCAGCGAATCCCAGATTGGCAGCTTGATCCGTTGAAGCTCAAGCTGGTGCTTGCGGTATTCGAAGCACTGCCCGCAATAGGGGCCTGGGATGTCTATCGAATGCTGAGCAACCCTCATGGAAAGTTGCGCGGAAATGCTCCGTGCACAGCTGTTACCCTTGATAATTTTGAAGAGCTAGTGAACCTTCTGACCTCTATGCGCTAAGCGAAGATCGCCGCGACGGGTCGATGTGGCGAATGGCAGCTTTCGACCCATATGGCCTTTGCATGGGGTGCAAGGGGTCGAGTGTTCGAATCACTCCGTCCCGACCAAATAACTCCAAGAAATCCAGTCACTTAGCGGTGACTGGATTTTTTTATGCTTGTCCGTTTTTCTCTGGTTGGCAATTTTGCCCCACTTTTTGCCCCACCGAATTTCAACTGCCGTTAGTCAAGAATTCAGAAACGACAGAACCTTGGGTATTTTCATGCGCTCTTGCGAAGTGGCGATTAGCCGAGTGGAAGGGCGGTTGAAAGGTTCGAATCCCTACGCTTCCGCCACCATTTCTCATTAAAGCCCTGATTTTTCGGGGCTTTTTTGTGCCTATGTGTTTTTGGTCCCCCATCTGGTCCCCCATTATTAGTGTGGCTTTAACTGGTTTGCTGCGGATTGTGATGGACGTGCTTTTTTCATGGGGCCTAATGACTCACGTTAGGAAGGGGAGATTTCTCTAAGGCGGCGGAGGTGTGCTTGGCTCTTGCTGGCAGATATCGACCCGGCGCATGCATATTGGGGTTGCTTCGCGACCCATCGCCGATACGCGCGGCTCTCACAAATGCTGGCGCAGGTTTGGAAGCTGGTCACATTCCTATGGGAACCGGTTTGCCGCGATGAGGACTGAACTGCTAAACACAAAGCCTTGGATCGATGCCTGTCATCATATCGTCGCTATCGCCCTATAATGGATCAATAGAGCAGAATGGGCAGAGCATGAAGCGAACCTTGGAAGGTATGACCAAAGCCGGCGAGCCGCTACTGCGCGAAGCCCTTGATGCGATAAGGGCGCATCAGACCGCCCAAGATAACGGGGCATCTCCAGAGACAATCGAGCGGCTTAGAGTGTTGGCTGACTCTCTTTATCACGCGGTAGTGGATTTCCAGGTGCTTGAAGCCGGCAGTCTGTCTGAATCAGTTCACTGATATCGAGGCACTGATGCCCAAACAGTCGAAGATTTTGCCGCCCGACCACCCAGCCTACACCGAAGCAATTGAGGCAATGCGCCGGTACCACGAAGCTCAGGATAGCGACGCGCCTGCAATAGAGGTGGAAAGACTACGCCTGATAGCTCAGTCTCTGTTCCAAGCTGTAACCGACTATCAAATGAGAGCCTTTGGCCGCGGAGGCGGAAGTAATCACTGATTGGCAGTTGCGCGGAAGATGGTACGCCCTGTGAATGTCTGCTTTCGACCCAGCCCTTCAAGAATGTTTGCTACCGGCCACGACCTGTCGCTCGAATTTCCTGACTGAATGGCATGAATAGGCTGATATTAGTCATTCACGACCCATCTCGTGAATGACCGCTTCGATTGGGGCTGGCCAGGCTTCGTTTCAGAGGAGCGCTCAATGACTTAGCCGCATCTACCGTCTGTTGCTGGACGCCTCGGGTTATGTGAAGCAGTTATCTTGGTATCAGTTGGCGTCAACTACCTAATCCATTTACATGGCTCCAAAAATGTCCAAAAAACCGAATCCATCAACCTCTGTAGCTCCTGCAACTGCGCCGGCGGAAGGCGAACGTCGAGCACTCCGGGGATACATTGGCCAGTACGAGCGGGCGGGCGCTGCCATTTATGCTGCGCTGGAGCGCGACGAGCTGCTCTGGATCGGCGTCGCAGACCGCAACGCGGGTATTGCCGACGACTTGGTGCTCGGTTTCGATGGGTTGGTGGTCGGCCACCAGTTCAAGACGTCCAAGTTCCCAGGCACTTTCACTGTTGAGACGCTGTTTACTGGTGCCAACGGCCTCTTGAGGCCCCTGGTTCATGCTTGGCAGTGCCTGCGTAAGGGCAATGCGGGAAGCCGTGTCGAAATTCGCCTAGTCGTCAACGACTTTCCATCGATCACGGACAAGCCAGGCGACGGCACGCCGCCGCACAGCGCGGCATTCCTTGAAGAGTTCCAGCAGCATCCAAATCGATCGCTGTCGGATTGGTACGCGGCGGAATGGAGCCGACTGATCGACCACCTGCGCCGTGAAGCTGGCCTAGGCGATGACGATTTCGAACAGTTCTTGCACAGCCTCCGCGTGGTGTGCGGAGCTGCGGCGGACTTCATCCAGTCGCACAAGTTGAACGCCGAGCAGGCACGGCAGGCGTCCGAGATTGCAAGCGTACTGCCCAAGCTGGTCGCCGATGCACGCGACAAAGACAGGTGGACGCGTGACGAACTGCTTTGTGAGCTTGGCTGGCGTGATCCGGCCAAAACGCTGCTCATCCACCGGTTCCCGGTCGGCGCCTATGTCCAGCGCAACCGCGGCACCGAGGCCAAGCTGCTAGCCGCGCTGCATGCCGCCGACCAGGGCTACGTCTCACTCATAGGACCACCTGGCTCCGGGAAGTCCACTCTCCTGCAGGTTGCGCTGGCCACTGAGGCTAATATCCGGCTCGTTCGCTACTTGGCGTACGTGCCAGGTGCTGCTCAAGGTGTGGGTCGCGGGGAGGCCGACAACTTCCTGACTGACGTCGGCACGCAGTTACGCAACAGCGGTTTGGTTGGACTTCGTCTTCGCGACGACTCGCTGCATGAGCGCCGAGAGCAGTTCGGCGTCCTGGTACAGCAGGCTGGTGAACGCTTCGACCGCGACGGGATCCGAACAATCATCGTCGTCGACGGGCTCGACCATGTGCCTCGCGAAGAGCGGCCGACCAATTCGCTTCTGGGCGAGCTACCTCTTCCCGCTGCCATCCCCAACGGGGTTGTGTTCATCCTCGGCACGCAGCGGCTGGATCTCGCGAATCTGAAGCCCGCCGTAAGAGAGCAAGCTGAGAAAAGCGAGCGACAGGTTCTCATGGGACCTCTCGGCCGCGAGGAGGTCGCCCGGATGGCAGATGCGCTTGGCCTGCCTGCCGAGATTCCAAGATTGGATCTAAGCAAGCTATCGCATGGCCACCCGCTGGCAACGCGCTACTTAATTCATGCGCTGTTGCACGCGGACGAAGCCGGCCGTAAGCACCTTCTCAGCGGCGGGATGCCGTTCGACGGCGATATTGAGACCTTGTACAGCGCTGCTTGGCGCGAGATCGCAAGCGATGTCGATGCCATGGAAGTGCTGGGCTACATCGCTCGTGCTGAGGCACCTGTGGACCTGCGGCTGCTGGCCACAATGGTCAAGGAGTCCGCGATTGAACGCGCTCTGATCGTTGCACGGCACCTGCTCCGTAGTTCATCCCAGGGGTGGAGCGTCTTCCACAACAGCTTTCGGCTGTTCGTCATCGCTCAACCTCGAACCCGCCTCGGAAGCGTCGATGCCGAATACTCGCAGCGCGTGTACCGCGACCTCGCCCAGTTGGCGAAGAGCGCGCCGCCCGAATCGGCGCAGTACTGGCTTGAGTTGCGCTACCGCGCCCGTGCCGGCGACGGTGCCGATGTACTTGCGCTGGCTATGCCCGCTCGCTTCAGGCAGCAACTGGCTGACGGGGGGGCTATCGCCGAGATCCACGCCGATATCCGCCTGGCTCTGCTGGCAGTACGTGGAACGCACGACGCGACCGCCTTCTCACGGCTGCTGCTGTGTCGTGACGAAGTGGGGCGGCGCGAAACAGCCCTTGAGTACGCCAACCAGCTTCCGCTGGCGATGCTGGCGGTCGGGGACATTGATTCAGCCCTCTCTTTCGTGCAGTACTTCCCCAGCCAGGGCTACGAGGTCGTTGACGCCCTGTTGGCGCGAGGGGACTTCGAGCGGGCGAAGGAACTGTTTGAAAGCCTCGAGCCACTGTCGCAGCTCCATACGTCCAAGTTCCAGAACCACGGGCACGACCACAACATAACGGAATTCGAGAGGTGGGCAAGGCGCGCCGTCCACTTCCGAGACACCGAGCAGATCCAGATAGCGATTGACCACCTCGCGGCAGAGGGGTTACGCCAGCCCGAAAAGGTGGATCCGCAAACTGTCTCCGCGCTGCAACTGTATCTGAGGAGGGAAGCCGCAGAGGCGATGCTCCTTCAGAAGGTTGGCGCCGATCCACAAGACCTCTGCAGCAAGCTCGGGGTAGACAACGAAGACAAGCCTTCGGTGATGGTTCACGCAGGTCTTGTGGCCAGTCGGCGTGGCGACGTTGCCCAAGCGCTTGCCCTGTTTGATGCTGCCGCCGCCCTTCCTGGCTTCGTAGAGGTACCCAACGGCTACCGACGCCGGATGGCACTGATTGCATTCGAAGCTAACCGTCGTGACCTAGCCGAGGCCCTGTTCGACAAGCTGGTCGCACCGATGATCTCTATGTGCGACGACGAGACGGACCTGGCTGGGCTGGGTAATCTGGTCGGTGCGGTGATGCATCACGCGAGGCTTTGCACGCTGCTCAATAAGCCGCTGCCAAGCGCGACACCGTCGAAGCACACCTTCCTTCATCCGTTCCAGCAGCACGCCTCGACGATAGGCGTGTTGCTAGGTCGCGCCGCCGTCGACAACGCGTCCGTGCCGGCCGGCAGCATCCAGGACGAAGCCCGCATTGCCCTTGGGTACGTCCTACGTCTGACATCAGAAGGCGGCAGCGAGTCATATCGCATCCAGCAGGCCTTCAAAGCGGTCCCTATGCTCGTGCCAGCGCTGCTGAAGCTCGGCGCCAAGCGCGGCGAGACTGAGTACCGTGCGGTACTTCGGGAAATTGACGCAGCCATCGCCTCATCGACGCAGGGGGGCACTGCGTACCTGCGACGCAGATTGGCCGTCGATGCGTATAGGGTTGACGGTGACCGGGTGGCGGCCGTCGATCGACTCAACGCACTCGTGGCGGAGCTTCAGGAGAGCACGCCGAGCGAGCAGATCGACGGGTTGGCCGATCTGGCCATCGCGTTGGCTGCGGTCGGGGACTTAGAGCGGGCCAAACAGTTACTGGCGACGGTTCCCGAGCAATGCCTTGGCTACGCGTTGGCCCCCAAGAAAGACCCGCAGTACGCAATCTGGCGAGACATCCTGGTCCTTGCGAACGCCGCTGACCCGGAGAACCGTGTCAAGCGAGTATCGACCTTAATGCGCCAGGTCGGCGGCATGACCGAAACGGAAGGGTCGTCGGCCGCGCATCGTTTGACGATGTCGCTGATCGAAGAAGCGACACAGGTCGGACCTCGCTTCGGCTTCGAGGTGTCAAAGAGGCTGGCGGATTGGAATCTGATTGGCTGGCCGAACCGTATTGACCTGCTCATGACGGGGATGGTGCGGCGAAGTCCTGAACTCGTCTTGGCTTGCGCGACGGTCTGGTGCGGTCTGTGTCTGCCGTTCTACATGGAACCGTACTACCGGGACCCGCACCACGTCGGTGACTTCATCGACATCGCCGCCGACGCCGCAGGGCCTGGACAGATTGAACCGCTCGCGCGGATGTTTTTGGCGGTGATCGAAGTAGCCAGCAGGGCACACGAGAGGGTTGGACTGCTCCAGCGCCTTCGCACCGCTGCCGGAAGACATGAGTTTTCATCGGCCGAGCTCGACGCCGCCGTAGCCCGGTGGATGTCAGAAGCGCCGGAACCTCGACACTCGTATACGCCAAGCAAGTACGACTCGGAGACCACTCTCGAGCAGCTTGAGCGCGCGTTTGAAGCGGATGGCGACGAACTGGACTACAACGCCCCGTACCGCTTCAGAGATCTGGCCGAAACGGCCCCGCTTCATCTGGCGCAGAGGATATTTGAGCGCTGGCAGGTCTTGCAGGACGACGCGCGCTGCCGTTTCCTGATGGTTAAAAGGTTGGCTGCGGCGGGGGAGGTCGAGTACGCCAAGAAGCTGATGCAAGGCTACGAGTCAAGCAAGGACCCCTGGAGTTCCTGGAGCCAGTGGATGGGTGGCGGTAAGTTCTTTTACTTTGAGGCGAAGAAGCTATTGCAGGGACCATCCACATGCCCAGCCGCCTTCGAGAACATTGTCGATTCAGTAACGGCGGGCCAGGAGAACACCCAGTTACTGCTGACAGAGCTGAATTCGATACTGCCGGTAATCAGCGCGACGCCGGATTGGCCGGCCATCTGGTCGCTACTTGAGGAGCAGATGGCCTGCACTCGCGAGTTCCAACTGGGGCGAGCCTTCCAACCGAGCGAGCTACCGCTCAGCGACACGGAACTGTTGGAAAATCTGCTGCACTTTGCCTATCGGCTGCCCGTTGCAGAAGTTCAGCGACACGCACGCAATTGCACGTTGAGCCTGGCAAGGCAAGCCGGATTCGGCCAAGCTTTGTTCAAGTCCCTCATGCGGCGACTTATAGCCGGCGAATTAGATGCCCCCTTGCAGGCGCTCGGAACGCTGCTGGCTGCTGACAGCGCGGACCTTGCCCCCGAGCTGGGCAGCGTCGTGGGTGCGTTGGTCAGTCACCGTGACATCGCGGTGGCAGAGTCAGCCGCGCTCTTGTCGCATCGGTGGAGGCAGGCTGTCCCCTTGGCCGCGGTACCACTGCCGCTCTTCTATCGCCTTGAACTCGAGCACCCGCCAGAGGGCGACCAGGCATTCACGGACAAAAGAACTGGTGCTATGCGCGTCGAGTCGCCGCTTGGCTGGACCGAGATGTTGCGCTCGACGGCACGTCACATCGCGAGGGCCGCAGGCATTGAGGAGATGGCAGTCCGCCGACGCGCGGCAATGTTCATCCAGGATTGGGGTGGACTTGAGGCATTCGGGCCCTCTGGCATCAAAAGGCTTGAGACTCAGCTTCGCGTGCTCGACATGCAGATCACTTACCTGAAACCCCACGCCCACATTGCCATAGCCGCACTTCGCCACGTCGCGGGAGAACTGCGGCTTGCCGGCAAAGTGAAAGGCAGCGACATGCCCACGCTTTTGGAACGTTTGGGCTGCCCGCTTCCGCCTCGACCGCTGAAGCTCCCACGAGAGCGCCCCGAGTGGATCCGAATGCCGCTGTTGAACCGAAGTGCGGGTTGGTCCGAGCGAGAACGAAAGTGGATTGACGAAGTCGACGGTGACGTTGCCCCCTTCCCAGCAGACAGCCACGGCCAACTCGTGGCCGAAGTATCCCGCTTCAAGATTCTCAAGCCACGGTTGTCGGAGCACCGCCTCTACCGCTTTAGAGCACCCTCTGCTGAGATTGACAGTGAAGACTTCGACGACTGCTATGCCAGGCTGCCGATCGCTGTCTGGCTTGGCCAGTACGTCGCATTTGACAATGATCTGGCGCCAACGCTGGTAAGGAGAGTTGTTTGCTCGGTGGACATGGGCTTTGACGCAGCGGCCTATTCGTTCGCTTTGTGCCCGAACTGGGCGAAGCGACTTCGCTGGAGCGCGCATGACGAAGAGCCCAGCGTCTTCCTCGACCCGAGTGGCGCTGTGGTCGCAAGGCTCTGCTGGTGGCGTGATGCCGGCCCGGTTGATATCGATGCGGAGTCCCTGTGGGGCGAGGGTTGCTACCTCGTCCTGACGCCATTAGGCATCGAACAGGTAACCACTGCCCGTGGGAAGCCGGACCTGGACATCAGCGTGTTCGCAAGCAGGCAGATCAAGCAACCGAGCAGCTACGGGGAGTCTCTCTTGAAGACTGTAAAGAATGGTTACTCAATCTAAGCCATGCAGATTCAGCGGCGATGTCAAGCGAGAGGGGCCGTGCTGGCTTGAGCTGGCTGTCCGGGAGGGCTGCTTCCGGCCGGTGGCTAGCGTTCATAGTACCCTAACGATCGATCGCTCCCGCTGCGAGGCAGCCATCGGACTTTCCAAATCGAGCTTCTGCTTTGGGTCGATTTGAGCCGATTAGGACAGGCAGCTATTGGCCGTGAGCAGCCCTTTTCAGAAGGCAGCTTTGGGTCGATAGCAGACGCTCACTCTGGGCCCCGCCGCTATCCTTTCCCCAGCGCCGTGCACTGCAGTGATGTCTGCTACAACTACGCACCCTAGAACCGGGAGTTGCTGGAACGCTCAGGTAAACTCCAGCACTACCTCCAACGGATGCCGCAGCTTCCTATCCGCCACCCACCTCACCTGATTGCGGCTACGGTACCCGGTCGCCTCCAGCTCCTCTTCCTAGTCCTGTTGATGCCATTTGGTGGCCAAATGGCATCGTTGACGGTACATTTCGAACTCGCCCAGCGGCATGGATAACGAATTGAGGCTCTTGGTTTCGATTTTTCAGCGTACAAAACACGAGACGGAACGATGACAGAACCTGGCGCGAGCCACAGTGCAGCAGGCTATGGATATCAGTATGAGCGGGCGCTCTACCGCATTCTGCATTCTCCAAATGCGTCGACGCGTTTCGGCATAGAAACTGCGGACGACGTTGAACAGATTTCGAAGACTGAATCCGGCTCTCGACGGGTGTCCGAGCAGGCGAAGTTGGTTGTCAAGCCGCGACGCAATGCGCTTCAAGATGCCAGTCCGAACCTTTGGAAAACGCTTCGAATCTGGTTGAGAGGGTTGCCCGCAGCGCGCGTTGTCCATGAGCATCTGGAGTTCGTTTTGGTCACCAATCGGCCAGTTAAAGACGGTTCGTTGGCCAAGCGGTTGTCCAATGCGACGGATGCCGTTGACGTGGCCAGCGTAATTTCCGCATTGCATGTTCAGGCCGGTGAAATGACTGGGAAAACAGGTCAGATCGCTGCAGAGGTTGTAGCATTTAATGATGGTGATCTGAGTTACCTAATTAAGCGAATGCAAGTGCATGACAGCCAGGATGCCTCGGCGCTCCGAAAAGCGAGTATCGAAGCATTGCGTTTGCCAGAAGGGGCGGTTGAGCACAGTCAAAAAATCTATGATGGTTTGATTGGTTTTTTGTTTCGCCAATGCCAGCAAAAATGGGAGCGTCAGGAAGAGTTCTGGACAGATGCTCAACCCTTTTACAATCAGCTCTATTCATTAACCCAAGACTGCCTGAACGCCCCGATCGAGCCGCTTCCATTGGAAGAAACCGGCTTTGCGAAACTGATGTCGGAAATTCATCGTGATGATATGCGATTCATGCATCAGCTTGCCCAAGTTGAGCTAGACGATGACATGGCGCTTACCCAGTTTTCATACTTCTGTGGTGCCTATTCTGAACGAGTTCGTCTACTCGCAACGGGAAATATTTAAGTTTCGGATTTTGATAAGACCGAGCGCTTCCTAAAGGATCGTTGGGAGGCTATTCGTGGGAAACACAGAATCACTGCTAGGAAGAAGCTGGATCAGTTTGACAAGGATGACCATTTAGGTGTTGTGAGTTCGACCCTGTACACTGAAGATTTCAAGATAAAAATTGGTCGAGTTGAAGCGAATCAGCTTTACCTGCACAATGGTATTTATCATCGCATGGTTAATGGTGAAGGTACATATAGCGCCATTCACTGGCATCCTCAGGAAGAGGAGGGTGAGCAATGAGTGAAGCGTACGTGGATAGGGAACTTATCCATAACTCATCTTTGGCGTGTTTCTTGATGACTCATTTTGTTAAAGAGTACGAAGATGTGGGGTCACCTTTTACGCTTGACCTTCCAAAGCTTATGGTGGTACTCCCACTGGCGTGGAATGAAGCTAATCGTGAAAAGCTTAACGCGGGTAATACGCGCCCCAGCTTAGAGTCTATTTTGCGAAAGCATCCCGCTCTTAGAGTCGACTTGGAAAAACGTGTTCGTGCACATTTGCCCACGACATTGCAAGGGTTGAATCTCGCTGTTGCCTCACGCCTGGTCGGTAAAGTGGGCTCCCCTACGGGTGAGAAATTCCAGCTACTGATGGAGCGCTGGCCTCGGGGGATTAAAAATACCATCCCGATTTCGATGCTTCTCACTGTGGAAAGGCTCGCAAAGTGGTTTTCCACCCTGTCGACTGAAGACCTCTACAAGCTATTGTTCGGAATCCCTCATGAAGTTCACCATTGATGCAGTTGTTCTCTGGGCTAGTAATTCTGATTTTACGCCGCGCGTCATACCGTTTGTTGAGGGTAAAATCAACATTATTCATGGCTTGAGCAGTACTGGGAAGTCTTCAATCGTACATATTATTGATTACGTAATGGGGTCTAAGAAGTGCCATATTCCAGTGGGAATAATTCGCACGATGGTTTCCTGGTTTGGTTTGAAAGTCAGGATTCACGACTCACAATATCTACTGGCAAGGCGCTCGCCAGGTAAAGGTGAGCCCTCCACAGAGTTTTACCTGCAGCCTGTCGCTGAAGAAATTCCTGCGATGGTTGTTAGGACTCACTCTCAACAAAACTACCAGGCCGCGTTGGACGGTATGGTTAGAATCAGCGATCTGCCTCATTCGGATGACGAAAAACCTAAGGGATATGATACGCGCAGCTCATATAGGGACATGGCGGCGTTCAATTTTTTGCCCCAACATATCGTCGCGAATCCCAATACATTGTTCTTTAAAACTGACACTGTTCATCACCGCGAGCGTTTGAAGCGTGCTATGCCATATGCTCTCGGGATGGTGGATGGCAGCTACGTGCTCAACGAGCGTCGACGTGAAGAGGCTATGCGTGACAGAGATCGGCTTCGTCGGGAGCTGCAAGCGCACGAAGATGCAAAATCTTCTCATTTCCGCGAGGTGGACAGGCTTTTAGATCGATGTCTTCAGCTCGGTCTGCTGCCTAGGCAAGAATACACATCGCCAACCGAGCGAGTCGAGAAACTGCGGTCTGTGTTGACCGCATCCCTTGAGGGGCGTCTTGAGGCGACGTTGCTTGAGCCCCAGCGCCTGCACCTTTCGGAAAAACTGAAAAAGGCGATCGAGGCCACCGCCGCCCAACAATTGATCGTTAATGCATTGGATACACAGGTCGATGGTCTGGACGATCTAAACAAAAATAATCAGAGGTTCTTCGCTGCTGTCACAACAGAGCAAACTCATGTTGTTGGCCTAGACTGGCTAAAGGAAAGTGCCTTGGACGACGGGCATTGTGTAGCGTGCGGGTCGTACACTAATGCCTTGCCAATGGTGATTGAAAACCTGGAGGAGAAGATCTCGAAAATTACCCGTATTTCGGATGCGCTCCGTAATAACCCTATTCTGGATAAGCAAATCAACGGGTTGAAGCGAAAGCGTGCAGAAGAAGAACGTATTCTTTCCGGTCTTCGGCGCGAGCAGAATCGCCTAGTCAGCGAAGATGAGCGGTTCAAGTCCGTACTTGGACAAATCTACTTTGTTGCTGGTGAAATTAGTACGCTTTTCAAGAACTTAGATGGTTCCACTGGTAAGCAAGATGTCATTGCTCGACTTGCGGAACTTGATAAGTTGATCAGTCACTTCAATTTTGCGATGTCCAAGGTTGATCGGGCGGAGCAGGAGCGTAAGTTGGATGCTCGACTCACGCCAATGATTGAAGATTATGCGGATGAGTTTCCTCTTAGTGCTGCTGGTGGAGCCAATATTGTCTTGGATAAGACGGAGCTGACGCTGCGCTTTGATCTGGATGAGAATAGTGACTACCTTTGGGAAATTGGTAGTGGCGCGAACTGGATGGGCTATCATATTGCAGCATTCTTGGGGATTCACGAGTTTCTCTCTCTGGAAGAAAATCGACACCTTCCACCGTTCAGTTTCATTGTGATTGACCAGCCAAGCCAAGTCTATTTTCCAAGTAGCGCATCAGGTTCCAACGCCCTTGATGACGGCTTCCAGGCGGTCAGGAATACCAGGTCGGCAGATGTGATCGCTACACGGAGAATCTTTGAGGTGCTCTCGAAGGCCGTAGAACGCTCTGGTCATTATTTCCAAATAATTGTCCTCGAGCATGCTGGGCCTGACATCTGGAGAGATGTACCCCACACTCACCCTGTAGAGGCTTGGGATCTGAAAGGTGACGGTCTCATTCCGCAAGGTTGGATTCAAGCAATGTAATTCTGTGTAGGTGCTCATGGGCGGGGAAGCAGGCATACAGTTGCTCTAGCGAACCGTCTCATGGTACCTATCCATTGCCTACAGATCATCGGCTTAGGCGCTAACATCTATCTGCGAGCACTTTCGGCCTACTGGCGGCAAGCGATTGCCGCAAGCGAAGTAGTGACGTCTATGTTCGAGTGATTCAGCAGCCGGAAGCAAGCAAACTTTCCAGACTAAGCTACGCTTCAGAAAAATCGCATCTCACATTCAGGGATCGTTCTCACGTTGAAGCGACTACTCCATTTAAGCGGGCCAATGGCCGGCGGCAAAACCTCGGTATCTGCAGTTTTACAAGAGCGCTACGGATTTCTGCCCATCAGCAGTGGTGCATTTTTGCGAAGCCAGCTGGCTCTCCAAAACAGATCGAATGAACGACGGCACCTTCAGGACCTAGGCGACACCTTGGACCAAGCTTCCGACTTTCTATGGCTCATTGATTTGGTGGCCAGGCCAGTCTTCGAGGAACGACCTCACAGTGACAATTGGTTGGTGGATGCTGTCCGCGAGCCCCGGCAGGTGGAGTTCTTCAGGAGTGGTTTCACAGACGCGGTCAGGCACGTGCATGTAGTCGCTCCAGAGGACGTGCTGTGGCAGAGATACGCCTGTCGTAGCGCGCTTCCCCTTGCGCGATACCAGGCAGACCTCTTGCACCCGAATGAGCAAAGTGCGCGTTCCCTTGCAGCTTTAGTCGACCAAATTTTGGGTACCGATAAGCACACCTCATTTGAAATCGCAGATCTAATCATGGGAACTTGGGAGAGGTAACGCATGGAAACTCGGCAAGTCGTGGTCATCAGTGGAAAGACTTGTAGCGGAAAGAGCGGTTTGGCCAACTTGCTGGTAAAGGAGTACGGCTTTGACGTCGTCAATGATCGTCGTGGCTCTCAAAATCCTGACTGGCATCTACAACTCGATCAGCCGGCTATGCTCGATCGGCGGCGTGAGCTGGGAACTGAAGACCATGAGCATTGGATGTTGCAGGAAACCAGAACGAGATGCGCTAAGGACGCAGTTGGCTCGCCGGTGGTGGTTGATCATCTGATCACCCTGGCGCAGGTGCTGGAGTTTCGAAAGACCTTCGGGGCGAATCTTATCCATGTCCATCTTTACGCCAGCGACCTGACGCTTCAGAAACGTTACGCAGAGCGCGTCGAGGGGCAGACGGATCCTGCTCCCTACGACCAGGTCAACCAACTCAGAGATCAGGCCGAAATCGAACTGCTCAAGGCGGACGCAGACGTTCGCATTTATACCGAAAGATCTGACTCCAATGACACACTTGTGCGTGTCGCGGCGCGCTTGCACCTATTCACACCACCCGAAATTCGATGCGTCGATGTGCTTATCGGCGGGCAGTACGGAAGCGAGGGCAAAGGCAACATTGTTTCCTATCTCGCTCGTGAGTATGACGTCATGGTTCGAGTTGGGGGCCCCAATGCTGGACACACAGTGGCTAGCCCTCTTGGCCCTTACACCTACCACCACCTGCCTTCGGGCGCGCGTGACGTGAGCGCGAGGCTACTTCTAGGCCCTGGGATGACGATCCGATTGCCGGGGCTTTTGAACGAAATTGAAGAGTGCCAAATCGGCCCTGATAGGCTATTCATTGACCCTCAGGCCACCATCATCGAAGACGAAGACCTTGCAGAGGAGCAGGTGCATTTGGTCTCAACCATCGCGTCCACGGGCAGTGGGAGTGGGGCTGCAGCGGCACGGCGTATCCTCAACAGAGGCAAGAAGACAATCAGGCTTGCTCGGGATGTTGAGGAACTACAACCTTACGTTGGTACGCCTGGGAGTTATCATGGGTGTACGACCGATAGGCTAGAGGAGGCCTACCGCAATGGGCACTCCATATTGCTGGAGGGCACACAGGGCAGTGGATTGAGTGTTTTCCATGGGGACTACCCCCATGTCACGTCAAGGGATACCAACGTCGCAGGGTGTCTTGCGGAGGCTGGCATATCACCCAGCCGTATCCGGAAAATTCTCATGGTTATCCGACCCATGCCTATCCGTGTTGGAGATCCTGATGGAGACCAAGGGCACACCTCTGGACAGCTCAAGCATGCAACGACCTTTGACGAAATTGCTCAGTTTGCGGGCCTCGATGGCAATGCGCTGAACACCGCCGAGAAGACCTCCACGACTCGCCGGAACAGGCGTGTAGGCTGGTTCGAATGGGATCAATTTCGCAAGGCGTGTGCGCTCAATGCTCCCACCGATATCGTTCTGACATTCGCAGATTACCTCAAGTCTACAAACAGCCAAGCGCGCCGTTTCGAGCAACTCGATCCAGACACCATCAAGTTTGTGGAAGAGCTGGAGCGCGTTTCTCAAGCGCCTGTCTCGCTGATTAATACGCGATTCTCTCGAGACACCGGTGCCAGCGATCTACGCTCGTTGATCGATAGGCGCAACTGGACTGCACGATCGGGCGGGAAATAACGGATGAATCTGGAAAAATTGATTGAACTGCACCCTCGGGTTTACCACATGGCTGAGCGTGGTACCTGGGACAGTATTCGCACTCGCGGTTTGATGAGCACAACCGCGGTGCTCGACCATCTTGAAGTTGAAGGGGTTAACCGTTCACGCTTCGAAAGCGAGCACCGCGATCAGAAAATGGATGTGAGGGCGGGGCACTCGTCAAACATCGTGCTTCGTGATCAGAAGCCCATGCCAGAAGCGCGTTTAGCCCAGGCGCTCACAGACGGGACAACACCCAAAGAGTGGTATGAGCTGATCAACGACAAGGTCTTCTTTTGGGTTGAAGAGGAGAGGCTGCATCGTCTGCTTGGAGCACGTGACTACCGACATCTCGAACACGACGTGCTGACCCTTGACTCCAAGGCGCTCATCCCTGCCTATGCTGAGAAAATATGGCTCTGCCACATGAACTCAGGCAATACGTGGCCGATCCCTCATCGGCGAGGTGCCGATGTGTTCCGCCGGATAGCGGATTACCCTGTGAAGCCTTCCGGTAAGCCAGTCAAGACTGTTGTCGAGCTTGTAGTCGATTACGCCGTCCCTAACATCGCTGACTACGTTTTGGAAGTTCGCCGCATGAAGGGTAGTAACGTTCTGGACGTCATTGGGTAGCGCCAATCAGTCTGCCCAGTCTTTCACGAGTCCTCCCTTTCACTCATCGAGGAGTAGATTGTGCCACGACGTCGTTTAGCTTCTCGAATCTTGCTGATCAGCCCCGCAGACCGGCTATTGCTCCTCAAAATTCGTTACTGCACCGGGGCCCTTGCCGGAAGGTGTTACTGGGCCACACCTGGCGGAAAGCTGGGAGAGGAGGAGTCATTCGAGGCTGCCGCAATTCGCGAGTTACACGAGGAAACAGGGATTGAGGTTCTGTCCGTCGGGGAGTCCATTGCGTGCAGTGAGTTTCTCTGGCAAATGCCGGATGGGGAGCAAGTGATTGCAGTAGAACGCTATTACGTGGTGCACTCAAATAACGAGCATTGCTCGACGGTCGGGTGGAGTGAGCAAGAGCGTGAAGTGGTATGGGAAGCAAAGTGGTGGTCAGAAAGCGAGCTGGAAGATTGCCATGAAGAAATATTTCCGGCGAACCTACTGACCCTGTTTGTTCAAGCTCGAGGCCCCTGTGTCCCTTGGTAATTCACAACGCAGTGGGGCAAAAAGCCAATGTGCACCCACACTCCAGTGCGCCTCATGCCTAGAACGCGAGGTTGACTGCCGTGGTAGCCTCTAGCTAACCAACTGGGTTGGCAGAGGCGACGTCAAAATCGTTGTTGGTCAGCTCGGAATGCAGACGGTGATTCAGCAGTACTTGAATGATGGCTCGTGCTGTTTCAGCGGATGGGATGATCTTCCCGTCGGCATCAAAATCAATGTTCCATTGACGTGCTTCGTTTACTTGGCGCAGCCGAGCCATGAAACCAGCGTCCAGATAGTGGGCACGCTCTTGCACTACAGCCATGCGACGCAAGTGGGTGGTGTTGGTGCCGACGTATTCGACCAACACGGCCATGTCCGCGAAAACTCCCTGAAATCCAACGTCTGCTTGTAGCTCCGTAAACGACGTTACGTAGGTCTGCTTGTGTTCAAGCAATGACTCGAAGGCTGGTTTGAAAATGACCAGCATGTCTTCATTGATCGCAAAGAAATCAAACCGTTTGGGAATACTGAAGGCTTGATCACCTGCAAGGTCGAGCTCATTTCGGTTCAACACCAGATTCAACATGCGGGAGCGCTTCTTCACTTTCCAGTCGGATGCCAGGCGGCAGACGCAGTGGAGAGTATCGCCGCCCTGTGTCATGCGAACGAGGTATCCGTCGCTGCCCTCCAGTTCCGTCACGTCCTCGATAAGGTGCTCTTCAGGCGGTTGGCGCACAAGGTCTTCCAAAGCAGAAAAAACCGTCTCATCACTCTCCAAGTGCAGGCATGAGTTTTCATTCGTCGAGGCGAGCAGCCCATAGTCCTCGACCTCGGTGCACCTGCGAATGCAGTTACCCGCCAAGCTCTTCAACTCATTTGCCAGCTCAGGTGTTGTTACTACGGAATAAGCGCGGAAGCGGGAGTTCCGGCTAGAGCTTTTCTTGAAGGTCCACACGCTCAAGTCTGCGTTTTCTAGATCAAATGCCCTTAGTTTCACCAAAGCCTGCTCTGCGGTCATTGCTCACTCCTTTTTTGCAAGCACGTAAATTCCTTGGATCACACAGAATTTGAGTGTGTCGCCAGGGTTAACCTTCGTTTTTGCGAGTGCAACGACACTGCGTGTGTTCCCAGCAGTCGTTACGCTCAGTTCATGAAGCTGCCAGCCGATCGCAAGCAGCAACGGGTTCATGAGGATCTGCCCGGATCGATAGGTGATCAGGAACATCCACGCAAGGAAGACAAGAAAGCCGTAAAATTTGCCGTTGCTGGCTAGATCCAGCCCCATGAACGAGACAACGTAAGGAAATACATAGTTGATGAGGTCGTTTGGAACTGTCTTCGATTCTCTGACTGTGAGCTGATGGTCAGCAGGCATGCTTTTGAGCACGTAGGAAAAAAGTGCCAAGCTTAGCAAACATATGATGAACAACCCGAGCGAACGCTCCCCGTTCATCAAGGTTGGTAGGGTGCAGTTTTGCAGCGACCAACAAACAGACTGCGACCAACTGGCGTCAGTGAAATCTTGCAGAAGCAAAATTACACTCAGCGGGAAGTACGAGCCGAGAAAAAGAAAAACCGCCGGACTAATTTTGACCTTCATCGCATTCCCCTGGTGCGCCGTCAGTGCCAAAAGCCAAAGCAGTGATGGCACTATGGCAACTTTTTGGCTCACTTGGAAGCATCAGAAATTTCTATGACCTGTGGGCGGCCTCCTCTGCAAGCGTGCGGCTGTCGATCGCTAAATATTTTGTTGTGCAGCCTCAGCTGTGAGTTCTAGGAGTCGATCTTCAGAAAGGGGTTGTCAGCCGGAGGCTTACCACACGCCGCTACGGCATCGCATAGCAGATAACCGTTTAACGATGTGCTTCTACGGGGTCCTTGAACCTTGCAAGTCCAGATGTTCTGGCCGTTGGGTAGCTTCTGATGGATCTCCAGCCGTTCGAAATCGCGCTGAAGCCGTCGCCAGGCATCGTTAGCTCCCGTCGTACCTGCAAGACGTGGGTGTTGAGCGATATAAAGTTGAAAAATGCCGGGTGAGACTAGGAAAAACGTACCTGCAACTGCATGGATCTTGGCCTTGCGGTCATTAACGAGCAGCCTGTGGCTGCCGATACCCGAGCGCAACCAGTCGAGAAATTCCTGCCCAGGGGCATCATGCGAGTTCGGCTCTGATGCCTCAGTACCAGCGGCGAGGCGCTCCACTGCGTTCTCGGCTTCGTCGCTAAACAGGTTCATGAAGTGATTAACGTAGTCGAAGTCCTGAGCAGAAGGCATGGCGTCTTGAGGGCGCTTCACCTCCAGTGAAATCCGCGCTTGATCAGGGGCTGATTCGTCAGTAGTAACTGGCTCTGCAGGCGCTATCAAAGGTTTGACGGTACCAGTGAAACATTGAGGCCGGCTGTCTTCGCGCCAAACAAGGCGCGGTTGCAGGCGGAGGAACGTGAAGCGATGCTGCCAGTCACCGTCCGTGACAGTGGCGCTCCACACCGCTTTGCCTTCGGGTGTCGCTTCCACCAATCCATGGGACTGCAGCTCATCGAATAGAGCTATGTTGGAGGAGGGGATACCGTCCACAGCCTGAGCTAGCAGGTGCGCGCGCAGCTTGTCGGTCGTGGTCTTGCTGACCAGCCACAGGTGTTCTTCGGTCAGCCAGCCGGCCGCGCCGGGCTGGTTGAGCTTGAACTCGTTCTTGACCAAGTGGCGCAGCCCCGTCAGCAAGTGGTGCTGCAGGGAGTGCTTGGGCGCCTGCAAGGCCTTCGCGGGATTGCCACCGATGTTTTGCGCGGTGGACACCCGGTCAGCCTGCAGCACCAACTCCCCGAGGGTCCCAGCGTGCTCGTAGTGGTCGGCGAGCAGAAACAGCAATTGACTCCACAATTCGGGGTAATCGCTGAGCCAGTCGAGCAGGGCGGGCGATAGGATCTGCGTATAGAGCAACCCCGCCGCGGCACCGTGCAGCTTGTAATCGCGGCCTGGGTGGTAGCGGAAACGGTAGGGCTGGTTCAGCGGGCCGTGCCAGGGTTGCCAGCGTTCGGCATTCTGACACTCGACCTGCAGGTCTACGGCGATTTTGCCGATATCATGGAGCAGGGCGCCGTAGGCAATCGCGGCGCTCCAGGCATCGGCCTGAGCGGCTTGGTCTTCCGGTGCAGCACCGCTGGGAAGCAGATAGGATTGGCGTAGCTTCAGGCTGCAGGCCACCAGCTCCAACCCGTGATCGAGCATGCCCCCGGGATAGGCGTGATGATGGCTTTCGCTCGCCGGGAGTTGCTGTACAAAGCTGGCGTAGCGGCGGATGGGCTCGAGGTAGAGCCGATCAAACTGCGCTTCGGAGAGGGCCGTGTACTGCCAGATGCGTTCGAGCAGCTTTCTCCGGTGATCGGCGGTGAGTAGAGATTCGGCCGACTGGGGAAGCAGGAAGCCCTCGGCGTTGGGCGTGGGGGTGGGCTCTGCCGCCTCCCCTTTTCGAAATTTCAACCACCAGCATTTCATCGCATGACCTGTTGTTCGTTCGGGAGGTCCTTTTGCCTTTTCGGATAGAGCTCTTACCCTTGCGCCCCCTTCCATTGCCGCCGTTACCCTTTACCGCCTTGGCCTTTTTCGCGCGTGGGATAATTCGAAGCCAGGCCCATCGCGATCGGCGGGCGGTTGGAATAGCGGTCCCTTTGTTCAGGGCGTAGACTGCCCAGCACGATTTCTAGAGCAGGGGCGCGGATGACGTTGAGTGATGCAGTGTTGGTCGTGTTATTGGCCGATCGAATTCATGGCACGGATGCGGCCATCCGATCTGCGGCCAAGCGCTGTGCGAAAAAGCTGCCGCGCAGCCAGCGCGATGTTGTGTTCAAGATCGGGAACAGCGTAAACCCGCGAGAACTTGTGGCACACCTGTGTCAGCACTTGTCTGATTGAGCGACCAGGCGAGGTCGTTTTAACCGGCGCTGTGCAAGAGCGCGTGCGCTTTAAGTAAACCCTCGGCTAAAACCGCGGTCTCAGTTATTATCCCAGCACTTGTCCCACGCCTAGGAAATCATTCATGTCCAAACTTGCCGAGTTCAAAGCACTGGAAGCACAGCTGGCGGCGCAGCTGCAACAGCTGGATGCCATGAAAAACGACTCCGGTTTGAAGCAGGAAATCGAGTTTGAGCAGAAACTCAGAGCGTTGCTGGAACAGTACGGCATGGGCCTGCGCCAGGTAATCAGCATCTTGGACCCAGCCAAGGCCCTCAAAGTAGCCACCGTAAGTGCGTCCAGCACCGCTCAGCGCAAACCTCGTGAGGTGAAGCGCTATAAGAATCCGCATAACGGCGAGGTGGTGGAAACCAAAGGCGGTAATCACAAGACCATCAAACAGTGGAAACAAGAGTACGGCTCGGACACCGTTGAGAGCTGGGTAAAGTAATCACAGGCTTCATGAGTGCGGCGAATGCTGCGCTGCAGTGCAAAATAAAGGCCCCGGAAAGGGGCCTTTTTGCTGGATGAGTGGAATCACGCGGTGAGACGAGCTGGTATATCCGTGGCTTGATCAGACTGCAAGGCCAACAGGTACTCAGACGCTTCCCGGGCCTGACCACTGGCGCGGAAAATGGCTCGTTTGTCTTCCTTGAGTATCTTCAGCCAGGACGCCAGGTATTCCTCGTGACGCAACTCACCTGTGGTACCGGTGAGTGCGCAGAGAAACGCGGCGCCCATTTCTGCGACCAGCTCCTCGAAGGCATACGCCGTAGAGCCGAATGCATGCCCGCCGGTAATACCTTCCCGGTTCAGACGCGACCGGTGGCCCGACCAGTGCGTCAGCTCATGCAGCGCCGTTGCGTAGTAGCTGCCGACGTCTTCGAACTGCGCCTTCGTAGGCAGTTGGATCAGATCACGAATCGGCTGATAGAACGCGTCATCGCTGTAGCGATGCTCGATGCGCGCCCCGCTGGCGACCAGCAGTTGCTCTGCCGGTTCATGATCGATGAAGGCCGCGGGCTCAGTGTGCTCGATGGAGGCTGGCTCCTCGTCAGGCAAGCCTTCGGTCTGCTCAATGTTGAACAGGCAGTGCGTGCGCAGGAGTGCGAACTGCACCAATTTGATGTTGCCCTGTTCATCGCGAACGACCTGGCCGTCCTCGTCATGCGCCTCCTTGCTCATCGGTTTGTACAGCACCGCGAGGGTGGATTGCTCGCCCTTGCGCACATGGCCGCCAGCCTTGCGTGCCTGATTGAAGGTCAGCCAGCGATCATGGGTGAACCCTCGCAGGCGGGCCTCAGCCCACAAGAGTGGAACGTTGATGCCGGCGTAGGGGCGCCGGGTAATGGCGTTGATAGGGAATGGGGAGTCAGCGCTCGAACCTGCTGTGGTCCAAGGTTTGATCCAAGGGATCACGCCCTGGCTCAGGGCACTGACGATCTTGTTGGTGACGTCCAGGTAGATATCGGACATGGCGTTCTCCGGTCGTGAAGGGGGGAACGCTGCCCGGCCGGGAAGGGTTCCCGGTGGGGGTAGAGGGGATGGTGACGGTGCTGAGTGGGTCAGAGGGCGGCGATGTCTACCGCGCTCTCATTAGGCAGTCGGACGAGTAAAAAAGCCGGGCCGCTGCGTGGTATTACACGAGCCAGCTGAAGCTGCGGCAGATGGGCAATTTCTGAAGTGCCGTTGCTCAGCAGGTCGAGTTGCAGTGCTACGGGACGGTGCAGGGCAAGCGGTGCAGAAGTCAGCGCGCTATTGAGTAGGCCAGCCAAGCGCAGTGCGTACTGTCCAACCGGCTCCTCGCCTGCGGCAGGTTCAATGAACTGCTGCCAGACACCTGGGCTCAGCACAATGGCAGTTGAGAGGTGGTTCATCCTGGACATGGTGGCCTCCGGTTAGCAGATTCCGCGTCACCTTTCTGAGGTTTGGTGTGGATTGCCCGATCCGATCAACCCACCGAGCAGGGAGCGTCCGTCCATTAAAACGCGCCTGAACGTGGGGTCAATCTCCGGTCATGACCTCTTTTGAACGGGTCTATCCAGGGCGTTCCAAGGAAGACTATCGGCCTTGAGTTCCTGACCAGCGGCGATCTCCACTCAGCCTGAACGTAGTGTGTAATGCCTCCCGAAAGGCCCGCTAGGTGCCTCTCGGGAAGCGCGAAGTGCTCGCTTTTACGTTCAAGCTTTTCCCGCAGGATCAACCTCGGCGGCCAGGTAAAGGTGGGTGGAGGTGGCCTCCACCACCAGCGATCCTGCGGTGCCGCGAAGGCTGGCGAGAACGGGATCATTGATGTCAAAGTACTCGGCAAAATCATCGCCGCCAAATTCATCGCGGGCGCGATTCCACCAGGCGTCGAAGTCGTCGACGGTAGGGTTGCAACCGGTGGCATAGGCCACGCGTTTGCGCCCACCTCCATCCGGCTCGCTTTCGCCAACCTCTGACATGAGGTAGACGCCGTGGTCTTTGACCAATATCACTCTGCAACCGTTGATACCGGCCTCTGCTAACACGGCGTGAAGTTCAGTGCCTGTGAAACGCATCATGATGAGATCCTCCAGAAGGTGCGGAGGAAATGCCACCCATGCGGGAGAATTCCCAGCACTGGAATTGATTGGGTTGGGTGCGTCGAAGACGCGGGCTCAGAGAGCTATGGGGATTAGAAGGCGTTCATCACCGGGGAACGGTGACCATGCGAGCTGCCGAACGCGAATCGCATTTGGGGATAACCATCACGTGCGTGACGTAGCCTCAAAGGTTATGGCTACCTGGGATGCTGGAAAACCAGCGATTGCACAAATGGTTTAACAAGCGAACCGACATGGCGTCAATGGTGCTATTCGTATGAGTTTCAGATGCAGGTCCACTGAGCGCTACTGGCGATAATCGGCGACTTCCAAGTGATCAACGGTCATTGATATCAGCGGCAAAGGAGTAAGCTAAGGCTTGGATCCAAATTAGCTGTAGCGGCTCTGTTTCGAGCGAAGTTACGGCTAGGGAGGTGATCACATGTCGACTCTAGCTTCTTCCAGTTCCGGCCGGATCCGCATCGGCAAGTTTTTTATTTACGCTGCGGTAGGAGCCGGGCGAATGGTGCGCCGACTCGAAACGAAAATTTTAGAATCCAGAATTCTGGCATCTGTCCCGCTCAAGTATCGCCTGGTTGGTATGCGACTCTTCAAGCTAGCCTTCGTCCTTGGAGTTGCGTCTGTCGCGCTTGTCCTAGCGATGGGAATCGTTGCTCTGTGGATCATGGCGGCGCTGCCTATCAGTGCACCCGATAACGATGAGCCCGGAGTGCATGAAGTTAGTCACCCTCAACATCAGCAAAAATATCCAGAGCTGTATGACGAGCATGGGTCGCTAAGATAATGTCTTATTTAAACTTCTGGACACCGCTCATAATCTGTGAGGTGCCTTTTGCTGCTTGTGTCTGAGCAGCCTCTGTTCCACGAGTAAGAAGTGTTTGAATACCGCTACCAACGTTATATCCCGCCCAACTCATCGCACCAATGAAAATCATTGGTAGTAATACAAACATCGCCCCCATCACGTATTCGATGACCTGTGCAGTGACCGTCCCATCCATGAATCCTGCTATCGGCAACGACAACACTGCCTGGTCTGTGGCTGATACCTGGTTGTATAGCGTTTCCAGCATGCTCGAATCGATCCAGCGCGCAAGCTCCCACCAGAACGTCAGCATGTGCAGGGTGAACAGCGCAAACGTGATCGTCATGAGCGCCTTCAACTGGTAGGTGCTGATCAGCAGCACCAGGGGCAAGCTGATGATGGTGCCCATGATCAGGAAGGCCTGAACCATGGGTAAAGCTGCACGCAAGGCATTCATCGCTGGGAAATTGCTGAAAGAACCCAGGGCCAGGCCGGTGTTGGTGGCCAGGTTGTTGAGCCCTTGCGTCAGCGAGCCGCCCCTGGCACTGCTGCCGTAGTCCAGGAACACTTGCCCGGGTGCCATGCTCAATGACTGTTGCCGCGGGCTCACCAGCTCTCGCAAGGTAGCGTCTTCGATCTCGGTGGTGGTGCGCCCAGTCAGCCAGCCCCGCAACTGCGACATCAGCGATGGATCGACCTCGGCCACCAAACGATCACGTAATCCGATGGTGCCATCGCTCCACCACTGCTTGCAGGTGGGATAACCAGCACCGTTGTCGAGCTGGGGCAGAGAGGTATCTCTCGTCTCGTCGTATGGCCAATCGACCCTGGGCATTCGCGAGCGATCGGTATCGTAGTAGCCCGGTGTGCTGAGCAGGTAGGTCGAGCCGATCCAGGACGCGTCGTAGCTCTGGGATTCGTCCAAATCGGGCCGATTGGTAAACAGCCGGGAGCGCGAAAAGCCGTAGCAGTCCCGGGTGAAGTCGGCAACTTCCTGCAGCAGCACCTGGTCGTTGATCCGCGAGCTGTCGATCTCCATCCGCATTGCACGGATGTCGGGTGCACACGGGATCGACGCCGTCGCCGCGGCGGTGATGCCTTTGCTCATGGCATGCACCAGGAACCACCACACGGGCACGTTCGCGGATTTCTCGCCGATAGTGTTGAAGGTTGTGCCCCAGGCCGTATCCGCAGGTTTGGCCATGGAAATCCCGCAGCGCTGGCTCGCCGCATCGTCAAAGCTCACGGAGGACAGGTTCAGCGGAAAGAACGGCATGCAGCCAAACAGAATGACCACGTAGCTTATCCACAGCCGGTTCTCGACGCGAGGGATCGACAACAGCCCCTTGTTGCCCTCGTCGGCACCCTGTTGGCGGGCCGACAGCCATTCCTGCAGGATGATTGCACCGAAGGGCGCGGCGAACAGCCCGGTGTCTGCCAGCGTGTTCCAGATGCCGTTGTTGATGATCCAGGCCAGCAGCGACAGGTAGTACTCGAGGTAGCTGTTGGTGCTCATGTTCATGTCTGCACCTCACACGCGAGACAGTTCGACCAGGATGATCGAGCTGAAGCCGATTAAGCCCAGGCGCTTCAGCCGTTGCTGATCTGCGGGCGAAGGTCGTCTGCGCAACGCTGCGGCCCAACCGGCGAACATCAGGGTGTACAAGAGCGCGCGCCAGCACGCGAAGTAATACGCTGTCCCTCGCCCTGGTTCGAGCCAATGCAACTGAGTCACGGACAGATGCAGCGCCATCCAAGCAATCAACAAAATGCCCAGCATGGCGCCGAGTATCATCAGTGCACGCCCGAGCGTGGACCTCACCCCAAACGAGATCATGGCGTGCTCCTCTCCTGTTCGGCTCGGCGCAGGCGATCCGGCTCCGGATCGCGCTGATCGATGCTACGCGAGGCGTCTGCACCGCCGGCGTGGCGATCGAGGACAAGGCTGGCGGTATTGGTGGCCAGCGCCTGGCGTACCTGCAGCTCGGTTTGCAGCAGGCGGATCTCGCGCTCGAGGGTTTCGACGTTGCCGTTGAGGGCAGTGGTAGCGGGCTGCGCCGAGGCCACATTGGGCTCATGGCTGCCGGCAAACAGCGTGCGCTGCAGCAGCATCGCCTTGTAGATCACGCTCGATAGCGCGGTTTCGCTGGCTAGGCGTCGGGCCAGCAGGTCCTGGTCGGGGTCGTCGCGTAGCCCTTCGATGACACCTCGGGAGACCTGCAGCAACGGGCTGGAGACTTTGCCCAGGTGCTCCGGTGTCGGCTGCTCGGCACCCGAGACCATGCGTTGCAAGCCTTCAAGGTTTTCCGTGTAGGTTTCCTGGATCAGCGGTGACAGGCCGGTACCGGCAGTCACGCGCAGCGTCTCGCAGTCGTCGCAGGTCTGCACCTCGGTTTCCCCGAGCACACGCGTCGCCCACTCGGAGGCCTCTTCGGGACTCGACCAGGCTTGGCAGATGGCGCCATTTTGGCAACCCGAACCCAGAGCTGAGGTATCCTCGACCGCCCGGTTGTGCAGCAGGTTGTAGCCGGCTTTGACGACGTCCGACGTCACCCGGATGGGTTGCTGGCCGTTACCACCGGCTTTTTGCCCGCCGACCCAGCTGACGCCGTTGTTGCCGTTATTGGATTCGGTGTCCTTCACTGCCGTCACGGCATCACCGCCGGATTGCTCGAGGTTGTGCTGCATCTCCTGGTTCTGCGCCAGCGCGCCCCAGCCGGCCTGGTCGACCTTGTCGGCCATCTTCGCCGCCATTGCCTGGCAGGTGAGCTTGGATCGGTCGAAGTCGATCCGTCCCTGCAGAACACCATTGCTGAGCAGCTCATACAGCCCGGGGTTGGCCCGCTGGATGATCATGGCCGGCAGCGACATCACCGCCTGTGTGGCGTTCTGAATGACGTTGCCCATGATCTGCTGGAAGCCCTGGGTGGCGCCATTGAGCTGGTTCTGCAGGGTGTTCGAGAGGTTCATGTTTCCGCACATCATGTTGGCGCGCCAAGACATGCCCACGCCAAGGCCATTGGGTCGGTAGAGCGAGGAGGGCGCTCCTGCCGCTGAACCGCCGCCGATGGTGTACATCACCCGGTCGTCCAGGACCTGGGCCTGGTCACCAAGGTGGTAGCCGTTCTCGGCGGTGTGGCCCACGGCATAGACGAGGAAGCACAGCAGACCGAGCAAGAGGGTCTTCATCATTGGCCTCCGTCAAAATCGATGCTGAACAGGAAGGTCTGGCCCATGCGCTGGCAGCAGCGGTAGGGCCGCCACAGCGACCAGGCGTAGGCGCCGTCGGCGCTCTGGATCGTCGGGCTAGGGAAGATGGCGCAGGTGTTCTGGATCACCGGAGCGAGCAATTGCCAGCGGTGGTTGTTGACGTTGTTCTCAATCACCGGCGGCGGCGGCCAGTAGCCGGGCGCAGGCATTGGCTGCAACGGCAGGTAGACATGCGGCTGGCCAGCGCGGGTGATGAAGTCACTGGCGCGCTGGGCCATTACGGCAGCCGCCTTGAAATCGTCGGGCTGCACCAGAAAACCGTGGCGTGGGTAGACGCTACCCCACATGTCGCCGAGTGCCTGGTTACCGATCTCGCGCATGCCCGAAACCAGTGCTTGCGGGTAGACAGATTCGGGAATGGCATGGCGCCAAGCCAGCGGGTCGAGGGTACTGAGGTAGTAGGGCGCAAACGGCACTGCACCGCTTGGGCACGCATAGCCGAACGTATGCGCCAAGGCGGTAAGTGCAGCCCCGCCGGGGTGCCCGATACCATCGACATTCTTGAACCGTGGCAGGTTATCGCGCTGCGGCGAAGGCGTAATCAGGTTGCCACCCCCTTGTGATGCTGACGTCGGCGTCGACAGTGCAGACATCTCACTCCAGGGATTGCCCCCGGTGTCGGTGTAGCTCGACACCACCAGTTCGGGAATGAAGTGACGGATCTTCGGCGAGGTGCGCACCGTGCAGCCGAACGGCGTGCACAGCAGCCAGTAGCAGATGCCGACGACCCGGTACTCCAGGCACTGCAGCGAAGTGACGGAGGCGATGATGGTCGGGGTGGTCAGTGCCAGGCATTGCTGGGTGGCGATGAGCAGAATCGCCGCAGTGAGCGCACGACTTCGGCCGGTCTTGCTGGGCTTCGGTGATCTGCAGGCGGTAGAGGCGGTCACGTTCATGGGCAACGCTCGGCAGGTGGCAGCGGTGTGCATCCATGCGCCAAGTTTCAGCATCCCGTATCCGGCACCGGAGGAGGGAAGACAAACTGAGCCCGGGTTTATCGATTTCGGCTGGCGGGCTGATTTCGCAGAGCGAGTCAGGCAAATTACCGAAAGAGTACAAATGTGCTCTTGTCGAGTTTTTGCTGAACTAAGGGCTTGCGAACAGTCCTGGCGGTATCGCTCACACCATCCCACGCAGGCGATCGATCTCCGCTGCGACCTGCAGGGCGGCCTCCAGCTCGGACTGCTGGTGCTCCTCCATCAATCGCCAGCGCTGGGCTTTTTCCTCGGGTTCGGTCATGGCCAGGGCGAGGTACAGGCTCGGCGGTACCGCGCGGAACAGTGTTTCCAGGTTCTTCGACAGGACTACGCCCTCGGTGTACTTGCCCGAGGCCTTGCTCGCGGAGAGCAGCAGCGCCTTTTGCGCCAGCGTGAGTTTCTTGAAGCGGGCGATTTCCTCGATTTCCGCCGGTGGCATGTTCAGGCAGATCCACCACTCGATCATGTTGAGCATGGTCTGTGCCGCGTCGGGAAAGTCGGCCAGGTTCTGTGTGGCCAGCCAGAACCAGGCGCCCAGCTTGCGCCACATCTTCGTGCCCTTGACTACAAAGGGGGCGAGCAGCGGGTTCTTGGTGATGATGTGGCCTTCGTCGGTAACCATGATGATCGGCCGGCCGAGGTATTGGTCACGCTCGGCAAGGTTGTTCACCGTGTTCATCAGGCTGATGTAGCTGATCGACATCTGCGCCTCGTAACCCTCACGGGCGTAGGTGGCGAGGTCGACGATCGTCACATCGCTCTCTGGCCAGGGCGTGCCGGGCCGGTCAAACAGCGCGCCCTCAAAACCCTGGCAGAACAGGTCGATGGACTCGGCCATCTCCTGGGCGCGCTCCCGGCGTTTGTCAGGCAAATGGGCGTCGCTGGCGACTTGGCGTAGGGCATCGCGCACATGGCGCGTCAGCACCTGTTGTTCGGTCGCTGCGCAGTGCTGGGCGGCATCGAGGATGCACTCGCGGATCAGGCTGCGGTCTGCGCGGGTCAGGCGCGCCTCTTCCTTGGCTTCACCACCGGTGATCATCAGTCGCGCGGTAATCTCCAATTCGCCCAGCACGTCGCGCTGCTCATCACTGTCCGGCGCGTTTTCATCCAGGTCTTCGGTCGACAGGCTGGCCACCTTATCCGGGTGCTCGATCAGCCGACGAGCATCGGCGAACGGCGCCAGACTCAGGCCACTGCCAGGTTTGAGCTGGACCTTGTTAACGGATAATCCGAGCGTGGCGAAATAGTCGCCCTGGAGGCCAAAGGAGTTGCCTGCTTCGACGATGAACAGCCGCGGCCGGTACACCGCCATGACCTGCATCAGGATCGAGACCAAGGTAGCTGACTTGCCAGCGCCGGTCGGCCCGAACAGCAGCAGGTGGCCATTCATCGAGCGGTCGAAACGTGACAATGGGTCAAACGACAGCGGTGTACCCCCACGGTTGAAGAACGTGATGCCCGGGTTGCCTGTACCGATGCTGCGGCCCCAGAGTGGCAGCAGGTTGGCGACATGCTGGGCAAACAACAGCCGCGTGTACCAATTGCGCGTGTCTCGGAGCGGGTTGTAGATCATCGGCAGCCAGCGCAGGTAGCTGTTGCAGGCTGCCACTTCGTCGCCCTCACGTACCGGCTGCAGGCCGGCGCCGAGCAGCACGTTGGCGGCCTGAATAGAGCGCTGGCGCAGCTGCTGTTCATCCGCACCGCGCAGGTACAACGCCAGCGTGCCGCGGTACAGCTTGTGCTGGCGCCCAATCAGCGCGCGCGCTTCCTCCACGTCCTGGCGGGTCTGGGTTGAGGCGAGGTTTTCGCCGATGGCTTTGCGCGCCAGACGGTTGAGCTGCTCCTCGAGTACATCCTGAGGCGTGATCACCAGGGTCAGGCTCATGACCGCCTGCTCGGGCAACTGATCGAACAAGGCGTTCAACGCCTCGCCTTTACGCGTTTCGCCGGTCAGCTGGCCGATAT
Source organism: Pseudomonas sp. SMSB3 (assembly GCF_052041965.1). Classification (NCBI taxonomy): domain Bacteria; kingdom Pseudomonadati; phylum Pseudomonadota; class Gammaproteobacteria; order Pseudomonadales; family Pseudomonadaceae; genus Pseudomonas; species Pseudomonas sp. SMSB3. The sequence continues at coordinate 482,753 of NZ_JBKGGV010000002.1, read as the reverse complement.
GCGGCGGCCTACGCAGCTTGTCGACCACCATAACCGCATGTGGTTGTTGATCGAAGTACCAGAGACCTTGTTCGCTATCGGAGCGCGGTTCCTGGAAGAACAGCCGCTCGGCAAAATCGTGGTCGAATGGCAGCGGCAGGTCCTCGCCGTCATCCGTCTCCGGATAGGGCACGCGTCGATAGAACGCCGCGGGGGATTCGTCGGTTAAGGCAGGGGACGGGTTGAACCAGGGCAGCAACCAGGCGTAGAAGTCGCGTCCGGTCAACCGGCGAGGACAGACCCCGCAAGCCTGCAGCGAGGCCACCAAGCGGTCGCAGGTGCGGTTCAGCAGCTGAGTCGGGCTCTGCCCATCATTATCGGCCTGCTCCCCGAGCCAGCGGTAGGCCACCAGTCGAATCCGTCGATTGCTGCCGCGCCAGGGCAGGTGGGACACGACATGGTCGTCGAACAGCCCACCCGGTTTAGCAATGGCGTCGAGGTGACGCTGCATCGACGTGAAGAAGGCCTGGGTGAATGGTGTGCCGCGGGCGCGGGGCGCGATATAGCGCTCCAGGCGTTCGAGGTAGGGGGCAAAGTCACTGTCGTCCTGGCAGAAGAACTGCACCACCCAGGGCGCCTGGTCCAGTTCGTCGAAGCTGTCCTGCAGCGCATCTTCCAGGGCGTCGCGGGCCGCCATCAACCATTCGGGCTCACGACCCTCAGTCCCAATCGGCTGCAGCTCGAACACCGCGCCCACCGAGCGGTTGTCGTCGAGCAGAAAGCACTGCTCCTCCTCGAGGTATTCGACCCAGGGCAGGTGATCGGCAAAGCTAGGATGGTACGCATACTGGGCGGCCTCGTCGGCAAGCGTCGCACGCCGGCGCTGAGCAACGCGCCAGGGCTTCCAGTGTGGCGAGTCGCGACTTGCGTCATCGGCCATCACAGATCGTCCAGGCGTTCGCCGGGCAGTGCGTACTGGACCTTCTCGTACAGCGGAAATACCGTCGAGTAGCCAGGTACAGGTGTCTGCTGGGTACCGGCCAGGTGCGGGTACACGTACATGACCAGGTCCGGATTGGGCAGGCGCGGGAACTGGGCGCGGATTTCGTTGGCGGCAGTGCGCGTGTAAGCGCTTTGGTCGCCTATCAGGCGCTCAGGGTCGAGCACGGGACGGCGCAGTTCACCGCGCGCTTCCTGCAACTGCTGCTGTGAGCCCACTGAGCCACCGCCGTTCCAGATGTCCAACATGGTTTGATCGCCGTGGGGCAGCATTTCCTCCTTGCTGGTAGAGCAGCCGGCCAGGTGCAGAGCGAGCAGCAGACTAATCCAGATCCAGTGTCGAAACGGATGGGCTTTCATGGTTCACTCTCCGGCCTTTCGGCTCGTAGTCGATGGTGATCTCGTGATCCAGGTGCAGGGCCACCTTGGCCCCAGGCGGCACGTAGATGGCAGCAAAGGCTTCACCATAGAGCTTGTTGATCCACTCACGGATATCGCCAATGCCACCGCTGATGACCGAGTTCAGCGCGCTGTTGCCGCTGTTCTGGGTCAAGCCCAGGCTGCCGCTCGCCGAGTTGATGAACGAGGTGTTGGTCTGCTCGCTGCCCAGGGCCGCAGCGAAGCCCGCGCCGGCCGCGGTGATCAGACTCTGGCTGCCCAGGTACTGCTGGGCGTTGGAACGGCGCTCCCCGGAGATGCAGGGAATGCCGTAGGGATCGGAGATGTAGCCCAGCCCGCCGCGGATCTTCTCGGTGTCCGAGGTCTGGGCGCTGCTGCGATTGCGGCTGACGACCTTCTGCGGCTGTGGCACCGTGCGGACGGTCCCGTCGCTGAAGACAAAGGTAATCGACTCGACCTGGCCGCGCACGCAGGACAGTGTCCAGTCGCCGGCGGCGGTGCCGCTCATGACCGCGCCGACCAAATCCGGCAGGTCAATGCCGTTGGCGGTGAGGTTGTCCGGCCCCACCAGCACCTTGAATGGATAAGGGTCATTCACGGTACCGTCCACCGGCACCCGGCCAATCAGCGCCGTCATGGCGATCGAGCCCATCAGTGTGGAGTTTTCAGGGAGGGTGTAAACGGGCTTGGCGCCCTCGGCGCGGTCCTGGGCGCTCTCCATGTCTCGCTCGCCTTTGGCGACGGCACGCAAACTGTCCTGGCCACGATCAATGACGTTGTTGTCCAGGCCGTGCAGGTCCTTGAACGTCGACGTCAGGGACGACAACGGACCGTCGGCCTTGCCGATGCCATCCTGCCCGGTGCGCGCATTCGACGGCTCGATCCACTGCACTGCATCAGGCGCTGATTGCGCACCCGAAAACTGTTGTTCGTCGCCGGGCTCAAGGCCAAAGCCTGCGGGGAGATCCGACTTCGCGGCCGGCTTGTTGGTGAGCTGGTCCTTGAGCCTGGACAGCAGGCTCTGGGTTTCGCGGTGCTGCTGTTCGGCCTTCTGCCGGGCATCGTTGGCTTGCTGGCGCTGCTCGGTGACCTGCTGGGTGACGCTGCTCAAGGTGCTCTGGATGCGCGTGTCGATATTGCCTTCGCGCGAGCGCAGCCGATTGTTTTCGGTCTGCAGCGCATCGTTGCCTTTCTTCAGCGTCTGCATCTCGCTGCGCATAGCCTTGACCTGGCCGATCAGTGTGGCCACGGTGTCGCGCGGGGTGTCGCCCGCGATCCCCAGGGCCTTGGCCTGTTCCGCGCTGAGCGTGGTCTTGTCTGGATCATGAGCGGGCTGGCCGTCCGGAGCAGCCATCCAGGATCTGCCGATGATCAGCACGATACCCAGCAGGACTACGGGCACTAGCCATTTCAGCAGACCGTTAGCTTTCATGATCGGCAGCCTCCGGCGTTGGTGGCGGCAGTAGCATCGCGTGCATCAAGTCCGCGCCGCGGGTGACGAGGTAGGCCACGGTGGTATCTTCGGGCGTCCCGGCGAGACCGAGGTCTGCGTGCTGGAAGGTCGCAGCGTACAGCGTGGCCTGCAGGTGCCGCGGGTCCAGCGCGACCTTGCCGGGTCCGCGGTTCACAATCTTTATCGCAGTTACCCAGTAATCACCCAACCGCCACGCAGCAAGCGCCTTGATCGAAACCCGCTCGGTGGGCAGCAAGGAGCTGAATGCGATGGAGTCGGTCAGCGGCACGCGCCGTACACCCGGCAATGGCGCCACGGTACGCAGAGGTGCATAAAGGTTTTGTGCGGCATAGCGGGTAAGCACCACTGGTACCGGCGTTGCCACGGGTGCAGCACCCTTCTCGGTCTCCGCATTCGGCACCTGAACCTGGGCCACGATCTTGACGGGTTCCAGCGCCTCGCTGCCCTCGAGCGCCTCAATATCGATCAGGATGATGCCGCCCGTCTTCACTGACTGCAGCTGCAGCCGGGTAGGGGGGAGTGCTTCGGCGGCGCGCAGATACACTGTGCCAGCGATGGATTGCACGCGCAGCTTGCTGGCGATCGCACTGGGCAGTCCAACGCGAACATCTTCATCGAGCATCAGGACCCGCTCCTGGCCCACCGTGAGCGGAACGGCCAAGGGTAAGCGTTCCCAGTATTTGACCTCGATGGCGCCGACCGCTGAACACCAGCCGCCGGCCATCACCAGAATCAGTATCAAGACACGCATCATCACGCACCTCCCGGCAGTGTCAGCTTCTGCGGTGTGCCTTCGTAGCAGTCCAGCGCCAGGCCCCACTTATTGCGCTCGGGATCGACGTCGAAGCGCACCACCCGCAGCGGATAGCGCACCACCACGCGTTTTACCGGCTCGGCGGCGTAGTACTCGTCGGCGTTGAGGTCGAGCTTGACCAGCCAGCTGTGCTTATCCAGCTGCTTCACGCGCAGGTCGGGGTCGTCGCTGTAGCCGCGGCCCAGCACCTCATACACCCCACGCACCCGGCCCCGCAGTTCGCCGGCGACCTTGCGAAATTCAAAGTCGCCGTCGAAGAACGTCTTGCACGCGGGCGTCAGGTAGGGCTGCAGCGCAAAGATGGCGCGGTGGTAGTCGGCCTCACCGTCGGTAGGCCAGCGGTTGAGTTGGCCGAAGATGTACAGGGCGAAGGCGTAGATGTTCTCGGGCGGCACATCCCACCACTTGCGCGTGCTGCCTGAGCGCAGGTCAGGCGGTACGTGAATGGTGAGTTCGGAGGGCGCGGCCTGCCAGCCGTACCACAGCCCGCCGCAGAGCAGCGCTAGGATGGCCACGGCAAGGCGCAGACTGAAAATATGCGCCTGCTGCGCATCCACCTTGTTGCGGAAGCGGCTCATGGGTTGGCTCTCCTATGCCGGCGCGTACGGCGCACGGTCCACGGCCCCGAATGCAGGATCAGTTGGTGGGTACCGATGCCCCAGTGCACCGCCAGGTGCCACTGTAGGCGCCGGTACAACCAGGTTTCGGGGCGGGCACGCTTGGCCCGGCGCAGCAGCTTGCCGCCGCCGAGCAACACCAACGCCATGCACAACAACATGCAGGTGGGTAAAGTCGCGATGGAGGCGGTGGCCACCGCCAGCGGTGAACCGAGAATCACGCCCAGCGCGGCACCGACGATCAGGGCGACCCACATCTCGTCGTTGGTGAGGCCGCGCAGGACGGCCGGGTCACGGTTGAGGCGTTCCGGGAGGAAGGTCAGTGTGCCGTCAGGCAGCGTGGCAGGGGTGTCGGACATAAAGACCTCACAGAATTGTCGCGGCTTTGGTGAGGAACCACAGGATCACCACCACCAGCAGCGCGCCGACCCCGACCACGGCCCCGAGGTCCTTCCAGGTTTTGCGCTGGTTCTGCACGTCGGCGTAGACCGTGAGCGAATGCCAGGCCACGCCCAGAAAGGCGAGGGTGGCGATCAACAGGCCGAGCAGGATGCCGCCGTCGTAGGCGTAGTTCTTGATAGTATCGATCAGCCCCGAACCCTCGCCGCGAGAGGGGGCTTCCATAGTCGGTAGGTCGGCCATGGCGAACGTCGAACTCAGCAAAACTAGACCGCCGAACAGGGCTTTGGAACAGGTATTCCCCAGCAGGAGAAACGGGCGAAGGCAGTGGCGGAAGAGTTTCATGGCAAGGTCTCCGGGTTACGACAGCATGAAAAACATCAGTACGATCAGGACGAGGGCCAAGCGCAGTGTGCTGCCGCCGAGACTGCCAAAATTGAGGTTGCCGGCCGCCCAGCCGCGGTAGCCGGTCCACAGGGCCCAGGCGCACCAGAGCAATGCGAGCACTAGCACCGATGAGCGCCAGAGCACTGAACTGAGCTGCGGGGTGAACCCGGCCACGGCAGAGAACGCGCTGAGTTGGGCATCAGTCATGCTCATCAGAAGTGCTCGAGTGGTGCGCGTCAGCACGATAATCACCAGCCAGTTCGACCAGATCGGCCGGCTGCGCACGTGAGGGCGATCGGTAGTTGCTGATACCGTGCCGGATGCGCTCCAAGTCCGCCGTTAACCTGGGGTAGTCGAAGCGATAACGAACTTGGTCATTGCCTGTAGCGCTGCTACGTGCTCGATCGGCCAACAGTTCGATGGCATTGATCTGCCGTTGCATCAGGCCGAGATCCGAGCGCTCGCGCTCGTCCTGAGCGGCGGCCGTGAGCGCAACCAAGCAGGTTATGAGTAAGGGATAGGGAGAAAGCATCATGGCGAAATCCAGCTGAGTAACTGGTGTTCACCTTGACCCGTTACGCTGGCATTGGCATGGGCTAAAGGGAATGCACAGCGTTCGATTTTAACGAACTGGCGCTTGGGTCCTCATGGGGTGCGCTTGCTTTACAGCGGAGTCTTGAAGGTATGGAGTTGCTAGAGGAGTAGATTGCCGCTTCGAATCCATTGAACCGGTTGCAAATGGTTCTCCGGACCCGAAGCGTACAAAGCGGTGAACTAGGTCAGCGCAGCAGACGTTAGCATCAAATTGGATCTGCCCAGCCACGCATTATGCAAGTGGCTGCTCGCGGTTTTTAGCGGGAAGAGAATTCTTCTCGTCGCATGGTGGCTTGCATGAGTCTAATCAATCGCCATGGTCTCTATCACACTGGGCTGATGAGCTGACGGCTGCAATCAACGAAGCCAAACCCAGCCGTCACATTCAGGCGGCAGGGCGCCGATTGGCCTCGGAAGTAAGATGAGGTACCACCAGCGCCAATAGCGCTTCCACCCTCCAGGGCTTAGGTAAGAAGCTTATTCCTTCGGGGAGCGCGTCGTTTATTGCCGAATGATAACCACTGGTGACGATGATGCCTGCCCTCGGCAGTCTCGGACGAGCCAGGGCAGCGAGCTGGAGCCCCGAAGCTCGCCCGGGTGTGCGCACATCTGTCATGACTACGGCCCATGGCGGCTCTTGCTCAAGCAGGGCAATCCCTTCATCGGCAGTAGCCACTGCGGTTACCGTGGCGCCAAGGTCTTCCAGCATGAACGTAATCAGATCCCGAAGGGCTGGTTCGTCTTCAACCAGCAAGACAGCGGGAGATGATGCAGCGTTGTGTGCTGCAACAGTAGATAAATCAATCATCAAGGAACTCGCGAGATGCGCACGTCCGAAAAACCATCCATCCTTGATCCGCTAGCGGCATGGTGACGTGCGATATCACTACGACATCGTTGCCTCGGAGAAAATTCATTCAGGTAAGCTAATGACCGAATTTTGTAATCGCCTGACGGCAACAGCGGTCACCAACCGCCTTGGCGAGGTAGCGTCACTATCTTGTCGATCATCGTGGCGAGGTCTGAAATTGCCCACGGCTTCGCAAGAAACGTGTGATGAGGAGGAAGCTGTGAGGCATCAACAACTGCATCGCCTGACGTTATGATCACGGGTAGCGATGGCCATCTGCGCCAGATTTCCTGGGCTAGAGCAAGGCCGTCCAATTGTCCAGGCATATGGATATCCGTAACCACCAGCGCGGGCGTTTGATAATGAGCCAGCCGATGCAACGCCTCGTCAGCGCTTGCACAGACCACTATATTTACGGCGTAGAGTGACGAGAGGCTCTCGGCGGTGAGGTCTCGCAGTAAATCGTCGTCTTCTACAATCAGAATGCTTTTTGGCATAAGCGGTGTACTCGCTTCTCATATGCATTAGGGCACCCCGTGTTTTTTACGTTGCTCTGAAACGATGAGTGGAGCCCTTAGACGCTTGAATGGATTAGCGGCTATCGTAGGAAGGCGGTAAGCGAACCGTCTTTGCTCAGAAGGGAGTAGGGCGCGTTCCTGCACACTTCAAAGGGAACACTATGCAGCAGCTACCTACCGACGAAACCATTCGCACAGCCCTGAAGCGAACCCATGCTCGCTTGCACCGCCAACACGAACTGGTGGTCGAATTTGGGGTAATGTCGCTTCAGGCCACAGTCCTCGATCAGTTGCTGACGCGAGCCTGCGAAGTGGTTGCCGAAGGGATGAATACTCAGTATGCCAAGGTGCTGCAGCCTGAGCTGGATGGAGAGGGCTTCATCCTCTCGCATGGCGTTGGCTGGGACGCTTCGGACATAGGAAAAGCCACGGTTGGTGGCGATGAGGCCAGCCCGGCTGGGTATGCGATGGCCACCTACAGGCCAGTGCTGTCCAACCATTTGGGGATGGAGAACCGCTTTCGGACACCGGAACTGCTGAAACAGTATGGAATCGAGCGAGCGATCAACGTCCCGATTCGCGGCGTCCTTGGCCCGTTCGGTGTCCTTGAAGCAGACAGCAGTAACGGGGATGATTTCGTTGAAAGCGATCTGGTGTTCCTCGAAGGTATAGCCACCGTCATTTCACTCGCTGTAGAAAGAATCAACGCCGGCGTTGAGGCCACTCATCCCGATCCCTATTCCGAAACTATCTTGAACGCCAGCCCTGACTGGGTGGAGATCATGTCCCCTGGCGGTGAGATCGAGTTCATGAATGAGGCTGGGTTGACCTTCATGAATGCTCAGGCCTCAAACGTCGTCGGGCAGCGATGGCATGACCTATGGCCGGAGGAGTCCAGATCACTTGTCTGGGAGGCTCTGGGCAAGGTAGGGGCGGGGGAAACGATGCGGTTCGAGGCCTACTGCCCTGTTTCACCTGATGAACCCAAATGGTGGGATGTGACGGTCGCGCCGATCATGGGCGTAAACGGCCAGGTTGATCGAGTGATCGCCGTCTCGCGAGATATCACCGAGCGACATCAGTACGAAGCCCAACTGCTTTCACTTATTGAGGCACAGAATTCTAGGCAAAGCCGAAGCGACCTGTATCTCGAAGAAATCCATCATCGGGTCAAAAACAGCCTGCATCTGGTGAACACGCTATTGCTGTTGCAGGCAAACCTCGCACCCGATGCAGCCGTTAAACTGCAGCTTGAAACAGCAGCTGGCCGGGTAGTGACCATCGCCAGTGTCCACGAGCGCCTCTACCAGACTGCTGAAGATCAAGACGTGCGTGCTCCAGATTATCTCCATGCACTGCTGGGGGATCTGGGCAAGGCGTTGGCTGACCGAAGAATCCTGCTGGAGACAGATGATTTCGTCCTACCGCCGGAGCGGATGGCGCCATTGGGGCTGGTCATCTCTGAGCTGATCACCAATGCTCTCAAGTACGGAAAGGGCACGATTGACGTGCTCGTTAAACATGCCGGCGACCATGCGCTACTCACGGTGCGGGATGAGGGCGATGGCTTCCCCAACAATTATCCTAAGCCAACAGGTACAGGCCTGGGCATGCGCCTAGTCAAAAGCTACTCCGGCTACGGTGGCGCGGCAGTGAGCATTGATCGCCAAGACAGCAAAAGCTGCATTCATGTCCGTTTCAGGCTCTAGCCATCTCTAGCTTTCCCTCTTTGCCGATAGCACTTTGCCCTGCGGCAAGGGTCTCGTAAAACAAGCCGTGTTGAACGGCATTGATTTCGATAGCGCCTAGGGCGGGGGAGGGATGCGTGAAAATCGGCTGTCTGGGGTGGGGTTCACTGATTTGGAGGCCAGGCCAACTGCGCCTAGGCGGTGATTGGTCGGATGAAGGCCCAAGAGTACCCGTCGAGTTTTCAAGGGTGTCAGATGGTGGTGAGCTTGCTACTGCAATTTACCTGGGAGCTGAGCCGGTACGGGTATTCTGGGCAGCGCTGGCCACTCATTCGCTGGAACACGCCTACAACGAATTAGCTCACCGAGAGGGTGTCCCTACGCATCGCACGGATGGTATCGGTGTTCTGATGGTTCACGACGATGACGGCTATGACAGTCTCAATCGATGGGCGCTTAGCCAAGGGCTGGACGCGTTGATCTGGACGGCACTTCCGCCTCGCTTCATGAATTTGGAGAATCGCATACCCAATGCGCGTGAGGCGCTGATGTACCTGGAGTCGCTGGACACAATCACCCAAGAGCATGCCAGGCAATACATAGAGAATGTGCCCGCGCAGATCGGCACCGCTTACCGACGGATGTTCGCAGAGCGTCTCGGATGGTAGGTCGACCCCTCCCCAAGGCGACGGGGGAGGGTGGAACTTCAGTTTTAGCGTTAACCGAGGAGTAACGAGCGATGCGTGTTTGGGGATGGCTGATGACTGCGGTGGGCTGCACAGGACTTCTCGTATCACTCATTTTGTTCGGTGCTGCAGTGTTCGGCGTACTAGACCAGCCTGGCCAAGCGGGTGTTTTAAGTCTGGTAGGCGGGGCCATATCGGCATTGTTGATTTTGGCCGGTGGACGCGTCCGGTTTAAAAGCAAACCGCTTCTGCCAATTGCGCTCTAGCAATCAGACGAGTAGGGAGCTGCCAAGGTGTGATTCACCCTGGCAGCGCACATGCCGGCTCAGCGATTTTCGCTGTTGCGGCCTCCACCATGACTGTTTTGCCCGCCTTTGCGCCCAACCTCGGAAGCCCGCTCCCGGTCGTTGGCGAAATTGCCACCCGACGACTGACCCCCTTTACGACCTGCTTCGGACGCCTTCTCGCGGTCATTGGCAAAATTGCCGGAGTTGGTTTGCGAAGTCCCACCTTGATTGCCGCGATTACCTTGATTGTTAGCCATGATCTTTCACCTCATGTGGCACACAGGAAAGTCTGTGTTCAACTCGGAGGGGTGAAAGCGGCTAGTTCGCTCCCCTGAGTTGGGTTTTGCCCGACGGGCTGCGCTAAGAAAAGGGCTCCCCTGTTAGTGGCGCGCTGACTCTTGGAATCCTAAGCGAACGCTTCAAGGGCGTGTCATTCGGCTGATCCACTGAACTGGCGCCTGTTTGGCTACCTCGTAATTGAACACCGTCATAACCGAGATTCGGCGCATGGACGACACGAGTTTGGCATTCATGATTTTCTCGGCTGATCATCCAGAGGTACTCGCCCAAGTGCGGGCCTTGAGCGAAGCGGAAGCGTTGGAAGCTGGAGAGCCGTTGTCGGCCTTGAGGGACACCATGGTTGTCCAGAACCTCACGGCTGAAGCTAACAAGCGAGGCGTCTCCCTCGATAACCTGGTTCAGTCCTTGATCCGCAGGCACGACGTGGAGGAGGATCCGAGCGTTCCAGGCTTGGAAAAGTACAACCGCATGCGTGATTTTCACGCCTCACCGGAACCATCGGGTGCGGAGAAATCCCCAAAACGTTCGAAGCGTTCATCCGCTCACGCCTTGCAATTTTGCGTTCAAAAACACGATGCCACTCGACTGCACTACGACTTCCGCCTGGAACTCGACGGCACGCTCAAGAGCTGGGCGATTCCCAAGGGCCCATGCCTGGATCCGAAGGTGAAGCGGCTTTCGGTGCATGTTGAAGATCACCCGCTTGATTACGCCTCCTTCGAAGGCACGATTCCGGAAGGGCACTATGGTGCCGGGGATGTCATCGTCTGGGATCGTGGAGTATGGCTTCCTCAAGGCGACCCGGCTGAGGCCTACAAGAAAGGTCGTATGAAGTTCGAGCTGCAGGGTGAGAAGCTCTCCGGCCTGTGGAACCTTGTCCGGACGAACATCGAGGGTAAACAGGAGCAGTGGTTTCTGATCAAGCATCAGGACGAGGTCGCCAAGCCGCTGGCTGATTTCGACGTAGTGGTCGAGATGCCCAATAGTGTCCTCAGTGACCGTACCATCATCCCCAAGAAGCGCGGTCGGGAGACGGCATCGTCATCCAAGCCCAAATCTTCCACTACCGTCACGGCGCCGAGCACTGAGGGGGCTGTGGCTGCAGCACTGCCAGAGAAGCTCTCTCCGCAGCTAGCGACCCTGGTCGACTCCAGCCCTCGAAGCGAAGAGTGGCGCTACGAAATCAAGTTCGATGGTTACCGCATGCTGTGCCGCGTCGATGGAGATGACCTCCGGCTATTCACTCGCAATGGTCATGATTGGACTGCAAAGTTACCCAAGCAGGCGGCTGCAATCGCCTCGCTCGGGCTTGAATCAGCTTGGCTGGACGGCGAGATCGTCATCCCGGATGAAAACGGCGTGCCCAATTTCCAGCTGCTACAGAATGCATTCGACGCCGGTAAGAGCCAGGGTATCGTCTACTACCTGTTCGACCTGCCATACCTCAATGGCGCCGATCTTCGACAGGTGCCGGTTGAGAGCCGTCGGGCGCTGCTGAAGCAGCTTCTCGCTGACTCGACCGAGCCGCTGCTGAGGTTCTCCGAAGACTTCACCGAAGACGTCGACGCTTTGATGAACAGTGCCTGCCAGATGCGTATGGAGGGGCTCATCGGCAAACGCTTGGGCAGTCCTTACGTATCGCGCCGCAGCGATACATGGATCAAGCTCAAGTGCAAACATCGCCAGGAGTTCGTCATTGTCGGCTACACCGACCCGAAAGGTGCGAGGAGCGGCTTCGGGGCTCTCGTCTTGGCCCTCACTGACGAAGACAGCGGAAAGCTGCGATACGCCGGCAAGGTCGGCACTGGCTTTACCGAGTCGACCCTCGCCACCATCCTGGAAACGCTATTGCCGCTGGAGCAGAGACAGGTGCCGGTGATGAACCCACCGAAAGGTGTCGACGGCAAAGGCATTCACTGGTTGCAGCCGACCCTGCTGGCCGAGGTCACCTTCGCTGAGATCACCTCGGACGGTGTGGTCAGGCACGCGGTGTTCCAGGGTGTCCGAACGGACAAGCCTGTCCAGGACATTACGGAGGAGAAGCCGGCGCCTGCGCAGAAGGAGCGAAGGTCAGTCAAGGCGAAATCGGACGACAAGGGCTCCGCTACCAAGGTTCGGATCACCCACCCGGAGCGTGTGATTGATCCCACCAGCGGCCTCACCAAACGAGACCTGGCCGAATACTACGCGCAGGTCTCACCTTGGCTTCTGCCTCACCTGAAAAACCGGCCCATCGCTCTAGTCAGGGCGCCCGAAGGGATTAGCGGAGATCTGTTTTTCCAGAAGAACGCTGACCGTCTGGCCATCCCGAATATCACCATGGTGCCCAAGGCCGAGGCCGGCAAAGCGGGCATGGTCATCAACAGCGTCGAGGCCCTAGTCGGTGCAGTGCAGATGAGCTCCATCGAACTGCACTCCTGGAACGGCACGACCGAACATATCGAGCAGCCAGACCGCTTCGTGCTGGATCTCGATCCGGATCCGGCACTGCCTTGGAAGGCTATGGTCGAAGCCACTCAGCTGACGTTGGTTGTTCTCGATGAATTGGGCCTGCATTCGTTTCTTAAAACCAGTGGCGGCAAGGGCATCCACATCATGGTGCCGCTCACCCCTAAAGCTTCTTGGGAAGAAGTGAAGGACTTCAGCCAAGCCATCGTGAAGTACATCGCCAAGCTGATCCCGGATCGGTTCTCCGCCGTGTTAGGCCCAAAGAATCGTATCGGCAAGATCTTCATCGACTACCTGCGCAACGGGAAAGGGGCGACTACCGCCAATGTTTTCTCTGTCAGGGCCAGGGAGGGGCTGCCGGTATCGGTGCCGATCTTCAGGGAGGAGATCGGCGAGCTGCAGTCGGCGGCCAAGTGGAACATTAAGAGTGTTCAGAAGCGGCTGGATGAACTGGGTGGTGATGATCCCTGGGAGGGTATGGATAACGCCTCACAGCTGATCACGCTGGAGATGAAACGCATAATCGGAATGAAATCTTAGCCCCCGACAAGGCTCAGTGTAATGCAGGGCCCGCAGTCTTATAAAAATCGTAAGGGAGTACCATGCCAGGACAGAACAAAGACCAAGCCGAGCTCCTGATAGCCGAGGTACTGGCAGCAGCATGCCTGGTGGCTGAGGGAAATGCTGCCTCTAAGCAAGACCGGCACCTCGTAAGGCGGCTGAGGCAACAGGCCGATGAGGCTCTGTGTCTACAGCAGATATCTGTCTATGCAGAGGTGGGCGCAATCCAAGAAATGCAGTTCACGAGTGCCGATGATCATGATTTCGATCTCGTTGACCTTCGAAAAATAGTGATGAGAAAACGTGGACGACAGGTAGTGCTTGATCTGACCCGGCTCCGCTCCCTCGCAGGGATTCTTCGCGTGGATAAGTGGGCCAAGTCGGCGCTCAGAAGCAATCTTTCTAAGGCCTTCAAACTCCTTGGTCAGCCTGCGCTGTGCTGAGGCCACCCTCTGTCAATTTGCAACTCGTCACATGTCGTCATAATGCCAAGGCATTATCTGCTAGCCGGTGATTGCGTTGCCGCTTCGCTGCGCTATCGTGAAGGCACCCCACATATAAGACTAAAGTCGTAGGAGGGCGGCATGCGAATTCGCGGTGATGTTTTCTGGAACTGGGCAGACCCAACGCTTCATCACAGGTCTCACGACGAGACACTTGACGACGGTACGACCATGGACATCCAGGTGCGACTGTCGCGCACGGGCAACACCCAATTGTTTATCGGGGTATATGCCGGGACGGGCATGGCGCTTCATGAAGAAGCCTTCGACTCGCGGCCAGGTGAATCGATGACAAGGTCGTTGGCTTGGGGTGTGGGGCGAGCACGATGCCTTGCAACCAATCAGCAAGCTGCTGAACGGCAGGTCGCGTAAGGCTCGGGTGGAAGAGGTGGTGGCGGCAACCTAATGGTCGCCACCCAGATGATTCCAGTCGCTATACGCCGACTTCAGCACTTGTGGAAGGCGGGGAAGCTCACGTCTGATCTCGCTCAACGCTTCAGGGCTTCGAATCCACTCCGTGAGCCAGGCGATCAGCATCGGTCGAGTAGTGGGGCAGGGTGCTACTTGCCGTTCAAGCTCGTCGGCTACCTGGGTAAGAAGCACTAAGTGCGCATCAAGCTTTGCTATCTGATTTGCCATGGGCATCCACCTCTTTCACCTTCTGGCGGGAGCTTGCTCAACTGCACTCCATCCCAATCTCAGCCAAGGCTCGTCCTCTGCCTGTGCCCCATACCATCGCCCGCGTAACTGTCTCGCCAGGCCGCTTGGCATAGGCTTCTTCAATCCGGGCAAGGCCAGAGCGCTCATAAATCCCAATGAACAACTGTGTGTCGCCGGTGCGGGAAAGCCTCCCTTGGACATCCAGTCTCGCTCCGTCCACGAGCATTTCTTCATGGGAATGGTGCTGCAGGCTCGGATCGGCCCAAGCCCAAAATACTGTTCCACGATGTCGCATCCTTGCCTCCTGATTACATCTCCATCAGGAACAGCCTAGCCCGTTTCGTCTGTATCGGGGCTCTCAATCATCTCGGGGCATTTCAAGGTCGTAGCAGCTACCAGTTGCCTTGATGCTTTCACAGAGCCGGACTAATACTAAAGGACTGCTACGAAGAGGGATGGTCATGCAGACACGCTTTGTTGTAATCCCCGCCATGCCACAAGAGAAAGAGCAATTTCCTCGGCGTATTGGCGTCCCGGCTGCCCTAGGTGCTGGGTACGATCTCTATGATACCCATGGCAAAACACGGCTAGCTTTCAACTATCCTACGCGGGCTGAGGCCGAGTACGAATGTGCAAGTCGGAATAATCAGGAAGGTGCAGGTGGTGGCTGCTTGGTAGGGCAAGGCTAGGATCCGCTCAACCAGTTAAATTGGCCTGCTGTTGCCATGCCTGGGGCGTCGTTCCTTCGGATCTCATAAACGTCCGGCAGAAATGTGGCTGATCGTAGAAGCCGCACTCAAGGGCGATCTCTGCGAGCATCATCGTCGATGCCTCCAGCAGTTCTTTACTCTTCCTGAGCCGCTGCTCACGCAACCACTGTTGCGGAGAGACCTGAGTGGATTCTTTGAACATTCGCGAGAAATGACTCCGTGACAGACCGCATGCTTCGGCAAGTGCGGTGACAGATATACCGGTATCCAGATGATCCAGCATCATCTGCTTGGCCGTGGTGACTTGCCAGGGTTTGAGCCGCCCCGTCGACTGAATTGCGACGGTGGCTATAACGATGCCGTTAGCACTGTTCATGGGGATCAATTCATCCTGAAAAACCTGCAGATAGTTTGATCCGGGCAGCACGGTTCGCTGAAGCCTCTTCTGAGGCTTCAGGACGTTCCCGTCACGATTGGTAGCCCGGATTGTGCCAGCCCCCGATTGTTGGTCAGAAACCAAGGCTGGGCCGATGCCTCAGATAGATGCGGCCACAGGTGCCAGGGTGGGGCCGTGCTGAACGCGCTCTGGCGCTTTGTGCACCATGGTGTAGGCGTAGTCGACGCCCATGCCGTAGGCACCCGAATGCTCTTTGACCAGTTCCATGACCGCATCGTGTCGCGGTTTTTCCAGTCGCGCTGCCACTCCAGCAGCACCTGTTGCCAGGTCACCGGCACCACACCGGCCTGGATCATGCGCTGCAAGGCGTAGTCGTGTGCTTCCTTGGTCGTGCCACCGGAAGCGTCGGCAACCATGTAGATCTCATAGCCTGCATCATGCATGGCGGACAGTGCAAAGGTGGTGTTGCAGACCTCAGTCCACAGACCCGAAACGATGATCTTGTTTCGACCGTTCTTCTTCAGCGCGTCGCGAACCTTCTGATCGTCCCAGGAGTTCATGGAGGTGCGCTCCAGCAACGGCGCATCAGGGAATACCGCGAGCAGTTCGGGATACGTATGCCCGGAGAAACTCTCGGTTTCTACAGTGGTGAACACGGTGGGCACATTGAAGATCTTGGCTGCTTTGGCCAGGCCTACGGTGTTGTTCTTCAGCGTCTGCCGGTCAATGCTCTGCACGCCAAAGGCCATTTGCGGTTGCTGATCGATGAAGATCAGTTGGCTGTTGAGCGGGGTCAGGACTTCAGTGTGTGGATGGCTCATTGTTCTTCCCTTTGTTGAACGGTGGCGAGAGTTTCCTCGGCGAGTCGTCGCCGAGTGCCAGCACAAGATAGCGAAACACTCAGCGAAACGGTGGCGCACTTTTGCGCTCTTGAGGGCGTATTAATGCGCCGCTGGTAGTGTCCAATCCGGTGCTAGGATCTCGGCCAGTCGGATCACTTCGATCCATTTTTCGCCAAGGAGAATCCAATGGCCGCTTCACGACCTTTCAACGACGACACCGCCTACTGGGGCGTTTCATGGGAAGAGGGCTACGGCTATCCGCAGGCGCGGCGAGTCGGGAACGAGATCTTCATCTCGGGACAGTTCAACCATGACGAAGAAGGCAACCTGGTAGCGCCGGCGCCACTGGATGCTGACGGTCGCCCGAGCGATTTCTCGTCAATGGGTGAACAGATGCGGGTTTCCTACGACAACATTGCCAAGTTGCTCGCCCTGTATGGCGCCACGATGCAGGATGTCGTTGAGGAAACGCTGTATGTGCTGGACATGGACGCTGCTTTTGCCGTCGTCGGCAAGGTGCGTAAGGCAGCCTACGGCACAGAACGCCCGCAGGCGGCCAGCAATATCATCGGTGTATCGCGGCTTGCCCAACGTCCCCAGCTGATCGAGATCGTGTGCCGTGCTGTGATCGGCGCCCAATCCAAGTGACCGGCGCTCCCGGTTTCAACTAGTAAGCCGGGATGGTCTGCTGACCTTCGACCAGCGGTTTGAGGTCGGCCACGGCAGCCGCGCAAAACGTCATGAATGCTTTCACTCGCCAAGACTTCCTGATGTCCTGGTGAGTAAGCAGCCACAGCTCATCCTGAAGCTCCTGCACCACTGGGCCGGCCCTAACCAACCCTGGGGTGATGTCCCCCAGCATGCAGGGGAGGAAGCCAAAACCGAGGCCTGCCGCAATAGCAGCGCTGGCTGCCGCCACAGAATCGGTGCGGTAAGAAATGTGCTCCGGGGGCACCCGACATTCGACGTAGCTCGTTGCCTTCAACCCGCACAGGCCTCCTGAGTAGGACACCCACGACTGCCCCTCAGCGAAGGGATCGGCACTCGCCGCCTGCTTGACGCTGCCATATGGCGCCCAAGCAATGTTGGCGAGCTTGCGACCTACAAGGGTATCTGCGGGTTTTTTCGTTGCGCGTACCGCGATGTCAGATTCATCCCGGGCCAGGCTCAACGTCTGGTTGCCGACCAACACTTCAATCGTGATCCCCTCATTGAGGGCTTTGAAGTCCGCGATGATCGGCGTGAGAAAGTACAGCAGCAGCGAGTCGCTGGTGGTGATTCGCAGTTTCCCCAGCGGGCCTTGTCCGGCACGAGAAACCCTGCGAGTAACACTGACGATGTCCAGTTCAACGCGCTCTGCCAAGGCACGGAGCTCTGCACCTTCGGCTGTCAACAGATACCCCGCCTTGCGATGATCGAACAGCGCGACGCCAAGCGTCTTCTCCACCTGCGCGACCCGGCGCGAGACCGTGGAGACATTGATGCCGAGCTTCTTGGCCGTGGCGGCGCGGTTGCTACAGTCACTCAACGTTTTGATGATCCGCAAGTCGTCCCAAGACAGCTGGCTGACCGCTTCGCCGACATCCCACTTTGGGCCGTTAGCAGTTGCAGGGATGGGGTTGGCACTTCCAGGTGACGGCTTCACTAAAATCATTCCATCTTAGGTTAAGTAATGATACGAGAAGCGAAAGGGTCAACCAAGGTAGTGTTCGTCGCGAAGCCCTCACTAAGGTGCTGATGTACTGTTGCCGCTAGAACGAGGTATTGCACCTCGAACAGAGGCTCAACTTTTTGAAGGCAAAAGAAAGCCCGCTGCTAGGCGGGCAAGTACTATCACGTAGGCATAGCCTAAGTGTGGCTGATCCGTTGTGAAAATTGGGTGAAGGAAAAGTCCTCACGATGTGACCGGCGTGGAGTTTGAATGGTGATGACCAATAGAGGTTGTCATGTTCAAGCGGAGTGCCCAACAGTCATGCGGGCATTCGAGCCAAGACGTATGTGCGCTTGGGTCGAGAGCGGATAGTTAAAGATATTTTTTGAAGGTTGTAGTCGTGATTGCCACCATCCACCCCAGCAACGCAGCGCACGGTAATAGCACCCAAATGGGATTCACTGAGGTGGGAAGGGAGAGGTAGATCACCCAAGGGCTTACCATCAACGGCAACAATGTCCGTTTCGCTCGGTGGTAGACAAAGCTGCTCTCGCGGTCGGCGCTGAATTTACGAAGATCGCGGCGCATCAAGCCATCGACGGCGCCGGTGATCACGGCGATCAGGAATAAGGGCATGGCCAGGGTGAGGACGGCCAGGCGCACGACGAAGGTGAAAACAGTAAATAAGGCGGCCAATAGGTAGTCCTGCAGCACGACATAGGCTCGAGCAAACTGGCCTTGTACTGACATTTCGTGACTCAGGAGCTTCAGCTGAGTATCTGATTGTGCCCAGCCAGAGCGGACCACGACCCAATCGCTCAGGTGCTGAAGGACTCTGGCGGTGGCTTGCGCGGGTTCCTCCACGAGCAGCGAGTTCTTGAAGTGATCGCTGAGCCACCCCAGCTCAGTGAGCCACATGGCATGGCTGTGATGCCAGCCTTGATCGGGCCAGAACCACAGCATGCCCACGAACTCCAGGACGATGGAGAAGATCAGCGAAGCGAACAGCAAACCGAGCAGCCGCCGACAAAGCTCAAGCGTGCCGAAGATGAGCCCCGAGCGTCGTGGTGCTGGAGGTGGGCTGGCTGGAGTGGTCGGCATAGGGGGCTCCACAGTAATCGCTGGCTTACGGCGCGTGCCTGCGCCCTGGTGGAGGCATCTCGGGATCGAAGTCGGCCGTGGGTGCACCTCCCGCGCTACTCCACCAACTTCCCGCGTTTGCACTGTACGACTCACGCATGCGCGCGGCTAAGGTCTGCAGATCCGCAGGCATCGCATCATCGCTAGCCGGCTTCGGTAGTGGCATGCGCACCTTCCACAATTGGCCGCCTTCCTGGAACGAGAACATCTGCCCCTTGGGCAAGGCGATGATGTGCGCCGGTTCGATCAGCGGTACCGCAGTGGTGGTGACGCGATCCTGCGAGGACGAGGTGAAGTCGGTATGGGCATCAGGATCGGCGGTGTCCGTCGCGCCGGAGACCAAGGTGCGTGTCTGCACGTTGACCTTGGGCAACTGATTGGTCAGCAGTTCTGCCGTGGCGGTTTCCCGTACGCGCAGCATCTGTAGGGTGTTGAAGTTGCCGATAACCTGGCCGGCCTTGGCCCGGTTGCCGATACGTGCCTCGATGTCGCTCAAGGTCTGGGTGTAGGCCGTGACCTGAATACCGGCACCACCGCCCTTGTTGATCAGCGGGATGAACTCGTCGCCCATCAGTTCGTTGAACTCGTCGGCGTGCAGGTTGATCGGCACCTTGTCCGCGGCGCTGGAGGAACCGGGCAGGCCGTGATCGATGCCGTGCTTGTAGATGTGGCCGGCAACGGAGACCAGGTCGGCGAACATCGAGTTGCCGACGGCGGCGGCCACTTCGGCATCGGACAGCGCATCCAGGCCCACATAGACGATGCCGCGTTTGCGGATGACCTGCAGCCAGTCGAAGATCGGCCGCGGATCGTCCAGGTCGGAATAGTTCGGGGCGAGCAGTTGCGCGGTCTTGCCGCTGGTGAGCTTTTCCAGCAGTGGCAGCAGTGAGGCCACGATCTTGTCGAAGTAGGTGCGGTCGTAGCGCACGGCCGAGCGCAGGCCGTCCATGACGGGGTCGAAAATGCGCTTGGCGGTCAGGTACTGCTCGATGGCAACGACGCGCTTTTCCCGGCCAACCATGTGCCGCGGGATGTTCTTCTCGTTCAAGCGGCCTTCGATCTGCACGATCGCTTCCCAGGCCAGTGGATCATGGCGGGCGAAGAAGTGCTGGGCGTACTCGATGAACAGCGCGTCGATGTTCACCACATGGCGCTGGATCTGCAGGTAGTCCGGACGGCGGCCGAGCTCGATCAGCGCCCGGGCGATGATGTTGACGAAACGCCAGGCGAACTCACGAAATGCCGCCGAGTTGCCCTCGCCACTTAGCTGGCCGGCAATCCGGGTGGCCACTTCCGAAATCCGCCCGAAGCGGCCGATGGCGTTGTAGCGCGCGGAGATCTCCGGCCAGCCCAGGTGGAACACATAGAACTCGTGCTCACGGCCAGCGCGCCGCGCCTCGACGTACATGCGCTTGAGCAGGTCGGCATCGCCCTTGGGGTCGAAGACAATGACCACTTCCCGGCTCGATCGATGGATGTCTTGGGTGATATACACCTCGGCCAGTCGCGTCTTGCCCACCCGTGTGGTGCCCAGCACCAGGGTATGGCCAACGCGCTCGCCGAGCGGCAGGCTGGCTTCCTGTTCCTTCGGTTCGACGCCGTGCAGCAATGGCGAGCCACCCACCGGTGGCAGCGGACGTACAGGGTTGAACGGGCTGTCCCAGGCGGTCAGGCGAGGCAGCTGCGACAGCCCCGGCGGAGCCTTCTCCAACAGCCGTTCCATCCGTCGCGCCCACTGGTGGGCAGCCGACTGGTTGACATAGCGGGCCAGCGCCGGGTCCTGAGCCTCGAGTAGGCGCTGGGTGTGCAGGCGAGTCCAGCGGAAGCCTCGGCCCATGAACAGACGCTTGCCGCTCACCGGGATCTGCCGGCTGGTCAGCGAGTAGCGTGGCAGGCGGCGGATATTGCGCCGGTAGCGCAGGACGATCCGCGCCTCATTGAGCCGCTTCAGGCCGAACGCGGTGTAGGCCAGCGCCATACCTGTCCCTACTTCGGGCGACAGTGCCACAGCCCAGGGCGAGTGCAGGCACAGCGCACCGGCGCCGGCGCAGATGCCCACGGTGTACAGCTCCACCGCTGGGCGCAGCAAGGATTCCATCGCATGTTCGCCCATGGAGTGCCCTCACTGTTCCAGACCGGTGGGCGTGATCAGCACCGGGTAGTGCTCCAGCTCTAACCGCTCGGCGATGTCGTCACCACTGACTGGCCAGATATTCAGCCCGGGCGCTGCCGTCTGGATGCGACGCAGCGCCTGCACATCGTCTACCTCGACCGCTAATCCGTTGGCGCCCAAGTCTTGTAGCGCCTGGGCGTGCCGCGACAGCCACTCCAGAGAAGTAGTGTCCTGCCCAACCAGAAACAGGGGGGGCATGCCGGGCAGGCTCAACGCTCTAGGTGGCACGGCGCCTGGCGAGAGGCGAGCGCTGTGCACCGGCAGCACCCAGTTCAGCGTGGTGGGGTCGGGTGAGCTGCTGGACTCAGTGCTCGCGGCAAGCGACAGCCACGGAAAGAGGGCCAGGGCCACCAAGCGCAAACAGCTCATGGCTGTTTCCGTCCGGGGGCCGTCGCGACGGGCTGGACGCGCTGCCAGTGACGGGTGAACAGACGGCGATAGCGCGCCGCTGGGGGACCACCGGCAGGCCGATGATAGCGGCCGGCGGCGACAACCCAGTCACCGGTGTCGGCATAGTGCGCGCGCAATAGCTCGGCGGTGACCGCGAGGTTGGCGCGGGGATCGAGGGCATCGCAGGCGCTGGGGTAGCGGTCGGGGTGATATCCCAGGTTGGTCTGTCCCAGCCCGACATCAATGCGCTTGGGATCGTGGCGGCTGAGCGCCTCCCTCAGTGCGGTACACGCCTCATCGCGTCGGGCAAACCGCAGCGGTGACCCCGCAACATTCAATGTCCAGGGCCAAGGCATGAGCTGCCCGCGCAGCGGCGTGCCACTTTCTTGCAAGGCAATGGCGAACAGCACCGAGGCGGGGATACCGGCACGCGCGGCCGCCAATTGATACGCTGGCGGCGGCAAGGTACCTGCGTGAGCGGCGGTGGCGCCGACCATCGCCAGGGCTAGGATCAGTCGATGCGCTGCCATTTTCCGTCCACCTGCTGATAGCGGGCTGGCAGGGGCCGGCTGGCACCCAATGCAAACCAGCGGCCGCGGTCATGGTTCAAGGTGACCTGGCCGCCGCTGACTTGGGCGGCAGTGACGCCTGCGCTCTGCGCCCATTGGCGCAGTCGCGCATCGTTGCCTTGGCTGCCGACCAGGTACACATCCAACCGCGCACCGGCCTGCAGCCACTGTTGGAGGCTGGTCACGCAGGCGGCGCATTTGTCTTCCACGAACAGCGCCGTGCGGCTGCTGCTCGAGGGGCCGGCATCGTCGCTCATCCCCTGCACCGGCTGCAGACCCGGGAACAGCCGCGCCCAGGCCGTGGTGTAGGCTTTCTGATAGGCCAGTTCGCGCTCGGCACGCCTGGCTTCCAGACGGACCTGCAGCTCGGCGTAGCGCTGCCGCTCCTGATCCGAGTTGGCCTCGACACCCAGGGTGGTGAGCGGGTCAAGTTGCGGCGACCAGTAATGGCGGGGGCCGGTCTGCAGGCGCTGAAATGTGGCCCATTCGTCATCTGTCAGACCCCAGGCCTTGGCCTGGTCTGCTGCAGACGCCTGCCGTGCCAGCGGCGACTGCTCGCTAAACTGCACCTGAGCGTCGACATGCTTGGCGACACTCGAGCCCTGGTCGGCGAACACGTAAGCCGACAACAGGATGAGCGCAACCGCGGAGAACCTATACACGTTCACTTCCTCACGGGATGGGCAGGGTGCGATCGCCATGGCCCGGGACATGGAACACGGCCTGGCCCTCGTGAATCGCCCGCAGTTGCCAGC
Source organism: Pseudomonas sp. SMSB3 (assembly GCF_052041965.1). Classification (NCBI taxonomy): domain Bacteria; kingdom Pseudomonadati; phylum Pseudomonadota; class Gammaproteobacteria; order Pseudomonadales; family Pseudomonadaceae; genus Pseudomonas; species Pseudomonas sp. SMSB3. The sequence goes on along the minus strand of NZ_JBKGGV010000002.1, from coordinate 459,963 downwards.
CGTTCAAGCTGTCGCCGGGCTGGAGCAGGTGCACGGTGGACAGTGCATGGGTACTGGCAGGCAACGCGGTCACGAACCTGATGGTGCCGCGCGTCTCGATACCCTGCAGGGTGAAAGGCGGCAGCAGCGCCTTGGCTTTTGATTTTTCGCGGATGGAGGCAGATTGGGATGCATCGGTAGCTTCTGGCACCTTAGGAGCGGTCCACAGCTTCTCGAGTGCCGCTTCTGCCACGCCCATGCGTTGCGCTAGGGCGGTCAGATCGGCGCTGCTCGGTCCTGGCGGTAGCGCTTGCAGGACCCTGACGGAGGTCGCCAGCTCGTCGAGTTGCTGGCCGAGCGTTGCTTGTGCAGTGGTCTGCTGGTGCTGTGCGTCTTCCAGGGCCGCGACTTGTGGCGACAGCGCCGCGAGCGTGGTGCTCAATTCACCGATGTCGCGACGCACTGACGGGCCAGGGTCAGCCGGCGCATTGCGTGCGGCAGTCTGCAGTTCAGTCAGTTGCTGATGCTGGTTGTAGCTTGCAGCAGCAAGGACGGCAGCACCCAGGCACAGCGCGCCGATCACCAAGGCCTGAAAATGGTGAACCTTCATGGTGCGATCTCCAGTGTCGAGAAGGGTGGTTCGGGCGTGGGCAGGCGCAGGGCGTAGCACACGCTCCGCCCGACCGGATCGATGTCGAGTCGCCAGGCGGGGCCACCGATGATGGTCAAGGCATCCAGCAGCGAGATCGGACCGAGGTCGTGATGCACGGCAGGCAAGGGGCGGTGGAATAACCGCGCCACGGCAGGGTGGTTGGGACAGAGGGAGTAGCCCGAGTGCTGCAGCACGTGGTGCAACGCTTCACCGACCGTCGCGTGCAGGGCAGGGGCGATCTGGACGTTGATCAGCTGATACAGCGGTTGGCGCTGCTCTAGTGTTGGCTGGGTGCTGGCCAAGGTGTAGCGGTTCTGTCGGACCCAGGCGGGTACCGGGGACTTTGGCTTGGCCACTGAGGCCGGGGCGGGTGCGGGTTGTGCAGGGGCGGGCGCCGGTGGCGGCGTGCTGCAGCCCAGCAACGTGAGCATCAGTCCGAACGTGAAGAGCGTGGGGGTATGCATGACCAGGTCTCGACAAAAGATGCCGACACCTTGTCGAAAATCCACGACACGCCTCCACTGAAAAAGCGAATCACGCCGACCGCATTATGCTGGCGCAACCATGAAAAAGGCGCCCGGGGGCGCCTTGAAGTCAATCTTCGGTGAACAATGAGAGCTCGGGCAACGGCGCCGCATCGGGGTCAAAGATCAGGAGGCGGGTATCGGCCTCACCGGCCAGCAACAGCAGGCGCAGCAGCACCGGTGGTACGTGATCTGCGCGCAGACGTGCAGTCACTTCCTCGGTGCAGCAGAAGCTGCCGCCTGCGGCAATGTTTTTGAGCCAGGGCGTCGAGTACAGCTTGCAGCCCACCGCGTTGTTGCTGCTCAGCTCGAAGCACTCGAAGAAACCCGACGGTGAACGACACCAGGCGCACACCTGCAGGTACTCGAACTCTTCTGCAGGCAGGTGCGCACTGCTAATCTCCCAGCTGCGGCTGTAGTGCCCGGTGGCGAAGGACAGCTGCTCAATCAAGTGCTGTGCAGCTTCCTCGTTGGGGAGATCGCTGACGTGTTGCCGGCGGCCATGGTGCAGCCCTGTGACCTGGTAGAGCACCTGGCTGACGGTGCCGTCTGCTGGGCACTGCATACGGACAAACTCGGGCACGATTTCGCCGTCGGTGATCACCGCGAAGTCATCATCGAACAGGCACGGCTGGAAATTAACGCCGTCATCCGGCAGGTCATGCAGCGCAGGGTGAAGGGATCGGTAGCAGGGTGGGCAATCGTCGGCGTAGCTGATCTGCACCACGCGTTCGTAGCTCAGGTCCTGGAAGCCGCGGAGGAAGGGATTGTGAAGAGTGGACATGATGGCGCTCCTAAATGCGAAGGTCACCCCGTACAGGCGGTGACCCTTCAAGTGGTGGGGATTGTCAGATCCAGCCGTAATCGGCCAGCGACAGCGGCGTACCTTCGCCCACGATGATGTGGTCCAGCACACGCACCTCAACCAAGGCCAAGGCCTCGATCAGGCGGTTGGTGAGCACCCGATCGGCGCCGCTCGGATCCGAGCAGCCGGAGGGGTGGTTGTGGCTGAAAATCACGGCAGCGGCGTTGTGCTCGAGAGCCTTGACGACGACCTGGCGCGGGTACACGGAGGCACCGTCGATGCTGCCGGTGAAGAGGATGTCGAAGCTCAGCACGCGGTTCTGCGAGTCCAAGCAGAGCAGCGCAAACACCTCGTGGTGATAGGGTGCGAGCTGCAGTTTCAGATAGGACGCTGCATCGCACGGTGAGATCAGTTGCTCGCCGCGCTGGAAATATCGTTGATCCAGCAACTCCAGCGCTTCGGTCAGCAGCGCATCCTCGCGGGCACGCTGGGCCAATGCGGGGTTGAGACGCTCGACCCGATTGTGGGCAGTGTTCATGGGCAATTCCTCGTGGGAGACGGAGCGCCCCCTGGGGGAGTGCCCCAGGCTGGTGAGAGAGGTGAGTCATAGACGTGTAAAACGATGACGCGCACCGTGCAGCGGGCTGTGGCAGACCTCGCACGGGTGGGTGGAAAAGGCCTGAATGCCTGCGCCGGTGTGCGGATCGAAATCGGCGCTTAGGGGCAGCAAAGCCTGCAGTTCGATGCGCATATGGGCGATGCGTTGTTCAACTTCAGCCTCGCTGTAGTAGAGCGACAGCGCGCTGAAGTCGTCGTAGACAACCGCCTGCAGGCAGTCCTCACAGAGCCAGAAGCTTTCCATGGCGACCTCCGACGTGAATGAGCAACAAGCGCTCTTGGGAGCGCCTGTTGCTGGTGGTCGAACTGCCTCAAGCAGACTGACGGGCTGCGGTGGGTTTGCGCGCGGCGGTCGGAGTTGGCTGACCTTGATCGGAGTCACCGTCAGTGTCTGCCTTATCTCCATCCGTCTCCGCGTGCTCAGCTCCCTCAGCAGCGGCGGCAGCGTCGGTGCGGACGGGCGCACGGTAGCTGAACTGGCCATCGACCTTGATCCACTCGATGAAGATCAGGCGGCCTTTGAGGCTGGCGCCGGGTTGCCCCTTGCGTTCGCCTTTCTCGTACAGGAACGGATCGACCCAAAGATCGCCGATGCGAAACGCGATGAGTACCTTGCGTTCCGCACGGACGTCTTCCAGGTGCTCACGGATCAGCCGGTCGGCTTCACCGCTGGCGACCTTGCAATCGAAGCGGGTGTACTCGACGTCGTCCGAGGCACCGTGCAAGGCCGCAATGTCACAGGCCATGAACGCTTGTCCACGGCGGACCGGGACTTCGCGAACACGGTTCAGATAACCGATGCCTTGGGTGTGCAGGTTGAAGTAGGTTGTGGGGGCGTTATTGCTTGCAGTAGTCATGGTGGAGCTCCTGTTCAGCAGAAACGCGGACATTCACCGGCCCTGGCGGCTGGTAAGTTCCGCAAGGGAGAGGTGCAAAAACGTGATCGGTGTGGAGGGCGCTCATCATCGATGGGTCGATGACCGTGCGAGCTGCCGAGCGCGAGTCGCACTTGGGGAGAACCACCCGAAGCGGGCGTAGCCTTGAAGGTCCTGGCTACCTGGGTGCTGTCAACGACAGCGGAGTGCAACTCATCTATAAAACGCTGCAAAAGGCGCGTCAACCGGGCATTGCAGGCGGTCTGGGCGAGCGGAAGTGGTTGGTTCTCAGTGGATTTATGACGGCGAAAAAATAGCCCGACGGTCATCGGGCTAGGAGGAGAGGGACCACCTTTGATTCGTCTCCGGACAGCCGAGTCATCGCAAACCTAGAGCTGTCGTTCATCGCAATCAACCGACCCTTGTCGTGGCCTGGGTCGGAACCAACTGGCACGCATCCGCGCACAAAAGGCGCCCAGTCTTTCGCCGGCGGGCACCGGGGCTGAGCATGGCCGCCGAAGCGGATGACCCCTGCGGCCTGGAGCAAGCCGCGCGGGTCATCCGCCTCGGTCCGACGCTGATAACGTAAGATTGACGCTGGGAGCGGTGGAAGAGAGGGCTCCGAACTCATTGAGTCTGACCGAGCTGCCCGGAGCGAATCGGTCTGGGATCGCCAGGGGCGATGGGCAGTCCCACTACAGCAGCGCTGTCGGCCGACGTCAAGCATCCAGGCAATCGCCTATTTGGGTTTGACTGAGCGCTTGCTCATCTTGATGGGATTGGTGCCCTTGCAGTCCGGGTAGCGCGTGCACGACCAGAAGTCTCCCGTGCGGCCCTTGCGTTGGCGCATGGCACTGCGACACACCGGGCAACTTGGGCCTTTGGGCGCTGGTAGCGGTAGCGGTAGCGTAAGCGAGCGGTGGTTGTGCACCAGTTGGGTCAGCCATGCCGCCTGCTTGGCCAAAAAGGTATCGACACTGAGCTGGCCAGACTCGATGCGGTCCAGCGCCTGCTCCCAGAGTGCGGTCAGCACAGGATCGGCGACCTCCCGCGGTACGGCCTCGATCAGTGTGTGCGCGGCGGCCGTTGCCGCCAGGCTGCGTCTTTTTTTCTGCAAGTAGCCGTGATCGATCAAGCCCTGGATGATCGCCGCGCGGGTGGCTTCGGTACCAATGCCGATGCTGTCCTTGAGTTTCTGCTTGAGCCGCGGATCGTCCACCTGATTGGCAATGGTCTTCATCGCTTTGACCAAGGTACCTTCGGTAAAGGCTTTCGGCGGTTGAGTGCGCTGAGCCGAGACCGTGGTGCCCAGCAGCCTGATGTCAGCGCCTTCGCGCAACGTGGGCAGCGGTTGGCTAGGTTCTGGACGATCGCTGTCACCGAGCTCGTCGATCACCGCTTTCCAGCCGCGCACTTGGATCTGTTTGCCACGGGCGACCAGGCGGTCTTGACCCGCCTGGAGCAGCACCTGGCTTTTCAGGTATTCATGGTCGGGGAGTAATTGGGCCAGGTAGCGGGCGCGGATCAGCGAGTAGACGGCCCGCTCCCGCTCGGACAACTGCGCCAGGTCGATGACCACGGCGGTGGGGATGATGCCGTGGTGGGCGGTGATCTTGGCCGTGTTCCAGGCGCGCGATCGTCGCGCTGGGTCAGCCGATCTCAACCACTGGGCCAAGGCCGGCGACGCGGCGGCGAGCGCTCGTAGTACATTGGGCACGTCATCCAGCATGCTTTCGGGGAGGAAGCCGCAGTCGGTTCGAGGGTAAGTCGTGGCCTTATGGTTCTCGTACAACGACTGCGCCGCGGCCAGCGTTTCTTGAACACCCAGGCCCAGCTTGGCGGAACAGACTTCCTGCAGGGTGCCCAAGTCGAAGGGAAGGGGCGGACCTTCGCGGACGGCCTCAATTTCGACGCTGCTGACCTGCGCCGAGGCTCGGTGCTCCAGTCGTGCGGCGGCCTCCTGCGCGACGGTCTCAGTAAGGCAACGACCGCTGTCATCGCAGGCGTTCACCGGGGGCTGCCAGCGTGCGCGAAAGCGCGTGCCGTCCGCCTCCAATGTGGCGTCAACGGTCCAGAACGGTTTGGCGACAAAGCTGGCGATGGCGCGATCGCGCTCGACCACCAAGCGCAACGTCGGCGTCTGTACCCGTCCCACCGGCAGTATCCCATCAAAGCCGGCACGCCGGCCCAGCAGGGTGAACAGGCGGCTGAGGTTGATGCCGATCAGCCAGTCGGCTCGCGATCGCGCCAGTGCGCAGTGATACAGCGGCAGGGTCTGCTCGCCCGGACGCAGCGCGGTCAAAGCCCGGCGGATCGATGCCTCATCCAGGGCAGACAACCACAGACGCTGGATCGGACCGCGGTACTGGCAACGCTCAATGATTTCGCGAGCAATCATCTCGCCCTCGCGATCGGCGTCGGTGGCGATTACCACCTCGGCGCATGACTGCAGCAGGCCCTGGATAGCCTTCAGCTGCTTGGCCACCTTCGGTTTGACGACGACCTGCCACCGCTCGGGGATGATGGGCAGATCCTCCAGGATCCAGCGCTTGTAGCGATCACCATAGGCTTCCGGTGGTGCGGTCTCCAGCAGATGGCCCACGCACCAGGTCACCGTCACGCCCGACCCCGCCAGGCAGCCGTCGCCGCGCCGCGTGGCTTGGAGCACGCGAGCGATATCGCGCGCTTGCGAAGGTTTTTCACAGATGAACAGACGCATGAGCAGGCACTCCCAGTCGGTTCACCACAGCGTGCCGGGGTGGGAAGGCGAGGCCAGCGGAAAGCCGAATGGGCGCAAATCACTTCAGCGATCGGCCCGAGGGGGAAAGGGAGGGGAGTGCGCGGATCAACGGCGGGCGAGGTGGGTGGCCAGTTGGCGCAAATTCTCCACGGCATACAGCCGATCGGCTTCATTCAAGTCTTGCAGCAGCTCAGCGATCACCAGCCCTTGATCGAGAGGCCGGCTGCTCGCGGTCAGCAACAGTTCGTCTGCCGTGCATTGGTAGATGTCCGCCAACCGTAGCAGCTTGCTCACTGACAGGTCGACCTGGCCCCGCTCCATGCGGGAAATGGCCTCGCCGGTTACGTTCAGCCGCACGCCCACTTCTTCCTGCGTCAGATTGCAGGCACTGCGAACCTTGGCCAATTGGCGGCCAATATGATGGCGTAGGCTAGGGTTCTTCGCGGGCAATGGGGCGTTCTCCAATTCGACCCATATGGTTGACTATCAACCTTATGAGGCGTATCACCCCAATAAAGTGCAGTTGCCAACTCTCGTGGAGGGTAGGGACATGAACGAAAGCAAGGACAGTGGGGCCGAGGCTCTACAGTTGAAGGCGTACGAGTTGTTGCTGGCCACGCACCTGGAGCCGGACAACCCTGACGCTCGCACCCGGCTTGAGGTGTGGCTGCGCGAAAGCCCCGAACACTGGCGCGCGTTTCGCGCTTTGGATGAGCACCTAGAGCAGGCCTCGTTGCTGCTGGCCCATAGCAGACTAGCGTCATCATCGCGCCATTGAGCGCACCCCTTACGGCGTGTCCCGCGTCGGTGGATGGCCGTGCTGAACCAGCTTCGCGCTGGCTCGGCCAGTCCACCGAGTATCACAGGATCAGCCTACTTGCGTGGGCTCTTCTTGCTCGCGGGTTTACGACTATGGCTGGCGCCGTCGCCTTTGCCGCCGTCCGGGTTCTTCTCGCGCATGGTCACCGACGCCAGACGGTGGGGCAGGATGCCAATGCGCCGGGCCTCGACCTTGAACGTCACCCGCGCGTTGTCCTCGCTGTCCTCCCACTCCTCTTTGACCGTACGGCCCTCGACCAGGATGCGCATGCCCTTTTGGAACAGCGTGCTCCAGTGCTCAGCATCGCGGTGCCAGAGTTCGACCGGGGCCCAGTAACCGCCGCGGTCCTCGTAGTTGCCGTCACGCGGTACCGGGTTGTCGAAATACACATTGAGCCGCAGCAGGCGGCGTGGCTCCTCGGGGTTGGTATTGAATTCCTGAAACTCGGGGACGCTGCCGATGTTGCCTTCGCCAACAAAAAACGTACTCATGGGATTGACTCCGGTTGGGGGTAAACGGTGCTGCCGAGGGCGGCCTCGGCGTCGAGTAGCTGGCGGGCGGACGCGCTCGCCTGGCGGTGCAGTGAGTGCAGGCTGCTCATTTGCAGGTTCAGCACCACGCGATTGACCTCCAGCTGGTGCAGCGCCTCGCGCACGGCAGGTGCCAGATGCGGCTGTTCCATCGCCTGCTTCCAAACCTCGGCGCCCATGCGGCTGAAGTCCCGGCTGCGCCAGCGTAGAAAGTCCGTCCCGGCTGCGCTGTGCTGCACCACCAACCGTAGGTCCAGCAGCGAGAAGGGCGGCTGCGCCACGATCGCCAGCATTCCTGCCATCAGCCCCGCGACCTGGGTACGCAGGCGCAGGATCGATTCGGCGAACTGCTGCAGCTCCCCCTTACCCTTAAAAGGCTTTAAAAGGCCTTTTAGGGAGGCACCCTGTTCGAGCTGACGATAAGCATCAGTTGAAAGGCGCCGTGCGATGGCTTCGGCCAGGTTCATGCGTCACCGCCTTCCGACGCGGGCGGCGGGATCAGAGGCTCGGCGATCTCAGCCGGCGCTGTGGACAGACTCGGGTCCATCGATTGGCGCAGAATGGGCGGAGCAAAGCGGGAGCGGCGCGTGCCCTCGAGCACGTCTTGCGGGGGTAAACCGAACTTGTCCACGGCCTCACGCGCCCGCGCGTTGTTGGCCGCTACGTCGTCGCGGCTGACCCCGGCCAGGCGGTAGCGCTGGGCCAGGCCGAACACGCTGCGTAGCAGGTGCGCGCCGCGGTCGATCCAGGTCTCCATGTCGCCCCGGCCAATCAACGCGGTGTGGTGCGCCAGCAGCACCCGACGCACCAACGTGTCGTAGTCGGTCAGCAGGTACACGGCGAGAAAACCGAGCTGACTGCCGATGAACAGCGGCAGGGTTACGGGATGGATGTTGAGGTTGTCGCCGACATCGACCTGAGTGGGGAGTCCGCGCTCCACCAGACTGACCTGTTCGGTCAACGTCTGCAGATCACTCTTCGCCTGCAACAGCTTGTCTTCGAGTTGCAGCATGAACCAATCGGCGAAGGGATCGTCCTGGCTGCAGGCCTGCTTGAGCAGGTTGGTCACGCTGATGTAGCCGGCCATGCCGAGGATGCCATGGACGCCCTCGCGGGCGGCTCGTCCCTGCCACAGTCGAGCGGCATGGTGGGTGTGCAGGGTGAGCGTGATGCTGCTGCGCAATGAGCCCAGATTGAGCTGGTAGTGGTCGACCATCGCCGGATCCTCGCCGTTGAAGTGAGGCAGACGATGAGTTGTGTCATCGCACTCGGCGTGGATCAACGCGAAGGTGCTGGGCTCGCATTTTCGAAGAGTGGACGTCCTTGGATCTGATCACACTAGGCATCAAATCCACTGCGTTCCGGCGCTAGGTCGATGCGGCGGGGACGCGGCAACGCAGTTTGAGTTCTTCCAGGCAGGCGAGGGCAAGCGGCGAGGCGGTGGGCTGCCCGCCTGGCTGACGACGCTTGCGAGGGGGTTCAGCTTCCGACATCGCGGCAGCCGGGCGCCGAGGTGTTTGCTCTGGCGCAGTTGTATCGCTGCGTGCGGCCCACAGTTTGAACTCGCCGCTGCACGCCCGCTTGATCAACCCCATCAGATAGGCGACCGGTTTTCGGATCTCGCCGCGGGCACAACGCACCGCCGCTTCGTTGATTACCGCTTGTTGCTGTTCAGGCTCGAGCGGACGCATCGCCTGGGAGGCCATGCGCCGCTCGGCCGGGCTCAGTTTTAGATCCTCTGGCCAGCGCGCTCGTCCAAACTCCACTTGCGCCAGTACTGTACTTTTTTTGCTTTTGTCTTTCTGTACTGTACGGCCGTCGTCGGCATTCCGAACTGCAGCGGAAACTGGGGATTTTCCGCAGGATTCGGAATTCGTTCCTAGGGCCGTGAGATTCCGAACCGGGTGGCATTCACCGCATTCGGAATCCGTCGCCTCGTCGTTGGCCAGCGGCAGCGAGTGCTGCTCCGCCACAGCCGGAGGTGTCGCAAGCATGGCCTTGTCGGCAGCGGCGACCTTGGGGTCAGCCTGGATGCCCGCGATCACATATTCGGCGACATCCCTGACGCCCTTGGTGGCATGGGTCAGATTCTGCAGCAGCAGTGACCGGTAGCCGCTGTCGAGCTCGAGCTGCTCGGCCGCCGTCAACGGATCTCCGTGCAGCACATAGACGCAGCCGCGCAGACAGCCCTGTGCATCCCGAGAGCGTTCGACCAGGCTGAGCCAGCGGGTGGTGCGTAAGACATTGAGCGCCCGGGCGATCGTTTCACGGGAGGCCTGGGTTCCGCAGGGGCTGGTGGCCAGGTAGGGCTGAAGGTCCTGATACCGCGGTGTCTGCACCTTGCGTTCGGTAATCAGCCAGCGCAGGACCTGCCAGGTGTTGCGCTCCAGCGGCGTGAGGCGGCGGTCGAGCAACAGCTTCATCGGCAGTGGATCGTTGTCGCCATAGTAGATCGTGCGGATCGGTGCCTCCGCAGCAGCGGCCTCTGCCAGTTTTGCCTGAGCGGCCTGCCATTCCAAGCGCCGCCGAAGTGCGTCGTAGCACTGACGCACGACGTCCTGCCAGTCGACCTCGTAGAAGCTCAGCATGGAGCACCTCCGTACAATTCGATCTGTTGCCAGATCAGCGTCAGGCTGATGTGCTGCTCTTCGGCGAGCATCATCATCGCGTCGAGTGGATCATTCTCCGGGTCTTCCTGGCGCAACTGGCTCCAGCGGTTCCACACCGCATGCTCCTGTGCCTCGGTGAGTTGCACCGGTCGACCGCGGTGGGTTTCGATCTTCAGTACCCGGCGGCGCAGGGCGGTTTCCGAGTGGTCCAGGCCGAAGCAGCGGTACATGATGCTGGAGCTGGCGCCGAGCTTCAGTGCCCGATTGATCAACCGTTCGTTCAGTTCGTCGCGCTCGGCCTGGGCGATGAGTCGTCGCAACACGGTGGTATCGACCTTGATTTCGACCCAGCTGATTGTCGAATGGGCCAGCTGCGACAGCGTGGTCGGCGGCAGCGACTGCATCACCTCAATGTCCTCATCCGCCAGGCCGAGCGCTTTGCAACGCTGCAAACGCCCGTGGCGCAGCTCATGCAGCACCTGGTTCAACATGGCATGGTTCAACAGGTTGAAAGTCGTGGTCATGAGGTGGCTCCTCACGTTAACGAAGGGTCGACAGCGTGGTATCGATCAGCTGCCGAGCATGGCGGATGAGGGCAAACAGCTGCTCCAGTTGCTCGTCTGGCAAGCGCTCGAGGCCAATGGTCAGGGCCGGGCGCTCGGCAAACGGCAGGTCGTAAGCGCCAATCAGCAATTGCCCAAACAGGGCAGCAGGGAGTTGTTGGCGTTGCGCCCAGGCCACGTCATCCTGCAGGCGCAGCAGCGCCGAGAGCAGCAGTTGGATGCCCGTGTGTCGAGGCGTGAGGGGCGTGCCTTGGTCCAGAGAAAGGTTGAAACCGAGACCCTCTGATTGCCGCAGCACCAAGTCGTCGGCATCGGCGTAAGTAGCGAGGCCTTGGGCCAGCTCGGCACAGCGCTCACGCAGGCCGTTGATGTCATAGACTGCCCCAGAACGGTTGTTTATCGTACATGGGGTGGTTGGGTCTGAATTGCCGACCTCAGAATGCCTAGCCTCGGACGATTCGCTTCCGAGTGCTTGCAGGATATGCGGCAACCGCGGTTCCGATTTGGGACTGTCTCCGACACTGGCTACGTCCGGATCAACGCCCTGCGCCTCAGGAATTTTCGCCGCCTCAATAGCCTGGTCCGCTGGAGGTGCTGGGCTAGGGTTTGCGCCTTGTTGCGATAGGCTCGGCATTGGCGGTGTCGGGTTCGGCAGCGCACGGCTGTCCTGGTGGATGTCCAGCGCCAGGACGCGCGGCGATTGGTTTAGGTACACGGCCATCTTGGCGATGAGCTCATCCTGCAGCTCGCTGGCATCCAGCTCAGGTGTCTCGTCATCGAAGGCGGACAGCACCTCCATCCAGAGCAGCGCGAACTGCTGGGGATCACCGAAATACTGATTCCAGGTCGATTCTGCTCGGCGTCGCAGGGTAATCACACGCTCGATATTGGGTTTGCCAAGGCCTGCATAGAGCGCTTGAGGGATGGAGGGTAGGAGAAATTCGAGTGCGTCGAACATGCGGCTGATGTGCGATTGCGAGACGGGATGCCCACCCTTGCTCAAGCGTGTGGCGAGCTCACGCTGACTGAGGGCCTCCCCGGGCTCCTGGAGCATGTCCAACAGCTTCGCGACCGCCAGGGCCCGCTCGATGAATGTCAGTTGCCCATGCAGATCGCTTTCTGCCAAGTGGCCGAGCAAGGCATGCGACTCGGATTGCCAGGGGCGGAACAGGCAGTGGAGACGAAAGAATCGTTCCTCATGGGTTTCCTGCCATAACTCGCCGAGGATGCTCAGGCGGGTGTTGCCGCCATTACGAATGATGAAGTGCTGCTCGTTGGGGCGACGTGTGATGGATGGCGGATGGTCAAGACCCCGTTCACGTATTGAGGCTTTGAGCTCGTCGTACAGCGGGTTGCGCACGACACGAGGATTCAGTTCGTAGGGCCGCAATTGCTCCAGCGTCACGACCATTGCCGTTTCACCGACCGGGTTGGCCGGCTGTTCTCTGCTCTTCTGCGGGAAGTGCGTCTGCTGCAACTGCCGGGTGACGTCTTCGGAGGTTGGCGGTTTCATCTCGCATCCTCCGATCAACGATGCCCGGCCAGTCGACTGCGGTTGGCATGCGCTAGCCAGCGGCCGTTCACGGTCGCCAGGCAGAGCTTGTCCGCCCACTCGGGAAACAGCTCAATCGCCAAGCTGGTCATGACAGCCGCTGCGCAGCGGCTTCGGCTTCCGGCTGGTGGCGTGGCTTCGACACGGTGCACCGGCAGGCCCAGCGACGCGGCGTTGAGGTACGCGACGCGGTCCGGAATGACCGTGTCGCAGACGCTGACATGCGGATCACCTTCAAAGGTGTTCTGCAGGCTCTGCATGATCAAACGGGTGTCGCGGCGGTTGGCATTGACCTGGTTGAGCAGCAGCTTTACCGACGGTAGCGCCACGCCCAAATATCGGTAGGGCTCCAGCTCTTCGAACAGCCCGAGGGTGCCTCGACGAAGCTCGCGCGCGGCGAGCATCTCCGGGGGGAGGGGACACAGGGCGCAATCGGAGGCCAGCACGGCCATCTCCACCACCATACTGCGGGCACCCTGGGTGTCCACGATCATCACATCGAACTGATCGGCAAACGCCGGCAGCAGATTGCGCAGGCGCAGCCGGCCATCGGCGGCGTGCAGCAACAGGGTGCTCAAGTGGCCCGCCCGGTCGTTGGAAACGATCAGCGACAGGCGCGGAATGACCGTATTCGTGATGACCTGCTCTGCACCAGTGAGCCCTTCGGTGATCAGCTCATAGCACCCGACCTCACACGGTGCACTCAGGGCGTAGTAGCTGGACAGGGTTGGCTGACTGTCCAGGTCCAACATCAAGACTCGAAACCCCGCGTCGGCGAGCAGGCCACTGAGATTGGCGGCGACGGTAGTCTTGCCCGCGCCGCCCTTGGTCGAGATCAGCGAGAGGACTTCCATGAGTTAGCCCCCCATGGACAGTCGGTCCTGGACCCACTGCTCGATCTCCAGTGAATCCCAGCCGACGGCACGGGTGCCGATACGCCGACATTGCGGAAACTGACCGGCCTTCATCAGGTTGTAGATGTGCGAGCGTTTGAAGCCGGTTTTCTGCTCCACTTCATCGCGGCGCATGATGTGGCGGTCAGCTGCAGGAGGGGTAGGGCTGGTCGGTTGCATGATGTCACTCCTTAGCGCCGGGTGGCGCGTGGTGGGTAGTGACAGTCAGTGAAGGTCTGAAGAAGGTAAAAAACATTGTCAGGCAATGCCGGGCATTCCCTGACAATGCGGCGTCAGCCCCGTTTCGCCTGGGCTATAAGGCGGCGGGCGTCGGCAAATCGGCGATCAATGGTACTTTTACTCAACCCATCCACACCGGGAAAGCGCAGCAGAATAGCTTGTACCAATGCTGCTTGGCTGGAATAGATCGATTGCTGCTTACCGTTTTGGTTTTTCCCGAGCGTGGTTTCGAGCATGGCGCCGATCAGCCAGTTGTGCATGGCTTCGGACGTCTCGGATGGGATGCCAAGTGACTCGAGCCGCGTTTTCAGCTTTTCGTTGAGCGTGGAAAGGGCGGCCATCTCACCAGCGGTGATATCGTAGCTTTGCTGCAACTGCTCAAGCGTATTCAGGGCATACTCGAGCTCGGCTTGTTTGGCTAAATGCGCATTCAGGCTGACGCATCTCGAGTGATCAGCATTCTGGGGAAACAGAAAGGCGGGTTTCTGATCGGGGCGGCTCCGTATGAACCAGAGCAGGAGGTCGGCGCGCCGAATGGAATAAAAGCCTCGGTGAACGTGCTTCTCGGCAGTAATAGGCTGGCCGAGGTAAGTCGCTGGCAATTCCCCGCTGAGAATGGCGTCATAGAGACACTCGACGTGGTCGTGCAGGCTTGGCCATTGCGGGAAATGCTTTCGCAAGCTGCCCGGCTGAGAAAGGTCTACTTGAAGAATCTCGTCCTCGTGCTCGGAGAGGTCGCACCACAGAATCGCGGCGTCGATGGGGTGGTAGGAGCTTCTTATTGAGATCATGGCACACAGCCTCCTGCTGCGTTCATCCTGGAAGCGCTGGCGGGGACTGTGATCTGGCCCCTGTCGAGCGAGCCAATTCAAAAAGCAATCTCATCAAGAGATGGTGACCATACGCCAGGGATTTGGTTCTGCGATGGATATCGGTCACGACACGATGTGTCGTGACCAGCGCTCGAGGACTCTTGGTGATCTGGGGTTGTAATTTGAAAATCGCTTCGCCTATGCATGCTAGATTCGATTAAACGATCGTCAGCAGGTCTCTTGGTACGTAGATAATAGCTTTCCCAAGCCCCGAACTGACAGCAAGGCGTAATCTGCATACAAATGCGGTCACCTTCACCGCGCTTACCCCTTATACATTGAGTCCGTTCGCTACTATCCCGTATGTGTCGTCAATAACACAATCTAGGCGCCGCTACCGCTTAGTCTCGCCGGCTGAGAGCGAGCCTCAACGCCACATTGTTGTCCAATCAATGATCAGGTTCAAAGAAACATGCTTTCTGATGTTGTGCTTGTCTCGCCGTCAGTTACCGCTTACGCCCTGTGCTGTGTTTTCGTAGCTGCGGTTGCGCGGGGTTTTTCCGGTTTCGGCTTTACCCTTCTGGCCATCATGTCACTTTCGTTCGTGTTGCCCTTATCGACGATTGTGCCGGCCATGTTTGTTCTGGAAATTGCTGCCGGTGTGAAGCTTTTGCCCTCCCTCTGGGGGCAAGTGCATTGGCGATCCATTCGAATATTGGTCATCAGTTCGATCATGGCGACGCCGGTGGGCGCGTATCTGCTTGTCAGCCTGCCTGCCGAGTATGTCAAGTTTGTGCTCGCCATCCTGATAATGGCGTGCTGTCTGGTCATGATCACTGGATATAAACTAAAGAGGATGCCCTCGGCCACGCAGACCGCTGCAACAGGCGCAGGGGCAGGGGTGCTCAATGGTTCGCTGGGCCTGGGTGGTCCGCCCATCATCGTCTTTTTCCTTGGGTCTCCGCTGGCCTTGGAAGCGGGGCGGGCGTCGATCGTTGCTGCGTTTTTGGCAATGGATGTGGCGGCGCTTCCCGCTTTCTGGGCGCTTGGCCTGTTCGGGCGCGAGTCGCTACATCTCGGATTGATGAGCTTGCCGGTGTTGGTAGCGGGCGTGTGGTTGGGTGCGCGGATTGCCCAGCATGTAGAAGAAGCGGTAGCGAGAAAGGTTATTCTCGTACTACTGATGCTGCTTGCCTTGGGTAGCTTTGTTTAACGGCCCGGTACCGCAGGCGACTCAGCGAGTCGCCTAGGCGGCCTCCAAGACAGGTACTGGCTGGCCTTAATTGCCTTTAGCCAGCCACGCGTTGAAGCGCACTTCCAGATCTTCGCCATGATCGACCCAGAATTCATTGTTGAACGCCAGCGACTGCTTGATATTCGCGGGGAAGGTATTGAGCCGTGGAGCCACACTGGCATCCAGCAGCCTTGCAGCCTGTAAATTCACTGCCCCATAACCCAGCTTTTCTGCGTGGAGCTTTTGAGCCTGTGGCTGCAAGGTCGAGGCGATGAACGTTTGCGCAAGCGCCTTGTGCTTGCTGCCCTTGGGAATGGCCCAATAATCAATCGCGTGGATGCTGCCTCCCCAAACGGGTTTGATCGGCGCTCCGGACGCCTGGGCGGCGAAGATTCGGCCATTGAATGCGGTGGTCATCACAACGTCACCTGCGGCCAGGTACTGCATCGGTTGAGCGCCGGCTTCCCACCACTGGATAGCAGGTTTGATCTTGTCCAGCTTCGCAAACGCGCGGTCAACTCCCTCTGATGTAGCCAGCACTTCGTAGACGTTCTCGCGGGGAGCGCCGTCGGCAATCAACGCCGCTTCCAATGTGAACTTGGCACCGCGTTGTAGCGCACGCTTGCCGGGGAATTTCTCTAAATCCCAGAAATCAGCCCAGCCCTGCGGAGCTTCTTTGAGCGCATTGGCGTTGTAGGACAAAGTCATCGACCATACCAATAACCCCGCTCCGCACTCAGACAGGGCTTCAGGCACAAACGCCTGCGCATCGCCAAACTGGTTCTGATCAAGTGGTTCAAACAGCCCCTCGTCACACCCTCTGACCAACTTGTCTGACTCGACTTGTACAACGTCCCAGTTCACACTTTTGGTGTCCACCATGGCCTTGATGCGGGCCATTTCACCGTTGTACTCACCCGCGATGATTTTCGCTTGGTGAGCTGTTTCGAAAGGTTTGTAGAAAATTTCAGTTTGTACATCTTTGCTGACGCCTCCATAAGAAATAACGGTCATTTCCTCGGCGCTGACTGGGGCGCACATCGCGAGCGCCAGGGTGAGAGAGGCCAAATTCTTATCCATACGCGTTCTTCCTTGTTTTCATTGTGAATGCGGTAGTTGGGCAGGGCCGCTCCATTTTTCGTGGTGGCTGGATGCGGTTCTATAACGTGCAGGACGCTTTATCGAACCGCTCGGCTGAGTGGCAATTTGAATGTTGGTTGCCATGCACGAGCGCAGAGAGTCACCTTGGATCGAGGCATTGAGCACGCATTGAGAGGCCGGTTGGATGGCTTGTGAAAAGTTATAATATAACGTAAATTGCGCCCTTCTTCTGGTGGAGCTTCAGGGCTCCGGCCGTTATACGACTGACCACCGCCGCCGTCTCCTTGGCAGTAATCCCGCGAGAGGGATTCAGACAGGGCAGTGGGCGCGCGCGTTAAGGATAATGATGAAAACCGATCTGGCTCCCTTTGCGCTCCTTGCAGCTTTCACCGCTGGTGAGTCACTCGCTGCGTCAACAGGAGAATCCACCATTGTTTTGGGCGAGACCCACATTGGAGGAGGTTCTGGTGGAGAACAGGTTTATCAGACCGGAAGTAGCGTACTGACTTCCGTGGATGTACTCGGGGCTGACAAAATCGAGGACCAGGCTGTCATGAACAGCTGGGAGCTGCTTGGGCAGATGCCAGGCATTCAAATGACGGAGACTCGCCAAGGCGGCGAGTCGGGCAAGGTCAGCTTCCGGGCATTCAATGGCGAAGGTTATATCAACGGGATCAAGACGTTGATCGACGGCGTGCCCAGTAACGTCAATAGCGGGAACCAGCGTTTCATCGATATGGTCTTCCCCCTTGATCTTGAATACATCGAGGTGGTTCGAGGCACAAACGACACGCGCTATGGCCTGCACAACATCGCCGGCAACATCAACATGGTTACCCGGCAGGGCGGCAATTACGTCGACAGCCGCCTGACCTACGGCAGCTTCAATACCCAAGAACTTCAACTGGCGACTGGGCTGGAGTCCGGCAATTTTGCGCAGAACTATTTCCTGGCCAGTCAAACCTCGGATGGCTATCGGGATCACGACACCTCCGAAAAATACTCGCTGAGCGGCAAATGGTTCTACACCGATCATGAAGCGAGTATGAAGCTTGGTTTGGTAGCGCGTCTCTATCACCATGAGGCAGACGAGGCGGGCTTCATGACCAAGGCTGAGCTCGATGCGGATCGCCGCAGTTCCGACCCGCGAAACGCCAATGACGGCGATGACCGCGACATGAAGCAGCTGGCTGTGCATTTCGACTGGCAGATGCGCGACGACCTGAGCCTGAGCAACAAGGTCTACTACAACAGTTACAAGGATGACCGGAAAGTCACATTCAGTAGTAATCCCGTTGGTGATGCGCCACGGCAGCGCCGTCAGTGGGACGAGCAACAAACAGGCCTGTTGAGTAACCTCACTTGGGTTGCTTCTGACGTTGTGACCCTGGATGGAGGATTGAACCTCGAGCACCAGGATAATGAGTACCGCCGCTACCGCTACCGCTACCGCATGCCCACCGACTTCGACGCAGCTCCTGCCCGCGTTCAAAACGACGACTCATACACATTGGATAATGTGGGCGGGTATGTTCAGGCTGTCATCCAACCAACCGAAGCGTTGAAGATTATACCCGCGATGCGTGTGGATCGGTTCTACGGCGAAACTCATATGCTGGGCGGCGTCCACGCAGATCTCCAGGACTACGGCTGGATCCGTCAGCCTAAGTTCAGTGTCATCTATAGCCTCACACCTGAGATCAGTATTTACGCCAACTGGGGGCGTACGTTCCAGATCCTCACCGGCTCTACTGCGCCTGCTTACGTGACGCCGGGCCAGACGAGTTTTGATCCCTCCATCAACACGGGCAAGGAAGTGGGGGTCAACTTCAGCCCGGTAATGGGTACAGAGGCTCGCATCGCCATATGGCAACAAGACGCCACGGATGAAGTGGCCAACATGCCCAGTACAGGTACCTCGGTGGGTCTCGGCGAAACACGACGCCGGGGTATCGACCTGCAGTTCAATGCCAGCGTGACCGAGCAATGGAACGTGTGGGGCTCGCACACCATACAGGAAGCGAAAGTAGTAAGCGCGTACGCCGCTGACGGCCAGTCGCTGGCGGGCAAGGAAGTCTTCTCGACTCCGCGTCATATCAGCAACCTGGGGACCGACTACCAGCTCAACTACCACTGGCGGTTCGGTCTTCAGGCTCGCGCCCAAGGTGACTATTACGTGGATTCGCTGAATGAACAGGGCAAATACGGGGGATATGCACTGCTCGACGCCAGCGTGCGCTACACCCACTCTGATGCGCTGAGCCTCGACCTGCAGGTCAAGAATCTGACTGACCGGGAGTACGAGTATGTGTGGTACGACAATTTCTTCTGGGATGGTGCTGACCGACCCATGTTTTCACCGGCTCCTGGCCGTACCGCTTTCGTTTCACTTAATCTGAAAATCTGACACCAGACTTCGGCGAGCTACCATTATCGAGGCAGCTCCCGTTCGTCTCACGTATTACACGAGCAAATCTACTTGTGTGCCGCATAGCGCTGTCGAGCGCTCACTTCAGGCTGGTAATTGAGCGATCTCCTCGCGAGCCGCCATCAATCCATTTTCAAGGCCGTCGGGGCTACATGCGGTTTGGAAAAATGCTCAGTTGGAAGTTCTTGATCGGTGACGTCGTTCCAGAGTTCATACCAACTGCCAGGATCATGATGGATGATTTGCAGGCTGTGCTTGATGCCTGCCTGGCGGGACTGGGCGTCGCATGGCTGCCAAGATGGCTGGTGCTTGATCATCTGGGCTCCGGGAAACTCGAGACACTAATGCTTGATCACACCGCGGTCGAGTTCCCGATCAATGCCGAGTGGCCTCGGACTCCGCACCTTTTGCTCAAGACGCGTGTGGCAGTGGATGCGTTGCTGCAAAAAACTGCCTGCTCGGTTGGAGGGTATGGAAGCCTGTCCCCAAGGCGAACGCCTGTAAGGTATAAAAAGGCGCATGCGCATGACCTTTTCAAGCGTGTGCCCGTCGCGTGACGGGCTTCCCTGGGCGTCGGGGGGGAGCTGAAACGCGCGATCCTTCGTCAGGCCCTCCTTTCGTTCAACGCCCAAGGCATTGAGGCGACGACGATCGAAACCATTCGATCTGAATGCGGAGCGAGCGTCGGCGCGGTCTATCATCATTTCCAGAGCAAGGAAGGGGGGGGTAGCGGCACTCTTCTTTGCTGCCCTGGACGATCAAGAGCGATTGCGCGAAGAGTACCTGCGTAGCGCCGCGTCTGCCGAACAGGGCATCCACGCGCTAGTGCATAGTTACGTCGATTGGGTTGAAGAACAGCCAGAATGGGCCCGCTTCCTGTTGCAGGCTCGCTCGGTGGTTTTAACCGGGCCGCTGAAGAACGAGTTGGCAACTAGAAACAAGCAACTGAACGAGAAGCTTTATGCCTGGATGAGCAGCTTGAGCGGCATGGAAACGCTTTTGCACATTCCCGCTGAACTTCTGCCATCGCTGATCATTGGTCCGTCCGAGAGCTACTCGCGTGCCTGGCTTTCCAACCGGGTTCGCAAGAGTCCGAAGCAGTATCGGGAGATGTTGGCCACGGCAGCCTGGAGCTTGGTAAAAATGGAATTTTATGAGCGGAAGTGCAGATGCAGTAGCTAGCGGCCGAGACCATGAAAAGTTCATCGTCCCAACGAGAAGGTTTGCGCCTACTTTTTCTAATGATCCATAGATAACTTACAGTTATGTGTGCATAGCCATGAGTTGCGCAGAGGTGTCGGTTGTAAATATTTTTTGTTACAAGAAATAGTCTTGATATAGTGCACCTCCGTGATGTTTAGCTGGGCCTTCTGTAACAGAAAAACAAGAACAGCAGAGGTCTGCCTTCCTTCCAATCTCGCACTCCTTGTCTGCGTGCTCGCAGTGTTGGCATCTATTTGTCGTAATCGGGTGAGGTCAGAGCAGTTAGGTGATGCTTCATCTCGGGTTTCGTAATAAGCCAACGGTGAACATCAATGTTGTTATCAAAGCAAACCTCTCGAAGGAAATTTCTGCTTTCTTCAGTAATTGCCATGCCTGCCATCGGAATCTGCATGAACGGTCTGAGTGCGGCGGAGGCTGCAGACCTGGCCGCCCCCAGCCTTGAAGGCTACAAGGCAGTTTTTTTCACTCAGGCCGAGTGGACATTCATTCTCGCCGCGTGTGATCGTCTGATTCCCGCCGATGGCCGTGGCCCGGGCGCGCTGGAAACCAACGTGCCGATCTTCATCGACCAGCAGTTGGCCGGTGACCTGGGTAGCGAAATCTACCTGGAAGGGCCGTTCGACCTGAACGCGCCGGCAACCCTGGGTTACCAGTTGCCGTACACCCCGCAGGAAATCTACCGCAAGGGTATCGCCGCGCTGGAGCACTGGTGCCAGGCCAACCTCGGCCAACACTTTGCCCTGCTGGCGCTGGAACAACGCGACGAAGTGCTGAAGAAGCTGCAGGCCGGCCAGATCGATTTCGCTGCCCACGGCGAGGATGTGCTCAAGGCCAAGCTGTTCTTCAGCGAACTGCTCAACCACACGCGCCAGGGCTGGTTGGCCGACCCGATCTACGGCGGTAACAAAGGCATGAAGGCGTGGATCGCCATCGGCTTCCCCGGTGCCCGCGCCAGCTACCTGGAATGGGTCGCCCAGCACAACGTCCCGTATCCCCTCGGCCCGGTCAGCCTGACCGGCCAACGCGGTTGATTCCTTCGCCCCGAGTAACACCATTCAAGGTTTTTTATGTCACACATTACCAATGACGAAGTTGACGTCGCCGTCGTCGGCCTGGGTTGGGCCGGCTCGTTGATGAGTATCGAGCTCGCTCAGGCGGGCCTGAAAGTGCGAGCCTTCGAGCGCGGTGAGGACCGCACCAACGCCGACTTTGCCTACCCGAAACCGGCCGATCAGTACGCCTACGGCGTGCGTAACAAAATCATGGTTGCGCCCAAAGACGGTGCACTCACCGTTCGTCATAACATGAACAGTACCGCCTTGCCGACTCGCCAATGGGGCGCGTTCGTGCCCGGCACCGGCGTCGGCGGTTCGGGCTTGCACTGGAGAGGTGTGCTGATCCGCCCGACGCCGACCGACATCAAGCTCAAGACCTACGCCGATCAGGCCTATGCCCCGGGCATCCTGCAAAGCGACATGACCATCGGCGACTTCCCGTTCACCTGGGACGAAATCGAGCCGTACCTCGACAAGTTCGACAAGATCTGCGGCCTGTCCGGCAACACTGGCAACCTGCGTGGCCAGATCATCGAAGGCGGCGACCCGTACGAGGGCCCCCGTACCAACCCGTTCCCGCTGCCTGCGCTGGAAGACACGCTGAACAACAAGCTGTTCGCCGATGCCGCGCGCAAGCTGGGCTACCACCCGTTCCCCAACCCGTCGGCCAACGTCTCGCGCGCCTGGAAGAACCCCTACGGCAACCAGATCGCGCCGTGCAACTACTGCGGCTATTGCAGCAAGTACCCGTGCCTGAACTACTCAAAGGCCTCGCCGCAAACCGCGGTGATGGACGCGCTCAAGCGCATGGACAACTTCGACTACCGGGTCAACGCCAACGTCCTGCGTGTCGAACTGCACGTCGATGGCAAGACCGCCAAAGGCATCACCTACATCGACGGCCAGGGCAACGAAGTGTTCCAGCCGGCCAAGATCGTGGTGCTGGCGGCGTTCCAGTTCGTCAACGTGCGCCTCATGCTGCTGTCGGGCATCGGCAAGCCGTACAACCCGATCACCCGCGAGGGCACTGTCGGCCGTAACTACGCGTTCCTCAGCAACGGCGGCGCCACGCTGTTCTTCAAGGACAAGCACTTCAACCCGTTCGCCACCGCCGGCGCCACCGGGCAGATGTTCAACGACGTCTCCCCAGGCAACTACGACGGTCCGTCCCTGGGCTTCATCGGCGGAGCCAAGATCCACAGCTCCCAGGCCAGCGGCGCGCCGATCGGCACCTCGCTGCCGTCGGGCACCCCCGAGTGGGGCAAGGGCTGGAAGGAGGGCATGCAGGACTGGTACGGCCACTCGATGAAGATCAGCATCTCCACCGGCTGCATGTCCTACCGCGACCATTACGTCGACCTCGACCCGACCTACAAGGACCCCGTGGGGCCAGCCGCTGTTGCGCATCACCTTCGACTGGAAAGAGAACGAACTGAAGCTGCAGCAGCACCTGCGCAAGATCGTTCTGGACATCACCAACGAGCTGAACCCGGACAGCTACAGCGAAAGCTTCCTGGGCATGGATTCGCACTGGGACGTCACTAAGTACGTATCTACTCACAATGTGGGTGGCGCGATCATGGGTGACTCGCCGGAAACCAGCGCACTCAACCGCTATCTGCAGAGCTGGGACGTACACAACGTGTTCGTGCCGGGCGGCAACGCCTTCCCGCAGAACTTCCAGGCCAACCCGACCTCGATGATTGGTGCGCTGACCCTGTTCGCCGCCCAGGCCATCAAGGACCAGTACCTGAAGAACCCTGGTCCGCTGGTGCAGGAGTGAGGAGCGAAAACATGAAAGCCAAAGCCCGTTCCATTCTATCGGTACTGCTGGGTGTCGCCATGCTGGCTGTCGTGCTGGCCTGGATCGTGGCCGGTCTGCTCAATCGCGCAGGCGATGCCGAAGCCAATCTGACACAGGAGGTCACTCCGGCCTTGATCGAAAAGGGCGCCTACCTTGCCCGTGCCGGTGACTGCGTGGCCTGCCACACCAGCCACGATGCCGGCAAGCCGTTCGCCGGCGGGTTGGGAATCGCCTCGCCGATCGGCACCATCTACTCGACCAACATCACCCCGGACAAGCAAACCGGCATCGGCAACTGGACCTACGGTGAGTTCGAGCGCGCCGTGCGCCGAGGTATCGGCCACGATGGCAACGCACTGTATCCGGCGATGCCGTTCCCGTCCTATGCCAAGGTCAGCGACGAAGATACCCAGGCGTTGTACGCCTATTTCATGCAAGGCGTTGCCGCAGTCAAGCAGCCGAACAAGGCCAACGACATCCCCTGGCCGCTGTCGATCCGCATGCCGCTGGCCTACTGGCGCGCACTATTCTCGCCAGCGCCGCAGGCGTTCGTGGCCGGCACCAGCGATGCCCAGCTCGCCCGTGGCGCCTACCTGGTGCAGGGCCTCGGTCACTGTGGCTCGTGCCACACGCCGCGTGCACTGACCTTGCAGGAGAAAGGCCTGGACGAGTCTGCCGGCAGCTACCTGACCGGTGCCGAGCTCAATGGCTGGAATGTGCCGGCCCTGCGTGGCATGCCGCACTGGAGCAAGGAAGAGCTGGTCGAGTACCTGGGCAGCGGGCGTAACGCCAAGGCCTCGGTGGCTGGTGAGATGACCGACGTGATCGCCAACAGCACCTCGCACATGAGCGATGCCGACCTGCAGGCCATGGCCGCCTACCTCAAGACGTTGTCGCCGGTTAAGGGGCCGGCTTACCAGCAGCGGGCCGAACGCAGCGCGACGACCACCGCCAAGCTGACTGCGGCCAAGGACTTGACCCTGGGCGAGCGGTTGTACATCGACAACTGCGGTGCCTGCCATTTCGTTGCCGGTCAGGGTGCAGAGCGGGTGTTCCCACGTCTGGATGGCGCCTCGATCGTGAATGCTGAAAACCCGTCGGCACTCATTCACGTCATTCTGGCCGGCGCGCAAACACCCTCTACCGAGCGTGCACCGTCGGTTCTGCCTATGCCGGGTTTTGCCGACCGGATGGACGATTCCGAGGTCGCAGCGCTTGCCTCCTTCCTGCGCACGGGATGGTCTAACGAAGCCGGTAAGGTTTCTGCTGACCAGGTACGCTCAGTACGAGAGGCCGTTGAGTTGCACTGATTTCGGCTGTGCTTGATGTAACGAGGCCAGCCCTGAGTATCCAGGGCTGGCCTTGTTATTACTGCGGCATTGGGAAGGACGTTTGCGTGCTGGTTAGCTAAGCGCTGCGGCCTGCTGCAAGCTCATGGAGCGCGTTTCAGGGGCCAGCATCCAGCTGACTGCCAACCCGACGAAGGTGATGGCTGCTGCCGCGTACATAGTCAATTCGATTCCGTAGCTTTGAAGTGAGATCGGCACGAGATAGGTGCCCAACGCTGCCCCGATTCTGGAGAGCGAAGTACCAAGGCCGACCGCCTGCGTACGAATCTCAGTGGGAAAGATCTCATTGGGGTATACAAGCGCAAGTACTTGCGCGCCGCCGATGGATACTGCATAGAGACCGAAAAGCACCAGGACGCCCACAGGGCCGCTCGCGTGCATGATCCCCAGGCCAAGGAGGGATACGCCGGAAATAAAAAGGCTGAGCAATAACAGGTTTCGCCGGCCCAATGTATTGATCAGCTTGGCCGCCACGGAGCATCCGGCAATGAAGAGCAGGGTGATGCCGAAAGAGGCGCTGGAGGCGAGGTCGCCTTCCAGGTTCAATGACGACATGACTTTAGGGGCGAACGCATAAACGCCAAACAACGGGATGATCGAGCATGTCCAGAATGCGCTCACGAAAAACATTCGCCTCCCGTAACCCGCGCGCAGCAACGACCAGGTGGAAAGCGATTGCGTTTGCGGCTCTTCCGGAAGATTTTCCAGCGAAAATGCGGGGCCATAGACGGCTTTGATGATTTGCTCGGCTTCTTTCGGGCGGCCTTTGCTCAAAAGCCAGCGCGGCGATTCGGGTGAGCCCATGCGAACCCATATCAGCGCCAGGCCGAACACTGCGCCACTTGCCAATACCAGGCGCCAGGCATCGGCACCCCCTATGCGCAAAATCAGCTCACCCAGCCCATAGGCCACGGCGGCGCCCGCGAACCAGATGATCATGAACCAGGCAAGGCGCGGGCCTCGATACTTTTTGGGCATGAATTCGACAAGCATTGCGGTGGCGACCGGATACTCGATGCCTACCGCTATCCCCAATATCAGCCTCAGAACAAACAAGGTGAGGGGGTCGCTGACCCAGTATTGCGCCAGTGACGCGACGACAAATATGATCGGGCCAATAAAGTAGACCCGTTTACGGCCCAGGCGCTGAGTCAGGGAGCCGCCGAGGAAACCGCCGAAGAAAATGCCTATCAGGGCGGATGCCGCGATCATTCCCTCCCAGAAGCTGCTGAGATTGAGTGCGGCAGAGGTGGGCATCAAGGCGATGCCGATGATGCTGAGTATGTAACCGTCGACGAAGGAGCCGCCAGCGGAGCGCAAGGTGAGTAGCCGATGAAATCGGGTGAGTGCAACATCTTCGATCGAACGAGTTGGACGAGTCATGGGGTCTCCAAGTACGGCTGATCTTTTATTTCTTGTTGGCGGCATGACATTGTTAAGAAACATGCGGCACATGATCAGCTTACGAATTAGCCATGGCGCGGCTTGTCAGGCCACAGGCGTTAGAAGGACGGTTGATTTGAACCTTTGATGAAGGGTTTCCAAAAAACGGGCGCTAAGCGCCCGCGTCCCAAGAAGGACTAGTTACCACAAGAGTTCAGGTGACTGGATGGATCGTTTCTCCTCAGACAGCCGCGCTACGCTCGCGCAGGTTTACATTCAGGATGCGATCGTTTTCGCTGTAATCCACCGGACAGTCGATCACGTGCACACCGGGGTTGGAAACACAGTGGTCCAGCAGGGGCAACAAGGCATCCGCGCTTTCGACCCGATAGCCATTGGCACCGTACGCTTCGGCGTACTTGACGAAATCAGGGTTACGGTAGTCCAGGCCGAAATCAGTGAAGCCCATGTTGGCCTGTTTCCAGCGGATCATGCCGTAACCGTCGTCACGCAGGATCACCACGGTGATGTGCATGCCGAGACGCACTGCGGTTTCCAGCTCCTGGCTGTTCATCATGAAGCCGCCGTCGCCGCACACCGAGATCACCGGTCGATCCGGGTGCACCAGGTGCGCCGCCATCGCTGATGGCAGGCCAGCGCCCATGGTCGCCAGGGCGTTGTCCAGCAACACGGTATTGGGCTTATGTGCCTTGTAGTTACGAGCGAACCAAATCTTGTAAATGCCGTTGTCCAATGCAACGATGCCTTCGGACGGCAGTACGCGACGGATGTCAGCGACCAGGCGCTGCGGGTAGACCGGGAAGCGATCATCGTCGCCACCTTCCACGATCTGCGCTTCGTTGGCCTCACGAATCGTCATCAGCCGTGTGAAGTCCCAGTGCGCGGTCTCGTTCAGTGCTTCGCTGATCTGCCACACGGCGTTGGCGATGTCGCCGATCACTTCCACCTGCGGGAAGTACACGGCATCGACTTCGGCGGAGCGGAAGCTGATGTGGATGACTTCGGTACCGCCACGCACCATGAAGAACGGTGGCTTCTCGATCACGTCATGGCCGATGTTGATGATCAGGTCGGCTGCTTCGATGGCGCGGTGAACGAAGTCACCGGACGACAGCGCAGCGTTACCCAGGAAGCGCGGGTGGCGCTCGTCGACCACGCCTTTACCCATCTGGGTGGTGATGAACGGGATGCCGGTCTTGTCGATCAATTGCTTGAGGACCTTGGCGGTCATCTTGCGGTTGGCGCCGGCGCCGATCACTAGAATTGGACTGCGGGCGTTCTGCAGCTTTTCGAGAGCGGCTTCAATTGACTTGTGCTCAGCCAGCGGACGGCGGTGCAGGCTGCGTGGAATTGGCAGCGAGTCAGTCTGTTCCGCAGCAATGTCTTCTGGTAATTCCAGATGCACGGCTCCCGGCTTCTCTTCTTCTGCCAGGCGGAACGCTTCACGCATGCGCGCCGGGATGTTGTCGGCCGAGGCGAATTGGTGGGTGTACTTGGTGATGGGGTCCATCATGCCGCACACGTCGATGATCTGGAAGCGGCCCTGCTTGGACTTCTTGATCGGCTTCTGGCCGGTGATCATCATCATCGGCATGCCGCCCAAATAGGCGTAGGCACTGGCGGTGACCAGGTTAGTCGCGCCAGGGCCGAGGGTTGACAGGCTGACGCCGGTCTTGCCGGTCAGGCGACCATAGGTGGCGGCCATGAAGCCTGCGGACTGCTCGTGGCGGGTCAGCACCAGCTCTATCTTCGACTTGCGCAGGGATTCCAGCAGGTCGAGGTTTTCCTCACCAGGAATGCCGAACACATACTCGACACCCTCATTTTCCAGGCATTGCACAACGACATCGGCGGCCTTGGCCATCTTGCTCACTACCTCAACTTTATAATTGTTCGTACAGCAGGTTTCACGAGACCGACTCCAGCGTCGATCTCGCGATGAACAGCTTGCGTTTGAACCGGTGACGTCAGGCCAGCTGGTAGGTGGTCTTGACGCGAGTGAAGAACTGACGGGCGTGGGTGCCTTGCTCGCGAGAGCCCAGGCTTGATGCACCGTTACCACCGAACGGCACGTGGTAATCCACACCAGCGGTTGGCAGGTTGACCATCACCATGCCTGCCGTGCTGTTGCGCTTGAAATGTTCGGCGTGGCGCAGCGAGGTGGTGACAATACCCGCCGAAAGTCCGAAAGCGGTGTCCTCTGCCGCGGCGAAGGCTTCTTCGTAATTCCGTACCTTCAATACGCTCAACACCGGCCCGAAGATCTCTTCGCGATAGATGCGCATGTCCGGCGTCACCTCGGTGAACAGCGCCGGTGTGAAGAAGTAGGCGCCAGCCTGGTTTTCGATGCGCTCTCCGCCACAAACCAGCTTGGCACCCTGTTCACGTCCGCTGGCTACGTAGGACAGGTTCTGCTCCAGTTGCCGACCATCCACCACTGGGCCGATATCGGTAGAGGCTTGCAATGCATCGCCTACTTTCAGAGCCTGAGTACGCTCGGCCAGGCGCGCTACGAATTTGTCGTGAATACCCTCGGTTACGATAACGCGAGAGCTGGCCGTGCAGCGCTGACCGGTGCTGAAGAACGAGCCGTTGAGCGCCACATCCACCGCCTGCTCCAGGTCGGCATCGTCCAGCACGATCAGCGGGTTCTTGCCGCCCATCTCCAGCTGCACTTTCTTCATGCCTTCAGCAGCCAGCCTGGCGATCTGGCGACCGGTGTTTTCCGAGCCGGTGAAGCTGATGCCGTCGACCTCTGGCGACCGAATGATGGTATCGCCTACGCTGCGACCTGGACCGATAAGCATGTTGAACACGCCAGCAGGCAAACCCGAGCGGCTGATGATCTCGGCCAAGGCCCAGGCCGAGGATGGAACCAGTTCGGCAGGCTTGAACACTACGCAGTTGCCGAAGCACAGTGCTGGCGCGATCTTCCAGGCTGGGATTGCAATCGGGAAGTTCCACGGCGCAATGATGCCAATTACACCCAGTGGTTGAGTGAATACGTCGATGCCGACGTCCTGGCGCACAGACTGGTATTTCTCGCCCTCGGCGCGCAGCGCCTCCTGGGCATAGAACTTGAACGAGCGGCCGGCGCGGTCGACTTCACCCAGCGCTTCGCGAACGATCTTGCCTTCCTCACGGGCGAGCAGGGTGGCCAGCTCTTCACGGCGTGCAAGTATTTCCGTGCCGATAAAGTCCAATGCATCGGCACGCTGCTGCGGGTTGCTGCGCGCCCATGCCGGCTGGGCGCGCCGTGCGGCGGCGATTGCCTGCTCGGTCAGCAACTGGTCAGCACGCACGAAGCGCTCGACCACTTCACCTGGGTTGGAAGGGTTGCGGTTTTCGAGGATATCGGTGCCGCTGTCCAGGGCTACGAAAGCACCGTCGACGAAGCTGCTTTTGGTGGCGATGGTCATGCGGTGCAAGTCCTTGTTTGAGTATTGTGACGGGCTACGAAATCAGTGATGTTGTCGACGGCGCGATCCATTAGCTGCTGCATGGCATCCTCACTGCTCCAGGCGATGTGTGGGTTGAGAATGAAGTCGTCGCGATCGATAAGTGCGAACAGCAGGTTGCTTGGATGCAGCGGTTCAACTTCAACCACGTCGAGTGCAACGCCACCCAGGCGACCATTTTGCAGGGCATCGATCAGGGCTGCTTCGTTGACGATGCCGCCGCGACCGGTGTTGATGACCACAGCGTCGCTTTTCATGAGCGCAAGTTTCTGGGCATCGATCATGTTGTAGGTTTCAGGCGTCAAGGGCGCGTTGATCGACAGCACATCGCAACTCTTGAGCAGGCTGTCCAGCGGGCGGTTGTCCGGCCCCGGGCGTTTTCCGCCACGGTCTTCGAACAACACTTCCATACCGAAGGCGCGAGCGAGCGCGGCCAGCCGGATAGCGATCGGGCCGCTGCCGATGATCGCCATCTGCTTGCCCCGCACATCACGGATGCGGTGGTCGAAATAGATGTTCTTGTACTCGGCCTGCCCGGCATGCACCTTGCGCATCAGGCGGCTGAAGGCGGCCGGGCGACGGAACAGCTCGAGCATCATCGCCATGCTGTGTTCGGCGACGGTGTTCGCGGCATAGCCGGGTACGCTGGAAACCTCGATGCCGTGGGCATCGCAGTAATCGACGTCGACGATGTCGCGGCCGGTCAGTGCCAGGGAAATCATCTTCAGTTTTGGCAATTGGCGCAGGTGCTCTTCACGCAGCGGCACGCTGCACGTCAGCGCCACGGTAGCGTCCTTCAGGTGCTCAAGCACCTGGTCGGGATGGGTATAGGCAAACTGCTGCCAGCTGTGCTCGCAGTCAGGGCGTTTGAGTCGCGTCGACGCGGCAAGGCTGTCGTCGTCGAGGAAAACGATGTGTTCACTCATGATCCTGATCCTGATACTTATTTCTTCTGGGCAGGGACATAGCCGGCGGGTGCCATGGAAACCAGCTGCCGCGTGATGAAGCCTGCATCCTGGTCGTGGTCTTCCAGGGACTCTTTACGCACCAGTGCATCGCGCACCATGTGCGCGCCGAAGAAGCGGAAGGGCTCTGGCGGCAGCAGTTTCATTTTCTGGTTCACCAGGCCGCAGTTGGCCCACTCATCGTTGGCATGGGTCGCCAGCGACTTGATGATGCGGCTGGCAAACACGGTCGTCGCCACGCCGTTGCCCGAGAAGCCGATGCCGTAGCTGACGGTCCCGTGATGGTCGAGGTAACCGAAGTTCGGCAAGCCTTTCATGGCCCGGTCGATCGGGCCGGTCCAGCTGCTGACCACCGGCACGTCCTGCAGTTGTGGGTACAGGCGGCGCAGTTCGGCAGCGACCTTGTCGGCGGCCGGCGAGGGTTTTTCGTAAAGGTTGCCGATGCGTCCTGCGTAGGCGAACTGACCCAGTGGTTTGCCGAACACCACACGGCCATCCGGGGTGTTGCGCCAGTAGTTGAGCACGGTGCGCGAGTCGGTCATGCACTCGCCGCCACTGAAGCCGATGGCATCGAGCTTGGCTTTGACCGGCGCGGTGGCCACCATGTCGCTGGACATGATGGCAATCATGCGACGCAACTCGGGGAACTGTGCACCCCAGGCGTTGAGTGCAAGTACAACATGGTTGGCCTTCACACGTCCCATAGCCGTGTGCACCACGGGATTCTTGCCGCGCTCAAGGTGGGTGAATGGCGATTTTTCGAAGATCTTC
Organism: Pseudomonas sp. SMSB3; assembly: GCF_052041965.1. Classification (NCBI taxonomy): domain Bacteria; kingdom Pseudomonadati; phylum Pseudomonadota; class Gammaproteobacteria; order Pseudomonadales; family Pseudomonadaceae; genus Pseudomonas; species Pseudomonas sp. SMSB3. The sequence goes on along the minus strand of NZ_JBKGGV010000002.1, from coordinate 428,958 downwards.
ACCCCGAGCTTAAGGGCGACACGGCGCAGGCCGCGCGCCAGCATGGCGGGCTGCACGGTAGCGGCGTTAGGGTCGTAGATACCGCCCAGAACCAGCGGCGAGCCCACGCGGCCGCGAATGGTCTCACGGTCCAATTCCTGGAACGGATTGACATCGAGCTTCTGCAGGCCGTCGGTCAGCACTTTCCAGGAGCCCATCTGCCGCTGGTTGGTGGCGGTCCACAACCAACCGTCTTTACGGTACTGGGCATCGATACCGTGCTCCTGGCAGAAGCTGCCAATTTCGTCGATGGCCGATTCAGCGGCTTCACAGATACGTCGCGCTTCGACGTCACCGCAGATGGTACGCACTGACAGGTACTTGCCCCACCAGTTCGTGGCGACGCCACCGTTACGCCCACTGGCACCAGAACCGCAACGGTCGCGCTCGACGATAACGATGGTTTTTTCCGGGTGCGCCTGCTTCAGGCGGATGGCCGACCAAAGGCCAAGGAAGCCGCCGCCGACAATGCAGACATCCGCTTGAATTGCATCCTGCAGAGCAGGGGCCAGATCGCTGTCCAGGTCGAGTGCCTGGGCATACCAGAATCCACGGTACATAGTGAGTGCCTTTGAGCATGTTGGTTTTTGTCAACATGATGCTCAGTAAACGGCCGCCTAGATATTACGCTCATGACAATTGATAGTACGCTTGCGCTTATTCGCACCGGATGTCCTAAACTTCCCATTAGCTGAGATCGATATGATATGTAGGACCGCAGGGGTGCTTTAGAATTGAGCAGTCCAACACGCCGAGGTGATTCGCAGTGGTCCGGGAATCCGAAGAACAAAGCAGCGTTCCTGCCTCCATCAAGCCAGAGTTGAGGGTCGGCTTTGTCTTGATGAATCACTTCACCTTGGTACCCGTTGCCGGGCTGGTGGATTCCTTGCGCTTCGCGGCGGACAAGTCCTTCCGCAGCCAGCAGGTGTTTTGTCAGTGGGACTGGATGACGCTGAATGACCAGCCCATTGTGGCCAGTTGCGGCATGCCTATCTTACCGACCAAGCCCCTGAACCTCTGGGCCCAGTATGACTACATCGTGATTGCCGGGGGACTGCTCGGAGAGACGCGCAACCCGCCGGACTGGCTGCTCGACGCGCTACGGGAAGTGCATGCTGCCAATATTCCAATCATCGCGCTGTGCTCCGGTTCTTTCGTGCTGGGCAAGGCGGGGCTGCTGGATGGCAGGCGCTGTGCGCTGCATTTCACCCTGCGAGAAGAATTCAAGGAGCGCTTCCCGCTGTCCACTGCGGTGATCGACAAGAACTATGTCGATGATCGGGGGATCATCACCTGTCCCGGTGGCACCGCCATTGACCTGGCAGCCAGCCTGATACGCCGCCACTGCGGAGCGATCCGGGCACAGAAAGGCCTGGAATACCTATTGGTCGAGGAGCGAAACGAAGAGGAGGCGACCCGACCGGAAGAAGGCGTCTATCAAAACGACCGGGTGCAACGAGCCATCGCTTTCATGCGCGAGAATCTGGGGTCATCCCTTACCATCCAGGCAGTTGCCAGTGCTGTCGGTACGCATCCTCGACAGTTGCACCGTGAGTTCGTCGCCAATACGCAAGAACCTCCCGCCAACTATTGGCGCAAGCTGCGTCTCGATCACGCCAGGCGCTTGTTGGTCAATACTAGTCAGAACATTACTACCATTGCGCTGGCCTGCGGTTTCTCGGACGCTTCCCATTTCATACTCTGGTTCCGCAAGCAGTACGGCGAAACGCCCTACAGCTTCCGCAAGCGTCGGCACGAGGTGGAGCGCTTCGAATGGGGCAACGAGCGGGTCGGTCTGGATCCTGAGCTGTAAATTCAGCGCAAAAAAACGCCGCAGTCTGTGGCTGCGGCGATTTCCGAGCGAAAAGGCCGGTGTTACGGCATCTCGCCGAAAGCCTGAATCTCGATGAGGTACTCAGGCGCGGCCAGTTGCGCGCCTACGCACGCGCGTACCGGCGGCTCGTCGCCGACCCAAGCGTCGTAGATAGCGTTCATGGCGGCGAAGTCGTCCATGTTGGCCAGCCAGATCTGAATGCGCGAGATGTTTTTCTTGCTCGCGCCTACTTCCGAAAGCCAGCACTCGAGCTGGGCCAGCACGCATTGCGTTTGCTCGCTGATATTGCCTTGGGGCGCTTCGGCGACGATGCCTGAAGTTTCAAGGCGCCCATTTATGAGCACCATCTGGCTGGCACGGGCGCCAGGCTTGATCCTTTCGATCATGACCCCCTCCTTAGAACAGTACGTAGGTTTTGCGCAGTGGCTCGCGGATGTCCCAGATGCCTTCACAGTTCTCTGGGAATAGCACGGCATCACCCGCGCGCAGCTCGACAGGCTCGCCACCGTCTGGGGTAAACGTGCACCAGCCGCTAACGATGTGGCTGAATTCGCGGTTCTTCAAATGGCGACGGAAAACGCCGACGCTGCTTTCCCACACGCCGATGCTGGCGCCGACCGCTTCATCGGTGTGTGCCTGGCCGGTGGCCGCCACGGCGACGATGTCGCCGATTGGCAGTTTGGCTGGGGAGGTTTCACCCAGTGCCGACTCGGCAGCGTTTCGTACAACGGTAAGAACTTGGGTCATCAGGTACTCCTTGGTGTCTCGGTCGTTCAGGTTGGTTAGTAACTGCCTGCTTTGGCGTGAGTTAGTGAAGAAGCCTGCTGCAGGTCAAGCTTGCTCGTCTCTGGGGCCAGCCACCAGGAGATGAGTGCGCCAAAAAGCGAAATCACAGCCGCTGCGAACATGGTGTTGGCAATGCCCAACGACGCGAGTGAAATAGGCACCAGATAAGTGCCGACCGCTGCGCCAATGCGCGAGAGCGATGTTGCAAGCCCCACCGCGGACGCGCGGATCTCGGTCGGGAAGAGTTCATTGGGGTATACATATTCCAGTACCTGAGCGCCGCCGATCATGACCGCATACCCGCCAAAAAGGATCAGTACGAGGGTAGGGGAGGCGTCCGGGAACATGCCAAGCAGCAGGAGGGACAAGCCTGACCACAGGAAGCTGTGGATCAGCATCTTGCGCCGGCCCATGCGGTTGATCAGCTTGGTCGCCAGGAGGCAGCCCAAGGTAAATAGGAACGTAATGGCGATGGAGCCGTAGCTGGCCCAGTCACCGGTCAGTTTCAATGCTTGTAGGACTTTGGGGGCAAACGCATAGATGGCAAACAGTGGAACAATGGCGCAGGTCCAGAACAGCGTGATGAATGCCATGCGCTTGCCATAGCCGGAGTGGAACAGCGACCACACGGAAGTTGGCTTTTCGCTTACCGCTTCTGGCAGATCACTGATGGAATACGAGGGCCCGTATACCTTCTTGATCACCGCATCTGCTTCAGCCGCGCGCCCTTTGTTCAGCAGCCAGCGTGGCGACTCCGGGGTGCCGGAACGGGCGATCAGGAATAGTGCGCCGGGTACTACCGCACTGGCCAAGACCCAGCGCCAGCCGTCATCACCCATGACACGCAGCAAGAGCTCACCGACCAGATAGGCGACTGCGGCGCCTGCGAACCACATAAGCACCATGGCAGCCAGCAAGGGGCCACGATGCTTGCGGGGCAAGAACTCGGCCAGCAGGGATGTGGCGATCGGGTAGTCAGCGCCGACAGCGATACCGATCAGCAAGCGCCAGGCAAACAAGGCCCAGGCGGACTCCACCCAGAACTGTGCGACCGAAAAGCCTACGATGGCGATCAAATCAACCAGGTACAGGATTTTTCGGCCGTACTTGTCAGTGAACCACCCGCCTAAAAAACCACCTAGGAAGACCCCAATCAAGGCGGATGCTGCAATCAGGCCTTCCCAAAAAGCAGTAAGGGAGAGGGCGCCTGAAATCTGCACCATGGCAACGCCGATAATGCTTAATACATAGCCGTCAAGAAACGGCCCCCCCGATGAATAGACCGCCAGTTTGCGGTGAAATGCATTGAGTGGAGCATCCTCGACGGAGCGTTTTGAAACTGACATTTACTACCTCTTGTTTTTATTGCGCGCACAGTCACCGGCCCGATGGCGAGTCGACTATGCGGGTTATAACTAGCGGGGAGGCGCCTTGCCCAATGGGTGACTTGCGCACCTTGGCATCCTGCCGTGCGTCACTATGGCATCGATTGTTAACAGGCCATATAACGCATAGGACAAGTCATAACAGTAAAAGGGCTTTTTGATATTTTACTGCGGTGGTCGAGTTCGGGTAAGAAGTGCGTCCAGTACAACTTCACAGGCCGCTCCCCAGTTGGCGCTTACCGGTTGGTGCATCAACACGGACAGCCCTTCGGCAGAGAACGTCCCCGGAGTGGCAATTGCCCAGCCTAGTGACTGGAGACTCTTGTCGGGGTTGGATTCCGCAGAGCCTACACAATCCTTGATATTGCCAAGCACGAGGGCGCGTGCCTGGTCAGCGGGCAATCCTTTTTCACTCAACCATTGCTCAAGATCGTGCAGCAAGAAGTAAAACCAGCTGTTCATGCACGCTGCGACGGTTGCAAGCTCGAACGAATCTTCGTCTTGCAAAGTCACCAGCTGGCCCAGCGTTTCGAGCAGGTTCGCCGTCGTCGCATCAGGCGGGCAGATGACCACCGTCGAGTGGTTGAGCTTGGCTGCGCATGAGAGCATTGCCCGTACGCAGTCGGCTTGCGGGAACGCGGTGCGCAGCTGCTTCAGGCTTATGCCTGCCGCAAGCGAAATCAGCTTTTGGCCGGGCTTCAGGTGAACTTTATTTGCCAAGCTTGCGATATGCTCTGGCCGGACGCCGAGCACCACGATTTCGCTGCAATCAACGACCGCCTGATTATCTTGCAGAACCTGGCATGCGCATTCTGCAGCCAGAGTCTGGGCGCGTTCCGTGTTTCGCGGAGACACCATGATCACGCCGGTAAACCCGCCTCTGCGCAATCCACGGACGATGCTTTCAGTCAGCTCACCTACACCGATAATGCCCAGGCTCTGCATGTCGTCCCCCTAGCTTTCCATTCCCGCGCGGTGCTGACCCCAGCGCAGATTCAAGTTGACGCCAACGCTCAGAAACGGTTCGGGAGGGTTGCGATTCGGCCCTTCGGCACACAACAGGAAATCAATCAGCTCATCGCGTTCGCCGGCGAGCCAGTTGGCCAGCAAGGTGCCGGTCACGGTACCCCGGGTGATGCCCAGGCCGTTGCAACACAGCGCCCCATGTACATTGCGCGCGAGTGAGCCGAAGTGCGACATGTGGTTGCGCGACAAGCACATGGAACCGCCCCAGGTGTACTCGAACGGCAAACCTGACAGCATCGGGAAGCGTCGTTCGAACGATTCTCTGTGCTGGCGCCCGGCACGATCCAGATAACGCTGGTGGGCACGACCATCGGAATTGAAGCTGAAACTGTTGCGCACAAGCAGGCGTTGATCGGGAGTACGACGTAATGTGCTACCGAATGGATCTGCGGGAATCACGCCCCAGGTTTCCTTGCCGCCGAGTCGCTGCTGTTCCTCTGCCGTCAGGGGGCGAGTCATGCTCGCGTAGGTGAAGATAGGCAACAGGCGGCCCGGCAGGAAACCGAAGTGCGAGGCAAAGGCGTTATTGGTGAGCAGCAACTGGTCGGCGATGATCTCGCCGGCGTCGTGCCTCAGCGTGACGCGGTCGCCCTGTTCGATAGATGTGATGACCGTGCCCTCGTAGAGGGTAACGTTGGCCGGCAGCGTCTCTGCGAGCCCTTTGGCCAGTGCCGCTGGCTGTAGCAGTTTGGTGCCGGGGGTATACAACGCTTTTTTGTAGAACGGTGTACCCAGATGATCGGGAAGATCTTGTGCGTCGATCATTTCATAGGGTTGGTCAAGCTTTTCGAGGCCACTGCGATATGCCTCCAACACCGCAAGCCCCTTGGCTTCAACGGCAGCTTGATACTTGCCATCCGGTCTTATCTGGCAGTCGATGCCGTGCGCTTTGATCAACTGCTCAAGGATGCCCTGCGCCCGCAGATTAAGCTTCAGATTCATCCGGGCAGTCGGCAGCGGGCCAATATAGTCCGCAGCACCAATGTCATGAGGCAGGTCGATGGCGAAGCCGGAGTTGCGCCCGGACGCGCCAAAGCCCACGACTTGGGCCTCGATCAGAATGATTTCGTCGGCGGGATAATGGAAGGCGAGCTGGCGTGCCGCTGCGAGGCCTGTGAAGCCTGCACCCAATACAACCCAGCGTGCCGAGCTGCGGCCCTTGTGACCAGGTTTTGGAGTGCGGGCCGGGCTCAGGTGGAACCAGCCACAGCCATTGTCATCCGCAGGGGTGGAAGTGCTTCTGTACATGCGAATCTACTTTTAGATGTTGTTTGAGTCACTATCGCACCCATCGCCGCGTGAAAATATAACGGCCGGGACGACTCATGGAAGGTTCTGGCTGCGCCTGTTTTGCAACCGACTCCAAACTGAAAACCGCACGCCGCAGATCCAATCGAATCCGCGGCGTGCGCTTTTATTCCCATAACAGCCGATGGTCATTTCGTCGATCAATCGGCCGATATGGTTGTTGCCGAAGGTGCCCTGGTGCCGGAAGTCTCGACTACCGCAGGGGCGTCAATGACATCCTTGTTCGATAGCAGGCTGCGGCAAAGCGTGTAGGCGGTAAGCAGCATGTACACAGCGATCGGCAGGCCGACCACGATACTGGCCATTTGAATGGCCAGAAGCCCGCCCGCGATGATCAGGCTCCCCGCGATTGCCCCTTCCAGTACGCACCACAGGATGCGTATCCACTTTGGCGGGTGCAGCGACCCGGACGAGTTGAGCGTCGTTATCACCTGCGTCCCGGCATCGGCTGCAGTAACGAAGTGCACGGCTAGTAGCAGGCATACAATCAGGCTCAGGATGCCGCCCACGGTCGGACCGTCCAGTCTTCCCAGGAAGGTGAACATGGCAGTAGTGGTTTCGCGTCGGGTTTCTTCAAGGATCGGGCCGCCTTTGAACGCAGCGGCTGCAGACTGCTCCGTCACTGGCAGGTTGGCGTAGGCATGGCGCGCCTGCTGTTCGTCTTTCAGGGCGGTGCCCCCGAATACCGACATCCAGATCAGCGTGACCATGGTGGGTACCAGTAGCGCGCCGAAAACCAGTTCTCTGACGGTCCGGCCTCGAGAAATCTTGGCGATGAACAGCCCCACGAAGGGGCCCCAGGTCATCCACCATGGCCAGTAGAACGCGGTCCAGGTCTTCTGCCATTCGCCACCCGCCTGAGCGTCGGTCCAGAAACTCATGCCCACGATGTTCTGCAGATAATCCCCGGTGGTTTCGAACAACAGGTTCATGATGAAGTTGGTTGGCCCCAACGCCAGCACCACGGCCACCAGCCCCAGAGAGATCCACATGTTCAGTGTGCAGAGGCGTTTCATCCCCTTGGACACACCGGCAAGAAGCGATATGGATGCAATGATCGTCACCACGACGATGATCGACAGCTTGAAGCTCAGGCTGACGGGGAACCCGAAGACGTGGTGCAGCCCCATGTTGATCTGCTCGACACCGAGGCCCAGTGCTTGGGAAACGCCGAAAGCTGTGACGACCGCGCCGACGATATCGACCGTGTGACCAATCGGGCCGTAGATCCGGTTTCCGATCAGCGGATAGAGAATCGAGCGCAGCGCCAGGGGCAGGCCTTCGCGATAGGCAAAATAGGCCAGGCCCAGACCGATGATGGTTAAGATCGACCACGGGTGCAGACCCCAGTGCAGCATGGTGATGCGCATTGCCATGCTGGCGGACTCGTCCGTGAAGCCTGGCGTGAATGGGTTGCTGGCGTAATGCAGCACAGGTTCGGCGACCGACCAGAAGATCAGGCCCACGCCCATGCCGGCGCTGAACAACATGGAGATCCATGCCGCGAAGCTATATTCGGGTTTTTCGTCAGGCCGCCCGAGGCGCAGGGTGCCGTATCGGCTCATGGCCAACACCGCTAGCACCAGCAAGACGCCGCTGACCAAGGAGATATAGAACCATTTGAAGTTGTCGAGAATGGCGTCCGAGGCGAGTTTGAAAACGCCTGTGGCTGATTCTCCATAGATGCCGCAGAAAATGACGAAGGCCATGACCAGGGCAAGTGAGCAAACGGTCACGGTGGGGTTCAGGCCTTTTAAAAGGCCTTGCTTTGCACGCATCGGCTATATCCTTTTTATTTTTGAAAGCTTTAAATCAGCTCGGCATACTGATCGAAACGTAACGAAAAAAGCTGGCGCGCGGCGCTAGCCGCGAACCAGCCAAAACCAGGTATTCACCTGGAAGGGTGATGCTCAGGGTCTCCAGGGCGCCTCTGCATGGGAGTAGGGCATCCGCTCGGAGTCAGAGGTCGACAACCAGGTTAGAGGTCGGCCGGCTGCAGCAGAGCAACCGCAGGCCCTTATCAATCTCGCGTTGGCGGATGCCACCGTTGTGGTGCATTTCCACGGTGCCTTCCAAGACGGCGGTCTTGCATGTGCCGCATACGCCCTGACTGCAAGACGACGGCACCACTGCGCCCGCTTTTTTTGCAGCAGCGAGTACGGTCTGGTCGGCGGTCATGGTGAATTCCTTGCCTGACCGTGCCAGGCGCACCGTAAAGGTGTCCGTCCCAAGCGCTGCTTCGATCGACGCAGCTGCTTCAACTTCAACCACGACTTCGGCGTTGATGTCGAAGCTTTCCTGATGGTAGTGACTCATGTCGAAGCCGCCGGTCTGCAGCAGGGCCTTGACCGCGTCCATGTAGCCTTTCGGGCCGCAGGTGAAGACTTCCCGCTCGAGGAAGTCCGGGACCAGCTGTTGAAGCTGCTCGACAGACAACCGGCCCGTTGGCCCCTGCCAGTCCGGTTCGTCCCCATTGCTCTCGCAGAAGAAGAAGGTCTTCAGGCGCGGCATGGAGCGTTCGAGGCGCGACAACTCATCGCGGAAAATGATGTCTTTCGGGGTGCGGGCGCTGTGCACGAACACGATATCCAGGTCGGCGTGCAGATCCGCAGCGGCGCGAGTCATGGCCATCACCGGCGTTACCCCCGAGCCCGCCGAGAGGTAGAGCAACTTTCTGGCCGGTGCGGCTATGGGCGTGAAGATGCCGGCCGGGCCGGAAGCCACGAGCGCATCACCGGCACGCAGGTTGTCGTGCAGCCAGTTGGAGACGATGCCGCCCGGTACCCTCTTCACCGTAATGCTGAAGGTGAATGGGCGCGTCGGCGTCGACGACAGGGTATAGCACCGCGAGATGCTTTCGCCGTTCACGACCGGCGACACGGTGAGGAACTGCCCTGGTTCGTATGCCAGCGCGTGATAATCAGGGCAATGGAACACGAATGTCTTGACGTCGTGCGTTTCGTCCACGACGGTCAGGCATTCAATTCGCTTGGTTTCACCGCTCGCCCACTGCACGCCAAAGGTCGCCCAGTGATCGGTGTCGGCGAAGCGCTGATCAGCCCGCAGGCTGGCAATATTTTCGATCATGCCCATCACCCTTAAACCCCGTGAGCCGCGAGGCGAGTGGAGTACCAGCGTGCAAACTGGTCAACATACGGCTCGGTGAATTGAGAGTAGGGCCCAGGTACAAATGCTGGATCCTGAGTGCCGCTGTGCGTGATCGCGACCAGGTTTGCGTCCTGCTGGGTGGTAGCGACCCACACTTCGGTCAGGCGCTGGAGATCGTAATCGACGCCTTCGACCGCATCCTGGTGAACCAGCCACTTGGTGCGGACCAAGGTCTTGTCCGGCGACAGCGGGAAGATCCAGCTGATCATGGCGTGGTCACTCATCACATGCGTCCAGCCGTTGTTCCCCCACATATGGGTATCGCCCAGATCTTTGCGGGTGAGGTTGCCGAGCAGCTTGGTGCACGCCACCTTGGTGTCGAGGGTTTGCGATTCGCCGGAACCCGCGATGATCATGCGCTGAGTGCGGAATTGGGTGGGGGCATCGTCTGCCAGGTGTTCTACCGTGGCATAGAGCAGACCGTCGCTTTCCCAGTCGGCTTCGATGCCTGCTTTACGAATCTGGTAGGCATCGTAGGAAGCCCGCTGCTCCTCGGTCATTTCCTCCAGGCTTACACCCAGGTCTTCCGACTGGTAGGAAACGATCAGCTCAGGATGAGTGCCTTCGCAGTGATAGCATTCGCGATTGTTCTCCATCACCAGTTTCCAGTTCCCGCTCTCGACATAATCGAGCTCGTAGGCAATCTTGGTCTTGGTCAGGTCAAACGGTTCGAAGCGTGGGCGCATGGTGTCCGCCAGGACCTTGATGTCCTCTGGCGGCGTATCGCTCAGGCAAACGAATACGTGGGTGCCGATCACTTCGCAGTTGACGGGGATCAGGCTGCGGCATGAAGGATCGAAATCGCTGCCCATATGCTTGGCGTGTTTAAGGCTGCCGTCCAGGTCATAGGTCCACTGGTGGTAAGGGCAGACCAGCATGCCGACAGTCGACTTGCCGGCTGCTTTAAGGCGTGCGCCGCGGTGGCGGCAGACATTGCGGAACGCACGGACCTGCTCGTCGTCGTCACGCACGACGATAATCGACGCTTTGCCTATATCGACCGTGTAAACATCGCCAGGCTCAGCGACGTCAGCGGTAACGGCAACCAGAATCCAGTGCTTGTGGAAGAAGACTTCAAGATCCTTTTCGAATACGTCCTGGCGACTATAGAGTTCGCCAGGCATACCGAAACCAGGCTTGCGCGAGTCCAGCAACTCACGATGCGTTTTGATAGGGGAAGTGCTCATTGTAATCCTCACGGGCTCTTATTTTTTAGTTCGCCATGAACGCCAGTGAATTATTTGAGCACCGCCATATCTCGTCAACGCACCAATTCTTACGCTTGCATAACCCTAAGTTATTCAGTGACGATTTTCTTGGTGGGTGGCACCGCTTTGCTCTGCAGCCACTGCACCACCGCGGTCACGTTCGCTGTTACGGGACGACCTTTTGGAACGATGAGATAATACGACTTCTTGGGCCTGACGACGAAAGGTTCAAGTTTGACCAGATCACCGCTGTCAATCAGGTGATCGACCATTCTTCCCCATCCCAGTGCGATGCCGTAACCGTTGACAGCAGCTTGAATGGCATCGGTGTAAAGGCTGCAACGCAGGTTGATGGTCAGCTTCGAGTAGCTGGCGCCTAGCTCCTTGAACCAGGCCGGCCAGGTGATCCAGCCCTCCGACGTGGCTTCGGCGTCCAACAGCCCAGCGGTGGTCAGATCTTCAAGGGTTGATGGCATGGGGTTGCGAGCCAGCCAGGCCGGAGAGCACACCGGAAAGACTTCTTCTTCGAACAAAAGGATGGCTTCACCGTCATCCCAGTGACCGTTGCCGAAACGGATGTCCATGTCGAAATCCGGCGCCTTGAGGTCCCCCAGAAACATCTGGGTCGACAGCCTGAGCCTGACGTGGGGTAGGGCATCTACCAGCGTATTCAGGCGCGGCATTATCCGGAACTGGGACACGGGCGCGGTGGAGGACAGGACGATTTCCTCCTTTTCATTACCTTCCAGGATCTGATCGAACCCGCTGGCAATTTTCTGCAACGCCTCCGAAATGATAGCGAACAGCGTCTGTCCTGCTTCGGTCAGGTAGATATTGCGGTGCATGCGCTGAAACAACTGGGTACCGACATTTTCTTCCAGAAGCCTGATTTGCTTGCTGACAGCAGCTTGTGAAACTCCCAGCTCCGTTCCGGCTAGCGTGAAGCTGTTAAGGCGCGCGACAGCCTCGAACTGTAGCAAGGCAGTCATGGACGGGATGATGCGCCGATAGCCTTTATGATTGTTATTCGTCTCGTGGTTTTTCATACAGGTTCCGAGCGAGGTGCTGAAAAGGAGCTTGGTCAAGACGTAAGGCTAAACAAGGCATAGCTTAGTGACACAGCGCACCCGAACACGTCTAGGCTTAGTACTGTGCGCGGGACAGATTAAGGTGCCATACAGCGCGTCGCTACAAAAATTTTCACCTTGGCGTCGGGTTATGGATGGGTGAGCTGAAGTTATGCATAGCGCTTTGCTCGCATGTTCTTTCGCGTCTGCCTGGAAATTATATTTTTTGACTCAGGCATACAATGAGGCCCGCGCCGTCTGGCCTAAAGTGTGGTTAAGTCGAGATGAAAATGGATTGCAAGCTAAGTAATTTAATCACGGAAGTTCTGTGCATCACTGCCCGTGCTCAACGAGCAGGGCGCCTCGTCTAATGTATCGCTCGCACCTGCAGAGCGACCTGCCAGTTGTGTGTCGACTCGTGTAACGAGTCGGCGAATTGGTCACAAATATAATAAAGAGGGTCGTATGAGTGAAGGCAATGAAATCCTTTCGGTAAAGAATATTTTCAAGGTATTCGGGCCGCGTCCTGAATTGGCCATGGATATGCTGAGAAAGGGCGCGCACAAAGATGAGATTTTCAAAAGCACAGGGCATGTGGTGGGTGTGTTTGACGCCAGTTTTTCCGTCAAGCGCGGTGAGATTTTCGTCATCATGGGTTTGTCCGGATCAGGCAAGTCGACCATGGTGCGGCTGTTCAATCGTCTGATTGAGCCTACCTCCGGCAGCATCCACCTCAACGGCAAGGAAATTACCGGGCTCTCCGACAAAGCCTTGCTCGATGTTCGGCGCAAGGAAATGGGCATGGTGTTCCAGTCCTTTGCGTTGATGCCGCACATGAGCGTGCTTGAAAACACCGCCTTCGGCCTGGAGATTGCCGGCGTGCCGGAAAGCGAACGCCACAGCCGCGCCCGAGAAGCCTTGGGCCAGGTTGGCCTGGCCGGCCACGAGCACAGTTACCCACACCAGCTGTCCGGCGGCATGCAGCAGCGCGTGGGCCTGGCCCGGGCGCTGGCCAACGACCCGGCAATCCTGTTGATGGATGAAGCGTTCTCGGCACTCGACCCGTTGATCCGCAGCGAGATGCAGGGCGAGTTGATCCGCCTGCAGGCCGAGCAGCAGCGCACCATCATCTTTATTTCCCACGATATCGAGGAAGCCATACGCATCGGTCATCGCATCGCCATCATGGAAGGCGGCCGCGTGGTGCAGATCGGCACCCCGCAAGAGCTTATCAACCAGCCGGCCAACGACTACGTGCGCACCTTCTTCAAGAGCTTCGACAGCTCGCGGGTGCTCAAGGCCGGCGATGTGGCCCGCTTCGACCCGGCGGTGGTGTGCAAGGTCAATGGCAAGGCGCCGAGCTTCCAGGCCGGTGTGCCATTCGGTTACCTGGTCGACGACCGCGGGCAATTGCTGGGTGTGGTCGATACCGACGCCAACGGCGCTACCGCCAGTGACCGCTACAGCCTGCACGAGCAACGCCCGGTGTACACCGACACGCCGCTGCACGAGGTGCTGGGCATTGCCGCCGACTTGCCGTACCCGGTGCCGGTACTCGATCGACAGGGTGCCTTCAAGGGCACGCTGTCGAAGAACGAGCTGCTGCAGACCCTGAGCCGCCATTAAAACAACAAAGAGGTAAGCCCTCATGTCCGAATTCAGCCTTCTCGACCCGTTCCAGGCGGCCACCATCCCGCTGGGCGACTGGGTCACTGCGACGCTCAACTTCCTGGTGCACAACTTCCGTGAGGTGTTTCGCGCCATTCGCTGGCCGATCGACCAGGTGCTCAATGGCATCGAGTTCACCCTGCAGAGCATCCCGCCCACCATCGGCATCATCCTCTCGTCGTTGCTGGGCTGGCAGCTGGCCGGCAAGCGCATGGCGTTGTTGTGCTTCATCACCCTGACCTTGCTCGGCCTGATCGGCGTGTGGTCGGAGTCGATGACCACCCTGGCGCTGGTGCTGACCTCGGTGTTTTTCTGCGCGGTTATTGGTATTCCGCTGGGCATCGTCTGCGCCCGCAGCAACCGCCTGGAAAGCATTATCCGGCCTCTGCTCGACGCCATGCAGACCCTGCCTGCGTTCGTCTACCTGGTACCGGTGGTGATGCTGTTCGGCATCGGCAACGTGCCCGGCGTGCTGGTGACCATCGTCTTCGCCCTGCCGCCGCTGGTGCGTCTGACCAACCTGGGCATCCGCCAGGTGCCGGAAGACAAGATCGAAGCGGCCCGCGCCTTTGGCTGCACGCCACGGCAAATGCTGACCCGCGTGCAACTGCCGCTGGCCACCTCGACCATCATGGCCGGCCTGAACCAGACCCTGATGCTGTCGCTGTCGATGGTGGTGATCGCGTCGATGATTTCGGTCGGTGGCCTGGGCCAGATGGTGCTGCGCGGCATCGGCCGCCTGGACATGGGCCTGGCCACGGTCGGTGGGGTCGGGCTGGTTCTGCTGGCGATTTTCCTCGACCGCCTGACTCAGGCCATGGGCGCCCGCACAAGTGCTGACCCGAGCCGGCGTTGGTACCACACCGGCCCTACTGGCCTTGTCCTTCGCTTGTTCAACAAAAACCCGCCACGCGTTCGGCGTGAGACCGCCTGAGCTGCTCTGTTCTATCTGCCGCAGTCCATCCAACAATCCTAAAAAGGTACGCGAAGATGTTCGAGTCCAAATTTGCCCGTCAGTTCTTTCACGGCACCTGCGCCGTGGCGTTGAGCTTGTTCTGCCTGGGGGCCAACGCTTCAGCGGATAAGCCAGGGGAGGGCGTGAAAATCACTCCAGCGTTTCCTACCGTCGATGAGGAGCGTTTCCGCGGAGAAGTTGCCCTGGCGGGTTTGCGCGAGCTTGGCTACAAAGTTCAACAGCCCAAGGAGACTGAGTACGCCACCATGGTGCTGGCGGTCGGTTATGGTGATGCCGACTTTACCGTGAATGCGTGGGACAAATTGCACGCTGCGTTCTACGAGAAAGCCGGTGGCGACGCCAATATGATCAAGGTTGGCAACATCCTGCCTGGAATTTTGCAGGGTTACTTGATCGACAAAAAAACAGCCGATCAATACAACATCAAGTACCTCACCGACCTGAAAAAACCTGAAATCGCGAAGCTCTTCGATGCGGATGGCGACGGTAAAGCGGATATGACCGGCTGCAATCCCGGTTGGGGTTGCGAGCTTGTCATCGCCCATCAGATGAAGGCCTATGATCTGGAGAAAACGGTTCATGTCAATCAGGGCTCATACTTCGCCCTGATGGCGGACACGATTTCTCGCTTCAAGGAAGGTAAGCCGGTGCTCTACTACACCTGGGTTCCGCAATGGGTTGCAGGTGTGTTGGTGGAAGGGCGAGATGTCGTCTGGCTGCAGGTGCCCAAAACTGACCTGCCCGGCGGCGATAACACGGTCAACACGGTCTATGAGGGTAAGAACCTCGGCTTCGCGCTGGACAAGGTGCAGGCGTTGGTCAATCGCGATTTCGCCGAGAAAAACCCTGCAGCAGTCAAGTTTCTTTCCGTGATGCAGATCCCGGCTGCTGACGAAAGCGCGCAGAACCTGAAAATGCAGCAGGGGGAGAAATCCGTGGCCGATATCCAGCGTCACACCAAAGAATGGATTGCCGCCCATCAACAGGAATTCGATGGCTGGTTGCAAGCGGCCCGCGCCGCTGCTGCCCAGGCAAGCAACTGACCGAACCCCTGCCCACACCGAACGGCACCAACCGCGTCGCCTGGGGACAATAATTCCAGGCGGTCGCGCAGCGGGTGCCAAGGTGAAATGACAAGAACATCAGGACAACCGTGAGCTATGGGAAGTACACCATTTTCCATTTCTGCCAATAGCCGACGTATCGATCCTTCCCGGCATCGTCCGGACGGCTCTTCAGCAAACAACGACCGTACTGAAATCGGCCCAACGCCATTGGCTTTCGCTGAATGGGCAGCATTATCGCTGGCGGTGCCCCATCTCCCGACGATGCGCGAGTATCGTCTGGGACGCCTGGTTCAGCAGCTCCAGGCCCGTGACGTTGCGGGCATTCTGTTGTTCGACCCGCTTAACATTCGCTACGCCACTGATACGACGAACATGCAGCTGTGGACCACTCACAACCCGGCCAGGGCCTGCTTTGTTTCTGCCAGTGGGCATGTGGTGCTGTGGGATTTCCATGGTTGCGAACACCTCTCGGCCCATTTACCCCTGGTCAGCGAGCTGCGTAGCGGAGCCTCGTTCTTCTTCTTCGAAACGGGCGATCGTACGGATCAGCATGCCAAGCGTTTTGCTGGGCAAGTGGATGAACTCCTACGCACGCACGGGGGCGCCAATCGTAGGTTGGCTGTCGATCGCATCGAGGTTGCCGGCCTTCGAGCACTTGATGCTCTCGGCGTGGAGGTTTGCAGCGGCCAAGAGGTAACCGAGTACGCGCGGGTCGTCAAAGGGCCCGAAGAGATCAAGGCCATGCGCTGTGCTGTGGCTTCCTGCGAAGCGTCCATTCGTGAGATGCGCGAAGCGATGCATGCGGGGGCGACGGAAAACGATGTATGGGCGGCACTTCACGCAGGAAATATCCGTCGGGGCGGCGAGTGGATCGAAACGCGCATCTTGAGTTCTGGACCGCGCACCAACCCTTGGTATCAAGAGTCGGGGCCTAGGGTCTTGAGTGACGGAGACCTGGTGTCCTTCGATACCGATCTGATCGGTGTCTATGGCATGTGTATAGATATGTCGCGTAGCTGGATCTGCGGGGATTTGCAGCCTACTGCAGAACAGAAACGGCTTTATCAGATCGCCTTCGAACACATTCATCACAACACCGAGTTGGTTCGTCCAGGTGTTGGATTCACTGAACTGACCAAGCTCGGTCATCGTCTGCCCGAATCATGCCGCGCTCAACGTTATGGCGTGATGTTCCACGGGGTCGGCCTGTGCGATGAGTATCCGTGCATCCGTTATCCCGAGGATGTCGAATCGTACGGTTATGAAGGCGTACTGGAACCGGGCATGGCATTGTGCGTGGAGGCTTATATCGGTGAGGTCGGGGGGCGGGACGGCATCAAGCTTGAAAACCAGTTGTTGGTCACGGATGACGGCTGTGAGGTACTCACGCGGTATCCATTCGAAGATCGATTTTTGAAGTAAACGAGTTTTACCAAAAAGAGAGGTAGTAGATGAGTGCAAATAACAGAGGTGTGGTGTACCTGGGCGCAGGGAAGGTCGAGGTGCAGCACATTGACTACCCGAAAATGCAGGACCCGCGCGGTAAGAAGATCGAGCACGGCGTCATTCTGAAAGTGGTGTCGACCAACATTTGCGGCTCCGACCAGCATATGGTTCGCGGTCGCACCACTGCCCAGGTCGGCCTGGTGCTGGGGCACGAGATTACCGGTGAGATCGTCGAAAAGGGCAGCGATGTCGAGCGCATGCAGATCGGCGACCTGGTGTCGGTGCCGTTCAACGTAGCCTGCGGTCGTTGCCGCTCCTGCAAAGAAATGCACACCGGTGTCTGCCTTACCGTCAACCCGGATCGCCCGGGTGGGGCTTATGGCTATGTCGACATGGGCGACTGGACGGGTGGCCAGGCTGAGTATGTGCTGGTGCCCTACGCGGATTTCAACCTGCTGAAACTGCCTGATCGCGATAAGGCCATGGAAAAGATCCGTGACCTGACCTGCCTGTCCGACATTCTCCCGACCGGTTACCACGGCGCCGTCACAGCGGGCGTTGGCCCAGGCAGCACTGTCTACGTTGCCGGTGCCGGCCCGGTCGGCCTAGCCGCCGCTGCTTCGGCGCGCCTGCTGGGCGCTGCCTGTGTGATCGTTGGCGACCTAAATCCGCTGCGCCTGGCTCATGCCAAGGCACAAGGATTCGAAGTGGTCGATCTGACCAAGGACACCCCGCTTCACGAACAGATCGCCGATATTCTGGGCGAACCAGAGGTGGACTGCGCGATCGACGCAGTAGGTTTCGAAGCTCGCGGCCACGGCCACGAAGGCGCTAAACAGGAAGCGCCAGCAACCGTGCTCAACTCGCTCATGCAGGTTACCCGTGTAGCCGGCAAGATTGGTATTCCTGGCCTATACGTGACAGAAGACCCGGGCGCGCACGATGCTGCTGCAAAAATGGGGGCGTTGAGCATCCGCTTCGGCTTGGGCTGGGCGAAATCGCACAGCTTCCACACTGGCCAGACCCCCACGATGAAGTACAACCGTCAGTTGATGCAGGCGATCATGTGGGACCGAATCAACATTGCCGAAGTAGTCGGTGTGCAGGTGATCAGCCTGGATCAAGCTCCGGAAGGATACGGTGAGTTCGATGCTGGTGTGCCCAAGAAATTTGTTATCGACCCACACAAGATGTTCAGCGCGGCGTGATCTGGCAGGTTAGTTAATCGCAGCGTTAACGCGCTGTGACAGGGGAGGCCGCAGCTTTTTAGTGCTTGATGCCTGCAGCAAAGAGACGCCGTGGCCCTGGGCCGCGGCGTTTACATTTGTGCAATGCCGATCATGAGATTTGATGATGCGAAATTTGAATGTTGAAAGAATTAAAGATTCCGGTAGTCAGTATCAGGAATCCTGATAGGGCGAACGCATATGCTGTTTCTGTAATTTCACAGGCGTAGACTCGGAGCCACGCCGGATTACAACCGGCACATAAGACAAGTACAAAAATGTCATCTGGAGTCACGCATGAACACTCAAGTTTCGGTCGAAGACCTGCCCCTTAGCCGTTTCCATGTACGAACGGTATTCAGTGGGACAGGTGGACAGTTCAGTGACGGGTTCGTATTAGGGATTATCGGCATTGCAGTCAGCATGGCAGCTGGCCCCCTCCAATTGAATGCGCTTTGGATGGGCTTGCTGGGTGCAGCCTCCCTCGCAGGTCTCTTTATTGGTAGTCTGGTTGCAGGCCCCCTCGCAGATAAATTCGGACGCCGAAAAATCTTCGCCTGGGATATGTTGCTGTTCGCCGCCATCTCCGCCTCACAATTCTTCGTCACCTCACCCGAACAACTGCTGGTTCTACGACTGTTGCTTGGGCTGGTGCTCGGTTTCGATTACGTAGTCAGCAAGTCCTTGGTGACGGAGTTCGCTCCGCGGCGCTATCGCGGGCGACTGTTGAGCGTTCTTGCGGCCGCGTGGGCGGCAGGTTACGTCGCGGCCTACCTAATCGGTTTCGTCCTGCGTGATCTTGGGCCGGACGCCTGGCGCATCATGCTCGCGGTCAGCGGCATCCCTGCATTGCTGATCCTGCCACTGCGAATGGGCGTGCCTGAATCTCCAATCTGGCTGATGGCTCGTGGTCGCAAAGAAGAAGCGCTGGCGATCATCCGCGATAAATTCGGCCCCAACGTTTATCTGCCAGCCCCGAATGCGACTCCCACGAAAACCGAAGGTGCCTGGTCCGAGCTGTTCAGCAAGCGGTGGCGGAAAAACACCATTGTCGGCTGCGTCTTCTACACCTGCCAGGTCATTCCGTTCTTTGCGCTGGGAACCTTCGCGCCGCGTGTTCTCGAGGCCCTCAACGTTCAGGACAAGTTTGTCGGTGGCCTGGTCTACAACGTGTTGCTGATGATCGGTGCATTGCTTGGCCTGATGATCATCGACCGAATTTCCCGCCGCGCATTTCTGGTTGGCACGTTCTACTTGAGTGCGATGGGGCTTGCCGTCCTGGCCTTTGCCGGGTTCGGTCCGGTTGGCACCATTATCGCCTTCGGCTTCTTCGCCTGTGTACTGGCTGCAGCCGTCAACCTGGAGTTCGTCTACCCGCCAGAACTGTTCCCCACTCACCTGCGCGCCTCGGGCATCGGCATGGCCGTAGCGGCAAGCCGATTTGGTTCTGCTTTTGCTACCTTCCTGTTGCCTATCGCCGTACAGGACCTCGGTATCCACGTGGCATTGGGTGTGTGTGTCGCCGTTTTGTTGATCGGTGGTGTGGTGTGCCATTTGTTTGCGCCAGAGACCAGCAAAGAGCAGTTGTCTGCCGTCACGACCGATACCCATGGGGCGTTGCCGCCTGAGGCCTGCGCAGTGCCTCCTGCCGGGCGCAAGATCGGCTGACACCAGTTTGACCGACTCACGATTCCGAACGAGTAGAGCCTATGCCGACCGACAAGCTTATCGACATGTACGCCGTGCAGGTTTTCATTGCGGTTGCAGAGACGGGCAGCATGTCGGGCGCGGCGGTGCGTCTCGGGATCTCCCAGTCTGGTGTTTCGCAAATGGTCAGGCAGCTGGAAGAGGAGCTGGGCGTCATTTTGATCAACCGCTCGACGCGGCCAATGACGCTTACCCCCTTTGGCATGGCGCTGAAGAATAGAGGGTCCTTGCTTAGCGAGGAGCTCTCTCACCTCAAGGCACAGGTGCTGGATGCCGGCCGCGGTGTGAAACCGGACCTTCGGATCGGTTTGGTGGATTCCTTCGCCGCCACCTGCGGTTCGGTTTTCACCAAGCGGCTTTTGGGCAAGGTGTCTCAACTGTCGATTCGAACCGGCTTGAGCCCTCAGCAGGGCGAATCGCTACTGCGCAGGGATCTGGATCTTATCGTGACCAGTGACCCGCTCATGGATGCGAACGTGGAGCGGTATCGAATCCTGTCGGAGCGATACTTCGTGATCACGCCTAAAGACAACCGGCCGACGATGTCCACCATGGAAGAGCTCCGCGCGCTGGCCAATGTTCTACCCGTAGTACGTTTCAACAGGGCCTCTCAGGTGGGTCTTCAGACTGAGCGGCATTTGCGTGGCCTAGATATCCGCGTGCCCAATCGCCTGGAACTCGACAATGCCGATGCGCTGACCTCGATGGTCGCTGAAGGCATAGGTTGGGCGGTGACCAGCCCGATCTGTTTCTTGCAGGCCGCCCATTGGGTGAACGATGTTGCAGTTCATCTCACACCCGACCTGGGACTGCAACGTTCGCTGTACCTCGTAGCCCGCCGCGATGAATACAGCTCATTTTTTGCCGATGCATGTGAAATTGCTCATGACGTAGTGCTCAACACCTTTTTGCCCCGCCTAACCGCACTGGGGTTTGGTGTTGAAACACTGATAAATATTGCCGAGGTTAAATAGCCGTGAACACCTTTGATAGCGTGAAAGAACGTCTGGAACGTGACTATGTGGGTGAAGTCCAGATTCCTGCGGACAAGCTGTATGGCGTCAATTCGCTGCGTGGCTACGAGAACTTGACCGTTTCGCCACTAACGGTTGCCCACTACTCGGATTTCCGCAACGCGTTTGCCCAGGTCAAATGGGCAGCTGCCCTGGCCAACCTGGACTGCGGCGTGTTGACCAACGCTCAATGTGATGCGATCGCCCAGGCCTGCCAGGATGTGATTGCAGGCAATTGTGACAGCTCTCTGATCGTTGACTTGCTGGAAGGGTCAGGCGGCACGTCCACCAACATGAACTTCAACGAAGTCATCGCCAACCGTGCCCAGCAGTTGCTTGGACATGAAGCGGGCTCTTACGAAGTCGTGCATCCCAACGATCATGTGAACTGCTCGCAGTCCACCAATGACGTCTATCCGGCTGCCTTGAAGATTGCCACCCACGCCATGCTGGGCGGGCTGATCGCGGAAGTCGGGCTGCTCGCCGCCGAGTTCGATCGCAAGGCGCTGCAGTTTGCTGACATCCTGCACCTGGGCCGCACGTGCCTGCAGGACGCGCAGCCGATGCGCCTGGGTCAACTGTTTTCCGGTTACGCTTCGCTGACCCACCGCCTGGCCGACGAACTGGCCGGGGTTCGGAGCAAACTGCACACGCTGCCTCTGGGCGGTACCGCGATCGGTACGGGCTTCGGCGCGCCGGCCGCATACCGAGCCGCGGTGTATCAACATTTGGCCGCCATCACCGGCGTGGCCTACAAGGCGCCATCGAATTCCTTTGATGCCATGCAGAACATGGATGTGTTCTCGCGGGTATCGGGTGAGTTGCGTACCTGTTCCGCTTCCATCGCCAAAATCGCGGCCGACCTCACCGTGCTCTCCTCGGGGCCGGTTGCCGGATTGGCGGAAGTCAAGTTGCCCGAAGCCCAGGCCGGCTCGTCGATCATGCCTGGCAAGGTCAACCCTGTGTTGCCGATGTCCATGATCCAACTGAGCTTCGCTGTGATCGGCAATGATACCGCCGTCGCCCAAGCGGTTCAGTACGGTGAGCTCGAGATCAACCACTTCGAACCGGTAGTGTCCTCTCGGGTGTTTGACAGCATTACGCTGCTGACCAAGGGCGTCAGACAATTCCGTGAAAAATGCATTGCCGGCCTGACGGCGAATGCGCAGCGAAACAGGGCGCACCTCACCCAGTCGATGGCAGTGGCAACGGCCTTGGTGCCCAAGCTTGGCTATGCGAAGGTGAGTAAACTGGCCCGCCAATCGGTGAGCGAAGGGCGGTCGTTGCTCGTCATCATGGAAGAGGCCGGCGTGATGAGCGAAGCGGAAGCGATGGCGGCCATTGAAAAAGCGTCGCGACCAGTCTTCGACGTCTGACAGTACAACAACCTGCAAGATACGCGCTACGTGTCTTGCGGGTTTAACGAGAGTAAATGTGGTGAATCCGGCTCAATTGCTGGCAGAAATGAAATGCATGGGATTGGCGTTTGCAGTCCAGACCCATGCTGCCGTCCTGACCATGGCCGAGTCAGGCGAACTGGAACTGACGCTTGAAGGTGAACGCTGCAAGAATCTGCTGTTGCGCGATAAAACCGGGCAGCTTTTTCTGGTCATGACCCTTGCTGACAAGGCGTTAGATCTCAAGACGCTTCGGGCGTCACTCGGCTCTGCTCGGCTGTCCATGGCGAGCCAGGATCAGATGTTCGAGACGCTCGGTGTCAAGACTGGTGCGTTGAGCCCTCTGGCATTGATCAACGATACCCAGCGCGCAGTCAAGCTGGTTATCGATAGTGAACTCCAGCTAAGCCTCGGGCTTTTGCTGCATCCGCTCGATAACACCATGAGTGTCCAGCTTTCCAGCCAGGCGCTGGGTAATTTCCTGTCTCAACTGGGGTATGCGCCCGCTTGGACGCCGCTGTAGGCATAGCGCTGTGAATGCAAGAAGCGAAGCCATGGGTTGGCTTCGCTTTGTTTGTGCCTACGGATGTGAGCTGAGCGCTTCGTGATCTGGTAATGGCCGAGGCGCTGGGCTTCAGCCATCAGCGACTTGACTACCGCTCAAGCCCGATCTCGCTGGCCAGCCCTGCCTTGCACGCCAGAAGTGCATCGGTGTACCGGTTCGGATCTCGTTCAAAGCGGAACGTCGGGATCGGCATCGAGATGGCGAAGCAGCCGAGCACCGTATCCAAAGCGACTGCAGTGGTGGTGATACCTTCCATCAGTTCGCCATGATCACAGGAAAAACCTAGCTGGCGGATTGTATTCAGCTGTTGAAATATCTGGTCATCGAGCGGGTAACTTGCCGCATCTGCACTGACCATCATGCTCCGGATCTTATCGTCATCTTCCAGTGCCAATAGCGCACGTCCCGCTGATGTTCCAGGCAGTGGCAAATCGAGCAGCCCCAACCTGGGCATGACCTGCAGTTCACGATCAGCCACCACGCGATGTTCCACTAGCAGCCGAAGCCCGTCCGCACGAGATAGCACAGCGGTTTCCTGAACGCTGCCGCTGAGCTTTTGAAGCCACGGCTGGACAATCGTGACGCGGTCGGCATGCCCGTGGGTTACGAGCCGCAGCAGGCCAGCACCCAGACGGATACCGCCTACGCCCTCGCTTCGAATCATGCCTTCCTCTTCCAGCGCGCCCACAATCCGCTGCACCGTGGAACGCGGGAAACCAACCTCCTGAGCGATTTCTCCAAGGCTCAGCCCGTCGGGCCTTTTGCCTAGCAAATTCAATATCTTGGCTGCACGTGCAATCACCTGAATACCACCACCACGTTCGTCGCTGGTGCCTGCCTGATTCGATGGTTCCATGGCCACCTCCAAATTTTCGGTTAGTGTACCACATTGCGATACGCATTAATTCACGATACAGTGACCACATTGCGATACAGGTCATGAGGTGGGCGGTGCTTCGGGAGTTTTCATTTGCAGGGCTATTGGTAAGCCCGATGGTGGTATGCGTGCTCATCGCGGCGCTGCTCACGGCCATGACGCTTCGGCTGATCCCTGGGCGGCTGGAAATGCTGCTCCAGGTCAGACCCGCCTGGTTAGGGCTCGCGCTTTTCACAGGCTATGTCGCCGCGGCCATGTCCATTCTGGATGGGGGCTTGAAATGAGCGGGGTACTACGCGGTTCGATGACCTTGCTGATCGCCGCCGCTACGATTCTTGCTGGCTCGTGGGTATGGAACCACTATCAATATTCGCCGTGGACTCGGGATGGGCGCGTGCGTGCAGACGTCGTGGTGGTTGCTCCTGACGTTGCCGGCTGGGTAACCCGGTTGAGTGTTCGGGATAACCAGGCGGTCAGGAAGGGCGACCTCTTGTTCGTGATTGATCCTGCCCGATATCTGGCAGCCTTTGACGAAGCGAAATCGAAGATGGAGCATGCGAAACATGCCTGGCAACTAGCCGCCGGCCAGGAGCGCAGGCGAGTTCCGCTCGCCAGAATCAACGCTATCAGCGCCGAGGATTTAGACAACGCCCGCTCTCAGGTACTGCTCACCAAATCCGAATATGAAATAGCCAAGGCGCAGTGGGAAACAGCCCGGATCAATCTCGCACGTACCCGAGTCACCGCCCGGCAGATGGCACCATCACCAATATCCGGCTGCAGGAAGGCAATTATGTGACCCAGGGCGGCCCAGCATTCTCCTTGATCAAAGATGGCTCGTTCTACGTGACCGCGTATTTCGAGGAGACCAAGTTGCCCAGCATCAGCGAAGGAGACACGGCTGATATCGCGTTGATGAGCGGTGGGCCGATCTTGTCAGGGCGGGTCACGAGCATCGCCAAGGGCGTCGCCAACACGAACACCCAATCCGACCCCATGTTGCTGCCGCAAGTGCAGCAGGCATTCAACTGGGTTCGGCTGGCGCAACGGATACCCGTGGATATCCAGCTCGAATCCGTGCCGCGTGAAGTACGCTTGAGTGCAGGCATGAACGTCTCGGTGAGACTTGTACCTGTCCATGGCGCGGTCGCTGGCCGATGAGATCCTTGCTCATACATTACCTGCAGCCGAACTTGCGCAGCGTTCTCTTTGCGCTGAAAGGGTTGTCTGCGGTCGCATTGGCTCTCGCCGTCTCCATGGGTCTGGATCTGGACAAGCCGTTTTGGGCGATGGTCGCCTCGATGATGCTACAAGCGCGCCCTGAAACCGGCCTCGTCATGGAAAAGGCACTGTGCTTGATCCTTGGCTCAACGCTGGGCTCAGCGGTGGCGATATTCATTCTGGATAACTTCATGCCTTATCCGACGCTGGCTATCGGTGCGTTGGCTGTCTGCGGTGCCTTCACTTCTGCGCTAGCTTCAACCGAGCGGCATGTCAATTTCGTCTTTGGGCTCGCACTCGTTTCGGTGACGGCCATCCTGATTGTCATGTTCGCGATAGCCGATCCGGCGACCACTTCCAGCAGGTCAATATTCTTGGTGGTCAGAGCGAGGCTGACCGAGGTGATCGTAGGCGCAAGCTGTGCAACGCTTTCGAGCCTGTTCCTGTTTCCCTGGCGGGTTGAAACCCTGGTCAAAGGTCATGCAAAACGGCTGCAGGCTTTGAGCATGGGTCACCTCGAACTGCTGCTGCAGCCAGAGCTAGATCGTGCAGCGCTGCACCAGCAGCGTCTGAGCATGATCGCCTTGGTCACCACGATCAGCGATGATTCGAACGCCGGTCGCTACGAGCGGGCCAGCACCATTCGCGCTGCTCTGCATATAGCGAACGCTGCCCTGACGGTGATCGCCTGTGGCCAGACAGTCGAGCGATGGTTCAGGCAGAACAAAGCGAGCTGGGCAGGCTTGCTGGCTGTGCACAAGACAGATCAGGGTGCACAGCATTCCCCGCTGCAGCTTCTGGCTGAGCTAAGCCAAAGATTCTGTGAGACCCGCGAGGCTGACCTCGACACCGCGTTTCGGGAGTTGGCCAGGGCCAGTGCGATGATGTCTGCTTCAGATGAAACCTTGGAGAAGAATGAACATTTCCATGAGCCGGGCCCACGCCTGAAAAGGCACAGGGACTGGCGGACCGCCGGAACATCGGCGCTGCGCAATGCAATGGTGTTTCTTGCCGTAGCTTACGTATGGATCCTGTCCGATGGTGCCCCAGCGCTGATCATGATGATGGTACTGCCCACTCTTTTCTCGCAAATGTTCGGTTCGGCACCGGCGCCGGCGATGATCGTTCGTAAACTGATGGCAGGGGTAGCCCTCGCGGTACCGGTGGCAACTTTTTTTGTGTTGGGAACGGTTGCCCAAGGCCCTGATCATTTTGCAGCTTTAATCATGATGCTGGCAGGCCCCCTGTTTCTTGGCCTGATGGCGATGACGTCGCCTGCCTTGACGCCGTATGGACTGGGCTTTTGCCTGACGCTGGCGGTATCGACCCAGCCTAGCAACTACATGACGTTTGCAGTTGATCAAGCTGTTACGACCGGCATCGGTGTCATAGCTGGTCTCGGCGTCCTCTACATTGCGTTCGCCCTCACAGGACCACTCAAGGGCGTTGCGTTACAGAGGCGGGTAATCAAGGCGTTGACTGCCGACTTGACCGTCATGAAGGCGACAGGAAAGCCGGTAGCGTGGTTCAACCGGCGTGTGGCTGAACGACTCGCTTACCTACAAGGTTATGCACCCGATACCGTCGAGGGGCGAGAGCTCACCGTACACGGCTTGGCTCTGCTTGAGAAAGGGCATCGCTTGGCAAGGAATAGTTCAGCTACTGGCTGAAGCCAGCCGGGACAAGTCCCTGGCTGACAAGCCCGCCTTCTGTGGCCCTAACCCAGATGCGCAGGCAGATTGGACGGGTGTGCTATCAATCTGGGGGACCGGGTATTTGCTCAAGCCTACCAATCGTAGATCCAGTCACTTGCTCGGCCTGCAAAATGAGTCCAGAATTGAGTCTATCCCAGATTAAGGGATGGCTGAAAAGCTTTGTATTTCAACAGCTCGCAAGCCCGATGCGAGTCTCGTTTCCCGCTCCATATATCGATTTACAGGGCTTCAATGTTCTTTAAATCTTGAAAAAAGACGCTTAGGCGTCTTTTTTCGTTTCAGCTGGAACGTTAAATGTAGGCCCGCAGCGCCGATCTCCGCTATCGCTACCGCAGGGTGGCACTCGCTACTCTCGCGCAGCTAGTGGCTAACAGCCTGCTGAATGACCTGAGCGAGGCGGTGAGTTTCCAGCTCGCCAGCGTCGCCTTCCACATAGCCAAGCAACTCAGCGCTGGCGGCATAATCCCGGAACCTTTCAGGAAGTCGATCGATGATTGCCCGGCTCTCGCGCAGCAGCTCGGTGAGGGAGGGCGTGCGGACTTCACTCAGCGCATCGATTCTTCTGGCTAACCCACAGAGCCAGAGATTCACTTCATGCGCCCTGATATGCGCTTGCCAGCTGACCTGAGCGCTGAAGGGGCGGTGAATCGTACGCGCTAACGTGTTGAAGATTCTCCACAGCTCCTGGACCATCTGCGCTTGCTCCTCATCCTCCAGATAGCGCGTTAGCAAGGCGACCTCATCGGTGAAGGCCCCATCGGCAGCAAGCTTGAAGTACAAGCTTTTACTCTCGGTGAGCGATTCGCGCCACTGGCTTGCCAGCTCGTTGAACCAGGCCTTGCATACCTGGGTGCAACTGATGCTTTGCTGCTCCAGCAGGGGCACCAGCAACGATTCGAGGATCCACGGTGTGAGCTGGTGCAACCTGCCCAGGCGTCCTCGCAGCGGTTGCACAAGGTCGTCCAGTTGCTGGTCGGTCAGCGGACCGTCGATAGACTGCACCAGCTTGGCGATCAATGCAGGCTTGATGTCCGCCCCTACATAGTTCGCTTCGTTGATCAGCCAGCAAAGTAGCGTTCGCTGAACGCTGGCAGGCCGAACCTGGTCAATCAGGCCAAGCGTTTCAACGCCCCAAGAGCCATCGTTGATTGCGTTCTTGAACGCATCCAGGCCTACCCAGTTGATGATGCTCGACTCACTGCGCAGCAAGGCTTCGATTCGCTCATGATGCTTGTCGAAACTCAGTGAGAGACAAACAAGCTTCAGCGCCTCGATGACCAGCAGCGTTGGGCGCAAGCCTTTGATGGGGCTGGCACAGACCTCACTCAACCAGTCGACGAGTGCCTGAGGTGCATGAGTCCAGAGCAGCTTGAGCGCGTAGTAGTCACTCCACGCCGTGTCGGGCGGCGAATAGCTGAACGCGTCATGGGGGTTGGCGGCTGACAGCAGCAGTGAAGCGAGTGGCTGTGCGCGGTAGTGCTCAAGGTCCAACAGCGCCTTGCGCGTCCTGGGCTGCAGCGCATCGCGCCGAGCCGGCTCAAGATGCGCGAGCAAGGCGCTCTGCAAGGGCTGCGCGAGGGGCGTTGGGTCAGCTACGTACAGCGGCTCCTGCGAGCAGTGCGCCAGGACGTAGCCAAGCGCGTCCCAGGCCGTGTGGAATTCCTCGAGGGGTAGGCCCTGCGACCAAAACTTGGCGGGTATCTGCTCGAACAGTTCCGGTTCGAGCCGGCCGTCGCTCAACCTGCCTTTTCCATCGAGCTTTGCCATCAGTTCAGCGCCGGACGAGCCTGCAAGTTCTGCATCATCCAGCCACCAGGCGAGCACGTCTCCGGACCTGGGGGCGGCGCTGAAACAGGAGCGTTGGTGCAGGGCGTTCGCCTCTGGCTCGTCTGTTGATTCGCTGAACGATGCCGAGTCGAAGATCAGCTTCGCTGACGGCGCATGCTTGCCGTCACCGTGGACCGTGCTCTGCAGGATCTGGTCGCAGTAGTCGAACACCTGTGGCATCACATCCAAAGGGACGGGCGTAGCCAACAGAGGATAGTTGTCGTTGGCGCGCTGGATCGAATTGGACAGTTGATAGCCTGCCAATGGCCGACCGTTGGCGGAGCGGATCAGGATCATTCGATCATGGATCTTGCTCTCTGGAACTGCCAGTACCTTCAACCGTACGTTACCGAAGTAGCCATTGCCCCAGCCTGCGCACTGGTCGAGAAGCTTGCCGATTCGGCTGGGCTTTTGCGCGCCGGCGTTGCCAGGGGCATTCGGCTCTTTTTCAGTGGTAATGATCAGGTAGTCGCCCGTGGCCGTGCCCATTCGGTGCAGCAGTTCGATGCCGACATCTTCCATGAAGGGATCGAACCAGGCGATTTGCGCATCGTGGTGCTTCTCGAAGACCTGACGCAACCACTGCGAAAGCTCAATCCGACTAGTACCGCCACTGTCGCTCAGGGTGAGGAAGAAACGGCCGGTGGACGGCGCTGGGCACAACTGCTTCATGGTGGTTTCAATGGATCTGTTGAGCGCTACCCATGGATCGTCAGCATGCCCTCCAAGCTGGGAGCGTGAGTCGCGCAGTGCTCGGCCTACTCGCGCCGTGGCTTGGAGTTGCGCTTGCTCCTTTGCCGGCACCTGCTTGCTCAACCAGTCGAATCGGCCATTGGCTCGGACAGGCTCGACCACCTGCATATTGAGATTCATGCTGCGCACGAAGTAACTGCCGGTCTGCAGCACCAGGAAGGACACGTCGCCCGAAGCACTGAGCGCGTAGATTTCCAGGGTGAACGATGTGCAAATCTGCTTCTCCAGGGCTTCGAGATTGAAGCGATGCGTGCGGGGGTAGCCTTCATCCTTGCCCAGTCTTGCGGTGTGAGTGGCCAATACGCTGTCGTCGCTATAAGCATTGATCACGACCAATAAATCCGTGGGGTCGCGTGTGAATGCCTCGTACAGAACCAGAGAGGCGTCATCGCCTTTCAAGGTGATGTCGTACCTGCTTTTTTCGGCGCGACTCTGGTTAGGGCTGCAGATGAACTCGAAGTCCCCGATCCGCCAGGCATCCAACGCCGTGAAGTCCATTCCTGTGTCTGCGTTCAGACGCTCACATGCGGCTTTCGCTAGCGTCCTATCCAGCCCCTCCAGCATGGCAAACGTCTCTGCTTTGCCGTCGCAGGAGATGGCTGCGCTATCGACGCTGGCATAGGCAGTAGGGCTCAAGCGGCGCGTGCGGAATTGGAACAAGTCCCGCGTCGGCAGGTGCATGACCGATCGTGCTACCGGTTTCTCCCCGAACAGGAGGCTGCCGAGCTTTTTCTCCACTTTGTCATCAAGGTGGATATCGGCCATTCGACTGGCGCCATGCAGGGTGGTGTTGGCAAACAAGTAATCCAGGAAGATCTTCAGGCGCTGCGTCGAAGTGTGCAACGTGAGGGTATGGGTCCTCGCCCAGCAACCGTCGTAAAGGACCGTTTTAGCGCTGCAGCTGCCGCTCCATTTATGCGATTGATGACAGCCTGCCAGCGAACGAGCATAGAGAAAGCGTAGCTCCGTAGCGCCTGCGCGATCGATCTCGAGAATCCAGAGTTGCGTGGTGGTGGCTTCCTGATCCTGCCCGAAGAGGTCGTGCAATCTGTAGTCTGAAGCCAGGAGATGGAATAGGGTGGTCATAGGGCGTCCTTTTGCGAGAAGTCGGGGGACAGGCCCGGAGCCCATTGCCTGTGGGGTAGGTGCGCCGGGTTATGTCAATTTGATATCAGGCTGGAAGGGCGGCAGTTGACGGAGGGCAATGTTGGGAGGAAAAGGAGCGTTTTATGGGCAGGAATCTTGCCGGACGCTACCGACGAGGGAAGTGTCAGATTTTTTGTGTGCAGGCCGGTAGCGGCCTGCCGTCAGGCGGCACTGATTTTCACCATGTTGGCCTGATGAACTGATCTCCGTACAGAATCGCAAATTGATTCATCGCGCTTTTCCAATCATGGGCCGGTTTTCCCCAGTTGGCTGTAATGTTGCGCAGTCCCAGCCAAATCAGCTTGGTCGCTGCGTCATCGTTCGGGAAATGCTCGCGAGTCTTGATCACCTTGCGCAGCTGGGCGTTGATGCTCCCGATGGCGTTGGTGGTGTAAATCACCTTCCGAATGGCGGGCGGGAAAACAAAGAATGGAATTACGCGATCCCAAGCCCGTCTCCAAGCCGCCACCACGGTTGGATATTTCTCACCCCAGGGCCCGTTCTCGAACTCATCGGGTGCCTGCTCAGCCGCTTCCGCGTTGATGGCTTGATAAATCGGCTTGAGCTCCATGGCCAGCGCCCGCCGCTTGTCCCACGCCGCAAAGTCCAGGCTGTTGCGAATCAGGTGCACGATGCATGTCTGCAGCGTCGTCTCTGGAAACACTGCGCTGAGGGCTTCTGGCATGCCTTTGAGACCATCGGTCACGGTAATCAGCACGTCCTCGACACCACGCGTCTTGAGGTCGTTGAAGACCTTCATCCAGAACTTCGCACCCTCGGTGTTCTCGATCCAGATGCCTAATATGTCGCGGGTTCCGTCGGGTAGAACACCCAGCGCCAGGTAAATTGCCTTGTTACGCACCAAGCCTTCTTCTCGGATCTTCACCCGCAGCGCATTAAAGAAAATGACGGGGTACATCGGCTCCAGGGGCCGCTGTTGCCACGTGCCGTCCATGACCTCGTCTGTCACCGAGCTGATGAAATCGGGTGAAACGTCTGTGCCGTACTGCTCGGACAGAAATGCCCGAATCTCTCTGACCGTCATCCCCCGAGCGTACATGGCGATGATTTTGTCATCGAAACCGGTATACCGCCGCTCATGCTTGGCGATCAGAATGGGTACGAAAATGCCCTCTCGATCACGGGGAATTTCCAGCCGCAGCGGGCCATCACCGGTCAAAACCGTCTTGCCACTCTTGCCGTTACGCTGGTTGGTCTCATCCTCTGGGCGCTGCGCGCCCGGCGGATAGCCTAGGTAGTGGCCAAGCTCGGCATGCAGAGCACGCTCGATCAAGGCCTTCTTGAATGCCGCAGAGGCATCTTCGATAGCATCTGCGGTCATCAGGCCCTCACCGAACTGCTCCAGCAGCTCTTTGGGGATTTTGGGCAGGTCACGCAAGGGTTTCTTTTTGGTTGGCATACATGCACCTCTTGCTCATGTTATGCCCGAACACAAAATTTCTGACACCCTCTAGCGGGTTTGATCTCGAATAGCTCCATGCCTTTGGGACGTGATTGATTGTTCGGTCTAATCATTTTGATCTGCCAGTCGAGTAAATAAATCGGGAAGGTCGCTTGCTACCGAGATGGCATACTGACGATCCATGCCTATAAACGGAATCCGAACTACCGGCATTGCTGCATCCAATGTGTCAAATCCATAGCCCTCCCCTCCGCCGCTGGAAGCGAACAGAATTACGCCTGGCGCATATGTCTCGACCTCATACCCACGATTGAAATCGACTACCTCTTCTGCTTTCCAGAAAATTATATAGTTATCGCCAATGAATCCTTCGCCACCGTCGTGCACCTTAAGAAATTCAATGTGGCTCTCAGGAAGCGCTATCCCCAAGTGTGTTGACAGATCATCAATAGCTGAAATTCCAGCTGGTTCATTGAGCTGTCCCTCTGTTAGATAGTATTTCATAGCTATTTTCCTAAGTCTTTCTGCAATTGGTTTCACCAAGGAGTTACCTGCTGCCGATGAATATCGCGAGGTAAGATAACTTTATTAGCAGGTCAGGTTCGCCCTATGGCCCCTCACCTTATATAAGTGATGCCAGGTTGGGAGTGGTATCGCGGCAGCTGAATAGATTTTTTCTGGTGCTCTTATGTAGTTTTGATTCAGCACAGGTTGGATTTCCCTGTGCTGATTCTGAGGTTGCTGTCATTATGTGTGGGCTGAAAATTTATGATACTGCCGGAGCAGCCTGATTTTGTTTTGCAAGAGACTTCTTGTCAAAAAAGGTGGCGCTATTTCATCAATTTTTCCAAGTCTGTATCGGAGAAGGGTAGTCTCGGTTTGTCGAGGTTGCGTAAGATTAGTAGGTGCGGATCAAGCTTCAATTTACAAAGATTTTCCAAGGTGGGTTCTCCGCCCGCCACAAGAGCATGTTCGAAACCATATATTTCATCTGGGGCAAGTGGGCCATATTTCTTAAGTGCGCGTTTGAACAAAGCTTTGCCGTTCGGGTCGGTATTGTCGTAGTCGTCTGGTTCGCTAGCTCCGAATAATGACTGAATCGTGATGTTTTGAGCGGCTAATTTTTTCGATTTTAAGCGACTTTTTAATGCTAGTATTTCGTTGTGGTTGCAGATAATTGATGCGCTATGTCCGGTATTTTCTCCGCATAAGTAAAGGTTTCCAAATGCGCTTCTGGCTATTACATGAAAATTATCAAGAGATTCAAGTGATGTGTCTTTCAGCCAGGCATCTTTAAGGTGCTCGTAGTCGTCGGGGTTAACAGTCCAAAAAAGTCCGTTTGCATAACCTGCCCATCCTTCATTTTGCCAGTACTGAATTAATATAGGAGGGAGTATGCCGTTCCATTTGGCAAGACTAGCTTCTGGTACGTGGGTTTGTTGAGTGGCCTCACCAAAGCAGTCGATGAATTCAGCAAAGTCTGAGTCTCGCATAAATTATTTCCCTTTCTTGTCTGGAGGGCAAATGGTTAGTTCAACATTCATCATGTCCATACCTTCGCCGCGCTGTAGGGCTTTTTCTGCCGCGCGTTCGATCGTTTCTAATCTTCCCCTATGCCCCCAGCTTCCACCAATAGCGCTATTAATACGTTTGTCTCCTAACCCTGTGGGGTCGGGTTTGGCCCAGCCTCCCGCAATCATATCAGGCTCGTGCAGCGCGGCTAGCTTTTTCATGATTTTGCGGCTCTCTGCTTTCGCCTCGGCTTTCGCGACCTTAGGATCTGCCCCCCCCTAATTCTTTTGCTTTCATATATGCTTTTTTCAATCTCTTTACGCCTGTCGCGACGGTAATCTCGCTGTGCTTTATCCGCCAGACGGTTCCGGCCGGAATCTCCTGTTTTCCGCTTGGTTTCGTCGAACATCCTCCTTGCACCAGTGAATTCTTTGGCCGACATGTTGTTAATCGCGTCTTCCTGACGCTTGAGCTGGCGAGCATATTCTTTGAGATACCCTTTCTTTTCTGCTTCGCTCATATTCTTGAAGGCGTCGGATTGCCGAGGGTCGAAGCACTCGGGTTTTTTCTTTCTCAGCTTCTGCGGCGTAACCTTTCCACCTGAAGCCTGTTTACGTGCTGCTGCCTCCTTTGCTCGCTTTTGCGCTGCTTCTTTCGCCGCTCGCTCAGCAACTTCCTTGGAAGTCTTGGCGGATGTCTCCGCCACTGCTTTGACGCCATGTCTTCCTATTTTACCTGCTGTGCCTAAGTACCCCACAAAGGGAACTGCCGATAGCAAAGACAGAGCTGCCCCCGCATAGTCACCACGGGCAAGGCTGATGCCCGCATTAGCGATATCTGCTATTTCGCCAACGACTGGGATCAAGCCAATTATATCCAGTCCCAACTGAAGACCATCCAGGATCTCTTCGCCCGTGATGCCTTCTTCTGGCGTTTCGCTTTCAACCTCAGGATTGGAGTGTTCCGCAGCATCACCAGTGGCGGGCGTTTCACCGCTTACTCTACCCAGCGTGTTGCCATTCGGCGTGGTGGTCGCGCCGCGGTTCTTCGATGATGGATAGAGTTGAGTGTAGGTCGGTATGTCCTCCAAGTCAGCCAGTTCCTTCCGGAATGCTTCCTGACGAAGAGCTTCATACTGTGTCTCGCTCAGTGTGAGGGATTTGCCCCATTCATCGACGCCATCGGCAAAGTCGACAAGCACATTGCCAGCGCCATCGGTCTGTACAAATAGCCTATCCGGACCGTTTGGCAGCTTCCGCAGCGGTACTTCGTGTACCTGGACAACAAGCGTGTCCAGTTGGATTGGATCAGCGCTCATGGCATCAACTCCCATTCATCCAGAACAGGTCCCCATGGCGAACCAAGTGGCGCCCCTCTGCACGCACGGAACTGCTGTGCTCCAAAGGGTGGCATTTACCTTCGACGGTACCGCTTTTGACGCCTTTGGCTTTGCCTGCGGCGTCACCGATGGTCTTGGGTGCGAAACTACGCTTGTAGACGACCACCGGATGGCCATTGGCGCGAACGCTCTTCGCCACACCCGTGCTAGTTTCCAACTTTGCTGTGACGGGGTAGGGGACAGGTGGAATGCTGCTGCCCATAGGTGTCTTGCAAACGTCTGGCGCAATGCTGATGACGGCCCACTTCGTCTGTTGCCGGGCCATTACGTTATCGGCCATATCAAGTGTGCTCCTTGCTGTGGTGCGGGGCACGCCGGATGATGGGCGCTTCGGGATTGGTTTCGAAACGCGCTTCGAGCACACGGATGTCAAGCGACTTGGGGAGACTTATGCGATGGGTCATCGACAGCGTCATGGCATCGGTGTCGATGCGCAGAGTGTCGGTGAGCATTGGCAGCGGTAGCATCAAGCCGTTGGTCATACGCATGAGCAAAAAAGGGCGATGACCAGGGAGTTCGAACTCACAGTGCCCATCCAAACTGAGCGCTGGATCAGTGAGGTTGACTAAGGCAATGCGGGCATCGGGTGCAGGAAAGGTCACCTGCTGATCGATGGGGGCACCGTTCCAATACGCAAAATCGAAGTCCAGCGGTAGACCTGGCCAGTGGCTCTCCTCCCAGCTTTCATCATAAGTACCAGCAAGTGCCAAGCGTGGCGCCCAGGCTCGGCCAACGATGCCGAAGCCGGCGGGTATGCAGCCGTATGACGTAGCTACCTCGGCCATGGCCTGGGCGTTTAGAGGACCACATGGATGCAATGACCGCAGGGGACGCTCTATAAGCGTGTCAAGATGCTCTATCTGAGGAGCGGGCAAGCTCGTGAGCCTGTCGCCAGTCTGCTCGTAGTGCAGTTTCTCGTGGTGGTGCTCCAGCCAGCCACAGCCCAGTGGATTACTGAAGCAGACTTCGTTGAGCAGGTATTCGGGGGCGTCGGTAATGTGCCCGTATTGCGGGTTGGCAATCAGGCTGGTGCCACCGAAGGCTCGCTCCCAGCGCAGCGGAACACGTGTGGCAGGTTCCGGTCTGGTGAGCTGCCAGCCGAGCAACCCCAGACGAAATTCTCGCGGGCCGGTGAAGCGAAGGGTTTTGTCCAGCAGTAGTTGTGGTGTTTGCTGTTCTCTGTTGCGCCGCCGAACTTCCAATACTTGTTCCTGATGGACCTGCAGTTGATCGGCCGTGAGATAAACGCCGGGAGCTCGTTTCGGCGGAGGTGGGTCAGCAAGTACCTGTCTAGGACGCGTCGAGGTGATGCGTATGCCGGCTTCCCACGCTTCTGCTGGTTGACCTGCTGGTGCGTAGGAGTTGCCGACCACAATGACATCGCAGAGTGGTTTGAATGGAGCGAGGTCGCTCTCTTCGAGTAAGGAACTGCTGTCGGTCTCAGCGTAGTAGGTATCGGCCATGCACAGCGGTAGCGGCTTATCATCGATGACAATGACCCGGAATCGGCCAAGACAACCCTCAATCGGTTCGAGCCGATACCCGACTTTCATGGCGACAACAGGATGTTCTTGACCGTCAGGCGCGAGCGCACTGAAGCACTTGACGTCAAATGGCGTCAGGTTGCGAAATTCCATCTTGGGTGGTCCCCTTCAGTTGATATCGACATCCTTGCCGTTGATTTGCACTGGCCCTGAGGCACTGAAGTCAAAGTTGCTGCCGTTGATCAGCACGGTGCCGTCGGACTTCATCACTAGGGTGGACTTACCCACGGTGATGCTCAGTTCGTCGCCGACGGTGATGCTGAACTTGTTGCCGACCACTACGGACTTATGAATCCCCACCTGCTCGCTCTGGCTCAGCCCAACAGTTGTGTTCATGGCCGCACCCACGCTTACTTGATACCCCGCACCGATAGTCAGGGCCTTGGCAAGACCAATGGTTTCCGCTTTGGCCAGCTTGATGGTTTCGGACTTGTTGGCACCGATGGTCACGCTGCGATTAGCGCCGATGCTGATGGTTTCGTTCTTGCCAACGTCTTCAGTGCGGTGATCGCCAATGGAGATGGTTTCGTTGTGGTCAACCCGTTCAGTGCGGTCATTGCCGACGAAGGTGGTTTCGTTGTGCTTTACCACGTTGTTCTGGTCTTTTTCGGCGTGAATGAACACTTCTTGCCGCCCCAGTTGGTCCTCGAAGCGCAGTTCGTTGTAGCCATCGCCCTTGTGGGTTTGGCTCTTGATGGTCATGCGGGTCTTGTGGTCGGGCAGGTCATAGGGCGGCAACTGATCGCCGCAGTAGGTCCGCCCGGTGATCATCGGTTGGTCGGGGTCGCCGTTGACGTACTGGATGATCACGTCCTGGCCGATCCGCGGGATGGCCATGGAGCCCCAACTCCCACCGGCCCAGCCCTGTGAGACGCGCACCCAACAGGAGCTGAACTCGTTGTTTTGGCTCTCGCGGTCCCAGGGAAAGCTAACCTTCACCCGGCCCCATTCATCGCAGTAGATTTCTTCTCCGGGCGGGCCAACAACGGTGGCCATGTGTGGCCCTTCTACCTGTGGCTTTTCAAGGGGAGCAGGACGCCACTCAGTCCGGCCGGGCACCAGCGCTGCGGTCTGCTCGTAGCGCGTGCTCTGATCGGCGCCGGAGGCTTCTTCCTGCAGGCTGGTGAGCTGGCTGCCTTTATGCTTGACCGATTTCACTCGCCAGTGGGTGTTGAGATCTTCACGTGGGTGACCTGTCAGGTTGAAGCTGAGGCCCGGTTGCAGGCGCACGTCATCACCGTGCACTTCTGCCAGCCGCACATCATGACGCAGTGCGGTTATACGGTTTTCAGTGAACGGTTTACCGACGACATCGCGCTTGTAACGGCCTGGATAATCGAAGTACTCGTATTCGGCCGACTGATGTTCCAGGAAGGGACCGGAGGCTCGGTGCTCCTGGCGATAGGCCGGGTTGGTGAATGTGTGGTCGCGTTGAACCTGGCGTGCGGTGCGGACCTGCTCGCTGTAGTTCAAGCGGCGCAGGCACGGCATTGGCTGGTCGCCACCGCTCTTGGATTGGTACAGGACCGTGTTGGGATCTATCGGCTCATCGTCATCGTAGAAGCCCTCGTCTTCATCTTCGGCCTTGATGGCCCCATGACTGATCAAGCCCAGTGATTGCAGTCGATCAGTGATGATCAGTTTGTGGAGCTTTTCACTGTGGGCGAAGCGATAGACAAAGCCCTCTTCGGCGGCAAGCCGAGCAAAGAACGCCAGGTCCGTCTCGCCGGCCTGAACGCAGAATTCGCGGACCTGATGGTCCATGCTGGCACGTAGTTCATACTGGTTGATGCCCTGGCGCTTGAGCATCAGTTCGAGAATCTGTGGAACAGTCTTCTGCTGGAAAATGCGCCAGTTGGAGCGCAGATTGGCACGGGCCAGCTGTGGTTCGACCAGCGCGTGGTAGTAGGTGCGGTAGAAGCCACTTTCAGCCTGGCTGAAGCGACTGACCAGACCGTGCACGTAGCGCACCGGACGTTCCCCGTCCCAAATGGTGAACAGCACAGGTTTGTCGAGCAGGTGGCCGAAGTCGATATCGTTCTCGAAGCTGATCAGGGTCAGCTCCAGTTGGAAGGGCGTGCTGATTCCCTCCTTGAGTTCGAACGAAACCACTTCAAATTCAGCATCGCCAACCAGCGGTTGGAAGCTGTAACGCAATTCAGATTGGCTAGGCATAAGCAATCCTTCCGCCGTCTGAGAGTTCGTAAACCCCTGGCAGGTCGCGCCTGCCAGGGATGCTCAGCCGGGTCAGACGATCGGTTTACGCCAGTCGTCGGAGCCTTCGGTGCCTGCGGTCACATGGGTCCAAGAGATCTTGCGGTACGACATCGATACCTCGATCAGTTGGGTGAAGTCGGCGTTCTCCTTGTTTTGTGCGTGGGGCAACGTGGTGTTGATGTCGACGATGGTGGCGTCTTCCAGCTTGGTGGTGAAGAAGTGCTCTTGCTTGCCTTCCACCGAGGTGCGGTACCAGTTGACTTCGACGGTCGGCAGCATTTCGCCGCTGGACAGGGCTTGATACATCAATGGGGTTGCCTTGTTCAGTGCGCTGGTGAAGATGAACGGCTTGTGCACACGCTGACCAGCAGGCTGGCCACTTTGCGGGTCAGTGGGGACGGTGACCTGGTGCTTGATTTCCTGCACCAGAATCTCGTCTTCATGACCCTCGACGAATACGTTGCCTACCGAGTCGGAGGTGAAGGCGCCCGCGGTAATGTTGCCTTGGGTTTGACCTTCGATTTTGATGTAAGCGGGTGTTGGCATGGCAGTTTCT
The DNA here is from genome assembly GCF_052041965.1 of Pseudomonas sp. SMSB3. Taxonomy (NCBI): domain Bacteria; kingdom Pseudomonadati; phylum Pseudomonadota; class Gammaproteobacteria; order Pseudomonadales; family Pseudomonadaceae; genus Pseudomonas; species Pseudomonas sp. SMSB3. The sequence continues at coordinate 389,882 of NZ_JBKGGV010000002.1, read as the reverse complement.
CCTGCGTCCATGTGGATAAAGCACGCGCACGAGGTGGCGTGGCCATCGGGAACGATGGGCTTGTCAACAAAGCGAATGCCTCGTCAATTCGTTGAATTCCGTTACGCCGGATTGCGGCGGGCTACTGCTGCAGAATGCCGTTGAGCGACGCCAACACCTCGGTGGTGATCAGGTGCAGGCGGTAGCTGTAGATGCCGTAGGCTACCGCCATGGCAAAGGCGGAGATCACCAACGGGCTCCACCACGGCCATTGCCGGTTCATGCGAAAGTTGCGTGGGGCCACGTTTGTGTAAGGATCGCAGACATGCTCTGGCGCCGGTCCGCGAAGCTCGCGGATGATCTCGTGGAGCTGGTGGATCAAAGCGTTCAAGGATTCTTCGCCCTTCGGGGCGATGGCGTATTTGCCCTTGAGGCCTAGGCACAGCGCGAAGTACATGAATTCCAGTACGTCCTGGTAGCGGGCGGGTTCAAGCATCAGGCGGGAGAGCACGGTGAAGAATTTCTCGCCACCCCAGGTTTCATCGTGGAAGATGCTGAGCAGGGGTTCCTGGCTCCAGCAGCTGGCTTTGCCCCAGGGCCGCTCCATCACCGCTTCATCGATAAGCAGGCACAGGCCGTACGTGTACGCCAATACTTGGGTGACTTCGTAGCTGTGCTGGTGCATCTCTTCGCGGATGTTTTCGACTTGAGTGCGCACTTGCTGGTGCACTTCCTTGATGTTGGGCAACCTGTCCAGGGTCCGCAGGCGGATGACCAGACCCAACAGCGGGACGGCGGCGTCCAGCATGCGATTGGCATAGCCGCCGCGAAGCTGGAAATCAGGGTCGGCGGGATATCCCGAGGGCGACGTATCCGCGTCATGTGCTTGGCCGTTGCTGTGATGCCAACTTGAGGCGGCTGACTCGTCGGCTGACACGTGCTCGATAAGACGCCGCAGTTTATGTTTGGTGTGCCGGTCGTCATTGCCGCCAGCAGTGCCGATCCTGTCCAATTCATTCACTCCTTATCGCCCAGAACTGCAGCTCAAGCCCCGGGAATTCGCCGGCAATGTGCAGACCGAAGCCGTTTGAATACTTCATCGGTGCCCACGCCGAATCACGCCGGTCCAGCTCGAAGTAGATGAAGCCTGCGTGGAAAGGCAGGTCGCGTGGGGCCACTGGCAGCGCCGTCAGAGGAATGCCAGGCAGTTGCAGCGGTACCGCCTCGGCCAACGACTCCAGCGAGACGACTTTGGCTTTCTGCACGAACATCTGGCGCAAGGTCTGCGCCGGTAGATCGGCGCTTACTGCCAAGATGAAATCGGCATGATCGATCAAGCGACGGTCTTCCAGCGTGGCCGTCATCACACCGAAATCCAGCGTCTGCAAGGGCAACGATACGGCTCGGGGCTGCAGCACGGTGCTCAGCGCGCGGCGCAAGGTGTCTTGCAACGGCTTGAACGATGCGCGTAATGCGTTGTGCTGATAGGCGGGGCAGTCCTGTGGCAGCCGGCTCTCGTCGGTAAAAGTGACGAACTCGCCGCAGGCTTGGCTCATGTGCAGATAGAGCTGCTCCGGGTGGGTCTGGCCCTGACATGCCAGGTGCTGGAAACACGGCCACCACCGGTTCATGGCCTGCAGCAGGTTGAAATCGCGGACGTCGGCGATACCGGATTGGCCGGACGCGCCGATGCGGGCAGCGAGGTTGCGTGCGCGTTCGCGCAGGGTGTGGGTGATCTCCTCCAAGAAGCGTTGCAGCGCAGGTATGGCGCGCACTGAAACGCTGGTGGGATAGAAACGTTCATCCAGTTGCAGGCTGCCATCGGGGCGCCGCTCCAGAATTCGAGCCAAGGCCAGGCGGGTGTAGGCGCTGCTGTCGTCGGCCTTGCGTTTGAGCTGCAGGTTGGGCACTGCCAGGTCGACCTGGACCAGGTCACCGTCAGCGCTGTGGGTATCCTTGATTTCATGGGCCTGGGCGCTGTAACGGAAGTTGGCACCATCGTCGGGCCAACTCACTTCGCGACCGCCTTCGGTACGCAGCGGTAGGCACAGGTAGATCTCGCTGTCGTTGGCGCCGTCGTCTTCGATCTCCAGGGGTGGCGGTGGTGGCAGGTCTGCCGGGATATCGAACACCGTGCCGTCCGGCATGATGCCGCGCGCACGGGTTATCGCGATTTTGCCGAGGCTCAGGTATTCGTCGTTCAACTGCAGTTCGCTGAACCCGTAGAAGGCTGCATTGAGGCTGCCGAGGCGCTGGTGCTGGGCCGCTTCGCTGGCTCGAGCCGCTTGTTGGAAATGCTGCGGTTTGACGAACAGGCCTTCAGGCCATAGGACAGGGTTACGTGAGCTCATGAGCGCTCCGTGTCAGCGTGAGTAAGTAGTGCCATCAGTCTTCTTCCTTGAGCAGGACCTGCGTGTCGTTGAGCAGTACCGACAGGATGATCTGGTGGCCGCGGGGGGGAATGCGCAGCACTTGGCTCCAGGTGGCGTTTTCCTGGTTGCGGTAGTCGGCAATGACTGCGACGAACCGGGTTTCGGACTCGATTGGCGCAAAGGGGATGAACTTGAATTGGCCAGGACTCACCAGGTAGTCGTCAGCGCGCACGTAGGTGCTGCGCAGGGCCTTGGCCGGGTCTGCTTCCAACAGCTGGTAGACGCTGTTGCGCAGCAGTGAGTCGTCGCGCAGCTGCAGGATCTTGATGGCCATGGGCGTAGCGACAGGCTCGCTGGCTACGGTGGTCGTCTGGGGTAGGGTCAGCACCACGGTCGGGTCTTCGTAGCGCCCAGGCGAGCTCTCTTCCATGGGCGAGCGCGCCGGTTGATCGTCCTCGATTACCGGCATCGCGATGGGCGACATTGCCGGGAACTGTTCCTGAAGGTATGCGAACAGGGTTCCGACCTTCTCGGTCAACGCGTAGGGATCCCCCGCGCTCAAGCTGACCGCGTAGGGGCTAGGTTCCACTGCACCTGGCTGCTGCTCAACCGGCACCTCCACGCTGTGAGGGTTACCGTTGAGCGTCGCGCTGGCGTTGATGCTGAACGCAACCTGGGTGGGGTGTTCATTGGGTGGCCCGACGGGCACCGAGGGATCTTTGATCACCTGGCCGATTTTGCTCAGGGACGTGCAGCCCGAAAGCCCTATCGCCACAGCCAGCAGACCGGCCATGAATGAATGACGCGTCATGGGTGTGCTCCCACTTCCACGGCCTGCAAAGGATCGACTTGCTCGGTACGCTTGACTGCCACGGCATCCAGCGCGGCCAGAGGGTCACTGCCGACACCTGGGTCGAAGGCCGAGCAGATTTCAACAGCGAACTCGCGGGTGGCTGGGGCGGCTAGCCGGGCTGCGGCCGGTACATCGTGTAGCCAGTGATCAAGGGATCGCTGATCAGGGCTGAACATATCCTCCAGTGAGCGCGTATCCGCCTGCGAGAGCTGAACGAGTAGCCGTAAAGCGCCAATGCGCAGTTGGTCACCGTCGAGCAATCGCCTCGTATTGAGCGGTCCCACGCTGTCAAGGTTGCCGTTCAGGTAAGTGCCCTGGCAGCGGTCGATGACGCAGAAAACACCCTCGATCCAGCGAATCTCGCAGTGGATCGGCGCAACAGTCTGATCACGATCATCGATCAGCCAGGTGGCTCCCGCGCTGCCGATGGTGCCGCCGGTGTCATCGAACTGGTGCCGGGCCGTGGCGTTGTGCTTCAACTGCCCAAGGTTGCTGATGTTCAAGGTCAATAGGCTCATGAGCGCCCCCGAAACCGCACGACCGGAGCGATCTGGCCATGGCGGTCATTGACGAAACTGGTCCAGCCCAGCAGAGCACCTTGGCTGGGGTGCAGGCAGAAGGCCGACAGGGCGTTCTGCTCGAGGCGAAGCTCCAGGTCGTAGGCCAGGGCGTCGCGCAACAGGAAGTCGATCAATGCACGCAAACGATTGAAGTTGATGCCACTTGGCAGCAGGTCACGCAGCTGCTCCTGGTCGAGCTCACTGATCACGATGGTGAACTTGCTGCTGCGGGTTCGCGTGCGGCTGCCGACCATGAAAGCGCTGCCCAGCTCGCCATTGCTGCGGCCCAGGCTTACCAGTTGCTGGGCGGTGGTGAGCACCAGGCGGGTTTCGAACTCGCGAATCTGCACCTGTTTCAGGTCGAAGCAGTGAGCGATGATGCCGGCGACGGCGCCGGGCGCACGGCTGCGGCTGGCGATGAGGCCGGCGAAGCTGAGCAGGCGGCTCCAGGGCAGCGCCGTGTCGCCGCGCAGCTGTTTGTCGTTCAAACCGAGCAGGGCAAAGATGTACTGCGAAAATCCATCGCTGGCACCTGGCTGGAAGCGAATGTAGTAACGGTATTTGCGCCAGATGCGGTGTAGCAGGCTGAGCAGGTAGTGATTGAAGAAATCGAAGAACGCCGGCCGCACACCGATGCCCTGTGCGTGCTCGTACGCTACCTGGTCCAGGTAATAGGAGGGCAGCGGCGAATCGGTGCCGTGCACGCCCATAAAAGTGGTGCACACGCGGTAGCGGTCCGCGTCCCCAGGCATGCGTTCGGCTTTGTATACGTCCGAAACCGGGAAGGTCAGCCTCGGATCGCTGGCCAGCCGTACGCGCAGCCGTGTGGCCTGGTCCGGCCAGCGCGGTTCCAAGTCATCGCCGTGCAAGCCGTGCAGGCGCTCCAGCAACTGGAAGAAGTTGTACTGGTGTGCGTCGGCGAGCAGCTTGTCGGCTAGATCAGCGGTTGCTTGCCGGTCTGAATGGGCCATGTGTAACGCTCGTTGTTGGTGGTATTGATCACTTCCAGTTGATGGAAGGAATTGATGCTGGCGTACAGGGCAAAGAAGTGCGCGAGCACGCAGCCGAACAGGTACAGGTCGCCCTCGCAGACGAATGCGGCCTGATCCAGCTTTAGTCGGGTGCGCAGTCCACGAATGGGCTGGCCTTTGATCAGCCAGTCCAGGGGTTCTGTCTGAATATCCCGAATGCCTTCGAGGCGCTTATGGGTGGTGCGCGTCTGCTGCAGGTCATGCAGGGCCACGAAGTCATAGGCGCGAATCACCGCTTTCAGCGTCTCGGCTGAAAGCAGCGACAGGTAGTTGAGCGACATGTTGGAGATCAGGGCCCACTGCAGCTGACCGTCGAGTACCGGCCGGTAGGGGCGGGTTGGTGGACAGATATTGGTGTACGTCACCAGAGGTGGTGTGGCTTCAGTGAGCGCATTGATGTCATCGATGCCCAGCGCCAGTGGCAGGTCGCGGTTGGTGCAGGTCAGGTCGATGGAGGCGGTTTCCAGCTCGCCGATGTAAGCATTGGCATCCGCTCGCACGAAGGCGATGCGGTGCGCGACGCCATCACCCCGCAGCGAGTCCTCGAGGCTGTAGCGGTAGTACAAGGCCGTGCGCCCTTGCACATGCTCGATCTCATGGGCGAAGGATTCGAACGGGCGGAAGGTGCGCAGCTGTTCGCCGGTACTTCCGTCTGTTGTCGTGCGGGTGCTGATCACCCGATCGACACTGAAGATTTCATAGGCGTGCCGCTCTTTACCTCGGGGTGTGAGGTCAGCAGGGGCGTGCCGGTTGGAGAGGTCGATCGGTTCGGCGCTGTGGCTGAACAGGTTTATTGCCGGAGTGCAGAACAGGCTGAAATCCCCCTTGCCGATACGCAGCGAATCAGGGAGCTGGCGGGTGAAATGAAGCTCAAGGCCCACCCGCCCAGGGGCTTGATCGAGCCAGACGTTTTGCAGCCCTGTTACGCTGAAGAAGTGGAAGCGCTTTGGAAATACAAAGTACTCCTGCAAGATCCGGTAGCCGTCGAAGACGTTCTGCGGGTAAGGCAGCAGCCCCTCGTTCGAGCTGAAGCCTGGGAATAGAATGCTGCTGGCTGGCAGCCGGCGGATCTCCCCATTGATCGTCACGACGACATGCCTGAGGTACTGAGCGATCCACAGATACAGGGTGCGTGCAGTCTGGGTGTCACCGCTCAGGTGAAAATCCAGGCTGTCGCAACCAAGGGTGTTCAATGGTCGTTCGACCAAGGTGCCGAGGTCGATGCACACCACCGAACTATCGAGCGTCTGGGTGGCGCTCACCGATTCGATCTCGAACGGATGGATGTCGACCGCCATGCAGGTGCGAAACTCGCAGGGCACGCCGTCCACCGGTTTGGAGAACAGCTGTGCGCCTTGGGCGATACGTTGCGACTGACTGAGCGCTTGCTTGCGTGGCGTGAACTGGATGATCGTGGCGCTCGGCAGCGGACGCAGGTAATTGGGCCACAGCAGCTGCAGCATGGGGTGCGTCAGCTCCGGCAGGTCATCCTCCAACTTCAGGCGCAGCTTGGCCGTGAGAAAGGCAAAGGCTTCCATCAGGCGTTCGACATCCGGGTCGCTGCCACCCTTGCCTAGGAGGCGGGCAAGCTGTGGGTTGTCTTTGGCGAAGTCGTTCCCCAGTTCATGCAGGTAACGCATCTCTTCGCTGAATCGATCCTTGAGTGACATCGGTCACCTCACTCGGGTGTGGCCGCTATGGCCGTTTACCAGCAGCTCCAGTTGCAGCTGCTCCTTCTGGTTGTTGACCTGAACGTAGCAGTCCAGCTTGAAGTGCAATTCCAGCGGGGCATGACAGTCGGGCATGGCGTTGAGCGAACGTACGTGCACGCGCGGTTCGAAGCGCCGAATGGTGCGGTGGATGTCGGCGCTGACCTGCTTCAGCAGGTCGCCACTGCTAGCGTCGTGCCCGTTGAAATCACGCAGGCCCAGCTCAGGGCTGCTTTGTGAGCAGCCCTGACGGGCGTTGAGCAGTGTTTCCAGGTGGCGCTTGATGGCGGCGAATTTCTCGGCGGCGTTCTCTTGCCGAGAAGGTGTGCGGTTGGCGAGCTGATCCGTCATCAAGCGATCAAAAAATCCACTCATTGGGTATCGAGCCGGCCGACCAGGGAGATCTCGAAATTCGCGCCCATGTATTTGAAGTGCGGGCGCACGGCAAGTGAAACCTGGTACCAGCCCGGATCGCCGGCCACGTCGGACACCTCGACTTTCGCCGCCCGCAACGGACGGCGGCTGCGTACATCGGCTGACGGGTTCTCCTGGTCGGCGACGTACTGCTTGATCCACTTGTTGAGCTCGGATTGCAGATCCTTGCGCTCTTTCCAGCTGCCGATCTGCTCGCGCTGCAGCACCTTGATGTAATGGGCCAGGCGGTTGACGATGAACAGGTAGGGCAACTGGGTGCCGAGCTTGTAGTTGGTCTGCGCTTGCAGCCCTTCGGGGGTTTTGGGGAAGTTCTTCGGTTTCTGTATCGAGTTGGCCGAGAAGAAGGCAGCGTTGTCGCTGTCCTTGCGCATGGTCAGGGCGATGAAACCTTCTTCGGCCAACTCGAACTCCTTGCGGTCGGAGATCAGGACTTCGGTAGGAATCTTGGCCTGCAGCTGCCCCAAGGACTCGTACAGGTGCACCGGCAGGTCCTCGACGGCACCGCCCGACTGCGGGCCGATGATGTTCGGGCACCAGCGGTAGCGGGCAAAGCTGTCGTTGATGCAACTGGCCAGCAGGAAGGCAGAGTTGCCCCACAGGTAGTTGTCGTGCTTGCCGTCGATGTTCTCGTAGTAGTGATAGCTCTGGACGGGGTTTTCTTGCGGGTGATAGGCCGAGCGGAGCATGAAGCGTGGTCCGGTCAGGGCGGCATGGCGGGAATCTTCACTTTCACGGAATGCCCGCCACTTGGCATGTCGTGGTCCGGCGAAAATGTCCTTGATTTCCTTCAGGTTGGGCAGCTCTTCGAAGCTGTTCAGGTTGAAGAACTCAGGGGATGGGGCTGCGAGGAAAGGCGCGTGCGACATGGCACCGACAGAGGCCATGTAACTCAGCAGTTTGATATCGGGGGAGGAGGGGCCGAAGTTGTAGTTGCCAACCATGGCCGCAACGGGCTCACCACCAAATTGACCATAGCCTGCGGTGTACACGTGTTTGTACATACCGCTGCAGGTGATATCGGCGGCATTGTCGAAATCATCGAGCAAGTCTTCCTTGCTGACATGCAGAACTTCGAGCTTGATGTTCTCGCGAAAGTCCGTCCGGTCGACCAGAACTTTGAGGCTGCGCCAGGAAGACTCAAGCTGTTGGAACGCTGGCTGATGCAAGATGCTATCCATCTGCTTGCTCAGTGCCCGGTCCAGTTCCGCAATCATCTGATCGACGCGGTGCTTATTGATTAGTTGATCTGGATCATTGCTTTTGAGTATTTCCGTAATAAAGGCAGAGACACCCTGGCGAGCGACCTGATAGCCCTCTTGCGCGGGCGCTAGTTTGGTTTGCGCCATGATCTGGTCGAGCAACGTAGCATTGCTCAATATCTCGCCCGTTGTTTCAACGGCGACAGTGGTGCTGGTTCGCTGTGGCATGGGACGCTCCGTTGTCTCAGTCTTCTTGGGGTGCCTCAAGCACCAGTTCCAGTTCTTTGGCGAGTTGCTTGCGGGCATGCTCGTCGTTCAGCAAATCCTGCAGCTGCTTGCGGAACGTGGGCACGTTGCCCAGCGGGCCCTTGAGGGCGACCAAGGCCTCGCGCAGCTCCAGCAGCTTGTTCAGTTCAGGTACCTGGCGGGCGATGCGGTCGGGTCCGAAGTCGCTGATCGACCTGAACTGCAGGTTGACTGCCAATTCCGCATCCGGAGCCGCGCTGAGCGTGGACGGTACGGACATGGCGAGGCTGACATCGGCGTCGTTAAGCACGCTGTTGAAGGTGTGTTTATCGATGCGCATGACCGGCCGGTCTTCCAGCGCACGGGTATCGTTCAGGCCGAAATCGCCCATCACCAGCATCTTGTGCGGCAGCTCTACTTCGGCCTGTTCATCACCGGTGGCGGGTACGTACTTGATATTGATGCGCTCTTTGGGTGCAACCGATCCTGTGGATTTTGACATCGCAGAATCTCTCATTGGTTTTGTGGGCGTAGTTCTTGGTAGTTGCGTAAGGGCTTCGATTTAGTTGTGTAGGAAATTTCTTTGATATCGGTGTACGGTATAAACAAAATGGCGGGCCTTGTTGTTGCTCGCCTAAAAACCATGTCGCCTTTATTGATATTTAGTCGAGCGAGAAAGTGTAAGAAAATATTTGTTTGTAGCCTTCGATTTCTATCGGCTAGGCTCTCGCTAGTTTTGTTCGCTGAGGGTCTGGCGGTGGGTTTTATACCCGCTGATGGAATAGGGCATATGCACTATCGAGAGGGAATTTGCTTGCGATGATTGGTAAAAATGCTTATGGCGCAATTCTTTCGCTGTCGCTTGGTTGTTTGCCGATAGCCGCGTATTCCGATCAGGATTGTCCACGGATCGTGTCCAACCTTGAGCGCCTGGCCTGTTTCGATAGTTTCGCTGGAACACCTGCGCACCGTGTGCCTGTGCAATGGTCTGCACCGGAGCAAGACTCGCCTACCTTGCGCCGCGTGATGGCCCATGAGGCGGGGCGGGCGCCGGATGACCTCACGTTTAGCCTGAGGTCTGAAGAGCACGGGCTCATGATCGCCGCACCTGCGATTGCTTCGGTCGCCCCCCATCCCTACCTGGTGATCAGCTGTGTGCAGAACATCTCCAGGTTGCAACTTGTCACGGCACAGCCCATCGATGCCGGACGCGTGACGGTCCGCTTGCAGGGCAAGCGTGGCGCAACAGTGCCGACACCCTGGCAGGTGACGGAGAACGGCCAGGTGCTCGACGCCGGTAGAGGCTTGCCGGGCATCGAGCAGATCAAGCAACTGATCGGGGCTCATCGCATTCAAGTCGAGAGTGATAACCCGACAGTCGACGGGTTGATCTTCGATGCTCAAGGCCTGGACCCGCTCATCGACGAGGCGCGCAAAACATGTCGCTGGTAGCGGAATTCAACGTGCAGGAAATGGCTCGGCTGCTAGCTCCCATCGACGCGCAGTCACCGGCCGGCCTGTTCGATGTGGAGGACGAAACCTACCAGGCCATTGACCAGGAAATGGTCAAGCTGGGCGGACTGCAGGCGTCTTCCATCGACTGGGCCTACATCGAGGAAGCGTCCTGCCAGTACCTGAGCCAGCAGTGCAAGCACCTGCGCATCGCCGCTCACCTGAATGTCGCCTGGCTGCGCAGCCGATGCTGGGAGCGCTGGGGCTTTAGCTTGGCACTGCTGGCCGGTCTGGTCGAACACTACTGGGAAAGCTCTCACCCGAAACCTGGCCCAAAAGGGTTTCTGGGCAAGCGCAAGCTGGTCGCCCTGATGCTCAATCGTTTGATCGAAGCGCTGCCACGGCTGGATCGCTTTACGTACAGCCCGGCCCACGCGGCGGCTGCCCAAGACGCGTTGCAACGGTTGCAACGGGCTGCTGCGCAATTGGATGAAGCGCTTCTTAGCGAACTTGAGCACCTGCTTGGCAAACACACAGAACTTGCCAACGGTGTAGGCGAGTCCTCTACCGCCTCAGCCCCAGTCGATACCTCATCGGTGAGCATCAGGCCTGCACCGCTGGCCGAAGTCATCGCCACACCCGTGCCTCGCGTGTCGTTGGGCAACAAGCGTGAATCACGCAGGGCCCTGCTGAGCATGGCCGAGCAGATCAACCAGCAAGACCTGTACGACCCGACGGGCTACCAGCTGCGGCGGTTTGGCTTGTGGGCCCATATCCAGTCGGCGCCGCCAACCAAGCAAGGCAACCGCACAGAGCTGATGGCGGTGCCACAGGATATCGCCGGCGATTACGAAGAGGCCCTTGCGAGGACTGCGGTTGACGCGGCATTGCTGCTGCGAATCGAAAAGAGCGTGACGGCTTGCCCCTACTGGATACGCGGCAGCTTCCTGGCTGCGACCGCTGCCACGCAACTGGCCATGAGTGAAGTGGCGCAAGCCATTCGCGCCGCGACCGCGCGGTTCGTATTGCGCATGCCGGCACTGCAGAAGTTGTGTTTCAGCGACGGCAGGATGTTTGTCGATGACCAATGCCTGGCATGGCTCAAGGGCACACAAGGCGTATCCGATCAGGGGGCGGCCGCCCAGGAGTTTGTCAGCTTGCGTGAGGAGTTGGTCAGCCAGCTGGAAACGGGCGGCGTCGAACCGGTTCTGCTGCGGTTGCAGGGGATGCAGGCGGAGCTTCACGCCCCCCGTGAACGCTGCCATACCACCGTCATCGCTGCCGACCTGTTGGCCGCCCGCGGAGTGTCCTGGTTGGCCCGGGATTTGTGCGCAGGTGTTGCCAGAACGATGCAGGAAACAACCGCCAGCGCCTGGGAGCCGGAGGTGTTTCAACGTCTTCAGCAGTATGCGGCGCCGCCAGTACAGGCTGAACGGAACAAGGAGCGGGAATCACGATGAATCAACTATGGAAGCACCTCAAACGTTGGGGCTTGCCCCTGGTGACCCGTATAGGTCTGGCCATGCCACTGCTGCTCGGGCTGGGCGCTGTACTGTTGCTCGTTGCCATCTGGTGGCTCGGCCCGCAATGGACCTGGCGTGAGCAGCAGCCGTTGGCCAGCATGGCCCATCGTGGGCTGGCGAGCCTGGTACTCGTGCTGGTGCCGTTGTTGTGCTGGCTCGTTGTGCTGCGCAGACGTAATCGCCGCCTGCAGGCAGAGCGCAATCAGGCAGTAGCCGCCGAACTTGACCAAACCTTGCCGTTCGTTCGCGCGCAAGAGAAGGCCTTGGACCAAGGGCTCGCGCGCTTTCTGCACAATGCTGGTGGGCGGCGCGCCTTGTATCGATTGCCCTGGTACCTGGTGGTGGGCGAACAGCATGCAGGCAAGACCAGCTTCATTGACCGTACCGACCAAAGTTTCTCGCTGACCCGTATCGACAAGGCGCAGGCGCGCGGCCGACAAGCACAGGCTTTGGCCTACCCGATTGGTTGGTGGATCAGCAACGACGCGGTGATCATCGATCCGCCGGGGGCCTTCATCAGCCAGGAGTCGCGCTCAGTTTCACCAGCTGAAGAAGCCGACGCATCGGAAGTCCCACCCGCTACGCCGGCCAGGTTGTGGCAGCATCTGTTGGGTTGGCTGCTGCGCAATCGCAGTCAGCGAGCCCTCAACGGTGTGCTGCTGGTTGTCGACCTACCTGCGTTACTTCATGGCACGCCCGAGCAGCGTGTTGCACTGGCGCATGTGTTGCGCACGCGGTTGTACGAAGTGAGCTGCCAGTTGGGCTCACGCCTGCCGCTGTATGTGGTACTGACCAAATTCGACCTGCTGGATGGTTTTGACCAGCTCTACGCCGGCCTTCCTGCAGCCACGCGGGAAAAGATGCTGGGCTTCACCTTCAAGCTTGATGCGACCGGGACATTCGACGCCTGGCTGGACGAGTATGGCGATTACTACAATCAGTTGATCAACCAATTGTTCGAGCAGGTGCTGGACCGGCTCGATACGTTGGGCGGTGCGCCATTGCGAGCACGTCTCTTCTCATTGCACGCTCAATTGGTCGGGCTGCGCCCGATACTGCTGGGCTTCCTGAAAGAAACGCTGGCAAGCGACCGTTTCACCACGCCGGCCTTGGTGCGTGGCGTGTACTGGTCTTCGGTCGTACAGCAAGGGGATATGCTCAATGCCTTCGTGCGTGAGGCGGCGCAGCCTTACAAGACCAGGCTTCCATTGCTTGAAGGCAAGGCACAGGGCAAGGCATTGGCCTATTTCATCCAGCATGCGTTCAAGCGCGTCATTTATCCGGAATCCGGGCTTGCCGCAGATAACATTCGCGTGGCGCGCAACAAGCGGCAGCTGCTTTGGGTGGGCACCGGGGTGGGCGTACTGGCATTTTCAGTCGCCATCGCCGGTTGGCAGCGTTACTTCGAGATCAATGGCGCCAAGGCCGCCAATGTGCTCGCCAAGAGCAAGCAATACAGTTACCACGAGGTTGACCAGCGATTGGACCCGACCGGGCGCAACCTGCTTGGGCCGCTGGATCAGATCCGCGACGCGGTCTCGGTATTTGACGACTATCGCGCCGCATGGCCGGGAGTTGCTGATTTGGGGCTGTATCAGGGGCGTGCCATCGGCCCTCGCATCGATGAGGCCTATTTGGGCCTGCTCTCCAAACGCTTCTTGCCTGCCCTGGCCAGCGGAGTGATCGAGGCCATGGATGCCGCGCCGCCAGGCAGCGAGCAGCAGATGGCTGCCCTCAGGGTTTATCGGATGTTGGAGGATCGCCAGAACCGCCGGCCCGAATGGGTCGAGGAGTGGATGGCCCGCCAGTGGCAACAAAAATTCCCGGGCCAGGGGCAATTGCAGGGCGACCTGATGCGGCACTTGAAGTACGCCTTGACCTACGTCGATACCGAATTGCCGCAGTACAACCAGCGTATCGCCGAGGTGCAGCAGACGTTGCGCAGGATGCCGTTGCCAGAGCGGGTCTATGCCAGCCTCAAACAGCAGGCCGCCGAGCAACTGCATAGCGGCCTGGACCTGCGAAATCAGGTCGGCCCGGCCTTCGATGTGGTGTATCAGTCATCCACCGGTGCTAGCGACGTCGAAGGCGTGCTCTTGGAGCCGATGCTGACCGCCAAGGGCTTTAAGGAGTACTTCGAACCCCGCAGTCAGCGGTTCGCCGAACTGGCGATGGTTGATGAGTGGGCGTTGGGTGAGCGCGGCCAGTTGGATTACTCGGATGCCGACCGCGAGGCGCTGGGCGAACGGTTACGAAATCTGTACAGCGCCGATTTCATCGACAGTTGGCGGCGAGCCTTGAATGCCTTCTCGGTGGCTGACTTCCGCGATCTGGATCACGGGGTTGCGGTCCTGCAGCAGCTGACCGGGCCCGCAGCCCCTTTGCATCGGCTGCTGGATACCATCAAAGACAATACTTCGCTTTCATCCGCTGTGGGCGTCGATGCACTTGAGAAGGCTGAGGCGCTGCGGCCGGCAACCGGCAGGCCAGAGCAGCAACAGGCGTTGGCCATTCAGCGTGCTTTTGCAGGGCTGAGCGCCATGCTGCGAGCAACAACTGAGAAGCCCAGCTATTACGACGAAATCCTTGCCGCGATGACCGCAGTTCATGATTACGCCAAGGCGGTGCAAGACAGCCCGGATAGAGGCAAAGCCGCACTCCAGGCTGTGCATCAGCGCTTCTCGATGACAGGCCAGGATCCGATCGGCACCCTGCAACGTGTAGCCACCAGCTTGCCAGAGCCGATCAACCACCAGATCAGAAAAGTCGCCGATCAAACGGCGCAAGTGCTCAACATCGAAGCCTTGCGGGAGCTGGAGCGACGCTGGGATGCGGAGGTGTACAGCTTTTTTCAGCAGCGCCTGGCTGGCCGCTACCCCTTCGTGGTGCGCGCGCCCGATGCCTCGCTGGACGACTTCGAGGCATTCTTCGGACCGAGGGGGCGGTTGCAGCAGTTCAACGACCGGTACCTGAAGGTCTTCTTGAAAGACAACCTCGAAGCTCTGCAGGCCAGCCAACACGGGCGCTCGCTGATTCGCAGCGACATTATCGAGCAACTTGAGCGGGCAGACCGCATCCGAGAAACGTTCTTCGATCAACGTGGCAACCTGAGTGTGCAGTTCAGCATCGAACCGCTGGGGCTCAGTGCCAATCAGCGCACCAGTCTGCTGGATCTAGACGGGCAGCTGATTTCCTATACCCATGGTCCGCGCCAGATCACCGGCATCGTCTGGCCAAATACGTTGAGCCAGCATGTGCGCAGCAACCTGACCTTGCTCAGGCAGAACGGTAATAGCAGCAGCCTAGAGTATCGCGGTCCGTGGTCGATGTTTCGCTTGCTCAGCCGTGGATCGCTCATTGGCCGCACGGCAACCAGCGTGGACCTGAGTTTCAGCACCGCAGACGGCGTAATGCGCTACAGGCTGAGTGCTGAGAAAGCCTTCAACCCGATCACTCAACAGCCGTTCGAAGGGTTCCAGTTACCACGCGGGTTGTTGCAGTACTCGTCCAAGGCACTGCAGACGGCGCGGGCTCGCCGATAGGCTAAGCGCGATGTGTATCAGGTAATCGCCGAGGGGCGAGCTTGTGGCTGAACGGGCAAGCGGCACTGGCTTTGGTTGTCCTCACCTAGCTGATTGGCTGTGACTGGAGATCGTGCTTCGGCTCAGGCAATCACTGTCGGTCAAGACAATGATTGCCTGAGTCAGGCGCGCCATCGCTGTATTCAACGGCAAGGTGCAGGCGCTCGCTCAGCCACATGATCCACGCCGACTTCAGATACAGTTCGTCGCGTGACACGCTGACATGGGGCCTCAATACTGCCAGGTAGCTCGAAGCCAAGCCTAACGGGTTGTATCCAGCCATGACGAAGGCCCAGCGCATGGGCCTCGCGCCACCGATCTGGTGACCTGCGAAACGTCTGGGCGTCCCACAGCAATGGCAGGTTGGAATATCGGGCATGCTCAGGTCGAGTCCCCAGGGCCGCTTGCACGAGCTGTGCACCACCTGGCAGCAGGTTTCCTTCCGTGACGTTACGGCGATCGGATACGTAGGCGAAATGAAAATAGTGAAACCCCAGCGTATGGATGTGCCGGGGTAATTTCTCCAAGAGCGTAGGAAAGTCGCACGCATGCGGCCAGTCCTCTGCCGTGCAGTCAAGCATGGAACCTCCCTGTAGAATGCGCGCATTCTTTGACGTCAACGCCAGCGATGCAAGCGGTGGCTGTGGCCCTTCATTTCACGCTTGATCATGCTCAAGCGCAACTAGCAAAAATGCTAGGTGCGTTTTCGCAAATATCGATAAAAACACCTGACCCGCCCCTTAGCGATATGGCAGATCGCGACTATAGTAACGGCTTGAAAAATCAGGTCACTGGGTGCCATGTCTACGATCGATGTCCCGTCCCCGCAAAGTCTTCGCAAACGCGTGCTGTTGGCTGGGGCGCTGAATATCGGCTCCATTGTTGCCTCCCAGGTGATCCGCTTGGGTGGCAACCTGTTGATCACCCGTTTGTTGCTGCCGGAAATGTTCGGTCTCATGGCCATCGCCACCACCGTGTCCGTGTTGCTGCTGTTGCTGTCGGATGTGGGACTGCGCCAGAACATCATTCAAAGCCCGCGCGGCGATGAGCCGTTGTTTCTCAATACGGTGTGGTCGCTACAGATCATCCGTGGCTTCGGATTGTTCGTGGTCATGCAGTTGGTCGCGCTGGGCGCTTGGGTGTCACAGCTTTACCAAGTGTGGCCAGCACATTCCACCTATGCAGCACCGGAGTTGCCGGGGGTATTGGCGGTCACTGGATTCTTCGCGATTATCTTCGCCTTCCAGTCGACCAAGATCGACGTGGCCATTCGCACCTTCCAACAGAAGAAAGTGGTGTTGGTCGAACTGGTATCGCAAGTGGCAGGTTTGCTGGTAATGCTGATCATTGGCTACCTGACCCGGTCGATCTGGGCGCTGGTGGCGGCGGGCTTGGTGTCGACGCTGGTTACCACGGTGCTTAGCCACATGATCTTTCCTGGGCATCGAGATCGCCCACAGTGGGACCCGGTCGCCCTCAAGGAAATCATGAACTACGGACGCTGGGTGTTTCTCTCCTCGGCGGTGGGGGTGTTGGCGATGCAGGGCGACCGCATCTGGTTTGGCGGCAGCATGACGGTGGCGCAGTTGGGGGTGTATTCGATTGCCATCGGTATCCTCGCTGCATTTCAGACCAGCCTGTTGCGCTTGGCCGGGGCAGTAGCCTTGCCGGCGTTCAGCGAAGCCGCCCGCAGCGGCGATAAGGACCGTCTGCGCCAGCTGTACTTTCGCTTTCGCTTGATGTTCGATGTGCTGACGCTGTTCACCTGCGGCTTTCTATTCACCGCCAGCCCGCTGATCATTCAGTGGTTATACGACGAGCGCTACCATGACGCCGGCGAGATGATGGCAGTGCTGTCGCTATCGCTGTTCACCTTGCGCTACAGCCTTACCCAGCAGATATGGATGGCGCTCGGCCTGACCAAGTACATGGCGATGGACAACATCATCCGTGTGGTCGCGCTGTTCACGCTGATGCCGCTGCTGCTGGCGATCGGCGGTGTGCACTACGCGCTGTGGGGCGTGGCCCTGCATACCTTCTTCACATTGTTCCTGATCTTCAAGGTCAGCCACCAATTAGGCATGTTGAGCATCAAGCGCGAGCTGCTGGTGCTACCGGTACTGCTCATTGGCGCGTTATGCGGCGAGTTGCTTAGCAAACTGTTCATGTGAGCTGCTTCAGGCTTGCAATTTCGTGGCGTCGATCAGTGGTACGAAGGACTGAAAGATGAATGTAATCGAGTATTTTGATCGAACCCGGATCATCAACATACCTGCCAGAACCGACCGTCGTCAGGAAACGACAGCTGAATTCGCTCGCCACGGCTTTGCTCTGGATAACGAAAAAATCGGCTTCTATGCTGCCGTTCAACCTGACGCTCAAGAGGGATTTCCGAGTATCGGTGCTCGGGGATGCTTCTTGAGCCACTTGGGCATCCTCGAAGAAGCCGAGCAGCTCAACGTCGACAACGTGCTCATTCTGGAAGACGACATTCAGTTTTCACAGCGCATCGGTACATTTGGCAAGCAAGCTGTCGAAGCGTTACGAGGGTTGGAGTGGGACATTCTGTACTTGGGCCACTCCTGTGAAGGCAACGCCGATGAACCCGGCTGGGCGTTGGTGGACGGACCGATTCACCTCACTCACTTCTATGCGGTGAATGGCAAGAGCCTGACTAAATTGCGTGCGTTTCTCACTCAAGTGCTGGAGCGTCCACCGGGACATCCAGAGGGCGGGTCCATGCATTACGATGCAGCGCTAAACACGCTGATCCATACCGACAAGAGCATCCAAGCGTACTACTTCACCTGGAATCTGGGTTACCAGAGGCCTTCGCGCACTGACCTGCATGCACTGTCGATATTCGACCGGTTGGCGATCTTACGGCCGGTCATGGCGCTGTACAGGCGCTTGAAGGCGGCAAAACTCAGGCGGGTTCGCTAAGCCGATCAACCGCTGCTTTTACGCCTGGACTGTCGCGGCTTGCTGGCCTTGGCCTTGGCCTTGCCCTCGGCCGCTTTGCTCTGGCCACCAGCACGGCGCTTTTTCTTCCACGGTGGTGATTTGCCCACGGCAGGCCCAGTGATGGTCATGCGCATCGAGCGGCAGCGTTCGACCAATTTGCCCATCCAGGCCGACTGCCGTGCAACGAATGCTTCCAGGCTCATCTCGCCGCTTTGCACCATATCCAGCGCCTGCTCCCAGATGGCTGTGGTGCCGGGATCGGCGATCGCCCGAGGCACCGCGTCGATCAGGCTGCACGCGGCCGGCGTCGCCGACAGGGCCTTACCCTGCTTGACCAGGTAGCCACGGTCAAGCAGGCCCTGGATGATACTGGCGCGCGTCGCCTCCGTGCCAATGCCGGTAGTTTCCTTGAGCTTCTGCTTCAGGCGTGGGTCGTCCACCAGCTTGGCGACATTTTTCATGGCTTTGATCAGGTCGCCTTCGGTGAAGGGTTTGGGCGGCTGGGTCCACAGATCCTTGAGTTGTACGCCTTGCACGGCACATGCCAGCCCTTGTTGCAGGGGAGGGAGGACCTGAGCCGGCTGCGCTTCGCGACCTTTGGGCGGCGTCAATGCCTCTGGCAGGGCGCGGCGCCAGCCTGGCTCGACGATCTGTTTGCCCACCGCCCGCAAGGCGTGACTTGCGCAGTCGAGCTCGGCCTGGGTGCGGTCGTACTCATGGTTGGGCAAGAACTGCGCGAGGTAACGCGCGCGAATCAGGGTATAGACCGCCTTGTGCTTGGCAGGCAAGCGAGCGGGGTCGCTGGCCGCTGCGGTGGGGATGATGCCGTGGTGGGCGCTGACCTTGGCGTCGTTCCAGGCCCGTGATCGGCGTTGCGGCTGCAGGTGCGCCTGCAATGGCGCCAGGCTGGCATCGGCACGCTGCAGCGCAGCGAGAATAGCGGGCGCTTCGCCGTGTTGGCTCACCGGCAAGTACCCGCAGTCACTGCGCGGGTAGGTGATCAGTTTGTGGGTTTCATACAACGCCTGGGCGATATCCAATGTTTCCTGCGCGCCCAGGCCGAGCTTTTTCGAGCACAGCTCTTGCAGCGTGCCGAGGTCGAAGGGCAGTGGCGCAGCTTCACGCACGCGCTCGGTGGCCACGTTCAAAACCTGCGCAACAGCGGCTGCCTGCATGTCGGCCGCTGCTTGCTGTGCCAGTGCCTGGTTCAGGCACCGGCCTTGGTCATCGCAGTGTTCGTCAGGTGCGCGCCAGTGTGCATTGAACAGATGACCCGCGCTTTGCAGCTGGACTTCGATGGCCCAGAACGGCACTGGCACAAAATCGGCGATGCTGCGATCACGGTCCACGACCAGGCGCAGGGTAGGGGTTTGCACCCGGCCCACGGGTAGTACCCCTTGATAACCGGACTGTTGACCCAGCAGGGTGAAAAGCCGGCTCATGTTCATGCCGATCAGCCAGTCGGCGCGAGATCGGCCCAAGGCCGAATGATACAGGTTGAAGGTCTGCTGACCCGGTAGCAGGTGCGCCAGCGCCTTGCGTATCGAGGCATCATCCAGGGCCGATAGCCACAAGCGCTGGATGGGGCCGCGGTAGCGGCAGTGCTCGATCAGCTCGCGGGCGATCATCTCGCCTTCACGGTCGGCGTCGGTAGCGATCACCAGTTCGTGCGCTTCGCCCAGCAGCCGCTTGACGGCCTTGAACTGGCTAGCAGTCTTGGGCTTCACCAGCATCTTCCAGCTCTGCGGAATGATGGGCAGGTCAGTCAGGTTCCAGCGCTTGTAACGCGCGTCGTAGCTGTCGGGTGGCGCTGTTTCCAGCAGATGGCCGATGCACCAGGTGACGCACACATCGGTACCTTGCCAGCAGCCGTCGCCCTTGCGGTTGGCACCGAGTACTTTAGCGATATCTTTGGCCTGGGAGGGTTTTTCGCAGAGATACAGGCGCATGGCCGGAAACGCTTTATCTGGAATGTTCGGGCTAGGATGCGCAAGCGTGGGCGCACAGGCAAGCTTTATCTGTATGGATGTACAGTTTTATGTTGCTTGCAGTTGCGCGCTCCCGCTGGGGGAGCGACGCACTGCCGGATCAGGCGCGTGAATCGCGCACCATGTCGACGTGGGGAATGCCTGCCTCGAGGAATTCCTCACTGATGACACGAAAGCCCAGGCGCTCGTAGAACGGCGTCGCGTGAACCTGAGCACTGAGCGTCTGTTGGCTCAGATCACGATTCTGCGCTTCTTCGATCACCGCGTTCATCAACGCGTCGCCTACCTTGAGGCCGCGCCAATCCTTGAGCACCGAGACTCGGCCAATGGTGCCGTCGGGCAGCAGGCGAGCCGTGCCAATCGGGTAATCGCCTTCCAGGGCCAGGAAATGCGCAGCGCCCGGATCATCCGAGTCCCATTCAAGCTCCGGCGGCACATGCTGCTCGGCGATGAACACGGTCTCGCGGATGCGGCGGATGTCGGCGTTGTCCTTGTGCCAGTCGGCAAGGCGGACACGAATCTTATTCATTGGCGAATCCCAGGCTTCCTTGTTTGATCAACTGTTGTACCAGCATAAGGCCATCTTCATCCTGCAGCCATTGCTCAAGGTTGTCGATGTGTAACGCGTCGGCCGAGCACACCAGTTTCAACAGGTCCCGCAACTTGGCCGGCAGTGGGCAGCTGCGACCACTGGCGAACAGCATGAGGTCGTCGTTCAGTTCGGACCAGGCCAGGCGCGCGGCCGGATTGCGGATCAGGATGGCGCCGTCTTCCAGGGCGTCGATCAGCTCGTCTTCGCTCAAGTCGTCGCCCACCACTTGCTCGGGATAGCGCGGTTCGGTCATGAACTGGCCAAACCAGGTGAGCAGCAGGTCCTTGTCGCCCATGTGCTTGTCCATCAACGCTTTCAGACGATCCAGCGCTTCGTGCTGAATCTGGTGCGGGTCGCTGACGGGCTGTGCGTCGGCGTCGCTGTAGCGCTCTTCATCGGGCAGGAACTGGCCGAGGAAGTCGGTGAAGTGAGTCAACACTTCCGCGGCGCTCGGGGCGCGGAAGCCAACCGAATACGTCAGGCAGTTGTCGACCGCAACGCCGTAGTGAGCCAGACGTGGCGGCAGGTAGAGCATGTCGCCGGGCTCCAGGGTCCACTCGCCGGTCTGTTCGAAATCAGCCAGGATACGCAGGTCGGCATGCTCGAGCAGCGCGCTGTCGCTGTTGCACATCTGACCCACTTTCCAGTTGCGCTCACCATGGCCTTGAAGCAGGAATACATCGTAGTTGTCGAAGTGCGGACCGACGCTGCCGCCCGGCGTGGCGAAGCTGATCATCACATCATCGATACGCCAGCTCGGCAGAAAGCGGAAATGCTCCAGCAGCTGCGCGACTTCCGGGACGAATTGGTCGACCGCCTGAACCAGCAAGGTCCAGTCTTTTTCCGGCAGTTCGGCGAAGGTTTCTTCAGTGAACGGGCCGCGGCGCAGCTCCCATGGATGGGCGCCGTGCTCGAGCACGATGCGCGACTCGACTTCTTCTTCCAGCGCCAGGCCTGCCAGTTCGTCCGGGTCGATCGGGCTTTCGAAGTCCGGGAAGGCCTGGCGCACCAGCAGTGGCTTCTTTTGCCAGTAGTCGCGCATGAATTCGCGGGCCGAAATGCCGCCGAGCAGCTGCAGTGGAGTATCAGGATTCATGTTCAACCTATTGATAAAACGTAATTTTTGTCCGGGAATAAAAACGCCCGGCTAGGCCGGGCGTTGAGCGAGGCGCTGCGCTTAGACGCGCTTGGCCTGCGCTGCCGCATTACCGATGTAGGTAGCGGGAGTCAGCAACTTCAATTCAGCCTTGGCCTCGGCGGGCATCTCGAGGCCATCGATGAAGGTCAACAGTGCCTCGGGCGTGATGCCTTTGCCGCGGGTCAGCTCCTTGAGCTTCTCGTACGGGTTCTCGATGTTGAAGCGACGCATGACGGTCTGGATCGGCTCGGCGAGCACCTCCCAGCAGGCGTCCAGGTCGGCGGCGATGCGCGCCTGGTTGACTTCAAGCTTGCCAATCCCCTTGAGGCTGGCCTCGTAGGCGATGACGCTGTGAGCAAAGCCCACGCCGAGGTTGCGCAAGACCGTAGAGTCGGTCAGGTCGCGCTGCCAGCGCGAGATCGGCAGTTTGCTGGCCAAGTGCTGGAACAGCGCGTTGGCGATCCCCAGGTTGCCTTCGGAGTTTTCGAAGTCGATCGGGTTGACCTTGTGCGGCATGGTCGAGGAGCCGATTTCACCCGCCACGGTCTTCTGCTTGAAGTAGCCCAGCGAAATGTAACCCCAGACGTCGCGGTCGAAGTCGATGAGAATGGTGTTGAAGCGGGCGATCGCGTCGAACAGCTCGGCGATGAAATCGTGCGGCTCGATCTGTGTGGTGTAGGGGTTGAACTGCAGGCCCAGCTCGTCTTCGATGAAGGCGCGGGCGTTCTGCTCCCAGTCGATCTGCGAATAGGCGGACAGGTGGGCGTTGTAGTTGCCCACGGCGCCGTTGATCTTGCCCAGCAGCGGCACGGCGGCGACTTGGGCGATCTGACGCTCCAGGCGGTACACCACGTTGGCCAGCTCTTTGCCCAAAGTGGTCGGTGAAGCCGGCTGACCGTGGGTGCGCGACAGCATTGGCACGTCGGCGTGGGCGTGGGCCAGGGCGCGGATGGCCTCGGCAATCTGGCGCATCAGCGGCAGCAGCACGTCATCACGGCCGGCGCGCAGCATCAGGGCGTGAGAGAGGTTGTTGATGTCTTCGCTGGTGCAGGCGAAGTGGATGAATTCGCTCACCTTGGCCAGTTCTGGCAGTTGAGCGGCCTGTTCTTTGAGCAGGTACTCGATAGCCTTGACGTCGTGGTTGGTGGTGCGCTCGATTTCCTTGACGCGTTCGGCGTGCTCAAGCTTGAAGTCGTTGGCCAGGCTGTCCAGCACGGCGTTGGCTTCGGCGGAGAACGCCGGCACTTCGCCGATCTGCGGGTGCGCGGCCAGACGCTGCAACCAGCGCACCTCCACCAGGGCGCGGAATCGGATCAGGCCGAATTCGCTGAAAATGGGGCGCAAGGCCTGGGTTTTGCCGGCGTAACGGCCGTCTACAGGGGAAACCGCAGTGAGCGAAGAAAGCTGCATGGGGTGTTCTCGGACAGTCAGGCTTTTGGAGGGCGCATATCATACATGAAAAAGTGGCTGGGAGGGGGAAGCTCAAGCTGCAAGCTTGCAGCTCGCCGCTTCCCTCAGCCCTGACGCATCATGTCATAAAGCTCGTTGAGCAGCTTGCGGCGGCTGAACACCAGCTGCCAGCGATGTCCGCCCAGTTGACGCCACAGGCGGGCGGCGCGGATACCGGCCAGGAGCAGGGCGCGGATCTTTGAAGCATTGCTCGGCTGCTGGAGAAAACGCATGTCGCCGTGAACCTGAATACGTTGGCGCAGCGTGCTCAAGGTATCCTGATACAGCCCGCCGGCCGATGCGATGACGTTCTCGTGCACCAGGCCGAAATGATCGGCCTGGGACTGGATCTGTGGCAGGCGATTAGCGATGGTGTCGAGCAGGTCGCCGCGTTTGTGCAGCTGGCGCTCCAAGCCCAGCATCGACAGGGCATAACGCAGTGGTTCGCGCTGCAGGCTGCTCGGATCGCGCTCCAGGGCGCCGACCAGGGCGCGGTAGCCATCGCGCAGGTTGAGGTCGTCGCCGCCAAACACCTCCAGCGTGTCCTTGGGGTCGCGCACCAGCAGGCTGCCGAGCATGCAGCCTATGTCCGCCTCGCTGGCCTGCCCGGTGCGGGCGATGCGATCGACCAGTACAGCGGCTTGGAAGACGCCGCCCAGGGCAGTCAGTTGCTCCTGCAGCGTGCTCATGCGCGCGGGCTCCATGGCTCTGCGGTTTCGATCACACCGCCACCCAGGCACACTTCGCCCTCATAGAACACCACCGACTGGCCCGGGGTCACCGCGCGCTGCGGTTCATCGAAGACGGCGCGGTAGCCGGTTTCGGTACGCTCCAAGGTGCAGGACTGATCGCCCTGGCGATACCGAACCTTGGCCGTCAGCTGGCGCGGGCGGCTCAGGTCGATGGGGTTGACCCAAAAGATTTCCGAGGCGAGCAGGGCGCGGGAGAACAACCATGGGTGCTCGTTGCCCTGGCCCACCACCAGCACATTGCGGGTCAGGTCCTTGTGCAGCACATACCAAGGCTCGTCGCTGGCATCCTTGAGCCCGCCGATGCCCAGGCCTTGGCGCTGGCCAATGGTGTGGTACATCAGGCCATGATGGCGGCCGATCACTTCACCGTCGGTGGTTTCGATGTCGCCGGGCTGGGCGGGCAGGTATTGCTTGAGAAAATCGCTGAAACGCCGCTCGCCAATGAAGCAGATGCCGGTGGAATCCTTTTTCTTGGCAGTGGCCAAACCGTGTTTTTCGGCAATGGCGCGCACTTCGGGCTTTTCCAGTTCACCGACCGGGAACAGCGTGCGGGCGATTTCGGCACCGCCAACGGCATGCAGGAAGTAGCTCTGGTCCTTGTTCGGGTCCAGGCCCTTGAGCAACTCGGTGAGCGTGCCGGTATCGCGGCGGCGCACGTAATGGCCGGTAGCGATCAAGTCGGCGCCCAGGGACAGGGCATAGTCGAGAAAGGCTTTGAACTTGATCTCCCGATTGCACAGGATGTCCGGGTTCGGCGTGCGACCTGCCTTGTATTCTTCAAGGAAGTGCTCGAACACATTGTCCCAGTACTCGGCGGCGAAGTTGGCGGTGTGCAGCTTGATGCCGATGCGGTCACAGACAGCCTGGGCATCGGCCAGGTCTTCGCGGGCGGTGCAATATTCGGTGCCGTCGTCTTCTTCCCAGTTCTTCATGAACAGCCCTTCCACCTGGTAGCCCTGCTCGATGAGCAAGAGGGCGGAGACGGAAGAGTCCACGCCGCCGGACATGCCGACGATGACGCGGGTCTTGGCGGGGTCTTTGAGTGCTGGGCTGGTCATGGTTACCGGTGTGTATCTAAGGGGGAAAAGCGCCGAGTCTATCAAACCCGCAGCGCCGCGTCAGTCGCGCAGCAGGTCGAGGCTGTGCAGCGGGCCGTTGAGGTAATCGTCCAGACAGCGCGGCACCAGCTCGCTGCGCCAGCGGGCAGGGTCTGCCAGCAGTTCTTCGCGGGTCAGCCAGACGGCGCGGACGATGTCGCTGTCCAGCGCGAGGTCGTGGTGGTGACGTACCGGCCGTGCGGCGAAGCAGATGCGCTGGTAGGTCACGCCGTTGCTCGGAGCGGTATACAAATAGATGCCGACCACACCGCTGAGCTGCACTTCCCAGGCTGTTTCTTCGAGGGTCTCACGCAATGCGGCTTGGGCAATGGTTTCGTTGGGTTCGAGGTGGCCA
This sequence comes from Pseudomonas sp. SMSB3, assembly GCF_052041965.1. Classification (NCBI taxonomy): domain Bacteria; kingdom Pseudomonadati; phylum Pseudomonadota; class Gammaproteobacteria; order Pseudomonadales; family Pseudomonadaceae; genus Pseudomonas; species Pseudomonas sp. SMSB3. The sequence continues at coordinate 364,607 of NZ_JBKGGV010000002.1, read as the reverse complement.
GCGGGCTGGTTGAACACATGCTGGCCAGCTTTGAATTCTTCGACGAAGAGAAATTTGCCTTCGTCCTCCACAATGGTGGCGACGGTAATGTGCGGATGCCAAGACACGGTAGATCGCTCCTGATTGGCTGCAAGCTGCAAGTAGTCGGATCCAGCTGCAGCCGGAGCGCCTTCACTTGTAGCGTGCCGCGTGAAAGTTGCCGCTTGAAAAAGCACAAACCCCGGTGCGTGGCCGGGGTCTGGGCGGTTACTTCAAGCGAGCCTTACAGCGCAGCGATGGCGCTGTTGAGGGTATGGCTTGGGCGCATCACCTTGGCGGTCAGCTCGGCATCCGGGGCGTAGTAGCCACCGATATCGGCCGGCTTGCCCTGGACCGCGTTGAGCTCGGCGACGATGGTGTCCTCGTTCTCGCTCAGGGTCTTGGCCAGTGGTGCGAAGCGCGCCTGCAGGGCGGCATCGTCAGTTTGTGCAGCCAGGGCCTGGGCCCAGTACAGGGTCAGGTAGAAGTGGCTGCCGCGGTTGTCGATACCACCGACTTTGCGCGATGGCGACTTGTTGGTGTCGAGGAACTTGCCGGTAGCCTGATCCAGGGTATTGGCCAGGACCTTGGCGCGCGGGTTGTCATAGGTGTTGCCCAGGTGCTCCAGGGAAGCTGCCAGGGCGAGGAACTCACCCAGCGAATCCCAGCGCAGGAAGTTCTCTTCCACCAACTGCTGCACGTGCTTGGGCGCTGAACCACCAGCACCGGTCTCGAACAGCCCGCCGCCGTTCATCAGTGGCACGATCGACAGCATCTTGGCGCTGGTACCCAGCTCCATGATCGGGAACAGGTCGGTCAGGTAGTCGCGCAGCACGTTGCCGGTCACCGAGATGGTGTCCTTGCCTTCGCGGATACGGGCCAGGGAGAACTTGATGGCCTCGACCGGCGCCAGGACACGGATATCCAGACCGCTGGTGTCGTGATCCTTGAGGTACTTCTGCACCTTCTCGATCATCACGCCGTCATGGGCGCGGGCTGGGTCCAGCCAGAACACGGCCGGCGTGTCGCTCAGGCGAGCACGGTTGACTGCCAGCTTGACCCAGTCCTGAATCGGGGCGTCTTTGGTCTGGCACATGCGGAAGATGTCACCGGCTTCGACCTGCTGCTCGAGCACGACCTTGCCTTTGCCATCGACCACGCGGACCACGCCGTCGGTCTGGATCTGGAAGGTCTTGTCGTGGGAGCCGTACTCTTCGGCCTTCTGCGCCATCAGGCCAACGTTCGGCACGCTGCCCATGGTGGTCGGATCGAAGGCACCATTGGCCTTGCAGTCTTCGATGGTGGCCTGGTAGATGCCGGCGTAGCAGCGATCCGGGATGATCGCCTTGGCATCCTGCAGTTCGCCAGCGCTGTTCCACATCTTGCCCGAATCACGGATCATCGCCGGCATCGAGGCGTCGACGATGACGTCGCTTGGCACGTGCAGGTTGGTGATGCCCTTGTCGGAGTTGACCATCGCCAGGGCTGGACGCTCGGCGTACAGGGCCTGGATGTCGGCTTCGATCTCGGCCTGCTTGTCGGCTGGCAGGTCCTTGATGCGGGCGTACAGGTCACCGATACCGTTGTTGGCGTTGAAGCCGACTTCGGCCAGCGCGGCGGCGTGCTTGGCCAGCACGGCGTCGTAGAAGGCTTCGACGATGACGCCGAACATGATCGGGTCGGAAACCTTCATCATGGTAGCTTTCAAGTGTACCGACAGCAGCACGCCGGATGCCTTGGCGTCGGCGATCTGCTCGCCGATGAAGGCCTTCAGCGCTTTGCGGCTCATGGTGGCGCAATCGACGATTTCAGCGGCCTTGACCGCGGTCTTGGCCTTGAGCACGGTGGTGGTGCCATCGTTGCCGACCAGCTCGATGCGCAGGCTGTCGTCGGCCTCGATCAGGGCAGCTTTTTCGCTGCCGTAGAAGTCGCCGCTGCTCATGTGGGCAACGTGGGATTTGGAGTCGGCTGCCCAGGCGCCCATTTTGTGCGGGTGTTTGCGGGCGTAGTTCTTGACCGACAGCGGCGCACGGCGGTCGGAGTTGCCTTCCCGCAGTACCGGGTTCACGGCCGAACCCTTGATGCGGTCATAGCGGGAGCGCGATTCTTTCTCGGCTTCGGTGGACGGCTCGTCGGCGTAATCAGGGATGTTGAAGCCCTTGCCTTGCAGTTCCTTGATCGCGGCCTTGAGCTGCGGCACCGAGGCGCTGATGTTCGGCAGCTTGATGATGTTGGCTTCAGGGGTGGTAGCCAGCTGACCCAGTTCCGCCAGGTGATCGCCTACTTGCTTCTCAGCGCCCAGTTGCTCCGGGAAGGCGGCAAGGATACGGCCAGCCAGGGAGATGTCGCGAGTTTCGACGGCGATGTCAGCCGAAGCGGTGAACGCCTCGATGATCGGCAGCAGCGAGTAAGTGGCGAGGGCAGGGGCTTCGTCGGTGAAGGTATAGATGATCTTGGAACGGGTGGGCATGCGGGTTAACTCTCTGTGTGCTGAGCGTGCTCGAGTCTCGTGGTGCGCAGGGTAGGCGCATCGCCCTGGCAATGCCATGAGCGGAAAGTCGAGAGGCTGCGAGCTGTGATGGTGGATGCATCAGTCGAGCGTCAAGTGCCGAGCTGCGGTAACAGCCCAGGCTGGGTGGCCAGGCGTCGTGCCTCGATGGCCGAGGGCGGTCCGCATTTCCTGGGATTCGCCCCGATGACCCTTCGGTCGCGGCGCAGTATATCAAACCCATCAGGCAATTCAGCAAGGCGAAGTGACATCGGCGCCATTTATAAGACCAAAGACGTAGCCGCAATGTGGTGTATTGCCGCAGCGCTTGCAGGTGGGCGGATGTGGTTTAGGCTCATTGGATCGCATGATGTCCAATCACATCCGACAGCGGAGTAGTGCAAGCATGGGATACCAGAAAATTCAGGTGCCGACCGACGGGGCGAAGATCACCGTCAATGCCGACCATTCGCTCAACGTGCCTGACAACCCGATCATTCCCTATATAGAAGGTGACGGAATCGGCGTCGATGTTTCGCCAGTGATGATCAAGGTGGTCGATGCCGCCGTTCGCAAGGCTTACGCCGGCAAGCGCAAGATCGCCTGGATGGAGGTCTATGCCGGCGAGAAAGCGACCCAGGTGTACGACCAGGATACCTGGTTGCCCCAGGAAACCCTGGATGCAGTCAAGGAGTACGTGGTTTCGATCAAAGGGCCCCTGACCACGCCGGTAGGCGGCGGTATACGCTCGCTGAACGTGGCCCTGCGTCAGCAACTGGACCTGTACGTATGCCTGCGCCCGGTGCTCTGGTTCGAAGGTGTGCCAAGCCCGGTCAAGCGCCCGGGCGATGTGGACATGGTGATCTTTCGCGAAAACTCCGAGGATATCTACGCCGGCATCGAATGGAAGGCAGGCTCGCCTGAAGCTGACAAAGTCATCAAGTTTCTCAAGGAAGAAATGGGCGTTACCAAGATCCGCTTCGACCAGGACTGCGGCATCGGCGTCAAGCCCGTGTCGCGCGAGGGCACCAAGCGCCTGGTGCGCAAGGCCCTGCAGTACGTGGTCGACAACGACCGCGAGTCGCTGACCCTGGTGCACAAGGGCAACATCATGAAATTCACTGAAGGCGCCTTCAAGGACTGGGGCTACGAAGTGGCGCGTGATGAATTCGGCGCGCAGTTGCTCGACGGCGGGCCATGGATGACGTTCAGCAATCCCAAGAGCGGCCGTGAAGTGGTGGTGAAGGACGCCATTGCCGATGCCATGCTCCAGCAGATCCTGCTGCGCCCGGCCGAGTACGACGTGATCGCGACGCTCAACCTCAATGGTGATTACCTCTCCGACGCCCTGGCGGCAGAAGTGGGCGGGATCGGCATCGCGCCAGGCGCCAACTTGTCGGATACCGTGGCCATGTTCGAAGCCACTCACGGCACCGCGCCCAAATACGCCGGGCAGGACAAGGTCAACCCGGGTTCGGTCATCCTGTCGGCGGAAATGATGCTGCGTCACATGGGCTGGACAGAGGCAGCTGACCTGATCATCAAAGGAACCAACGGCGCGATTGCCGCTAAAACTGTGACATATGATTTCGAACGCCTGATGGAAGGCGCGCAATTGGTGAGCAGTTCCGGCTTTGGCGAGGAAATGATCAAGCACATGTAGGCAGACGAAACCGGCCGCTTGGCTAGACAGGCGGCCGGTCGTTCGACACCCGGCAGAGAGGGCTCGATCAGGCTTGCACGGCTTCGCCTTCGGAGTGGCCAACGGCACTGGCGGCGGCGACCGTGGCGGCGTCCCTGATGTTCACCGCGTGCATGCCCTTGGGTCCCTGGACCAGATCGAAGATCACGCTCTGACCGGCTTTGAGCGTCTTGTATCCGTCCATTTGAACCGCCGAGTAGTGGGCGAACAGGTCTTCGGATTTGCCCTCTTCGTTGACGAATCCATAGCCCTTGGCATTGTTGAACCACTTGACTTTACCGCTTGCCATCCCTATGTCCCTCTGCAAAGGACTCCATCACTGGAGTATCATCCACGTCATCCGCATACGAACCATGCGAAAAAATCTGGTTGACTGCGCGGATCTTTATCGCCCACGGTGGGTTCTTATTGGTTGTAACACCGTTTTGCCGATAGTCAAGGTCAGGTGGCGCGTGCGCCAGCGGCCGCGTATGCAGTCAACCCACAACCTTAACCTGTCGCTCATGATGAAATTCTTTCCATGCATGCACCCAGCGAGATTCGACTAACATTCAATCAGGATCGCCCGCAATCGAATGAGGACGACGGCTCAGGGCTTGCGGTACAGGAAGCCAAGCCGATCCTGCAGGCGCCACCGATGTACAAGGTGGTTTTATTCAACGATGACTACACGCCGATGGATTTCGTCGTCGAAGTGCTCGAAACGTTCTTCAGTCTGAACCGCGAGCTGGCGACCAAGATCATGCTGACCGTCCATACCGAGGGGCGGGCAGTGTGCGGATTGTTTACCCGTGACATCGCCGAAACGAAGGCCATGCAGGTCAACCAATACGCCAGGGAAAGCCAGCATCCGCTACTCTGTGAAATCGAGAAGGACGGTTAATCGCCGACCACTTGGGTATGAGGTGAAGCTATGTTAAACCGCGAGCTCGAAGTCACCCTCAATCTTGCCTTCAAGGAGGCCCGTTCGAAGCGTCATGAATTCATGACCGTCGAACATCTGCTGTTGGCACTCCTGGACAATGAGGCTGCCGCGACCGTTCTGCGCGCCTGTGGCGCTAATCTCGACAAACTCAAGCACGACCTGCAAGAGTTCATCGACTCCACCACGCCGCTGATCCCTGTCAACGACGAAGACCGCGAAACCCAGCCCACCCTGGGCTTCCAGCGGGTGCTGCAGCGTGCCGTTTTCCATGTGCAGAGCTCCGGCAAGCGCGAAGTCACCGGCGCCAATGTGCTGGTGGCGATCTTCAGCGAGCAGGAAAGCCAGGCGGTTTTCCTGCTCAAGCAGCAAAGCGTGGCCCGTATCGATGTGGTCAACTACATCGCCCACGGCATCTCGAAAGTGCCCGGTCACGGCTCCAATGCCGAGAGCGATCAGGAAATGCAGGACGAAGAAGGTGGCGAGACTTCTTCCTCGAGCAACCCCTTGGACGCTTACGCCAGCAACCTGAACGAACTGGCACGCGCCGGCCGCATCGATCCGTTGGTCGGCCGTGAGCAGGAGGTCGAGCGCGTGGCGCAGATCCTCGCGCGGCGCCGCAAGAACAACCCGCTGCTGGTCGGGGAGGCCGGTGTCGGCAAGACTGCCATCGCCGAGGGTCTGGCCAAGCGTATCGTCGACGGTCAGGTGCCTGATCTGCTGGCCCAGAGCGTGGTGTATTCCCTTGACCTGGGCGCGCTGTTGGCCGGCACCAAATACCGCGGCGATTTCGAGAAGCGCTTCAAGGCGCTGCTTGGCGAGCTGCGCAAGCGCCCGCAGGCCATTCTGTTCATCGATGAAATCCACACCATCATCGGCGCAGGCGCGGCATCGGGCGGAGTGATGGACGCTTCCAATCTGCTCAAACCGCTGCTGTCGTCTGGCGAAATACGCTGCATTGGCTCGACCACGTTCCAGGAGTTCCGCGGCATCTTCGAAAAAGACCGCGCGCTGGCGCGGCGCTTCCAGAAGGTCGATGTCAGTGAGCCGTCAGTTGAAGACACTGTCGGGATCCTGCGCGGGTTGAAGGGTCGCTTTGAAAGCCACCATAACATCGAGTACAGCGACGAAGCCCTGCGCGCCGCTGCTGAGCTTGCCTCTCGGTACATCAATGATCGGCACATGCCAGACAAGGCCATTGATGTGATCGACGAAGCAGGTGCCTATCAGCGCCTGCAGCCGGAAGCCAATCGCGTCAAGCGTATCGATGTGCCGCAGGTTGAGGACATCGTCGCGAAGATTGCGCGTATTCCACCCAAGCATGTCACCAGCTCCGACAAGGAGCTGCTGCGCAACCTCGAGCGCGACCTCAAGCTGACGGTGTTCGGCCAGGATGCGGCGATCGACTCGCTGGCGACTGCGATCAAGCTGTCCCGCGCGGGCCTCAAATCACCGGACAAGCCGGTGGGGTCGTTCCTCTTTGCAGGCCCGACCGGCGTCGGCAAGACCGAGGCAGCCCGGCAGTTGGCCAAGGCGCTGGGTGTGGAACTGGTGCGCTTCGACATGTCCGAGTACATGGAACGCCATACCGTGTCGCGCTTGATCGGTGCGCCGCCTGGCTATGTCGGTTTCGACCAGGGGGGATTGTTGACCGAGGCCATCACCAAGCAACCGCACTGCGTGCTGCTGCTCGATGAAATCGAGAAGGCTCACCCTGAAGTGTTCAACCTGCTGCTGCAGGTGATGGACCATGGGACCCTGACCGACAACAACGGGCGCAAGGCTGATTTCCGTAACGTGATTTTGATCATGACCACCAACGCCGGCGCTGAAACCGCTGCGCGGGCCTCGATCGGCTTCACCCATCAGGATCATGCCTCCGATGCCATGGAAGTCATTCGCAAGAGCTTCACGCCGGAGTTCCGCAACCGCCTGGACACCATCATCCAGTTCGGCCGCTTGAGCCACGAGACGATCAAAAGTATCGTCGATAAGTTCCTCATCGAGCTGCAGGCGCAGTTGGAAGACAAGCGTGTGCTTCTGGAAGTCAGCGATGCTGCGCGCGGCTGGTTGGCAGCGTCGGGTTACGATGTGCAGATGGGTGCACGGCCGATGGGTCGGCTCATCCAGGACAAGATCAAACGGCCATTGGCCGAGGAAATCCTGTTTGGCGAGCTGGCCGAGCATGGCGGCGTGGTACACGTCGACCTGCGCGATGGCGAACTGGTGTTCGACTTCGAGACCACGGCCGAGGTGGCGTAATCGTCGGGGGCGCGCTATGCAGCCCCCGATAGCCTCACAGGCACAAAAAAGCCCGGCATTTGCCGGGCTTTTTCATGGCTGAAGCTTAGCGCGCGCGGTAGGTGATGCGGCCTTTGCTCAGGTCGTAGGGCGTCAATTCAACGCGGACCTTGTCGCCAGTGAGAATACGGATGTAGTTCTTGCGCATCTTTCCGGAGATGTGCGCGGTTACGACGTGCCCATTTTCCAACTCCACGCGGAACATGGTGTTGGGCAGGGTGTCGACGACAGTGCCTTCCATTTCGAAGCTGTCTTCTTTCGACATGCAGTAGAGCCCTCGGATCCAGTGTTGGCCCGACGCATAACCGCACCGGGCAAAAAAGTGGCGTGGATTATGCCGGAAAACTGTGTGTCAAGCCAATGCTTTCAGTTCAGGGTCACCCAGCGCTGGTTTATCAACAACTCGATAGGCCGATACTGCGTCTTGTAGTTCATTTTCTTGCAGTTCTTGATCCAGTAGCCCAGGTACACCGCCTCCAGGTCCAAGCGCAGGGCCTCGGTGATCTGCCAGAGAATGGCATAGCGCCCCAGGCTGCGCCGCTCTTCGTCGGGTTCGTAGAAGGTGTACACCGCTGATAATCCGTTGGGGAGCAAGTCGCACACCGCGATCGCCAGCAGCCGGCCGTTGAAGCGAAACTCGTAGAACCAGCAGAACGGCAAGTCGCGCACCAGAAAGGTGGAAAATTGATCGCGGCTTGGCGGGTACATGTCGCCATCGGCGTGCCGAGTTTCGATGTAGCGCCGGTAGAGATCGAAGTATTCTTCGGTGAATGCCGGGCGCGCTGCCGTGACGGTCAGGTCGGCGTTGCGCTTGAGAATGCGCCGCTGTTGGCGGTTGGGGATGAACCGCGCCGCCGGGATGCGCGCCGGCACGCAGGCATTGCAGTTTTGGCAATGCGGGCGATAGAGATGATCGCCGCTGCGGCGAAAGCCCATTTCCGAAAGGTCGGCATACACATGCACGTCCATTGGCTGGCTGGGATCGAGAAACAGCGTAGTGGCCTGCTCGTCCGGCAGGTAGCTGCAGGAATGGGGCTGAGTGGCATAGAACTTCAACCGCGCCAGCTCTGTCATGATCGACCCCTTGGTGAGACGTTGCCTTAAGTGTATGCCAGCTGGCAGAACTCGCCTAGCGAACCCAGCTAGCGCTGCTGGGCTGGTCAAGGTGGGCAGCCAAGTACTCGGCGAAGCGAGCGCGGCTGATCGCGCGGGCGCCGAGGCTGTGCAGGTGGTTGGTTGGCATCTGGCAGTCGATCAGCACAAAGCCGGCCTGGCGCAGGTGCTCGACCAGCGTCACGAAGCCGACCTTCGAGGCATTGTCGGCGCGACTGAACATCGACTCGCCGAAGAACAGCTTGCCGATCGCCAGACCGTACAAGCCGCCGACCAAGGTGCCGTTTTCGCGCACCTCGACCGAATGGGCGATGCCGCGCCGATGCAGTTCGCAGTAAGCGTCGCGCATGGTGTCGGTGATCCAGGTGCCGTCGGCATAATCGCGAGGTGCTGCGCAGGCATCGATGACCGCTGCAAAGTCTGTGTCGAAGCTCACCTGGTAGCGGCCTTGGCGCATCAATTTGGCCAAAGACCGTGAAACGTGCAGCTCATCGGGCACCAGCACGGTACGCGGGTCCGGCGACCACCATAGGATCGGCTGGCCATCCTGGTACCAGGGAAAGCAGCCATGACGATAAGCCTGCTCCAGGCGCTCAGGGCTCAAATCGCCGCCAGCAGCAAGCAGGCCGTTGGGGTCGTGCAGGGCCTTTTCCAGAGGCGGGAAGGTCAGCGAATCGCGGGTCAGCCAGGTGAGCATGGTCTATGGTGCGCTAGGGGAGGGGAGTGCTCAGCATGGCGTGCAGGGTGGGTGGGGTCAATGCTGGCAGAGGCATGGGCCATGGGCTGGCAGCAAATTGGGCAATTTCCTACACATTCATCAAGCCCCTGGCACCATCGGCGACATTTGCTGTCACACCTGTGCAAAAACACAGCATAAGCCTTTGTCACGAAAGAAAATGCATGCTCAAATTGCAGCCTATGAAAGTCGCCCACCCTACGAGCGCCATACGGCGTGCCGCGATGGCGGCTGGCGGGCAGTAATGTTAAAAGTAGTGGTTCCACGGCCGAGTCCCGGCCGAGCTCTACTGGACGCGCAGCACGCGCAGGAATAGACGCGTTTTGAAGAAATCCACCGCAACTCCAGCTCCTTTGCCAGTGCCCCTGTGGCGCCAGCAGTTGCACTATCGCCTGAAGGAGGGTGCGCTGATCGCGGTCGGTGCCCTGTGCCTGTACCTGTGGATGGCACTGCTGACCTACGACACTTCCGACCCGGGCTTCAGCCACACCAGCAACGTCGACCAGGTGCAGAACGCTGCCGGGCGTGCCGGGGCTTATTTCGCCGACGTCTTGTTCATGGTGCTCGGCTACTTCGCTTACATTTTTCCGCTACTGTTGGCGATCAAGACCTGGCAGATCTTCCGTGAGCGGCACCAGCCCTGGCAGTGGAGTGGCTGGCTGTTCTCCTGGCGTTTGATTGGCCTGGTGTTTCTCGTGCTGTCGGGCGCTGCGCTGGCGCATATCCACTTCCATCCGCCTGCCAGCTTGCCGTTTTCGGCAGGCGGTGCGCTTGGCGAAAGCCTTGGTGACCTGGCCCGCAGCCTGCTGAACGTGCAGGGCAGCACGCTGATGTTCATTGCGTTGTTCCTGTTCGGCCTGACCGTGTTCACCGACCTGTCGTGGTTCAAGGTGATGGACATGACCGGCAAGATCACCCTCGACCTGTTCGAGCTGGTCCAGGGCGCGGCCAGCCGCTGGTGGGAGGCGCGCAACGAGCGCAAACGCCTGGAAGCGCAGCTGCGCGAAGTGGATGAACCGGTCTTCAACCTGGCGCCAAAGGCTGCCGAGAAGCCCGAGCCTGCCGCCAAGCCGGCCTTGCGCGAGCGCATCTTCAAGCGTGAAGCCACCGCTCAGCCGGTCGAGCCGCGCGAGCCAACCTTCGACGACGAACCGATCACGCCGCGCGAGCCGACCCTGGCCCGTGAGCCTGTGGTGGCGCGCCAGGCGTTGATCGCACGCGAGCAGCCAAAGGCGCCGACGCCGACCATCGTGCCACCTTCGGCGGCACGTGCCCCCGAGCCGATCAAGCGAATCGTGAAGGAAAAGCAAGCGTCGCTGTTCGTTGACAGCGCCGTCGAAGGCACCCTGCCGCCGATCACCATTCTCGATCCGGCCGAGCAGAAGAAGATCGAGTATTCGCCTGAATCGCTGGCCGGGGTCGGCCAACTGCTGGAAATCAAGCTCAAGGAATTCGGCGTCGAGGTTTCGGTGGACTCCATCCACCCGGGTCCGGTGATCACCCGCTACGAAATCCAGCCGGCAGCAGGGGTGAAGGTCAGCCGTATTGCCAACCTGGCCAAGGACCTTGCCCGTTCGTTGGCAGTAACCAGTGTGCGGGTGGTCGAGGTTATCCCCGGCAAAACCACCGTGGGTATCGAGATTCCCAACGAAAACCGGCAGATGGTGCGCTTTTCCGAAGTGCTGGCCACACCGCAGTACGATGAGCAGAAATCCCCGGTCACCCTGGCGCTGGGGCATGACATCGGCGGCAAGCCGGTGATCACCGATCTGGCCAAGATGCCGCACTTGCTGGTCGCCGGTACCACGGGTTCGGGCAAGTCGGTGGGGGTCAACGCGATGATCCTGTCGATTTTGTTCAAGTCCAGTCCGGAAGACGCGCGTCTGATCATGATCGACCCGAAGATGCTCGAGCTGTCGATCTATGAAGGTATCCCGCATCTGCTTTGCCCGGTGGTCACCGACATGAAGGATGCCGCCAATGCCCTGCGCTGGAGCGTCGCCGAGATGGAGCGCCGCTATAAGCTGATGGCGGCCATGGGCGTGCGTAACCTGGCCGGCTTCAATCGCAAGGTCAAGGATGCCCAGGAGGCCGGCGAGATCATCCACGACCCGCTGTACCGCCGTGAAAGCATGGACGATGAGCCGCCCGCGCTGAAAACCCTGCCGACCATCGTCGTGGTGGTCGACGAATTCGCCGACATGATGATGATCGTCGGCAAGAAGGTCGAAGAGCTGATCGCCCGCATCGCGCAGAAGGCGCGCGCCGCGGGTATTCACCTGATCCTCGCCACCCAGCGTCCCTCGGTCGACGTGATCACCGGCCTGATCAAGGCCAACATTCCAACTCGCATGGCGTTCCAGGTGTCGAGCAAGATCGACTCGCGAACCATCATCGACCAGGGCGGCGCCGAACAGCTGCTCGGTCACGGCGACATGCTGTACATGCCGCCGGGTACCAGCTTGCCGATTCGCGTCCACGGTGCATTCGTTTCCGACGACGAAGTGCACCGTGTGGTCGAGGCCTGGAAGCAACGCGGCGCCCCGGACTACAACGATGACATCCTCAACGGCGTCGAAGAGGCCGGCAGCGGCTTCGAAGGTGGCAGCGGTGGTGGCGACGGGGACGACTCCGAAACCGACGCCCTGTATGATGAGGCCGTGCAATTCGTGCTAGAGAGCCGTCGCGCCTCGATCTCGGCCGTGCAGCGCAAGCTCAAGATCGGCTACAACCGCGCCGCGCGGATGATCGAAGCCATGGAAATGGCCGGCGTGGTAACGCCAATGAACAGCAACGGTTCGCGGGAAGTGATTGCCCCTGGTGGCCCGCGCGATTGACCGATACCTGCCGGGTGTCCTACAGGACGCTCGGCTTTTCCATACGCTCAAAGAGGATTCCCATGCGCGCGATTCGCATGCTGTTGGCTTCTGCCCTTACCCTGGGCTCGGTTACTGCTTATGCCGGTGAGCAAGATGTGCAGCGCCTGACCCAGTTGCTGGAAAAGTCCCAGACCATCCAGGCCAATTTCTCCCAGCTGACCCTCGACGCAGGCGGCACCAGCTTGCAGGAAACCTCCGGCAAGATGACCGTCAAGCGCCCAGGTCTGTTTTACTGGCACACTGATGCGCCTCAGGAGCAGGTGGTAGTGTCCGACGGCCGCAATGTAACGTTGTGGGACCCGGACCTGGAGCAGGCCACCGTCAAGAAGCTCGATCAGCGTCTGAACCAGACCCCGGCACTGCTGCTCTCTGGCGATGTGTCGAAGATCAGCCAGAGTTTCGACATTACCTCCAAGCAGCAGGGTGATGTCATGGACTTCACCCTCAAGCCCAAGACCAAGGACACGTTGTTCGATTCGTTGCGGGTATCGTTCCGCAAGGGTCTGATCAATGACATGCAGTTGATCGACAGCGTCGGTCAGCGCACCAACATCCTGTTCAATGGCGTCAAGGCCAACCAGGCCGTGGCGGACAGCACCTTTACGTTCGACATCCCCAAAGGTGCCGACGTCATCAAGGAGTAAACAGAGCGCGTCATGGACCTGTTTCGAAGCGAACCTGTGGCCCAACCTCTGGCGGCACGCCTGCGTCCTTCCAACCTGGACGAGTACGTTGGCCAGGAGCACCTGTTGGCGCGTGGAAAACCGCTGCGCGAGGCACTGGAGCAGGGTGCACTGCATTCGATGATCTTCTGGGGCCCGCCTGGAGTGGGCAAGACCACCCTGGCGCGGTTGCTGGCGCAGTTTTGTGACGCGCACTTCGAAACAGTCTCGGCGGTGCTGGCCGGGGTCAAGGAGATTCGCCAGGCGGTCGAAGTGGCCAAGCAGCAGGCCGGGCAGTATGGGCGGCGAACCATCCTCTTCGTCGACGAGGTCCACCGCTTCAACAAGTCCCAGCAAGATGCCTTTCTGCCCTATGTCGAGGACGGCACCCTGCTGTTCATCGGCGCCACTACGGAAAACCCTTCGTTCGAGCTGAACAACGCGCTGTTGTCGCGGGCGCGGGTGTACGTGCTCAAAAGTCTCGACGAGCCCGCCCTGCGCAAGCTGGTCGATCGCGCCCTGACTGAAGAGCGCGGCCTGGGCAAACGCCACCTGCGGGTTGGCGATGAAGCCTTCAAGATGCTCATGGCCGCCGCCGATGGCGATGGCCGGCGCATGCTCAACTTCCTCGAAAACGCTTCCGACCTTGCCGAAGATGGCAGCGAAATCGACGTGCAGATGCTGCAAAGCCTGCTGGGCGACAGCCGTAGACGCTTCGACAAGGGTGGCGAGGCGTTTTACGACCAGATTTCTGCGTTGCACAAATCGGTACGCGGCTCCAACCCCGATGCCGCACTCTACTGGTTCGCGCGCATGCTCGATGGTGGCTGCGATCCGCTGTACATCGCCCGGCGGGTGGTGCGCATGGCCAGCGAGGACATCGGCAATGCCGACCCCCGTGCCCTGAGCCTGTGCCTGGCGGCGTGGGACGTGCAAGAACGCCTGGGTAGTCCCGAGGGCGAACTGGCAGTGGCGCAGGCAATTACCTATATTGCCTGCGCGCCGAAGAGCAATGCCGTGTATACCGGCTTCAAGGCCGCGATGCGTGAGGCCGCCGAGCACGGTTCGCTGGAAGTGCCGCTGCACCTGCGCAATGCCCCGACCAAGCTGATGAAGCAGTTAGGCTATGGCGATGAGTACCGCTATGCCCATGACGAGCCCGACGCCTACGCGGCCGGTGAAGACTACTTCCCAGACGCGCTTGAGCCGCGGCAATACTACCAGCCCGTGCCGCGAGGCCTGGAGTTGAAAATCGGCGAGAAGCTCCGCCATTTGGCCGATCTAGACCGCACTAGCCCGCGACAGCGGAGAAAACCATGATTGCGCTGATTGCCGCCGTAAGCGCCGGTGGGGTAGCTGGCACGTTGCTGCGTTTTGCCACCGCCACTTGGGTCACCGCCCACTGGCCACGGCATTTCTATCTGGGTACGCTGGCGGTCAACCTGCTCGGTTGCCTGCTGATCGGCTTGCTGTACGGCCTGTTCCTGCACAAGCCGCTGGTGCCTGTCGAGTTGCGCGCCGGCCTGATCGTGGGGTTTCTCGGCGGTCTTACCACTTTTTCCTCCTTCTCGCTCGATACCGTGCGCCTGCTTGAAAGTGGGCAAGTGCCGCTTGCATTGGGCTATACCAGTATCAGCGTAGTGGGCGGGCTATTGGCCACCTGGGCCGGCCTGTCCCTCACTCGCTTCTGAACCAACACCTACCTATAACGAGAGAACGATATGCTCGATTCCAAACTGTTACGCGGCCAACTTCAGGAAGTGGCGGATCGCCTGGCCTCCCGTGGCTATAGCCTGGATGTCGCGCGCATCGAATCACTGGAAGAGCGCCGCAAGACGGTGCAGACCCGCACCGAGCAGCTGCAGGCCGAGCGTAATGCCCGCTCCAAGTCGATTGGCCAGGCCAAGGCCAAGGGCGAAGACATCGCGCCGCTGATGGCCGACGTCGAGCGCATGGCCAACGAGCTGGCGTTGGGCAAGACCGAACTGGACGCGATCCAGGCCGAGCTCGATGGCATCTTGCTCACCATCCCGAACCTGCCGGACAGCAGCGTGCCGGTCGGTGCCAGCGAAGACGACAACGTCGAAGTACGCCGCTGGGGTACGCCGCCTGCCTTCGATTTCGACATCAAGGACCATGTGGCCCTGGGCGAAATCAGCGGTGGCCTGGACTTCGAAGCTGCCGCCAAGCTTTCGGGCGCCCGCTTCGCCGTGCTGCGCGGCCCCATCGCACGCCTGCACCGCGCCCTGGCGCAGTTCATGATCAACCTGCACACCGGCGAGCACGGCTACGAGGAACACTACACCCCGTACCTGGTGCAAGCACCTGCGCTGCAGGGCACCGGGCAGTTGCCGAAGTTCGAGGAAGACCTGTTCAAGATCACGCGCGAAGGCGAAGCCGATTTCTACCTGATCCCGACGGCCGAGGTGTCGCTGACCAACCTGGTGGCCGAGCAGATCCTCGATGCCAAGCAGCTGCCGCTCAAGCTGGTGGCCCATACCCCGTGCTTCCGTAGCGAGGCCGGTGCGTCGGGCCGTGACACCCGCGGCATGATTCGTCAGCACCAGTTCGACAAGGTCGAGATGGTCCAGGTGGTCGAGCCGGGCAAGTCGATGGAAGCGCTCGAAGGCCTGACGGCCAATGCCGAGCGTGTGCTGCAGCTGCTCGAGCTGCCATACCGGGTGCTGGCCCTGTGCACCGGCGACATGGGCTTTGGCGCCGTCAAGACCTATGACTTGGAAGTGTGGGTGCCCAGCCAGGACAAATACCGCGAAATCAGCTCCTGCTCGAATTGCGGCGACTTCCAGGCGCGACGCATGCAAGCGCGCTGGCGCAACCCGGAAACCGGCAAGCCGGAGCTGGTGCATACCCTCAACGGTTCGGGGCTGGCTGTAGGCCGTACGCTGGTGGCGGTGCTGGAAAACTACCAGCAGGCGGATGGCTCGATCCGTGTGCCAGAAGTGCTCAAGCCTTACATGGGCGGCATCGAGGTCATCGGCTAAATGGATTACCTGCCGCTGTTCCACAAGTTGCAGGGCGGCCGTGCGTTGGTCGTCGGCGGCGGCGAGATTGCCTTGCGCAAGGCGCGCTTGCTGGCCGATGCCGGCGCCGCGCTGCGCGTGGTCGCGCCGGACGTCGACGGCCAACTGGCCGCATTGGCCCGCGAAGGGGGCGGTGAGGTGCTGGTGCGCGGCTATCAGGCTGCGGACCTGGCAGGTTGCCGACTGGTCATCGCCGCCACCGACGATGCGCAGCTCAACGCCCAGGTATCGGCCGATGCACAGGCGCTCAGCGTGCCAGTGAACGTGGTCGATGCGCCAGCCCTGTGCACGGTGATCTTTCCGGCCATCGTCGACCGTTCGCCCCTGGTCATCGCGGTGTCCAGTGGCGGCGATGCGCCAGTGCTGGCACGGCTGATCCGGGCCAAGCTCGAGGCGTGGATTCCCGCCGCGTACGGTGAGTTGGCAGGCTTGGCTGCGCGTTTTCGGCACACGGTCAAATCGCTCTATCCGGACGTCAATCAGCGCCGTGGCTTCTGGGAGACGGTTTTTCAAGGCCCGATTGCCGAGCGCCAGTTGGCCGGACAGGGTGGCGAAGCCGAGCGGATGTTGCAGGCCATGGTCGACGGCGCGCCGATGCAGCAAGGAGGCGAGGTGTATCTGGTGGGCGCGGGGCCGGGCGATCCGGACCTGCTGACTTTTCGCGCCTTGCGGCTGATGCAGCAGGCCGACGTGGTGCTGTACGACCGTCTGGTGGCCCCGGCGATCATCGAGATGTGCCGGCGTGATGCCGAGCGCATCTATGTGGGCAAGCGCCGGGCCGATCACGCCGTACCCCAGGACCAGATCAACCGTCTGCTGGTCGACCTGGCGCAGCAGGGCAAGCGGGTACTGCGCCTCAAGGGCGGCGATCCGTTCATCTTCGGCCGAGGTGGCGAAGAGATCGAAGAGCTGGCCGAGCAGGGTATCCCATTCCAGGTGGTGCCAGGCATCACCGCGGCCAGTGGTTGCTCGGCGTACGGGGGCATACCTCTCACCCATCGCGATTACGCCCAGTCGGTGCGCTTCGTCACCGGGCACCTCAAGGACGGCTCCAGCAACCTGCCCTGGCATGATCTGGTGGCTCCAGCCCAGACCCTGGTGTTCTACATGGGATTGGTTGGACTGCCCACCATCTGCGCTGAACTGATTCGTCACGGTCGTGCGGCCAGCACTCCGGCTGCGCTGGTGCAGCAGGGCACGACGCGCAATCAGCGGGTATTCACCGGTACCTTGGCGGACCTGCCTGACCTGGTCGCCCGGCATGAGGTGCATGCGCCTACGCTGGTGATTGTCGGGGAGGTGGTGCAACTGCGCGAGAAACTGGCCTGGTTCGAAGGCTCACAAAACAGCTGAAGCAAACGGGGCCGCACTTGAAATGCGGCCCCTTTTGCTTCAAGCCTGCCAGATACCCTTGCCTGGCAGCCGCTGCCGATCATGCGGCTGAGTGAAGTCCTGCAGCGGCCCTTTGGGCACGATGCCGTTCGGGTTGATGGTCTTGTGGCTCATGTAATAGTGTTTCTGGATGTGCTCCATGTTCACCGTGTCTGCCACCCCCGGCCATTGGTACAGCTCACGCAGCCAGTTGGACAGATTGTGGTAGTCGCTCAAACGGCGCAGGTTGCATTTGAAATGCCCGTGATACACGGCATCGAAACGCACCAGGGTGGTGAACAGGCGGATATCGGCTTCGGTCAGGTATTCGCCGGCCAGGTAGCGGTTGCGCTCTAGCAGCGCTTCCAGATGATCCAGCTCGTTGAAGACATCGTCGAACGCTGCCTCGTAGGCATCCTGGGTGGTGGCGAAACCCGCGCGGTACACGCCGTTGTTCACGGCTGGATAGATGCGTTCATTGAGCGCCTCGATGGTAGGTCGCAGCGGTTCAGGGTAGAGGTCCAGGGCGTTGCCGGTCAGCGCGTTGAAGGCTGTATTGAAGATCCGAATGATTTCCGCCGACTCGTTGTTGACGATGCGCTTCTCCTGTTTGTCCCACAGCACCGGCACGGTCACCCGGCCGGTGTAGTGTGGGTCATCCTCGGTATAGCGCTGATGCAGGTACTGCAAGCCGTCGAGATGGTCGCCGCTTGAGCCCTGCCGTTGATCGAAGGTCCAGCCGTGATCCTGCATCAGCCAGCTCACCACCGAGACGTCGATCAAAGGCTCCAGTCCCTTGAGCGCGCGTACGATCAAGGTGCGGTGTGCCCACGGGCAGGCCAATGAAACATACAGGTGATAGCGACCTGCTTCTGCGGCTGGGAGCTCATTGCGGCGTTGGGCGCTTTCGCGCTTGAAGCTGCCGTCCTTGCCATTTTCATACCACTGATCATGCCAGCGGCCGTCGATCAAAAGGCCCATGGTGAGCTCCTCGAAACACAAGTTGGTTGTCGTTGGAGCCCAGTCTAGGGAATATCGTTCGAATAACTAGCGCAAAGAGTGCGCACAAATTATCTAGATATTCGATTGATTACGCGCGACCCAGTAGCTGCGGGCGATGGCGAAGGCTTGCTCGCGGTCATGGTGCAAGCCACGTAACGCCAGGGCGATAGTGGCGATCACGGCCATTTCACCATAGCTGTCTTCGGCTTCGCCGCGCCATACCGCCACCAGTTGCTCAGGTTGCAAGCTTGCCGGTTTGACGTGCCGGCGCTCGCTCATCGCAGGCCATTGTTCATCCCATGCATCGCCTGCCGTCGTGCCATACAAGTGGCTGATGACGTCGGGATTTACCTCGATCTCGCCACCGTCCCCTTTGATGACCACGGCATGGTCGCCCAATAGCCGGCTGGCCTCACGGTGTACTGCCTGGTAACCAGGGTGAAAGATACTCTGCAGGCCGCAGCGTGCGCCCAGCGGGTTGAGTACGCGCGCCAGCGAGTGAATGGGTGAGCGCAGGCCGAGGGTATTACGCAAGTCGATCATGCGCTGCAGTGCCGGTGCCCAGTCCTGCAAGGGCGCGAACGCCAGGCGCTGCTGATCCAGCGCTCGGCTGACCGAGGCCCAGTCACGGCACAGCGGGATTTTCAACAACACCAACAGTTGCTCGGTGTACAGGCGCCCAGCGGTATGCGCACCGCCGCCATGCATCAAGATGCGTACGCCGTTATCGGCCAGACACTTGGCGGCCAGCAGGTACCAGGGAAGGTGACGTTTCTTGCCGGCGTAGCTTGGCCAGTCGATGTCCACGGCAATCGGCGGCGCTTGCACGTGCGCGCGCACTGCCTCGGTGAAGCCGGCAAGCTCTTCGGCGCTTTCTTCCTTGTGCCGCAGCAGCATGAGAAAAGCGCCCAGCTGGGTGTCCTCGACTTTGTCTTCAAGCAGCAAGGTCATGGCGGCGCGGGCTTCATCGCGAGACAGCCCGCGCGCGCCGCGCTTGCCTTTGCCGAGGATGCGCACGAATTCGGCGAACGGGTGCTCGTCGGGGGTTTGCAGGGTAAGCGGGCGAGCTACGGTCATATGCAATTGGTCGGCTTGGGCAGGCCCGCGAGCTTCGCGGCGAGCTTGGCAGGAGTGCCATTGAACAGGCGGTTAAGGTGCGGGCTGTTGCCTTTTTGCGCGCCCAGTTTGAGCGCGGCGTACTTGATCAGCGGGCGGGTGGCTGGAGAGAGCTGAAACTCATCGTAAAACTGCCGCAGCAGTTCAATGATCTCCCAGTGATCGGCGCTCAAGGTAATTCCTTCGCGTGCGGCCAGCGCGTGCGCGACGGGGTGGGACCACTCATGCAGATCAAGCAGGAAACCATCTTTATCCAGGGCGATGAGCTGCTCGCCAACGTGCAATGTGCTCATAGCCAGCTGTTCACCTTGTCAAAGCGCAAGGTCAGCTCGACGAAGGCCGAGTAATCAACGCTTTGCATCAATGGACTGTCGATGGCGCGTGCCTTGAGGTCTTCATCGAGGGCGAACAGGCGATGGCTCAGATTAGCCCGGATCAACTTTGCCTGTGGGTCGCAGCCCTCGTGTAGCGCGTAGACTGCATCGCCGCACAGTAAAAGGGCGTCTTCACTGCCCAGCAGGCGTAGGCAACTGTCGAGCCGGTCGTCATTGAATGGCGAATGGGAAAGCACGTGGAGGGTCGGCATCAGAGTGTCACCACTTGGTCAAAGCGCGCGATCAGCGCTTGCAGTTCGGCGTCGTCGAGTACTGTCACAGCAGGCTCCAGGCCCTCACTGGGCATACCGCGCCGGGCCAGGCTACGCTGGCAAGCGAACAACTCGTCGACGCCGAACAGCGGCAGGGCCTGCAGATTGGCCGCAAGGTTCTTCTGTTGTACCGCGTCAGGCTGCTGAGCAGGTGCCAACTGCAGCACGCCATCGTCGAGAAACAGCATGGCCAGGGGCAGGTCGAAGGCGCCGCCGGCCAGAGCGATATCCAGCGCTTCGCGCGCCGAAGGGCCGCTCCACGGCGCCTGGCGGCTGATGATCAACATGGATTTGGCCAATTCAGTCGCCTCCGAAGCAGACCAGGCGGTCGGCGAGTTGAGCGGCTTCATGCAACTGGCCAAGCCCCGATAGTTCCCAGGGCCTGGGCAGATTCACCGCAGCGCGTTGGTAGCGATTGGCTTCGGCTTCATCCAGCACCCCACGGCGCAGCGCTGCGGCGATGCAGACTACGGCGTCGAGTCGCTGCTCGCTGACAAAGGCACGCCATTGGCCAGCGATATCCTGCTCATCCTGGGGCGCGACAATGTTGGCTGAAGCGCTGTGCACGCCGTCTTGATAGAAGAACAACCGGACAATCTCGTGCCCGCCAGCGAGCGCCGCCTCGGCGAAGCGCAAGGCGCGCCGCGAGGAAGGGGCGTGGGCCGGGGAAAACACCGCGATAGCGAATTTCATGGGCAACTCATGCAAATGGATGCCGTCATGATAAAACAAAAAGCCCGCGCAAGTGGGCGCGGGCTTGCACGGACGAAGAGGCGTATCAGGCGTCTTGTCTGGTTTCTGGCAGGAACCAATTAAGCAGCAGGGCGCAGATACCCCCAGTGGCCACGCCCGATTCCAGTACGTTGCGCACCGCGGCGGGCATGTGCGCAAGGAATTCGGGCACCTGCGCAACACCCAGGCCCAAAGCCAGTGACACCGCGATGATCAACAGTGCCCGGCGATCCAGGCGGGTGCTGGCCAGGATGTTGATGCCAGATGCTGCGACTGCGCCGAACATGACCATCGCCGCACCACCGAGTACCGGCTCAGGCACTGCCTGGATCACCCCGGCTACGCTTGGGAACAGGCCGAGCAGTACCAGCATCACGGCAATCCACACGCCGATGTGGCGGCTGGCGATGCCGGTCAACTGAATCACGCCATTATTCTGGGCGAAGATCGAGCTGGGAAAGGTGTTGAACAGCCCTGCCAACAGCGAGTTGGCGCCATTGACCAGCACGCCGCCTTTGATCCGCTGCATCCACAGCGGACCTTCGACCGGCTGGCGCGACACTTTACTGGTGGCGGTGACATCGCCGATGGCCTCCAGCGAGGTCACCAGATAAATGACCAGCATGGGAATGAACAATGCCCAGGAGAAACCCAGGCCAAAGTGCAGTGGGGTCGGTACTTGGAACAGGGCAGCCTCGTGCATGCCGGTGAAGTCCAGGCGGCCTAGATAACCGGCCAATGCGTAGCCGACCGCCAGTGCAATGACGATGGCGCAGCTGCGCATCCACACCACAGGGACGCGGTTGAGGATGACGATCACCGCCAACACCGCGCCGGAAAGCAGCAGGTTCTCACCGTCAGCAAAGGTGCCGTTGGCCATGGCGCCAAAACCACCGCCCATGCTGATCAAGCCGACCTTGATCAGTGTGAGGCCGATCATCAGCACGACGATGCCGGTGACCAGAGGGGTGATCAGCCGTTTGACGAAAGGCAGGATTCGCGAGACGCCCATTTCCACGAACGAGCCTGCGATCACCACACCGAAGATCGCTGCCATCACGCTTTCCACGGTTGTGCCTTGCTTGACCATCAGCGCACCACCGGCAATCAGCGGGCCGACGAAGTTGAAACTCGTGCCTTGCACGATCAACAGCCCGGCACCGAAGGGGCCGAAGCGCTTGCATTGAACGAAGGTGGCAATCCCCGAGATCACCAGCGACATCGAGACGATGAGGTTGGTGTCCCGCGGCGAGACGCCCAGCGCCTGGCAGATCAACAGGCCAGGCGTGACGATCGGCACGATGATCGCCAGCAGGTGCTGCAATGCCGCCAGCAGGCCGATCAACAGCCGCGGCTTGTCTTCCAGGCCAAGCACCAGTTCATTGGCAGGCGCTGACGCGCCCGGGCTGTTTTCGTGTGAGCTCATGGCTGAAGCTGCCCCGGAGAAAAAAGGAGCGCATTCTACGGGCAGAACCACGATTGCGGTAGAGGCGGGGACGATACCGACACGTTCTACGGGTATTCGCCAATTTTCCTGACTCGCAAGTCAGGCGGAGGTGATGAAAAAAGCCCGCCGAAGCGGGCTTTTGCAGGGTATGGCCGGGAAGTATCAGTCGTCCCGACCCATGATCCCGAATAGCTGCAGCAGGCTGATGAACAGGTTGTAGATCGAGACATACAAGCTGATGGTAGCCATGATGTAGTTACGCTCGCCGCCATGGATGATGGCGCTGGTCTGGAACAGAATGCAGACCGACGAGAACAGCACGAAGCCGGCGCTGATCGCCAATTGCAGGCCGCTGATCTGGAAGAAGAAGCTTGCGACCACCGCGCCCAGCAGCACGAAGAAACCTGCGGTGATGAAGCCGCTGAGGAAGCTCATGTCCTTACGGGTGATCAACACGTAGGCCGACAGGCCACCGAACACCAGCGCGGTCATGGCGAAGGCCGAGCTCACTACTTCAGCGCCACCGGCCATGCCGAGGTAGCGGTTGAGGATAGGGCCGAGGATGAAGCCCATGAAGCCAGTCAGGGCGAAGGTGGACACAAGACCCCAGACCGAGTCACGCAGCTTGGCGGTAAGGAAGAACAACCCGTAGAAGCCGATCAGCACGACGAAGACGTTCGGGTAACCAACGCGCATTTGCTGAGCGACGAAGGCCATGACACCGCTGAAGGCGAGGGTGAGTGCCAGCAGGCTGTAAGTGTTGCGCAGGACCTTGCTGACCTCCTGCTGCTCGGCTTGCTGGCCGTGGTGTACGGCGTAATCCTGTTCGCGCATGGCGACACTCCTGTTGGTTTTGGACGTTCAGATGCAAGCAGTCTAACAGAGCCCCTGCAACCCGCGACACAGAGAGTTTGACAGCGTGTTTCATTACGGTATTATGGCGGCCGCAAACGAGCTGGAAGCGTGGCCGAGTGGTTTAAGGCAACGGTCTTGAAAACCGTCGATGGGCAACTATCCTAGAGTTCGAATCTCTACGCTTCCGCCATATTCTGAAACCCCCGAGAACCCACGTTCCGGGGGTTTCGTCGTTATGGACCGTCGGTCACCGCAGATTCTCCGGTGCACTAGGGAACAGTCGCGAAGCCTGTGATAATGGCGCTTACTCACCAAGGCCACGTCATGCTCACTGTCTCCAACACCGTACACCTGCCCGACAGCGAAATCGAACTGACCTACATCCGTGCGCAAGGTGCGGGCGGGCAGAACGTCAACAAGGTGTCCAGCGCGGTGCATCTGCGCTTCGATATCCGCGCCTCGTCATTGCCAGAATTCTACAAGGAGCGGTTGCTGGCACTGCGTGACCATCGCATCACCAGCGACGGTGTGCTGATCATCAAGGCCCAGCAATACCGTACCCAGGAACAGAACCGCAACGATGCGCTTGCGCGTCTTGTCGAGCTGATCAGCGCAGCTGGCAAGACCGAAAAGAAACGCCGCCCGACCAAGCCCACGCTGGGCTCGAAGACGCGTCGTCTGGACGGCAAGGCGCGGCGCAGTACGGTCAAGGCGGGTCGGGGCAAGGTGGATTTCTAACGCCGCTGTCGACGCCGCGTGCGCCGCTTACCAGGAACTCATATCCCGTCACAATCCAACGCCATAATCCGCCAGCCGGTGATTGCGTTGCCGCTTCGCTGCGCTATCGTGAAGGCACCCATATAAGACTAAAGTCGTAGGAGGTCGGCATGCGGATTCGCGGTGACATTTTCTGGCAATGGGCAGACCCCACGCTACACCACAGGACTCATGACGAAACCCTGGATAACGGCACGACCATGGACATTCAGGTACGCCTGTCGCGCACGGGGCACACGCAGATGTTCATTGGGGTGTATGCCGGCACCGGCATGGCCTTGCATGAGGAGGCCTTCGACAATCGGCCGGGCGAGTCGATGACCCGCGCGCTCGCGTGGGGAGTGGGGCGGGCAAGGTGCCTGGCAACGCAGCCGCAACAGGATCGTCGCTCGGCCTGACCGTGGTCTGGCAGGCCGAGGGAGGTGCAAGCCGTTAGCCGACGTTCATCAGGGGTAGCCGCTGTTTGATGTCGGCCATCAGGCGCTGACCAGCCGCTTCGAGCAAGTCACCGTACAGGGCGATGGCGCTGCAGGTGCGGCAGGTCAGGATCGACTTTCGGTGCAGGCGCGTTGGCTTGACCAGCTCCTGCCCTTCGCATTTAAGGCATCTCAGGGTGACGCTCACGGCTACCTCTCCATGGACTACCAGCAGGATCCTTCCCGCACCGTGTTCGACATGAACGCACGGTGCGGTACATGGAGTGCCTGGATGGGCTAAACGTTCACTGCGAAGAGCAACAATTGCTAAATTTTGTCGCTGGCCGTGGAACTTATCGGGTTGAGCGGCTGTTACTGGCCTCCGGAGTCGACTTGGCAGGTTGGTGCAGATGCCCGCCTGTTGGATCAGTCAACTGAATCACCTGGCCGTGCTGCCAGCCATTGGCGGCTGGGTCCGCCCGGGGGATCGGGATGTCGGCGCGAGCGGATTTGTTTTTCGCCGCGTCGATCTGCAAACGCCGATTGCGTTGCTCGACCATCTTTGGATCGGCTTGGCCATCGGCGGTAAAGCCCATCATCAACTGGGGCACCCCAATCGGCAGGGCCTTGTCCTGGTCGGTATGCCAGGTGTGCCAAGTCTTGCCGTAGGTGTGCGCCAGTCGTTTCATCAGTGCATGTTCGGCCACCTGTGGAATGCCCGGGGCGACCAACTGCCCCGATGACACTTCGTAGCCGTGGCTGTGCCACATGGCTTTTTCCTTGGCCGGTAGAGCGGCGAACAGTTTCTGGTCGATGATGTACTCGACGCCCATGAGCTTTGCTTGCTCGGTATTGCCATCGAAGATGACGCACTGGATCACGTCTTCGTTGAGGATCGAGCAGTAGTGGTGTGCCTCCATCTGGATCTCGGGGTGCCCGTTGTAGAAGTGAAAACCGTCCAGGTAGGTATTGATGGCGTCGATGGGTGGCTTGGACTGCAGCGCCGCAGCCCCTGCATCCAGCAATCGGGTAGTGGCGGTTTCAGCTCTGCCGGGGGTCTGAACGGGCGACTCAGTCGTTTTCGCGGAGCAGGCCCAGAGCAAGCTGCAGGCCAGTGGGAGGGTGAGGGCGGGTACGTATCGCATGGCAATGGCTCTGAATGTTGTTCCGTAGGGACAACACTGGCCGGACAAGCAGGCAGTTCAACGGACGAATGGGCCGCGTGTATAAATCGCAGGCAAAAGAAAGCCCGCTGCTAGACGGGCAAGGCTCTATCACACGTAGGGATGACTTAAGGCTGCCAGAGCTTGCGTGAAAAAAAAGTGAACACCATGTCGATATTTTCTTCGTAAACAGATCAGGTTGATGGAGGTGGGTCCGTGTATCCGAAAACCCCAGACGGTCGCTACTTTGTGGTCAAAGGGCAGCTGTGGCGTTGCACCGATCCGTCACTGGGCGAGGCAGAGCGAGAACGGCTGGTACACGACCTGATGGACGCACGCCGCGCGGTCAAACAGGCCAAGCGCGCTGCTGATGCGGCGCAATTGGCCGCGGCACGCGCGCGCGTCGATGCTGCCAAGGTGGCGCTCGGCGAACGTGGACCTGTCTGGTGGCAGGACGGTGCCCCTGATTACAACCGACGGCGCGCTGCCAATACGCCCTACGCGCAGTGGTATGCGGATCTGCAGGGCACTGGAGGTCAATAATCCAGTCGTAGAAACGGGAAGAGTTCGTCAGGTGTTCGGCACCGCTCAGTGAGCTCCGAGCGCGCAGCTTCTGCCAGTGACCGGGTGGAATAGCTAGGCTTCAAGCGGAGTTTTTCAAGGTTGTCGTAGATATCGAACCCTGCCGTGACTGCTGCAGCGTAGCTGCGAGCAATTGGCTTGAAGCAGTCCTTTTCGATCGGTACAGCCGGAACGATGACAAATCGTGTTTGCATGATTCACGCCTCCCCAGACATGGACCTAAGTATTAGTCCTAGGCGTGGATGCATCAACATGACTCATCGAGACGATTCACTGGCGCGCCGTGTCATCCGGCGCCACGGCTCTGGTAAAGTCGGCGAGACTGTCCGTAGGCCAAGGATGCGCGCTTGAACACTCGACACACGCTGCTCAGCATATTGATTTTCCCACTGGCGCCAATTGCCGTGATCATCTTCACCCATGTGCTGTGTTACCCGGTGTGGTATGCGAGTTTTTACGTGCCGGGAGAAGATGGTGGAGAAGCTGAACCGGCGATGGCGCTCATCAGCGTGCCGCTGTTGCTGATCGTCATTTCGCTGCTGCTGGGCTTTCTTACCGTGCTTGCGCGCTGGCTGCCGCGCTGGTTGACCGCCCTGCTGCGGGTGCCGTTGGCCGGCGTCGCGTTACTGCTGTCGCTGATATCGACACTCTTTTTCATGGGCCAGCCCTTGGCGGTGCTCAACCACTGGCAAGTGGCGTTGGCTTGGCTGGCCTGGTCGAGCAGTGCGCTGGCGTTTGTCTGGCAGCAGTGGCAGCGTATTCGAGGCTAACGTTGCCGAGCAGCAACGAGCGGCGCTGCGTCGAACGGTAGCTGCTCAGGGCGGCCCCAGACCGCTCCGTGGCGCACCACCCAACGTTCGTGCAGCGCGCCAGCCACTGCGGCGACGGCGTTCGGCGCTCTGAACAGCACGAAGCTGGCCTCGCTGCCAACCTTGAGCCCGTAATCCTGTTTGCCCATGACCTGCGCCGCTGCCACGGTCGCCATCTCCAAGGCCACCCGCAGTGCTGCATCGGTGTTGAAGCCAGAGCGGTAGCTCACCAGCATCGCCCGTTGCAGCATGTCGCCATTGCCGAACGGCCACCAGGCGTCCTGAATGTTGTCGTTGCCGGTAAACACCTGTACGCCGCTGGCGCGCAGGCGCAGCACCGGTGGGAAGGCGCGATCGCCGGGGGCATTGGTCATGATCGAGATACCTGCATCGGCGAGCGAGACAGCAGCCTGATCTAGCGCAGCGTCAGGCACATCGCCCAGACCATAGGCGTGACTGACCGCCACCAGCCCCTGCATGCCCAGGGCCGTAGTCCGGTCGGCGATGCGCCGAAGCTGAGCAAGGCACAGCTCGCCGGGTTCGTGCAGGTGGATGTCCACTTTCACGCCATGGCGCTCGGCGATACCGAACACCACATCGAGCTGGCCTTCGGCGTCGCCGTCGAGCATCGTCGGGTCGATCCCGCCAATCACTTGCACGCCTTCGCGCACGGCGGCTTCCAGCACCTCGGCGGTGCCAGGACAGGTCATCACGCCGGCCTGGGGAAAGGCCACCAACTCAATGTCGAGCAGGTCTTTGAACGTTTCCCGTGCCTGCAAGATGGCGCGCAGGTTGTGCAAGCCCGTAGTCGCGTCGACATCGACGTGGCAGCGCATTGCCACCGTGCCGAACGCGGCGGCCTGGCGCATCAGGGCCTCAGCCCGTTCGGCGATCGGTGCAGCGCTGGCGAGCTCGCGCTTTTCCACGGCCAGGCGCTCGCGCAGGCTGGCAACAGGCTGATGCGGATGCCAACGGTCGCCCACGAAACTTTTGTCCAGGTGGATATGACCGTCGACGAAGCCGGGCAGGGCCAGCAGCCCCGCTAGGTCGACAACTTCGGCGGCCGGGTATCCGGCGCGCTGTGGGCCGAGATGGGTAATTCGGCCGTGGCTCACGGCAATGTTCAGCGGGTGGCCATCTGCATCGATGGCGTTGATGAACTCACGGTCGTTCATGGCTGCTCCCAAGCGTTGGTTACGCGCTACGGTAGGGAGTTGCCGGCGTTGTCACCAATTAATTATCAGGATCGATGGCAGTGGCATTTCCGATAGCGCTTCTGGGCCAAGTCATCAGAAGCGCTGCAGGCGCTATTGCAGGGTCGGAGGCTTGGCACCGTCTGGCAGCGCGCCCACCACCGCTTCAATCCGCGCGATCTCGCGGCTTAATCGATCCGCCTCAGTGTGTTCTCCGGCAGCGTTCAACCGGTCCCGTCCCTGGCGCAGATTGAGCAGACGTTTGCGCAGCGCCAGCCCGGATTCGTTGTATTGGTCCATGATGCTCTCGTGCCGTTGGCATCCATGCCGTTGTAGGAAAAATGGACCGTATCAGGCATCAAATCCTACGGAAACTGAGGTTTCATACAGGAAGATCCCTTGGCCGAGATTCGGCCTACATCTATACGGGAAACGCCCTACAAATCCGGCAGCGAGCTATTTCATTTCGTAAGCAGGCAAGGGTCATGAATGGCCCGCAATACTTGAGGTTGCGGTTCTCAACGGGTTGCGCAGGGCGGCGCGGGGCAGCCGCGGCTGTTTAGCCATGTCTGACACGTTATGTATCAATTGAATCCGTTCTTCGCCTCCCTGCGTCGCCTGACAACCCATGTCGGCCAGGGTTACATGCGCCTGCAGTGTCAGGCCCTGTCTGGCTGCGGCCGGGCCATTTGTCGACGAGCCCCTAGCCACACCAGCAGCAACGCCGCCGCGGCAAGTACGCCGCCCGCCATGGGCACGGCGGCGTAACCCAGATCCAGGCTGATGACGGCGCCGCCCAGGGCAGCGCCAACCGCGTTGCCCAGATTGAACGCCCCGACATTGATCGAGGATGCCAGCCCAGGGGCATCGGCGGCGGCGGTCATGACGCGCATCTGCAGAGGAGGCACCACGGCAAAGGTGAACACGCCCCAGACCAGCAGCGCGACGGCGGCGCCTAGATGACTGCCCAATACCAGCGGCATCGCCAGCATGATGACAGCCAGAGCTGCGAGGCAGATCCGCGCTGCACCATCGAGCGACCAGTCGGCCAGGCGCCCACCCAGGCTGTTGCCCAGGGTACACCAGGCCCAAGGTGACGAAACGCTCCGACGCTGCGGCCAGCTCGGCCAACACCGGCGCCACGTACGTATACAGGGTGAACATGGCGCCCGCGCCCAGCACCGTGGTGGCCATCGCCAACAACACGTCGGACCTGGCGATCACCGCCAACTCCTTGCGTACGTGTGGCACGCTGCCGCGTTCGCCCCTGGGCAGGGCGTACCACAGCGCCAGCATCGCCAACAGGCCCAGCATCGCCGTGCCGGCAAATGCCATGCGCCAGCCGATTTGCTGGCCCAACCAGGTGGCTGCTGGCACGCCGCCGATGTTGGCGATGGTCAAACCCATGAACATGGTCGCTACTGCGCTGGCCTGTTTATCCTTGGGCACGACACTGGCGGCGACCACTGCGCCAAGGCCGAAGAACGCGCCGTGATTGAGGCTGGTGACCAAGCGCGCAGCGAGCAGCGAGTAGTAGTCCGGTGACAGCGCCGAGAGCAGGTTGCCCAGGGTAAAGATCGCCATCAACGCCATCAGCGCCGCGCGCTTGCCGAAACGGCTGAACAACAGCGTCATGATCGGTGCGCCGACCATCACGCCAATGGCGTAGGCGGTGATCAGCAAGCCGGCACTGGGAATGCTCACACCCACGCCATCGGCAATCACCGGCAACAGGCCCATGGGGGTGAACTCGGTGGTGCCGATGCCGAAGGCGCCGATGGCCAGTGCGATCAGCACGCGCCTGGGGTTGAGGATCTGCTGGGTCATGATGTCAATCCCAAACAGGCGCCAAGTTGGCGGGGCTCACTTCACGCCCGTTGCGTTCCAGCGTGGCGATTCGCGCCATGTCCTCGGCATCCAAGCGTAAGCCTTGGGCGAGCAGGTTGCTGGCCAGGTTCTCGCGCTTGGTCGAGGAGGGGATGACGGCATAACCCAGTTGCAACGCCCAGGCCAGGGCGACTTGCGCGACGGTGGCCTTGTGCTTGGCGGCAATCTCGGCGAGCAGCGGGTCCTTCAGTACCTTGCCATAGGCCAGGGTCATGTACGAGGTCACGGTGATGCCGTGATCCTCAAGAAACGCGCTCAGCTTGGCATTTTGCAGGTACGGGCTCAGCTCGATCTGGTTGGTGGCGATCTCACCTTCACCCACCACGGCAATCGCCTGGCGGGTCAATTCGATATTGAAGTTCGACACGCCGATCTGGCGCGTCAGGCCCTGTTGCTTGGCTTCGGCCAGCGCCTGCATGTATTCGCTCAGCTCGACACCGTTGCCAGGTGCCGGCCAGTGGATCAGCAGCAGGTCGACATGCTCGGTGCGCAATTTATCCAGGCTTTCGCGCAGGCTGGGGATCAGCTTGTCAGCTGCATAATTGTCCACCCAGATCTTGGTGGTGATGAACAGCTCATCACGCGGCACCTGGCTTTCGGCGATGGCCTGGCCGACGTCGGCTTCGTTCTTGTAGATCTGCGCCGTGTCGATGGCGCGATAACCCAGCTCCAGGGCAGCCTTGACCGAGTCGATGACAGTTTGCCCGGTGAGGCGGAAAGTGCCGAGGCCGAAGGATGGAATGCTCATGAGGGTGCTCCCGTTGAATGAATGAAGAAACGCGCCGGGCGTGGCCCAGCGGCCGCTTGATCTTCGAGTGGGAGTGAGTGTGAGGGTTTCGGCGGGTTTGATTAATCCGGCGCGGCGCCAAAGTCATTTGACCGCAAAGCAACAATGACGGTGAGTGAGTGCACCTAAACGCAACGGCCCGCCGAAGGGCGGGCCGTGGGAGCGCAGCTGAAGATCAGCGGCGGCGGAACAGCGGCAGCGGTTCGTCGGTGGCGGCCTGGTAGGTAACCGAGAAGTCTTGCAGGCCCAGCAGGGCATCTTCCGGGTCCTTGTCGGCACGCACGGCGAAAGCGTCGAAGCCGCAACGGGCCATGTAGAACAGCTGGTCACGCAGTACGTCGCCGATGGCGCGCAACTCGCCCTTGAAGCCGTAGCGGTCACGCAACAGGCGGGCGTTGGAGTAGCTGCGGCCGTCAGTGAACGCGGGGAAGTTCAGGGCGATGACCTGAAAGTGCTGCACGTCGTCACCGATTTCCTCGGCTTGCTCATCGCTGTCCAGCCATACGCCCAGACCGCCGTCACGCGCTTTGAGCACATGAGCATGGTCACGCCACATTTGCAGCGGGACGATGTAGTCGTCGCAGTTGGTCAGCTCGTCGAACGAGGTTTCCTTGGGCAGCAGGTGCCAGGTTTCGTCGACGATCTGGTTGTGCTTAATGATTCGCTGCATAGACGCGTTCCTTGAAGGGGTCGATGCCAATACGCTGGTAGGTGTCGATGAAGCGCTCTTCCTCGGTGCGTCGCTCGACGTACACGGCGATCAGCTTCTCGATCACATCGGCCATGTCATCCTGGGCGAACGACGGCCCGAGGATCTTGCCCAGGCTGGCGTCGCGTGCGGCGTTGCCACCGAGCGAAACCTGGTAGAACTCCTCACCCTTCTTGTCCACCCCGAGAATGCCAATATGGCCGACGTGGTGGTGACCGCAGGCGTTCATGCAGCCCGAGATGTTCAGGTCGATCTCACCGATGTCGAACAGGTAGTCCAGGTCATCGAACCGGCGCTGGATGGATTCGGCGATCGGGATCGACTTGGCGTTGGCCAGCGAGCAGTAGTCGCCGCCCGGGCAGCAGATGATATCGGTCAGCAAACCAATGTTCGGGGTGGCGAAGCCGCCTTCGCGCAGCTCCATCCACAGGGCGTGCAGTTGGCGCTGCTCGACATCGGCAAGGATGATGTTCTGTTCGTGGGAGGTGCGCAGGTAGCCGAAGCTGTAGCGCTCGGCGAGGTCGGCCACGGCATCGAGTTGCTTGTCGGTGAGGTCGCCAGGCGCCACGCCGGTCGGCTTGAGCGAAAGGGTCACGGCCACATAGCCAGGGCGCTTGTGGGCGCGGGTGTTACGCGAGCGCCAGCGGGCGAAGCCTGGGAATTCGGCGTCCTGGGCGCTGTAGTCGACGTTTTCCAGGGCCAGGTACTGCGGGTCGACGAAGTGACGCGAGACGCGCTCGACCTCGGCTTCGGTCAGGGTGGTCGCGCCGCCGCGCAGGTGGACCATCTCGGCCTCGACCTTCTCGGCGAACACTTCAGGCGTCAACGCCTTGACCAGGATCTTGATCCGCGCCTTGTACTTGTTGTCACGACGACCGTAACGGTTGTACACGCGCAGAATGGCGTCCAGGTAGCTGATCAGGTCCTGCCAGGGCAGGAACTCGTTGATGAACGAACCGACCACCGGCGTGCGGCCCAGGCCACCGCCGACCAACACGCGGAAGCCCAGCTCGCCTGCAGCGTTGCGCACCGGCTCCAGGCCGATGTCGTGCACTTCGATGGCTGCGCGGTCTTCTTTCGAGCCGTTGATGGCGATTTTGAACTTGCGCGGCAGGTAGGCGAATTCAGGGTGGAATGTGGTCCACTGGCGGACAATTTCACACCACGGGCGCGGATCGACGATTTCATCTGCGGCCACGCCGGCGAACTGGTCGGTGGTGGTGTTGCGCAGGCAGTTGCCGCTAGTTTGGATCGCGTGCATCTGCACGGTGGCCAGCTCGGCAAGGATGTCGGGGATATCTTCCAGGGCCGGCCAGTTGAACTGCACGTTCTGGCGGGTGGAAATGTGGGCATAGCCCTTGTCGTAGTCGCGGGCGATCTTGGCCAGGGTGCGGACCTGGCGCGCGTTCAGCTGGCCGTAGGGCACGGCAACCCGCAGCATCGGCGCGAAACGCTGGATGTAAAGGCCATTCTGCAAGCGCAGAGGGCGGAATTCTTCTTCGCTCAGCTCACCGGCCAGGTAGCGGCGGGTCTGATCACGGAACTGCTTGACGCGGTCCTCGATGATCCGCTGATCGTACTCGTCGTATACGTACATAAAAGTCCTGTCTCAGGCTGCATGCAGCTATTCGCGCGCACGGCCGCGCACTCCGGTTCGGAGCCGGGGAACGATAGCAGGTTGGGTTTATGCGCTAAAGTGATGTTTTTGCATATGAAAAGAACCAAACGAACTAAGTGAGATTGACTGGCATTTGTTACCCCATGTTTACAGGGGTTTATACTCAGCGCTTTGTCGCAAGGGTGTTTTCGCATGCTCAAGGCGCTGTGCCAAAGCTTGTGCCTGAGTCTGCCGTTGGCACTCAGCGCCCAGGCCGCCTCGGTGGTGTTCCTCAATCCTGGACAGTCCGACGAAATCTTCTGGACCAGCTATTCGCGCTTCATGCACGCTGCTGCCGACGAGTTGGGCATGACCCTGCGCGTGGAGTACAGCCAGCGTGATCCGCTGCTGGCGATGAGCCAAGCCCGGGCGCTGCTCAACGGGCCGCAGCCGCCAGACTACCTGGTGCTGGTCAATGAGCAGTACGTCGCGCCGCAGATCATGCGCCTGGCCCAGGGCACGGGGGTGAAGCTGTTCCTGGTCAACAATGGCCTGACCCCCAGCCAGGCCGGCAGCATCCAGGCCCAGCCCGGTACCTATGGGCAGCTGCTCGGCACCTTGACCGCCAATGACCAGCAGGCTGGCTTGCGCATGCTCAAGGAAATGGTTGCGTTGCTGCCACGTGATAACGAGCCGATCGACCTGGTGGCATTCTCCGGCGTCAAGACCACGCCGGCCTCGCAATTGCGCGAAGAGGGCATGCGCCGGGCGCTGGCCGATCACCCGCAAGTGCGCCTGCGCCAGGTGGTGTATGGCGGCTGGAGTCGCGAACGAGCTTATGAGCAGGCGCAGCAGCTGCTGCAGCGCTACCCCGACATCCGTCTGGTGTGGGCGGCGAACGATCAGATGGCGTTCGGGGCCATGCAGGCGTTCGAAGAAGCAGGGCGCCGGCCAGGTCGCGATGTGGTATTCAGTGCCATCAACAGTTCAGCCGAGGCCCTGCGCGCGCGTATCGATGGTCGCCTGGGGGTGTTGATGGGCGGACACACCACCCTGGGCGGTTGGGCCATGGTGCTGTTGCACGACGATGCCAACGGTGTCGAAATCAATCGCGACGGTAAGCGCGAGCACGTCATGCCGGTGCTGCAGTCGATCGATCAGGCCACCGCACGGCGCTGGCTGGCTTTGCTGGAACGCGAAGACTATGGCGTCGATTTCCGGCGCTACAGTGCCCAGGGACGCCCGGCCGACTACCAGTATCCGTTTCTCACGTCACCCGTCGACTATTGAAAGACCTTGCTTGAGAGAAGGGCATTGCTCGTCTTAACTACGGGTTGTGAAGTGCATTCCCATAACCACTACAAGAGGCAATGCAATGGGAAACTCAACCAAGGTCCGCAAAGCTGACAGCAGCGTCGATGCCTGGGCGATCCTGTGCCTGATCGTCCTGGTGGTGGTTACGGCAGTGTATTGGGTCAGCCATCAGTGACCTGAGCCGAACCCTGCAGCAATCCATGCGCCTACCCTTGCGGTGGGCGTTTTCGTTTGCCAGGCAATTTGTCAGCGCGCCGTCAGGTGCAGGGCCAGCTGCGCCAAGCCGATCAACACGGCAATGAACACCAAGGTGAACAGCGTGCCCATGGCGATGAAGTGGCTGGCCTTGCCATGACCGAAGTCCCGGGCGCGGTTCTTGCCGCTCTGCACGCCCAGGGCGGCAGCCAGTACGCTGTGCAGCATCTGCCAGAAGGTCGGCGGTTTGCCTTGGTCGGGGTCGTCCATGGTCGCTCCTGAGCACTTGCAGGTGGTCAGGAGCAGTATAGGCAATTCACGCCCTGGCTGAGCAGGCCTCAGCCATTCAGCTGTCGTAGCCCAGATTCGGCGCCAACCAGCGCTCGCTGACGCTGATGTCCTGACCTTTGCGGGCGCTGTAGCGTTCGATCTGGTCCTTGTCGACCTTGCCCACGGCAAAATACTGCGCTTGTGGATGAGCGAAATACCAACCGCTGACCGCTGCAGCCGGGAACATGGCGAAGTGTTCGGTCAGGAACACGCCGCTCGGGCCCGTCTGGCCAATACCCGTGCCGTCGAGCAGGCGGAACAGGGTTTCTTTTTCGGTGTGATCCGGGCACGCCGGATAGCCTGGGGCAGGGCGGATACCGCTGTACTGCTCCTTGATCAGCGCCTCGTTGTCCAACTGCTCGTCGCGGGCGTAGCCCCAATACTCTTTGCGCACTTGCTCGTGCAGCCACTCGGCGCACGCCTCGGCCAGACGATCGGCCAGCGCCTTGACCATGATCGAGCTATAGTCGTCGCCTTTGTCTTGATAGGCCTTGGCCACTTCCTCGGCGCCGATACCGGCGGTGGTGATGAAGCCACCGACATAGTCGGTGACGCCGCTGGCCTTCGGCGCCACGAAATCGGCCAGGGACAGGTTCGGCTTGCCATCAGGCTTGATGGTTTGCTGGCGCAGGTGATGCAGGGTGGCCAGCGCTTGGCCATCCTGGGCGTAGACTTCGATGTCGTCATCGGCGACTTGGTTGGCCGGCCAGAAGCCGAACACCGCGCGGGCGCTGATCAGCTTTTCATCGATCAGTTTGTCGAGCATTTCACGGGCATCCTGATACAGCGCGGTGGCGGCTTCGCCCACTACCTCGTCGGTCAGGATGCGTGGGAACTTGCCTGCCAGGTCCCAGGAGATGAAAAACGGTGTCCAGTCGATGTACTCGGCCAATTTACGCAGGTCGATGTCGTCCAGCACCTTGACGCCAGTAAAGGAGGGCACGGCCGGCTGGTAGTTGGCCCAGTCGTACTGCGGCTTGCTCGCCACGGCCTGGGCGTAGCTCAGGCGCTCGGTGCGCGCGCTGCGGTTGGCGGTACGCTCGCGCACCTCGACATAGTCCTGGCGAGTTTTCTCGACGAAGCCTGGCTTGAGCTCCTTGGACAGCAACTGGGTCGCCACGCCCACCGCGCGGGAGGCATCGGTCACGTAGATGACTGCATCGTTGCTGTATTTAGGCTCGATCTTGACTGCGGTGTGCGCCTTGGACGTCGTCGCGCCGCCGATCATCAGCGGCAGGTGGAAATCCTGACGCTGCATTTCGCGGGCGACATGCACCATTTCGTCGAGCGACGGCGTGATCAAGCCAGACAAGCCGATGATGTCGCAGTTCTGCTCGCGGGCGGTTTGCAGAATCTTTTCGGCCGGCACCATTACGCCCAGATCGACGATGTCGTAACCGTTACAGCCCAGCACCACGCCCACGATGTTCTTGCCGATGTCGTGCACGTCGCCCTTGACCGTCGCCATCAGGATCTTGCCCTTGGCTTCGGGTTTGTCGCCTTTCTCGGCCTCGATGAACGGAATCAGATGGGCTACCGCCTGCTTCATCACCCGCGCCGACTTGACCACCTGCGGCAGGAACATCTTGCCGGCGCCGAACAGATCGCCCACCACGTTCATGCCATTCATCAACGGGCCTTCGATGACTTCGATCGGGCGTGCGCATTGCTGGCGGCAGGCCTCGGTGTCTTCGACGATAAATGCGGTGATACCTTTGACCAGTGCGTGCTCCAGGCGCTTCTCGACAGGCAGCGAGCGCCATTCTTCGTTTTCAACTTCCTTGGTGGCGCCACCGCCTTTGTAGTCGTCAGCGATCGCCAGCAAGGCGTCGGTGCCGTGAGGGGTGCGGTTGAGCACCACGTCCTCGACCTTTTCGCGCAGCGCCGCCGGGATCTCGTCATAGATCTCCAGCTGGCCGGCGTTGACGATGCCCATGGTCAGGCCATTCTGGATCGCGTGGTAGAGGAACACCGAGTGGATGGCTTCGCGCACCGGGTTGTTGCCCCGGAACGAGAACGACACGTTGGACACGCCCCCGGAGGTCAAGGCGTGGGGCAAGTGGTCACGAATGTAGGCGCAGGCCTCGATGAAGTCGACGGCATAGTTGTTGTGCTCCTCGATGCCAGTGGCCACGGCGAAGATGTTCGGGTCGAAGATGATGTCTTCAGGCGGGAATCCTACCTCGTTGACCAGAATGTCGTAGCTGCGCTGGCAGATTTCCTTCTTGCGCGCGGCGGTGTCGGCCTGGCCGACCTCGTCGAACGCCATGACCACCACCGCTGCGCCGTAGCGCTTGCACAGGCGGGCATGATGCTTGAACTGCTCGACGCCTTCCTTCATGGAGATCGAGTTGACGATGCCCTTGCCCTGGATGCACTTGAGCCCCGCTTCGATGACCTCCCACTTCGACGAGTCGATCATGATCGGCACGCGGGAAATATCCGGTTCACCGGCAATCAGGTTGAGGAAGCGCACCATGGCCGCCTGGGAATCGAGCATCCCTTCGTCCATGTTGATGTCGATCACCTGGGCGCCGGCCTCGACCTGCTGCAGCGCCACTTCCAGGGCTTCGGTGTAGTTTTCTTCGCGGATCAGCCGGGCAAACTTGGCGGAACCTGTGATGTTGGTGCGCTCGCCGACGTTGACGAACAGCGACTGGCGATCGATGGTGAACGGCTCGAGGCCCGACAGGCGGCAGGCCTTGGCGATCTGCGGAATCGGTCGCGGCGGGTATTTGGCCACCGCTTCGGCAATGGCCTGGATGTGCCCGGGGGTGGTGCCGCAGCAACCACCGATGATGTTCAGAAAGCCGCTGGCGGCGAACTCCTCGACCACAGCGGCCATTTCGGCCGGGGTTTCGTCATATTCGCCGAAGGCATTCGGCAAGCCGGCGTTCGGGTGCGCGGAGACATGGGTGTCGGCCTTGGTCGCCAACTCCTCAAGGTACGGGCGCAGGTCCTTGGCGCCGAGCGCACAGTTCAAGCCCACCGAAATCGGGTTGGCATGACGCACCGAGTTCCAGAATGCCTCGGTAGTCTGACCCGACAGGGTGCGCCCGGAGGCGTCGGTGATGGTGCCGGAGATCATGATCGGCAGCTCGATACCCTCGTCCTCGAACACCTGCTGCACGGCAAAGATCGCCGCCTTGGCATTGAGGGTGTCGAAGATGGTCTCGATCAGCAGCAGGTCGGCGCCGCCTTCGATCAGGCCGCGGGTCGCTTCGATGTAGTTTTCCACCAACTCGTCGAAGGTGACGTTGCGATAGCCTGGGTCGTTGACGTCGGGGGAGATCGAGCAGGTGCGGCTGGTCGGGCCGAGCACCCCGGCAACGAAGCGCGGCTTGTCCGGCGTTTCCAGCGTTTTCGCATCGGCCACCTGGCGGGCGATGCGTGCGCCCTCGACATTCAGCTCGTAGACCAGCGATTCCATGCCATAGTCGGCCTGGGATATCTGCGTGGCGTTGAAGGTGTTGGTCTCGAGGATGTCGGCACCGGCGTCGAGGTAGGCTTTCTCGATCGCCGCGATCACGTCCGGACGGCTTAGCAGCAGCAGGTCGTTGTTGCCTTTCACATCGCTTGGCCAATCGGCGAAGCGCGTGCCACGATAGTCGTGTTCCTCCAGGCGATAGCTTTGGATCATAGTGCCCATGCCGCCGTCGAGGATCAGTATGCGCTCATTGAGTGCGTGCTGGAGTGCTTGGAGACGAGCGCTGCGGTCGGACATAGGAACTACCTGGTCGGGCGAATATCAGAAGGTGCCGAATCATAACAAAGCTGCGCGGTTTTTAGGTGCACTGGCCATATGCATGAATTCTGTTCATGTTGGCTGGGCGTCGATAGCCAGGGCTCGCTAACACGACGGCATATCGTCAGGTTTTTTTTCAACTCTCAGGACTTCTCGCACATGGTGCTTCGTAATCTTGTCAGCGTCTTCGCGCTGTTAATCAGTGGCGTGGCGTCTGCACAAGCCCCTCTGGCGAGCCCGGCCATCTCCTATACCCGGGATATCCAGCCGATCTTCACCGAGAAATGCGTAGCCTGCCATGCCTGCAACGATGCTGCTTGCCAGCTCAAGCTGGACAGCCCCGAGGGCGCAGTTCGTGGCGCCAGCAAGGTGCCGGTGTATCAGGGTGAGCGCAGCAAGGCAGTGGCGCCGACGCGCTTGTTCTACGACGCGCAGACCGAAGCGCAGTGGCGTGACAAAGGCTTTTATTCGGTACTCGACAACCAGGGCAGCCAGGCGGCATTGATGGCGCGCATGCTCGAGCTGGGGCACAAGACCCCGCTGACGCCCAACGCCAAATTGCCTGACGAGATCGTCCTGGGCATTGCACGCAACAACATGTGCCCGCTGCCCCACGAATTCGACGCCTACGCCGGGGCCCACCCCAAGGAGGGGATGCCGCTGGCGGTGACCGGCCTGAGCGACCATGAATACGCCACCCTGCGCGATTGGTTGGCCGCCGGTGCGCCGGTCGAGTACCAGCCGATTCAGCCGAGCGCCGTCGAGGCCAAGCAGATCGCCGAATGGGAAGAGCTGCTCAATCGCCCTGGTTCCACCGAGGCGTTGGTTGGCCGTTGGCTGTATGAACATCTGTTCCTGGCCCACATCCACTTTGTCGGCGGCGAGCAGGGGCACTTCTTCCAGTGGGTCCGCTCGCGCACGCCGAGCGGCAAACCGGTCGACCTGATCGCCACCCGCCGTCCCAACGACCCCCCTGGCACCGATTTCTACTATCGGCTGGTGCCGGTGCAGGGCGTGATCGTGCACAAGACCCATATCACCTACCCGATGGGGCCGCAGAAGCTCAAGCGGGTCAAGCAGCTGTTCTACGCCGGCGACTGGCATGCCACGGCGCTGCCCGGCTATGGGCCGCGGCACCGGGCCAACCCGTTCGAAACATTCGAAGCGATCCCTGCGGTGGCGCGTTATCAGTTCATGCTCGATAACGCCGAGTACTTCGTGCGCACGTTCATCCGTGGGCCGGTGTGCCGCGGGCAGATCGCCACCGACGTGATCCGCGATAATTTCTGGGCGCTGTTCCAGGAGCCTGCCTACGACCGCTACGTGACCGATGCCAACTACCGCGGCAAAGCCACGCCACTGCTGGCGATGCCGGGCCAGATCGACGATGTGGGCAGTGTGCTGAGCCTCTGGCATGCCTACCGCGACAAGCGCAACGCCTATGAAGAGCTGCGCCGCGACGCCTATGCGCACATGCCGGCGCCCGGTTGGGAGACGCTATGGGCCGGCAATGACAACGCCTTGCTGAGCATCTTCCGCCATTTCGACAGCGCCTCGGTGACCAAAGGCCTAGTCGGCGATGTGCCGTTGACCATGTGGCTGTTCGACTATCCGTTGCTCGAGCGCACCTACTATCAGCTCGCGGTCAATTTCGATGTCTTCGGCAACGTCTCGCACCAGTTGCAGACGCGCCTGTACTTCGACCTTATTCGAAATGGGGCGGAGGTCAATTTCCTGCGCCTGATGCCGGCTGAACAACGCTCGGACGTGCTGGGCAGTTGGTACCAGAACAGTGGCAAGATGAAGATGTGGCTGGACTATGAAGACATCGACAGCGACACCCCCAGCGGCATCACGCTCGACCCGCGCAACCCCGAACGCGATTTCGGGCTCAAGTTGTTGCAGCGCACCGCCAGCCTCAACGTTGCCCCAGACCCGATCAACCGCTGCAAGGGTGCCTACTGCTCACGACCACAGATGAACGAACAGTTCCGCAACGTCGAGCAGTCTCTAAGCCGCTTGGTGTCGCGTCCGGCTGCCGGCCTGAAGGTCATCAAGCAACTGCCCGAGGCAACCATGCTGCGCATCGAGGGCGAGGGCGGGCAGCGCCAGGTCTACAGCCTGCTGCGCAACCGCGCGCACAGCAATGTGGCCTTCTTGCTCGGTGAGGATTATCGCTACCAACCGGGGCTGGATACCTTGACACTGTACCCCGGCGTGCTGAGCAGCTATCCGAATTTCATGTTCAACATACCCGCCAGCGATGTGCCGGAATTCGTCGAGGACATGGAGCATGCCAAGGACGACGCCGACAAGTTCGAACGCATCGTCATGCGGTGGGGCGTGCGCCGCAGTCACCCGCAGTTCTGGCAGTACTTCCATGACCTGAACACCTTCATCAAGGAAACCGAGCCGGTCGAGTCCGGGGTGCTGGACATGAATCGCTACGAGAACCTCTGATCGGGCCAGCTGACCTTTCTGGATACGTTGCGGTCGGACGTGCTGGGTGGTCCTGATCGATTGCCAAGGGGGGCTGCGTTGCGGCCCTCGCGGTTCTTGCGCCGCGCGTGCGCGCAAGGCGCCTGCCTAGGCACTCGCTCAGCGCCTCAATGCACCGGCAATTGCAGGGTACTCCATGCTGTATTCGCTCCAAGCGCTGCGCGCGTTCGCCGCCTGGGTGGTGGTCTGCCATCACTTCATGCAGATTTTTTTCGATTTCCATGCCACCGGCCCGGTGGGCCAACTGCTGACTGATCGGGGCGCCGTCGGCGTCGATATCTTTTTCGTCATCAGCGGGCTGGTGATCTACCTCTCGACCCGTGACAAACCCATCGAGCCGAGCCAGTTCCTGCTCAATAGGGTACTGCGCATTGTGCCCGCCTATTGGTTCTACACCGCGATGATGGCAGCGTTGCTGCTTGGCTTCAGCCAATCGATGCCGCATCAGGTGTTCGACTGGCATCATCTGCTGCTGTCACTGCTGTTCATCCCCGCAGAAAACCCCGGTGGCTATGGCTTGTACCCGACCCTGAACGTCGGTTGGACACTGAATTTCGAGATGTTCTTCTACCTGTTGTTCGGCTTGGCATTCATGGTGCGCCAGCGCCACCACCTGCTGCTGGTCACCGTTGCCTTGCTATTGGTCAGTGAGGTGCTGGGGCGCACCGTGCTCAGCCATTTCTACAACAACGGCATCATCTACGAGTTTCTGCTGGGCATCGGGCTGGGGGTCATCTACCGCCGCGGGCTGATTCGCGAAGGGCTGTGCCTGCCGTTGGCCTTGCTGGGCGCCGCCAGTTTCGCCATCTATCACCTGGATGCGTCCCAGCGCCTGCTGCACTGGGGGCTGCCAAGCGCAATGATCGTGCTGGCGTTCATCGCACTGGAGCCTTATTTCAAGGGCAATCATGTGCTCAAGGCCTTGGGCGACTGCTCCTATTCCGTCTACCTGATCCACGTGCTGGTGCTCTACGCCGGCTGGTTCGCCAGCCAGCGCCTGCACCTGAATCCGTACTGGGTGTTCGCCCTGTGCGTGCCGTCCATCGCCCTCATGTCCTGGTTCAGCTACCAGTGGTTGGAGCGTGGTGTGTACCGGCGCCTGCACGCTTGGCTGACCGCGCCGCGTGAGCGTTCCCAGGGCCTGGCACTATCCCGAGTCAAATACTAGGACTTTGTCGAACGGCCAGGTTGGCGTACACTTGGCCGCAAGTCTGTGAGGAACTTCCATGAGCGCTATAACCATTACTGACGCCGCCCATGATTACCTGGCCGATCTGCTGTCCAAGCAGAACACGCCTGGCATCGGCATTCGAATTTTCATTACCCAGCCGGGCACCCAGTACGCCGAGACCTGCATTGCCTACTGCAAGCCGGGCGAAGAAAAGCCTGACGACGAACCTGTAGGGTTGAAGAGCTTCACCGCCTACCTGGACGCAGTCAGCGTGCCATTTTTGGAAGACGCGCTGGTCGACTACGCCACCGATCGCATGGGCGGTCAGCTGACCATCAAGGCGCCGAACGCCAAGGTGCCGATGGTCAACGAAGACAGCCCGATCAACGAGCGCATCAACTATTACCTGCAGACCGAGATCAACCCGGGGCTGGCCAGCCACGGTGGTCAGGTGAGCCTGGTCGATGTGGTCGACGACGGCA
Source organism: Pseudomonas sp. SMSB3 (assembly GCF_052041965.1). Classification (NCBI taxonomy): domain Bacteria; kingdom Pseudomonadati; phylum Pseudomonadota; class Gammaproteobacteria; order Pseudomonadales; family Pseudomonadaceae; genus Pseudomonas; species Pseudomonas sp. SMSB3. The sequence goes on along the minus strand of NZ_JBKGGV010000002.1, from coordinate 321,920 downwards.
TTGCCGTGCTGCAGTTCGGCGGTGGTTGCCAAGGCTGCGGCCAGGCAGACGTCACCCTCAAGGACGGCATCGAACGTACGTTGCTCGAGCGTATCCCGGAGCTCAAGGGCGTGCGCGACGTGACGGACCACACGCAGAAAGAGAACGCCTACTACTGATGCTGGCCGGCAAGCCTTAGCAACAAAGTGTTACGGTTTCAACCCCTGCGACAACAGGCCGCAGCCCATGTTTACGGGGCTGCGTGCCCATCGAGCCTCCGCCGGGTAGAAGCCCCCGGAGCGTCATGCCAGAATGCCCCGGTTTTTCGACCGACCCGCCCCGAGGGTCGGCACCTTCCCTGTAAAGGATGGTTTATGACTGATCTACTGACCCGGCGCGCGGTCGTTGCCGGGATGGGCGTGCTCGGGCTGGGCCTGCTGGCCGGCTGCAATCCAGCTCGCGGGCTTGAGTTCAAGTACGGCAAGAACATGAGCAACGAGATCCTGGGGCGCAAGTTCAGCCTCAAGGACCCGCAAGGCAATGTGCGCACCTTGTCGAGCTTCTACGGCTCCATGCCGATGATCTTCTTCGGCTTCACGCAGTGTCCGGCAGTGTGCCCGACCACGCTGGCGCGTGCGGCGCAGATCAAGAAACTGCTGCGGGGCCGCGACCGCGAAATATTCCAGGTGGTATTCATCACCCTGGACCCGGAACGCGACACGCCCGAAGTGCTCGATGCCTATGTCAAGGCTTTCGACCCGTCGTTCACCGCATTGACCGGTACTCCTGAAGAAATCGACGCGGTCGCTCGTGAGTTCAAGGTGTTCTACGAGAAGGTACCAGCAGGTGACACCTACACCATTTCTCACTCGTCCACCAGCTACGTCTACGATACCCGCGGCACGCTGCGCCTGAGCCTGGGTCACTCGTTGACCGCCAAGGAATGCGCCGAAGACCTCGCCACCCTGATGGAGATTTGCTAATGGCTTCTATACTGCATCCGATCAAGCGCGGCCTGGCCGCCGTTGCCCTGTTGGGCCTGGCCCTGCCGGCGTTGGCGCAGACCACCGTCAGCGGTGCCTGGGTACGCGCCAGCGTGCCGCAGCAGCCTTCCACTGGGGCATTCATGATCCTCACCGCCAGCACCGACAGCAAGCTGGTCGACGTCGCATCGCCGATCGCCAAAACCGTGCAAGTGCACCAGATGACCATGAACGGCGATGTGATGGGCATGCAGCAGGTCAAGGCGCTCGAGCTGCCGGCTGGCAAGGCCGTGACCCTCGATCCGAATGGCTATCACGTGATGCTCATGGGCCTGACCGAACAGGTCAAGGAGGGCGACGAAGTGCCGCTGACCCTGACCATCGAAGATGCCCAGGGCGCCAAGGAAACGGTGCAAGTACAGGCCCAGGTACGACCGCTCAATGCCGAGGCGGGCGCCAGTCATGAACACATGCACATGAATCACTGATCTACCAAAGGCCGCACCAGCGGCCCTTTTTCATGCCACTGCACTCAACTGCGAAAGCGCGGCAGCGGCCTGTCGAGGGTGAGCTGGGTCAGCGTCCTGCGCACCTGAGCCTCATCGGCTTCCAGGGCCTTGAGACTGGCGCGGATCTTACCGGCGGCGGGCACATCGCCCTGGCGGTCGATCCAGTCGGCGATCTGTTTGCAGGCACTGCTCAAACAGGCCTGGCGCTGGTTCATCAGCGTGATGAGGGTGGTGAGCTCTCGTTCGGACATGATGGGATCCTCCGGTTAGCCCTGTCAGTGTAGCAGCCGCGGGCGCGCCTGCCTGGGGCCTGACGACGCAGGCGCTAGCTGTGCAAGCAAGCGTTGCGGTAGACCCCTGGGGTCACCCCATAAGCTTGCTTGAACTGCCGGCTAAAATGGCTCTGGTCGGCAAAACCCAGGGTGAAGGCCACGTCAGCCGCAGCTGATCCACCTCTGAGCAGCTCGCGTGCCCGTGCCAGGCGGCGTTGCTTGAGCCAGGCATGCGGGGGCAGGCCGGTTGCCTGGCGGAATACGCGAGCGAAGTGAAAGGGTGACAAGTTGACCGCCGCGGCCAAGGCCTCCAGCGACGGCGGGTCCGCCAATTGGCTCTCGAGCAGTTCCCGCGCGCGCTTGACGGCCAGCGGTTCCTTGCCGGGCGCTGCGGGTTCGGCGCAATGGCCATGGCGCTGCACCAGCGCCAAAACCGCCTGGCGCCAGGCCGTCTGTTGCTCGAGCGCGCTGGCGCCAGCCTCTGAAAGCTGGTGCAACTGGCTGAAGGCTAGCGCCAGAGCCGGGTCGAGGATGACGCTGTCGTGGAAGCGCGGCATGCCGTGGCGGCTCAGGCCGAGTTCGTCCAGCACGCCGGTCACACGTTCATGCTCCGGATAGAAACCGCGGTAGCGCCACCCGGCTTCATGGGCCGTGGCGCCGGTATGCAGTTCGTCCGGGTTGATCAACACCATGCTGCCTACCGGTGCCAGATGCTCGCTGCCGCGGTGCCAGAAGCGTTGCGCGCCCGACTCGATCACGGTGAACACATAGCCCTCGTGCACGTGCGGGGCGAAGCGTTGTTGCAGGTAGCGCGCATGCAGCATCTCGACGTCGCCAAGCGCTGGCGCCTGCCAAAGGTGGGCCTGCTCGCGCAGATGGGTGCTCATGCCAGGCAACTGCGCAATACGAAGAAGATCAACATGCTCACCAGCATGCTGAGCAACACGCTGCGGGTCAACAGTACCAGGGCAATGGCTGCCATTGCCCCTAGCAGGTAAGGGTTGAATGGGCTCAGGTTCAGGTGGTGGTCGGGCATGAACACGATCGGGCCACAGATAGCCGTCAGCATGCCCGGCACTGCAAAGCCGAGGAACTGCCTGGCATTCGAGCTCAGGCGCAGCGGCAGACGCGGTTCGAGAAAGGCGTAGCGATTGAGGAAAACCACCACACCCATGGCGATAATCAGCAGCCAGATCATCAGCGGCCTCCAGCGAGTTTCTGGCAGATGAAGCCTGCCGCCATGCCCAGCAGGCCGGCAGCGACCAGGGCGGTTTCCCAATGCCAGTAGGTGAACAACACTGAGCAGCCCAGCGACATTGCGACACACACCAGGGTTGGTCGGTTGCGCACCAGCGGTGCGATCAGCGCAACGAAGGTGGCGACGATGGAGAAGTCCAGGCCCAGTTGGTCCAGGTGCGGAATATTCTGACCCAGCACGATGCCGGCCACCGTGAACAGGTTCCAGGCGACGTAGAACGTGAGGCCAACGCCCAGCGCGTACCAGCGGTTGAACTGCTGCGCATCGTAATGGCTGGTCAAGGCGAAGAATTCGTCCGTCAACAGGAAGCCCAAGCCCAGCCGCCAGCGCAGTGGCTGGTTCGACAGTACCGGGCGCATGGACAGCCCATAGAGCAGGTGCTGCGAGGTCAGCAGCAAGGTAGTGAGCAGGATCGACAACAGGCTGGCGCCACTCTTGAGCATGCCGATGGCCACCAGTTGCGCCGCGCCGGCGAAAACAATGGCCGACAACCCTTGGCCCTGCAACGGGCTCAGGTCGGCTTCGATGGCCATGGAGCCAGCCAGCAGGCCCCAGGGCGCGACGGCTACGGACAAAGGCAGGATAGCAAGGGCGCCATGCAGGAAAGCCTGGCGGGCGATGACGGGACTGCTGGGCATGATGGCGATGGCACGTTTCTACTGGGTTGAGCAGCATGCCAGAGCGCAAGGATGAATGGCTTGAACGATCTTGCTACTTGCCGCCGGCCCGTGTGAGTTAGCGCTGGCTGGTCAGGCGCTGTTGCGCAGCAGCGCAGCCGTTGATTTCCACGGCTTTCTGCAGCAAGGATTGCCGGTGCTGTGGGTCCAGGTCGCCCAGCAGGCGATAAACTTCGGCCTGATAGTCCCGCTGACGACCCCATTGCATCTGCAATCCCTGCGGCTGGCTGCGGTTGCAGGCCAGGCGTGCGGCGGGTTGCGGGTAGTAGGATGCGTACAGTGTGGCCATCCCCGGCACCGCCTCGAGGGCCTCACGGTAGGCCGGGCTGGCGTTGTAGGGCGGACACAAGGTCGCGATCGCCGTCGCCGGTGGAGCAAAGCCTTGCTTGAGGCTGGACTCCAGCAACGGGCAGGCGGCATCGGGGATCTGCGCTGCGGGCAGGTAGGTCGCGTAATACAGTGCCAGGCGATACTGGGCCACCGGATGGCCCAGCTCGACTGACTTTTTCAGCAAGGCCACGGCCGTGGGTAATGTCCGCGCCATCGCCTGGCCTTGGCGATTGAGTTCCGGATCACCGGCGGCGGAGGTGCGCAACAGACTGTCGTCATCCTGATTGTCGGCTTGTTCGAGCAAGGGCAGGGCCTGGCGGTACAGCAGGTCGGCATGCGGATCGATGCGTACGTCGAGCGCGCTGGCGCTCAGCGGAGCCGCGGCGATGACCAGCGCGGACGCCAACATGAAGCGGCTCACAGGCACGCCCCGAGCAATGAATGGCACCGGCAGGCTGCCAGGTGCGGGTGAGCGGTTCGATGATAGATCACAACTTCACGTACGCCTCAGGCGGATCGGAACGACGGGGTATTCTAGCCATGGCCGGGCCTAAACCGAAACCCCAGCGTGCATTGGTCAGACGAGCTTGATCGGCGGCGCCTTGCGTTGCCCGTGTTGATCCTGGGTCAGACCCAGTTTGGCGGTGATCACCTGGGCCAATGCGTGATACCCCAGGTCATTCATGTGCAAGCGATCGACGAACAGCTCTGCATCGAATGCCAGCGCGCTGCTGAGCATGCTGTTCATGTCGTAGCAGGGCACGGGCTGCGCCTGGCTTTTGATCCGCCGAAAGAAATCCATCTGCAGGTGGCTGGCGAAGGTACCCTCGAGCAGACGTTCGAAATTGGCCGGTTGTTGCGAACGCGCCGCCAGCATCGCTCGCTCGCCGGCTGGCAGATGGTCGCGGCACCAAGGCAGCAAGGGCTGCAAGATGAACGTGAGGGTCGTGTGGCTGTCGGCCAGCAGGCGGTCCCACTGGCGCAAGGTCCGACCAATGCAATCGGCCGCGCGAGCCAGGCGTTGAGTTGGGGCCGATAACGGCCAATCGGGCACAGGCTGATCGCGGCGCGGTGCCAGGGCATGGCCCAGGCGCTGCCATAGAGACTCCCGCACAGCAGGGCCGGTAGCGGGCATGCCTTCGTTGAAACTGTTCAGGTACGCCCGGTGGGCCTTGGCATACCGTGGATCGTGCGGGCCGGCGAGCACCTCGCCGAGTGCTTCATGGGCGAGGGTGTTCACCCCGCTCAGTAGCACCACATGGCCGACGTCATCGAAGCGGTGCTGGTGGGTCAGGAACAGCAGCAGTTCCTGGCTGGCATTGAGTCCACATCCGGCCAGGCTCAGCCAGACCTCGCCGGTCAGCAGCGAGAGCTGCGAGGCCACTGTGTGTTCATCGCAACTGGCGCCTATGCCCAGGGCAGTGGATCCGCCGACCAGCAGGTTCACCCGGCGTGCTGCATCGGCCTCGGCGGCGCAGAAGCGCTGGCCGGCAAGGTGACTGTAGCGCAGGCCCAAGGCATCGGTATTGATGGTGCCGGAGCGATAGCCGCGCTCGTTCACTTGCAGGTTGTGCGGTGCACGGCGTTGGCCCAGCTGCAGGAAGCGCTGGTAATCCTCATGCAGTGGCGAGGAGGGGCCCAAAGCGTGCGTAGTGCAAACGGACGATGTCATGGGCGCTCCTGTGGATCAGGCGTGCAAGCTTGGCCGCGCTCAGCCGGCCAGCTCCTTGAGGTTGTAGGCCAGGCCGCCGGCGGCGATCAGCAGCAGGGCGATGCCGGAGGCCAGGGAAATCATGCGATTGCTGCGCTGCGAAGCGATCTTGCCAATGGCGAAGATGTACAGGCTGAGGACGGCGAAATCGATCAGCACCCACAGCAGCGACAGCACCACCATGCTTTTGCTGAACGATTCGGTGATCTGGATGAACTGCGGAAAGAAGGCGATGAAGAAAATGATGTCCTTGGGGTTGGATATCCCCACCATGAAGCCTTGCCACAGGCCACCACGGCCGGCCTTGCCAGGCTGCTCGGCAACCTCGCCGGCCGGGGCTTGCAGGCACTCGCGCAGCGTCCCTACGGCGATATAGCCGATGAACAGGCAGCCCAGCAGGCTCATGCCGCTGAGCCAGGCCTTGTCGATGGCGGCGCTGGTCAGGATGACCCAGGCCGCGGCGCCGATCAGCACCAGTGATGCCCAATTGGTGCCGACTGCGGTGAAGATGGCCTTGCGCGAGCCGGACTTGGCTGCGGTGTTGACGATCAGCGCGACCACCGGCCCGGGGGTGGCGATCAGCAGCAGGACGGTGAGGGCATAAGTGAGGGTCAGTGCGGTATTCACGGTCAATTCTCGGTCAGGGTGTCGGTTGTCGCATGGGCATGAAAGGGGCAGCGCGACGGATTGAGCGAGCCTGCTTCCTGCAATTGGTATTGCTTCCATTCGAAGTTGTCGTCCTGGCCAAAAAAGCCCAGGGTTTCCGGCATGACGCCGTCGTTGTAATGCCGTACCCGGTCACGGATGCGGGCGCGGATGCGTTGCCCACTCTCGGTAGCGGCGTTGGCCACTTCGTCAAAGTTCTCCCGCGGATTGATGACGAACGTAATGTGTGCACCCAAGTTGCGGCTCTTCATCTGCCGATGGCCAGGGAAATTCATGTTGATGAACAACGCCATGCCGGCATAACAGAACGACCAGTTGCTGTCGTGCGGGTCAGTGGGAATGGCCTGCGGCCAAGGGTGCGGGTCGCGCGCATGCACCCCGCGCAGTACCTTCCAGGCAAGCGCCTGCTGTTCGGCCAGCGTGCTGTGGGCAGCGGTTTCGAGAAACACCACCAGTGGACTGCCGATGCGTTGCTTGACCGGCAGCGGGGTGACGGTCCGGACGTATTCGGCCAGGCCCTGGGCAATGTCATCGGCCAGTTGTTCGGCACGCGCGAAAAGAATGTGGCAGGATGCGCCGGCCACTGCCTTGCGCCCGAACAGGCAGGGAAAGTCAGGGTTGGCAAGTACTGCACGAAAATGTTGAATGGTGTGGTGCGTCCAATGGTCGGTAGTGCGCACATGTTCAGCGGCCAGCTCTAGCGCGTCCAGGCGATAGCAGTTTCCATAACCCGTAAACATGATTTCCCCAGGTGTAGAAGTAAGTGAGCATTCAGCTCATATGCAGGCAGGTTGCGTAATTATCTTTGTTAGTTAACTGCATTTTCTGAGAGGCTCCTGACGTTGTAAAACGCGTGGAACTATGACCTACTATTAGTCTCACTCATGCTTGGAGGGCATCATGTCGGAACGGATTCAAGCGTTGCATGCCCTGCGCGCTTTTGAAGTGGCGTCGCGTTATGGCTCCTTCACTCGCGCTGCTGAAGAGTTGGCCTTGACCCAGGGCGCGGTCAGCCATCACATCAAAACCCTCGAGGCGATGTTTGGCTGCGATCTGTTCGAACGCCGTGGCCCCAAGCTGAGCCTGACTGAACACGGTCGCCTGCTGGCGCAGGAGCTCAAGGTCGGTTTCAAGATCATCGAGAACGCCTGCGCGCTGCTGCGCCAGGATCGCTACGGGCTGCGCCTGAAGGCCCCGTCGACCTTGACCGTACGCTGGCTGCTGCGCGCGCTCGATGGTTTCAAGAAGCTCGAAGACAACTGCAGGGTGCAGCTGTCCAGCGTATGGATGGACATCGATTCGGTGGACTTCTACTCCGAGCCCTACGACTGCGCCATCCTGCTGGGCAATGGGGTTTTCCCTGCCGACGTGGAAAGCGTCAAGTTGTTCGATGAGTGGCTGATCCCGGTGTGCCATCCCGACTACATGGCGCAGGCACAGCCGGCACTGGCCGATTTGCGCGATTGTGAGTTCCTCCATCCTTCGCCGGACCGGCGCGACTGGCGGCGCTGGCTGGCCCGCATGGACGCGCTGGACATCAGCATCGACCAGGGCCAGGTGTTCGATACCCTCGACCAGGGCATTTCGGCGGCCCAGCAAGGCCTGGGGATCTCGGTGGTCGACCTGGTGCTGGCCACCGCCGACCTGGGCGCTGGGCGCCTGGTGACGCCATTCAAGCATGCCGTGTCGACCGGCGACGGCTACTACATGACCTGGCTGAAGAACAGCCCCAAGGCCAGACAGATGCACAAGCTGCGCGACTTTCTGCTCAGCGAGGTACCCGCGCTGGCCTACAAGGACATCGACTATCTGTACGGCTGATCATCCGTTGCTGGCGCGCTAGCGTAGAATCCTCTTATTTAGCAGAGGTCGACGCGGTGGAGTTGCAGCAGGGTTTTATCCTGACCCGGCATTGGTACGACACGCCCGACGGCACGTGCGTGGAGTTCTGGCTGGCCACCGACGCTGGGCCGCGCCTGTTGCGCCTGGCGCCCCAGGAGTCGGTGGCGTTCATTGCCCAGGCCCAGGCCGAGCATGCACGGTTGCTGCTGGCCAGCGAATCAGGTGCATACCTCAAGCCGCTGCGCCTGAAGGACTTCGATCAGCGCCCGATGCTCGGCCTCTACACCCGTCAGCATCGCCAGTTGATGCAGCTTGAACAACGCCTGCGCACCGCTGGCATCGAAGTACTCGAGGCGGATATTCGCCCGCCGGACCGCTACTTGATGGAGCGCTTCATCACCGCGCCTGTGCAGTTCGTCGGCCGCCTCGATGAGCACGGGGTGTATTGCGAGGCGCAGCTCAAGCCCTCGCCCGGTTACCGCCCAACCTTGCGCCTGGCCTCGCTGGACATCGAAACCAGCGAACGCGGCGAGCTTTACAGCATTGCCGTCGAGGGCTGCGGGCAGCGCCAGGTGTACATGCTGGGGCCTGCCAACGGCTGTGCCGACGCGGTCGACTTCGCCTTGCATTACTGCGCGAGCCGCGCGGATCTGCTGCTGTGCCTGAACCAGTGGATGGCCGAGCACGATCCAGATGCGATCATCGGCTGGAACGTGATCCAGTTCGACCTGCGCTTGCTGCACGAACATGCCCAGGCCCTGCAGGTACCGCTGACGCTCGGGCGTAACGGCGCGCCGCTTAACCTGCGCCGGCACGCTGGCGGTGGCCACGTGTTCGTGGACGCTCCGGGTCGGCTGCTGATCGATGGCGTCGAGGCCTTGCGCGCGGCGACCTGGAGCTTTCCCTCGTTCAGCCTGGAAAATGTGTCGCAGACCTTGCTGGGGGAGGGCAAGGCCATCGATAACCCGTATCAGCGCATGGACGAGATCAACCGCCGGTTCGCCGAGGACAAGCCGGCGCTGGCCCGCTACAACCTCAAGGACTGCGAGCTGGTCACGCGCATATTCGCCCATACCCGGCTGCTCGACTTCCTCATGGAGCGCGCCTCGGTGACAGGGCTGGCGGTGGATCGCAGCGGCGGGTCGGTGGCCGCGTTCTGCCACCTGTATATTCCGCACATGCACCGTTTGGGCTTCGTAGCGCCAAGCCTGGGCAGCCGTGCCGATGAGGCCAGCCCCGGCGGTTTCGTCATGGACTCGCGACCAGGGCTTTACGATTCGGTGCTGGTGCTGGACTACAAGAGCCTGTATCCGTCGATCATCCGTACCTTTCTGATCGACCCAGTGGGGTTGGTCGAAGGCTTACGCCAGGCGGATGACGAGCATTCGGTAGAGGGTTTTCGCGGCGCGCGCTTCTCGCGCACCCAGCACTGCCTCCCGGCGATCGTCGAGCGCGTCTGGCAGGGCCGCGAAGCGGCCAAGCGCGAAGGCAATGCACCGCTTTCCCAAGCCTTGAAGATCATCATGAATGCCTTCTACGGCGTGCTTGGCTCAAGCGGCTGTCGCTTCTTCGACCCGCGCCTGGCGTCGTCGATCACCCTGCGCGGGCATCAGATCATGCGCCAGACCCGCGCGCTGATCGAGGCGCAAGGTTTCCAAGTGATCTACGGCGACACCGATTCGACCTTTGTCTGGCTCAAGAGCAGCCACGACGAAGCGGACGCAGCGCGCATCGGCCAGGCGCTGGTGGCGCAGGTCAACCAGTGGTGGCAGGCGCACCTGCAAGCTACCTTGGGCCTGGTCAGCGCCCTGGAACTGCAATTGGAGGTGCATTACCGACGCTTTCTGATGCCCACCATCCGCGGCACCGAAGAGGGCAGCAAGAAACGCTACGCGGGGCTTGTGCAACGCGCCGATGGCAGCGAGGACATGGTCTACAAGGGCCTAGAATCGGTGCGCACCGACTGGTCGCCGCTGGCTCGGCGCTTCCAGCAGGAACTGTACGGACGGATTTTCCGCGGTCAGCCGTACCGCGAGTATGTGTGTGACTATGTGCGCCAGACCCTGGCCGGTGAGCTCGACGAGCTGCTGGTCTATCGCAAGCGCCTGCGCCGCCCGCTTGCCGATTACCAGCGCAACGTGCCGCCGCATGTACGCGCAGCGCGCCTTGCCGACGAGCACAACGATCGGCTTGGTCGCCCGCGCCAGTACCAGCGCCGCGGCTCGATCAGCTACGTGATGACAACAGCAGGCCCGGAGCCGCTGGAGCATCAGCCATCGCCAATCGACTACGAACACTACCTGGAGCGGCAATTGAAACCCATCGCCGACGCGATCCTGCCCTTCGTCGGCGACGATTTCACAGCGTTGATCGATCGCCAGATGCTGTTGTTCTAGGCAGGTGTTAGCCGGTTAGCTGCCTCGGTATGCGGCCAGACCCTAGCTTCGCGCTTTTCGCCACGCGCAGGTTAGCTCACATGACATCCGCCTCTGAATCACCGATCAGCAACGCGCGGACGCGCGCCACCGAGCAGGGTTATCAAGACCATCTGCTCGCCCAACGCTTACCCACCTGGGTGCACGATTGGAGCCCGGCCCGCGTTGACGTGCTCCATGCGGCGCTGCAGCAGTGCGTCGATGCGCGCCTGCGTCTGCGCGCTCGATGGGCGGCCATCGAACCAATCGATCGCTTCGTCGAGGGCAGGTTGCAGGCAGCGTTGATCGAACGCTACGCCATCGCCGTACCGCTGCGCCAGTTATGGTTTCGCAACGCCTACAAGATACCGCTGTCGAGCTATGCGCCCATCCACGTGCCGCTGACCGAAGAGGTGTACTACCAGGTGCCATTGGTGGAAGCCGCAGTGCGCAACTTCACCGCCTGGCAGGCCGGCGCGGGCGGCTTGCCTGCCCATGCGGGCCTGCGCGACGACGCCAATCGTGAGGTCCCGGGCATCAGCGCCAAGGCCTTCGCACAACTGTGCCGCGAGCTGGATCTGGGCGGCGCTTACCAGCAGCACCTGGACAGCGTGCTGTTGCCTGCGGCGGTGCCGGCCAACGTCAAGGTGTGGCTTGGCGCTCTGGCCGGCAGCAGCATGCTGGTCGACGCGTTCAGGGCGCGCTATCAGCGGATTTTGAGCGATGCGGAACTGCAACTGGTCATCGATCTGTGGCGCCAGGGCAAGCCAGGACGCCTCGACGGTCATCGGGTGATCGCCCGCCAGTTGCAGGTGCTGGGATGCGACCTGCAACAAATCGTGGTGCTCGATGTACGCAACGAAACCTTCGCACCGCTGTACAGCTCGTCCAAGCGGGTGCTGGTTTACATTCCGGGCGATCCGCAGGGGCCCTGGCATGCCCATGACGACCTGCTGAAATTCGTGCGCAAGGTGCTCGGTCAGCGCCTTCGCCAACCAGACTACCAGCGCTTCTTCAGCCGCTTCGTGCGCAGGCGCGACAGCCAGGCGTTTTTCGCCCAGGTGCTGGCAGGCTATGCTGATCTGCCCGTTTGGGCCAACATCGACCTGGATGAAAGCCTGCGCGACTACCCCGCGCCGTTGTTCGAATCCCTGGCCCAGGCGCGCATTGACCAGCTCAAAGATGACGCGGCGACCCTGTTGATGCCGATTGCCCGGCTCGACCGCGCCGTGCAGGCCGCCCACGAGCAGCGCCTGATCGCCGAAGGCTGGACGTTGCTGGGGATGGCAAGCCTGTTTGTCCCGGCGCTAGGCAGCGTGATGCTGGCGGTCACGGCCTGGCAAGTGCTGCAGCAGACGTTTCAGGCGGTCGATGCCTGGCATGCGGGCGCCAGTCGCCAGGCGCTGGTGCATCTGGGGCATGTAGCCAAAGACGTGGCAGTCATGGGCGCGACGGCCGCAGGCCTCGCCGCAGCACAGCGAGTCTGGGCACGCGCCTGGGCGGTAGACAGTCTGGTGCCTGCACAGCTGGAGGATGGTAGCCAGGCGTTGTGGGACGGCGATCTGAGTCCGTACCGCGGCAGCCCGCCAGGGCCAGGCGCCAGGCGTGATGCGCTCGGCGTGCACCGCCTGGGTCCTGAAGCCTGGATTGAAATGGAAGGCCAGTTCTATCCCGTGCGCGAGCCTGTGCACGACGAGCCTTGGCAGCTGTTGCCCATCGCTGGGCATGCTCCACGATTACGGCATAACGGTGCCGGCGCCTGGCGGGGGTGGAGCGAACAACCTGCCGAATGGGACGATGTACCGCGTATGTTCCGACGCCTGGGCGGACGATTTGCAGACCTCGATGCACGGCAGATCCATCAGGTGCTGAACATGCATGAGCTGAGCGCCGATCAGCTGCGTGCGCTTCATGTCTTCAGCCAGGCCCCGTCTGCCGGCTTGATCGACAGCGTGATTCGCAGCCAACTCAGCCGCCGAATCGACCGCTTGCTTGCCAACCTGCGGCGCGGCGGGGCGGTCGCGGACACCATGTTGCTCGCGCATGCCCAGCGCTTGCCGGGCGCAGCGCAGCTTGCAGGAGAGCGCTTGGTCCAGCACGTGATGCAGAATCGACGAGTGCTGTTCCAGCAGGTGTACGAGGCCATCCAGGATACCGAGACGCCTGAGATCACCACGCTGCGCCGGATTTTCCCAGGCTTGCACCACCTGGATGCCCAATACTTGTTGCGCACAGCCAGCGCCGGCGAACGTCAGCGTTTGCACGCCAGTGGGCGAGTTGCGCTGCGTCTGGCAGAAGCTGCCAGGGCTTGCGTGACCCGCACGCGGATCGTCCGCGCGCGGGAGGCGTTGTACCTGGATGTGCCGCAAACGGCTGACCATGCGCGCCTGGCCCTGGGCATGCTCGACCACCTCGCCGGCAGCCAGGCGGTGCCACGGCTGCGGCTATTCGAGGCCAACCTGCAAGGGCCGCTGCTGGCGGCAAACCTGGGCCAGGGGCGCGCCTTCGACCTGCTGCACCGCAACGGCCTTTATCAGCTGCTCGAGGCAAGCGGCCAGGCCGTTGCTGCGCCAGGCGAGCTGTTCAGTGTGCTGGCTGGCGCTTTCGACCAACCCCTGCGCCAGGCGCTGGATCTGGGTTCCCCGTTTGCCGTGGGGCTGCGTTCGGCAATCACCCGCCAGGCCGAAGCACACACGGCAGAGGTGGAGCGCCTGCTGCATCCGTCGGCACGGGCAGCGGCTGGGGCCATGCGGCCTGTGCTGCGCATGGCCGATGGGCGCTTGGGCTATCCGCTTAGCGGCAGGGGGCCAGCGGGCGCGTGGGGCGGCAGGCTGCCGCGCTCGGCCCTGGCGCGTCTGCGCGATCTGTACCCCAGCTTTACCGACGTGCAACTGTTCACCTGGCTCGAACAAACCTCTGGCGCCGGGCTGAACGTCGCCCACGAACTGGCGCGTCTGGAGCGCCAGTACCAGGCCTTGAACGATCGCCTCAACGGCTGGGTGCGCTCGGCCAGCGACGACGCCCAGCGGGATGCGCGGCGGTTTTTCCGGGAAGCCATGCGCGCCTGTTGGCAGCGCCGCGCCGGCGGCGACGCCCATGCCTCGGTATTCAGTGCCAGTTACCGCTGGAGCTTGTACGGCGCCCAGCCCGGGGCGCTGCCTGAATTGCCAGCGAATGTCAGCTTCGACCACGTGCTGGTGGTGTCGATGCGCAGCATGGGCATCGAATCGGTGCCCGACAGCTTCTGGCGGGCGTTCGCCAATGTGCGCATCCTCGAGTTGCCGAATAACCAACTCACGCGCATTCCCCAACCGCTGCTGCAGATGCGTCGCCTGGAATGCCTGGACCTGTCCAACAACCAGATCGTGCTCGACCCTGCGCAGTCGACCATCCTGGCCTGCTGCGAACAGCTCAACTACATCAATCTGGCGTACAACCCGCTCGGTCGCGGCTTTTCCGTCAGTGCACTGGGCCGGTTGGACGAGCTGCACCTGGCCCATACCGAACTTGACCAACTGCCCCACGGTGTCGTCGCGCACCCCCGCCTGCGCAGGCTGGATATTCGCAGTAATCTGATCACGCAACTGCCTGAGGATTTTTACGCCTCGCCGTTGTGGGTCGGCGGTGATGTGCAATTGCGTGGCAACCCGTTGACAGCCGCGCAGGCGCAGCGCCTGCAGCTGGCATTGCGGGCACGCCACCCTGCGCCAGGCGGCGCTTCGCAGGTGGTGCCGCAACGGCTGCGCTGGATGGACAGCATCGGCCAGCAGGCGCGCGTTGAACTGGGGGCCTATTGGGATGAAATGGAAGCCGTGGAAGGTTCAGAGGCGTTCTTCGACTTGCTCGAAGGTCTGCTGAGTACTGCCGAGTATCGCCAACCGCGTGGTCCGCTTGCCCTGGCAAGACGCGTGATGGACATGCTCAAGGTCATGCATGAGGATGGCACGTTGCGCGCTTCGTTGTTCAGCAGTGCCCACCAATTGACCTGCCAGGACAGCGTCGCGCTGCGTTTCGCCGACCTGGAGTTGCAAGTGCTGGTTTGGCGCGCCGAACACGGCGCGGCGGCGGGCCAGCGTGAGCAGGCATTGCTACGCCTGGGTCGGCAGTTGTGGCGCCTGGACGAAGTCGATCGCCTTGCGCTGCTGGATATTCAGGAGCGCCGCCAGGCGGGCAGCGATCCCGATCAGATCGAGGTGATGCTGGCGTATCGAACCGCACTGCGCACCGAACTGGACTTGCCGCTGCAGACCACCGCCATGCTGTACCGGGGTGTGTCAGGGGTCAGCGACGAGCGTGCTGCGCTGGCCCGTGCGCAAGTCCTCGAACGTGAGACTGATGAGCGCCTGGCCGAGTCGCTGGTGGCCCGCGAGTTCTGGCGCAGTTACTTGAGTATCAGTCAGGCTGAGCGGCTGGAGGCGGGTAACGCGCCGTTTCGACAGCGCCTTGACGCGCTCGAGGAAGACCGTGAACAGCCAGAAGCGCAACGGCTGGAGCAGATCACCCAGGTATACACCGAGCAACGCCACGCCGAACACGCGCTGATGCTGCAGATCACGCTCGACGCGCTGTCCATCAGCGCGCCGCAAGCGGACGCATTGACCCTGTGACGGCTAGCACCCTTAGGTGCTAGGTATCTAGCGCCGCTTGCCCGAGGCCGGTTCCTACGCTGGCGTCTCCTCATGCACAAGAGACGCCTCATGGCCACTCCCACCCTTGCACAGGCTCGACTGCCCGGTCCGCTGGACCTGGAGCAGATGTTTCAGGACGATCTGATCGCGCAGCGCTTGCCTGCCTGGCTGCGGGCAGGCAGCCCCCATCAGGTGGCTGCCCTGACCGATGCGCTCAAGCTCAGCCAGTACTTTCGTCAGCGAGTCAACGCCGCCTTGGCCGACCTGCCGAGCATCGAGGCGTTCGCCAAGCCCCGGCTGGAACAAGCGCTCGCCGCGCAGCAGGGCCAGGCGGTTGCCAGCCAGCATTGGAAATTTCTGGCCGGGTATCGACAACCGGTCATCAACTCCCAGCCAGTCGGCGCCCACTTGACCGAAGTGGTCTACCGCGAGATGCCACTGCTGGAAGCCGCGCTGCGTAATTTCGCTGAAGACGAAACCCTAGCTGGCGGGCAACCCAAGGGTAATCGCCTGCTGAACCCGCGCACGCCGCTGGCCAAGCCGTTGCCGGCCACGCAATTTGCCACGCTTTGCCGCGCGCTGGACTTGGGCGGCGCCTACCAGCACTGCCTGGAGCAACGCCTGCGAGCAGCCCCGAGCGCCGAGCGCCCCAGCGTAGCCTCGCTAATGGAGCGCGCCTACCGCCACACGATGCTGGCCGATGCCCACCTGGCCAGGCTGCAAGGAACGTTGACCGACGCCGAGCTTCAATTGATCAGCCGGTTGTGTCAGCTGCATGAGCCCTTGCATCTGGAGGCGAGACCGGTGGTGGCCAAGCGCCTGGCATTGCTTGGGGTGGACCTGGAGCAGATCGTCATCCTCGACGTACTGGACGAAGGCGTGCTGCGCACCACCAGTTGGCGCGTGCTGGCGTACATTCCGGGCGATGCCCAAGGCGCCTGGAGTGCCCATGCCGATCTGCGCCACTTCGCCAATGCACTGGGCAAACGCCTGCGTAACGCGGACTATCAGCGGTTCTTCAGCCGCTTCGTTCGACGCCGGCACAGCCAGGGCTTCTTTGGCGCGGTGCAGAGCGGCTACGCCGATGTGTCGGACCTGGCGAACATCGCTCTGGACGAGCACATGAGCGCTTATCGGCAGCC
Source organism: Pseudomonas sp. SMSB3 (assembly GCF_052041965.1). Lineage (NCBI taxonomy): Bacteria > Pseudomonadati > Pseudomonadota > Gammaproteobacteria > Pseudomonadales > Pseudomonadaceae > Pseudomonas > Pseudomonas sp. SMSB3. The sequence continues at coordinate 305,509 of NZ_JBKGGV010000002.1, read as the reverse complement.
GTTGTTCGCCCGCCTGGCCGATGCCCGCATCGATCAGCTCAAGGACGATGCAGCGATGATCGCTGTGCCCACCGCCCGGGTGGATCAAGCGGTGCGCCTGGCGCACGATCAGCGCCTGGCTGCCGAGGGCTGGACCCTGCTCAACTTGGCGGGCCTATTCATCCCGGTGTTGGGCGTGGCGTTGCTGGCGGTGTCTGCCACGCAGTTGCTCAGCGAGGTTTACCACGGGGCCAAAGCCTGGCGGGAAGGGGACAGCAGTGAGGCGTTGGATCATCTGCTCAACGTCGCCGGCGACCTTGCCTGGATGGGCGCCACAGCAGCTGGCGTGTCCTTGGCACGGGGTATGTGGGCCCGCTCGCCCTGGGTCGATAGCTTGATCCCGGCCTACCTGGAAGACGGCTCGGTCCGGCTGGTCGACCCACAGCTTGCCCAGGGCTATCGGCAGACACCTGCAGCCGCGGCTCGTGAAGATGCCCTGGGCGTCTTGCATCACGGGGAGCGCAACTGGATTGCGTTGGAAGGCCGTCACTATCCGGTGGCGCAACGCGCCAGCGACGGCCATTGGCAGCTACAGGGCGAGCAGGGCTATTGGCCGCGGTTTCACCACAATAACGCTGGGGCCTGGCGCCTGTGGTTCGAGCAGCCGGGCACATGGTCTGAAACCGCACAGTTGTTTCGCCGCCTGGGCAGCGGGTTTCAAGACCTGCTGCCTGAGCGTATCGAGCAGGTGCTGCTTGGCCTGGGGCTCGACGCCGAACATTTGCGCGCGTTGCACGTCAATCTGCAACCACCAGGCGCGGAGCTGACCGACAGCATGATGCGCGCGCTGCTCAATCAGCGCATCGACGGTGTGCTCGCGGCGCTCGAGGACGACGAACCGGTCACCGACACGCTGCTGCAGCAATGGGCCGAGCATCTACGTGGCAGCCACGGGCTGTCTGGGCGCTCGATCGCCGAGGATATCAGGGCCCAGCGTCGCAGCCTTTTTCAGCTGAGCTACGACGCGCTGCAGCTAACTGATACGCCAGCACTTGCGACACTGCGCCGGCAGTTTCCCACACTGCATCGGCTCGGCGCTGCCGAGCTGGTTGCATCAGCCGGCACCCAGCGAGGGCTGCTGGAGGCGGGGCGGGTACCGTTGCGCCTGGCCCAGCAGGCGCGCTCGATGGCCCGACGCATTCGCCTGGCGCGCGCGGTGGAGGGTTTTTTCATCGAGACAACGCAGCCGGCTGACACGGCGCGGCTGGCATTGGCGCTGGGCGATCAGGTCGCCCAGTGGAGCACTGGGCGCCGTTGGCGTTTGCTCGAGGACGCTCCCCACGGCGTCGAGCTGGCCAGTTACGGTGAGCCTGGCAGCGTCGAATCCTACGATGTGGTGCACCAGCATGGGCGCTTTCAGTTGTATGACGCTCGGGGTCGCGCGCTGGGCGAGGCCGGTGATGTGTTCGACGCCCTGGCCCACGGCCTGGACGAGCGGCATCGGGCTCGCCTGGGTATCCGCCGGCCTGGCGCGCCTGGCCTGCGCCAATGGCTGACCGAGCGCTTGCGGGGCAACCGTGCGCAGGTCGAGCAGCTCCTTGCAGTGCGACCATCGAGGGGCTGGTGGCAACCGCCACGGCGCTTGCCCGACGGTCGCATCGGCTATCCGCTCAGTGGCCGTGGTGCCCGGCGCGGCAGGCCGGCAGCGCTGTTCGCGGTGGTGCGTATGCTGTACCCAGGTTTCAACGATGCTCAGGTCATGGCGTGGGTCAATGATGTGCACAATGGGGGGCAGTCGGTCGAGCGAACCGTTGCTCGTCTGGCGCGCGAGCTCGAAGCGCTGGATATCCACCTGCACCAATGGACGGCCAACAGCGGCGATGCGTCGCAACGCGCCGAGCGCCGCTACTTTCGCGAAACCTTGATCAACTGCTGGCAGCGGCGTGCCACGGTTGGCGCTGATCATCCGCAGTTACCGGAGGGTTACCGGCTCAGCGTCTGGGCAATGGACCTTGGCAGCCTGCCCAGCCTGCCGCCCGCCGCCAGCTTTGCCCATGTGCGCGAACTGTCGTTGCTGGACATGAACCTGGGCGATATTCCGCTGGAATTCCTGCAGGCCTTCCCCAACCTGGAGACCCTGGAACTCTCAAACAATCAGCTGACGCGCTTGCCCCCTGGGCTGCTGCAGATGCAGCGTCTGACCCGGCTGGATCTGTATCGCAACGCGATCGTGCTGGATGCCGAACAGGCATCGCTGTTGGGTAACTGCGAGCGCCTGGAATACATCAACCTGTCGCATAACCCACTGGCGCGAACCTTCCCGCTGTACCGCCTGGAGCGTTTGCGCCGCCTGCACCTTCGGGCAACCGGTCTAGACAGCATTCCCCCGGGGCTGCTGGACCGCCTGGAGCTGTTGGTGGCGGACTTGCGCGATAACCAGATCAGCCATTTGCCCATGCATTTCTACCGTTCGCCCATCTGGATCAGCAGTTCAGTGATGCTGGAGAACAATCCGCTGACTGCAGCTGAAGCCGAACGGCTTCACGTGTTCATGCAAGCCAACGCCATTCCCGAGCTTGGCGCGCTTGCGCAGCAGGGTGCGGCGTCTCGCCAGGCTTGGTTGGATGCTGCCGACAGCACGGAACGCGGCCTGCAATCGTCGACGTGGGATGAAGTCGAGGCGCTGCCCGGTAGCGGCGACTTTTTCAACATGCTGCAGCTGCTGCAAACTGCAGCTGAATTCCAGCAGCGGCCGCAGGCGCTGGCCAATCGTGTGTTCGCAATGATGGGTGCGATGATCGACCATCCCACCTTGGCCGAGGAATTACTCAGCCAAGCGACCGAGACCCTGCATTGCCAGGACGGCGCAGCGCTGTGCTTGAGCAACCTCGAATTGCACATGCTGGTGTGGCGCGCCCGCGCCGACGCCGTGGCCGGTGACAGTCAGGCCGCGTTGCTGCACCTGGGCCGTCAGCTGTGGCGTCTGGACCGCCTCGATCAATGGGTGCTGGCCGACATCCAGGCGCGCCAGGCCAGCGGTGGCGACCCGGACCAAGTGGAAGTGGGCTTGGCTTACCGATTGGCTTTGCGTGACGAGTTCGACTTGCCCGCACAGCCGCAAGACATGTTGTTCGAGGCCGTCTCTGGGGTAAACGCGCAGCGCATCGCCGGTGCTCGTCAGGCCCTGATCGTCGATGAGACCCCGGCCAATCTGGCTGATTCGTTGATCAGCCGCACCTTCTGGCAGGACCATCTGCAAAGCGCTTACCGCGAGCGCTTCGAGGCGCTCGACGCACCGTTTCACGAGCGCCTGGAGCAGTTGACCCGCCAGGCACAAGCCACCGATGAAGCTGATTACACCCAAGGTATGAACGCCATCGGTGATGAACGAGAGCAAGCCCGACGTCACTTGATGCGTACGCTGACCCTGCCTCTGCTCAGCGAGACAAGCGCCCAAGCGGCGGGGATAGGTCAGCCCTAGGCCCTGCTGTGCCTGAGTTTGGACTATGCTCAAGGTAACAGCCGGTGTCGATCTGGCTGTTGCCGGGGGGCTCGCTGAAATGACAGGTTACCTTCTATTACAAGCCTCCCGGGCAACGGTGCATTAGGCTCGCACGTCGGATCTTTCTCCATGATCTGTAGTCTTTTGCTTTATCGAGAGAATAAGGAGATACGCATGCTCGTTCGGTCGCTGACCCTCGCCACCTTGCTCGCCCTCGCAGGCCCACTGTGGGCCGCCGACAGTGATGCACCGCTGGCCAAGGAGGTGGGCAAAGCCCGTCCCCTGGTGGTGATCGCGCCCAGCAGTGCCGACCCAACCCTGCGCGGGTTGAACGAGGCGCTCGAAGACTCCGCCACCCAGGCCGCTTTCAAGGAGCGCAAGCTGGTGCTCTATAGCGTCGCGCAGATGGTCGGTAAACGCGACGACAAGAACCTCGAGCAGCAGACCACCATGGCGTTGATTCGTGAGCTCAAGCTCGGCGCCAGCAAAGGCACCAAAGTCATTCTGGTCGGCATGGATGGTGAGCGGCATGTGCTCAAGGATGATGACTCCGGCGAGAAGATCGATCCGCAGGCCATCCTCAAGGCCGTCGATGAGCTGCCGGCCTCGGAGAAAGCAGCGGTCGCTCCGGAACCGGTAGCCGCCACGCCAGAGCCCAGGGCCAAGGACAGCAAGCCTGGCAAGCCGGCCAAACCTGCGGCGCCGCCCAAGCCACTGGAAGACTGATCGGCGTCAGATGCTTCAGGACAGGCGGGCGAAATGCGCCTGCATGCGCTCGGCGTCGGCCTGCCTGCCACTGAACAGCTCGAACGCTTTCACCGCCTGGAACACCGCCATGTGGCTGCCGTCGAGGGTGCGGCAGCCCAGCGCGCGGGCGGCGCCAAGCAGTTCGGTCTGCAGCGGAAAGTAAATGATCTCTGCCACCCATAGCCGTGCATGCAGCAGGTGCACGGGCAGCGGCGTGCCGGGCAGCTTGGCCATGCCCACTGGCGTGGTGTTGACCAGACCGTCGGCGGCGGCTACTTCATCGGCCAGCGCCGTGCCCAGCACCGCCCGCCCGGGGCCGAACTGACGGGTGAGGTTGGCGACCAGTGCTTGGGCACGTGCCTGATCCACTTCGAACAGCACCAGGCGCTCGACCCCTTCGCTCAAGAGCGCGTGCGCCACCGCCGAGCCTGCACCGCCCGCGCCCAACTGCACGACATGGCGCCGGGTGGCGCCTGGTAGGCCGCGTCGCAGACCCTCGGCGAAGCCCAGGCAGTCGGTATTGTGGCCTATGCGCTTGCCATCCTTGAGGACGACCGTGTTGACCGCACCGATGCCGCGCGCCTCGTTTGACAGTTCATCGAGCAGCGGCAGGATCGCCTGCTTGAACGGATAGGTGATGTTGAGCCCGGTGAAACCTGTGTGCTGGGCGGCGTCGAGTAATTGCGCCAAGGCGCTGTCCGGCAGGTCGAGTTGGTCGGCGTCGATCAATCGGTACAGGTAACGCAATTGCTGGGCATCGCCTTCGTGCTCATGCAGGGCGGGGGTGCGTGACAACTGAATACCGCGGCCGATCAGGCCAGCGAGAATCGCCGATCGACTCATGGGCAGGGCTCCATCAGCAGTTCGGCGAAATGACTCAAGGCCATGCGATAACCGTGGCTGCCCAGCCCGCAGATGACACCGACGGCGATGGAAGACACGAAGGACAGATGGCGAAAGGGCTCGCGCTTGTGCACGTTCGAAAGGTGCACCTCGATGACCGGCACCTCGCTGGCCAGCAAGGCATCCCGAATGGCTACGGAAGTGTGCGTCCACGCTCCCGGATTGATCACGATACCCGCGCAGCGGCCGCGCGCGGCATGGACCCAATCGATCAGTTCGCCTTCGTGGTTGGTCTGGCGGAACTCGAGGCCCAAGCCGAGGGCGCGCGCCGTCTTGGCGCAGTCCTGGGCGATGTCGGCAAGGGTTTCATGACCGTATTGCGTGGGCTCACGGCTGCCCAGCATGTTCAGATTAGGGCCGTTGAGCACAAGGATGAGGGGTGTCATGGGGCATCACTTTGTTGTTGTTGAATGCCCTATGTTTGTACTGGGTGGTTAATTGAGTCAATCGGCCAGGGTGTCGCAGAGGCAGCAAAGTGGGCGATTACCGAACCGCTACGGCTCGAAGGCCGGCAGTGCGGCAAGCTACAAGCGCCAGGCTAAACGCGAACGCGCTTTTACTTGTAGCTTGCAGCTTGCGGCTGTCAGTGGGAGGGGCGCGCTACTGGGTTAGTCTCGTCAGGTGCGTCATCGTGCAAGGAGATGCGTGATGTTTCCGGCAGTGCCAGGCCGCCTACCAGCGCCACCAGGGCGATCGCCACCAGATAGAACGCCGGTGCCAGGCTGCTGCCAGTCTGGCTGATCAGCCAAGTTGCCACCAACGGCGCGGTCCCGCCAAACAAGGTGTAGGCCACGTTGTAGGTAATGGCCGATGCGGTGTAGCGGGTGCGGGTCGGGAAGCTCTCGGACAGCAAGGCCGCGGTCACCACACCGCTGCTCAATGCCCCCACCGCCAGCAGAATGACGCCCAGTAAAGCACCTGTCATCGAGCCGGAACTGGCCAGCCAATAGGCTGGAAAGACGCAGACCATTACCCACAGGCAGGTGAAGCCGATGGTTTTGCGCCGCCCGACCCGGTCGGAGAAAGCACCCGCCAGTGGACAGCCCACGGCGGCGAACAGCAGCGCCACGGTGGTCACCAGCAGGGACTGGGCGCGGGTCAGGTTGCCCACCAGTTGCAGGTAGGTCGCAAAATAGGTGGTGAACATATAAAACGACAAGGCCGTCAGCGAGATGAACATGCCCAGGTTGCGAATCGCCCGGCCATGATTGCGCAGGGTCGCTTTGAGCGGGGAGTGTTCATGCTCCTTGCCTTGGGCCAGGGCTTGGCGAAACGCCGGGGTTTCCTCCATGCGCCAGCGCAGGTACAGGCCCACCAGCCCCAGCGGCGCAGCCACCAGAAACGGAATGCGCCAGCCCCAGGCGGCCATCGCTTCGGCGGACAGGCTGGCCTCCAGCCCGTAAGCGATCACTGCCGCGCAGGCAAAGGCAGAAAAGGTCGAAACCGGTACGAAACTGCCGTAGAACGCGCGTTTGTCGCGCGGCGCGTGCTCCATCAGATAGGCACAGGCCCCGGCGTACTCGCCACCGGCGGAGAAGCCTTGCAGGCAGCGCGCCAAGGTCAGCAACACCGGTGCCGCCAGGCCAATGCTGGCGTAGGTCGGCAGCAGACCGATCAGGGTGGTGGAGCCAGCCATCAACAGGATCGTCAAAGACAGGATGCGCTTGCGCCCCAGGCGATCACCCAAGGCGCCAAACACCACGCCTCCCAGGGGACGCAGGGCGAAGGCTACGGCGAACACAGCGAACGTCTTGAGCAAAGCCACGCTGGGATCGCCGCTGGCGAAGAACTGGCTGGCGATCAAGGTGGCGAGAAAACCATATACGGCAAAGTCGAACCACTCGACGAAGTTGCCAATGGCTGAAGCGGCGATGACCCTGCGCAGGGTGGCGGGTGATACCTCATGCGATGCGGACATACGGAAGCTCTCCGGTTCCATGGGCAGCCTGGAAGAATGTGGCGCGCTCAGGCGCGCCATCGTTGTTATCGGCAACCAGTTAACCGGTGCAGGGCGTGGCGCGCTTCGTCGAGGGCGACCTCAAGATGCCTGATAGAGCCGCCAACGCTTGACCTCCCATCTTCGGCCGTGGCGCGATGGCGCGGTCTTGCTGAATGGCTGGAGTGCAGAGATTTTTGTGGGAGCAACCGTTTTGCCGATTTATTAGACCCATTAGCGATTTTATTGTGGGAGCGGCCCGCGCTCACAGGAAAAGCGTTGGCTGCAGGAATCGATGAAGTCAGTTGCTCCCCCAACTTGAAATTCCATGCATGGACAGCAGTTGGCTGAACAGGGTACACCCAACGTCGGTGCCTGCTGCGCCGGCAGGCACCGACACGGCTTCAGAAGCGCATGTCCATTGCGACTTCCAGCGTGCGGGGTGGGCCCATGTAGTACTGCTGCCCATAAGCCTGCTTGGCGTAGACCTGATCGGTAAGGTTGCGTACCCGTCCAGTCACGCTGATGTGCTCATCCACTCGGTAGCGGACGAAGGCACCGAACAGCGTGTAGCCCGGCGCTTTGAGGGTGTTGGCGTTGTCGGCGTAGACCGCGCCGACATAGCGTGCATCCACACCCCCCGCCCAAGCCGAGGTGAAATCGTAGCTCAGCCACAGGTTGGCGACCTGGGACGGAACATTGACCGGCGCATTGCCCTTGCGTGACACCGACACGCCGTTGACCGCTTCGTTGAAGGTGTCGTACTGCGCATCGACATAGGCGTAGTTGCCTTCGGCGAGCAGCTTGGCGGTGAGCTGCAATCGTCCGGACAGCTCGACGCCGCGCGAGGTCTGCTGCCCGGCCTGTACCGTCAGATTGGGGTTGCCGGAATCGCGCACGGCAAAATCCTTGCGCACGATCTGGTACAGCGCGACGGTGGCGGCGCCGCGTCCTTGCCAGAAGTCGAACTTGCTGCCGAGTTCCCATTGCTCGCCCTTGGACAGGTCGAACTGGCCAACGTTGGCGTAGGTCGCCGCCGCCAGGGAGCCTGCCGGAAGGTCCGCGGCGGTGCTGTACTGGGCATACAGGGTGGCTGCAGGCGTCAGCGCGTAGGTCAGGCCCACACGCCCCGACAGCGGCTCCCAGCGGCGCTCGAAGCGCGCCGGAGAACTTGCGCTGACCGCGCCGTAGTTGCGCACGTGCATGTCCAGGTAGTCATAACGCAAGGCCGTCAGCAAGGCCAGCCGCTCGCTCAGTTGCAGGCGGTTTTCGGCGAACGCCGCACGGTTGTCGGTAACATGCCGGCGCTGCTTGGTCAGGCCCCTGTCGACCCCGGCGATGGTGTAGAAGCTGCCAGGGTCGAACTGCTCGGGATCGACTTCATCGCTCCAATTGCCGGCGGTGGGGTAGACGCTCTGGCGCATGTGCGAATAGTCCAGGCCCAGCGCCCACTGGCTGGCCAGGCCCAGCAGTTGCTGGTCATGGCGCAGCTCCAGGCGATCCCCCAGCACGCTATGCTGATGACGTTGCAGGTAAGGGCTGGCGCGCAGTACGTTGCCAGCCTGTGTGTAGCTGTAGCGCTCGACGTTGCGGTAATCACGCTGGGCGCTGTAGTGGTACAAGGTGTTGTGCACAGTCGTGGCGCCATCGACCTGGTAGTCCAACATCGAGCGCAGCCAGCGCACCCGTTGCTCGTAGCGTCCGTCGGCGACGTTGTAGTTCTCGAAGCGCCGATGCTTGTCGATCTTCATGGCGCTGTGCCCCGGCAAGATCGGAGCGCCCCAGTAGGGGCTATCCTCACGGTCTTGCTGATATTCGATCGCCAGGGTGTGCGTGAGGTTGGGCGAAAGGTCGCTGAGCAGCGACAACGCCAGGCTGTCGGTCTTGCGCGCATTGCGATCGACATAGCCGTTGCCTTGGCTGCGGCTGAAATCCAGGCGCATGAAATGCTGGGCAACGGCCGGGTCGCTGGCCAACGCCTGGTTGACGCCCACGGCCAGCTCACGTTCATCGAAGCTTGCGTAGCGCACGCGGGCATCGACGGTCTGCTGGTCGCGCGTGGCGCTCTTGGTGATGTAGTTGATCGACCCGCCCACCGCGCCTGCGCCATGCAGGAACGAGGACGGCCCGCCCAGCAGCTCGACCCGGTCGAGCATCCAGGCGTCCACTGGCCGGGTGGCGCTGCTGTAACCCAGGTTGATGCCGTTGAACAGTTGGGTGACCTGATTCTGGGTAAAGCCGCGGTAGCTGACGAAGCCGCCATAGCCGGGGTTGGCCGAGGCGTTGATGCCAGTCATGGCGTTGATCACGTCCTGGCTGTCGTTGGCATCGCGGGCCTCGATCAGGCGTCGGTCGGCAACGCTCACCGACGCAGGCGTCTCGCGCGCGCTCAGGCCCAGTCGCGAGCCGGTGCGGATCGGTTCGTCCAATTGTACGCCAGTGGCTGCCTCACGCTCGGCATCGATGCGGGTGGCGTCGAGTTCGACGGCAAGGTCGTGCGCGCAGGCAAATGTGCAGGTGCCCATCAAAAGCACCAAGGAGGTTTTGTGCAGCATGCTGAAGTTTCTTCCACGCAAGAATCATGGCTGACCGCAGGCGCGCGAACAGGCGCGCCCATCATGAGGTCAGGCGATAAGGGCAATACGTGCGTAAAGAGGCGAGGGTGGCGCGCGGGGTGTAAGGGCGGGGCGTTGGTGACGCGGCGGAGGCTGCGCCCAGCTGCGCACCACGATGGGCGTGGTGCCCGGCGCGCGTAGCATGGCGTAGGCCCATGCACCTTGGCTCAGCGGCACTGCCAGGGCAAACGAGGAACACACCGGGCAGTCGAGCTGGGCCAGATGCTGGTCGCCGCCGGCGCCATCGAGGTCGATGGCCACGCCGTGCTCACTGTTGATCGAGCAGAAACCACCTTCCAGGCCGGCCAGGCGCAAGCCGCCCATCTGGCCGTGGTGCAGGCCGCACAGCAACAGGCTGAACAGAACGCTCGCATAGAGCGTCCAGGCCGTCAGTATGCGGGTGTGCCGGGTGATCTTCATGGCGGCGAATCTACCACTGGCAGGCGCGCCCGGATAGTCGTCGCGCTCAGCTCGGTGACTGCAGATAGCGGTGGTAGAAGTCCAGCGTGGCGAGGTTCTTGTCCTTGGCCTCGAACATGATGTCGAAGCGCTCGAGAAACTGCAGCGCGTACCGGTTGGTCCAGTCGTTCCACATCTGCGCACTGTGGGCATACAGATCGCGTTTGTTGACCTGTTCGAGCAAGGCAGGGATGGTCAATTTGCGCTCGGCGCTGAAGCCGAGCGCTTGCAGGTGCTCCGGCGGCTGAGAGTAATGCATGGTCGGGCGCACGCCGCGCCAGCTGTCGATGATGCGCGCCACGCGCGGGTCGGCGGGGTCGATGTAGTCGCCTTCGTGGATCCAGCAGTGATGGATGTCCAGCACCACCGGGGCGAGGTCGGCCAGGCCCAGGCAGTCGTCCACGCCGTAGGTTTTTTCGTCATTCTCGAAGGTGATCACGTTGCGTGCCACTTGCGACAGCCGCGGCCATACGTGGCGCACACCCTCGGCGCCCAGGCGTCCCGCGATGTGGATGTTGCACTTGAAGTCCTGAAAACGCTGGCCGTAGCCCATCATGCGGATCATGTCGGCGTGGTATTCGAACTCGGCCAGGCTGTTTTCCACCACCTCGGGGCGGTCCGAGCCGAGCACGCAGTATTGGCCGGGGTGAAACGACAGGCGGATGTCGCGCTCGCGGGCCAGGGCACCGATGGCGGCGAAGCGCTCGGCCATCAAGGCCTGGAACGCGCTGTCCTGGTACAACGCGGTGGCGCTGGGGTGGCTGTAGAGCGGCAGCAGGTCGCTGCTCAGGCGCAGCATGCGCAACATCGGCGGCAAATCGGCAACATAGGCCAGCAGCCGCAGTTGCGCGTCGAGGTTGTGTTGTACCAGTTCCAGCAGCTTGGCCCGGGCTGCCTCCTGAGTGGCGCCGGATACCCAGCGCAGGGTCGTGGTGCGCGGATTGAACGTGCGCTCGAAGGCCTCCAGCGCCTTGACCTCAAGGCTGCGCTGGGGGTGGCGGTACATACAGGCGAAACCCAGGCGGGCCATGGTCAGTCTCCAGGTGAACGATGTGGCTTGGACCGGGCAGCGGGCAAATCGATCACTGCAAACCGTTGCCTGGCGACGCTGATCGCCTCCGGTCCGCTCAGGGCTGCGGTCGCTCCAGAGCCTGCAATTCGTCCTCGACCTGCTGCATGCGTTGCTCGGCCTTCGCCTGGACCTGCGTATCGCGTGCGCTTTCGCGCATCAGCGCGGTGAGCTTGTCGCTCAGTTGCTGGCCTTGCTCGGTCTGCTCCAGCGCCTTGGCCTTGGCCGGATCGTGGGTGGCAGCCACGATGGTGGCGAACTCGGCATCGCTGAAGTTCTTTTCGCTGTACAGCTTGAACAGGTCCTGACGCTGGTCTTCGACCGTCAGGTGCTTGCGCAGCACCGCGTCAATGGTGGCCTGATCGAGTTGAGGGTGGGTGCGGGTGAGCAGCGCGGCCATGCGCTGGATATTGTGCTCGTACGCCTCCTGCAAGGGCAGGTTGGCGAGAATCTGTTGCTCGCGGCTGGGCTTCTGCTCGCAGCCGGCGAGGGCGGCAGTCAGCAGCAAAGGGAGCAGCAACATCGGAATGCGGGGCATGGGGGGCCTTGGGCGCGTGCTTCAGAAGGTCGTGATTATAGCGGTGTCGGCTTGCCAGCAGCTTGCCTGTGCAGTAGAAAAAGCGGCCATTCATAGCAGGTGCGTCGGCCATGCCTCACTGGACCATCCAACCCCCCAGCCGCGATGACGTCGATGAAGTCGTGGCGTTCATCGACGCTGCCCGTCGCGCGCTGTTTGCGCCGCTAGCCGATTCGCCCTTGCCAGAGGACCTGGCCCATTTCGCCCAGACCTACCTGGACGGCGCGGGCTGTTTCCTCGAAGCGCGCGATCGCGGGCGCTTGATCGCAGGTATCGGCTATCGCCCCTACGACCACCGCTTTGCCCAATTGGATTACCGCGGCCGCCGCGTGGTCGAGGTGGTGCGCCTGTTCGTCCTGCCCGAATACCGTCGCCATGGCCTGGCAGCGGCATTGGTCACGGCGCTGCGCGAGCATGCCCGGGCCGCGTCGGTCGAATGCCTGTACTTGCATACCCATCCGTTCCTGCCGGGGGCCATTGTGTTCTGGGAGCGCCAGGGCTTCACCGTGGTCGATGTCGAGGATGACCCGATATGGCGCACCACGCACATGCACCAGCTGTTGTTGCCCTAGGAAATATCCTACCCAGGGGCATGCTGCGTAGCCGTCATGTTCATTTCATTGGCCGGACGATTTGCTTACCGTCGCAGTTTTCACGATGACGGAGGAAAGCTGCCCATGGCACATCTTGCGCTGTACAAACTCGACCTGCTCGACGCGTTCGAGAGCCGCAGGGACGAATGGACCTATGTCGATTTCGAAAAACTGCTGACCAAGGTCAGGCCGTCCGCCAGCTACCAGGATGCCAAGGGCATCATCCTGGCGGCGCACCAGGACGGCAGCTGGCCGAAGACGGTGAAACGCTATCTGCTGAGCAACTACCGGGTGCATCAGAATGTCAGCGCAGAGCTGCACAACGCCTTGATCGACGTGCTGTCCACGCTTACCGAGCATGAGCGTCAAGCCTGGGGGCTGTCAGAAAGCGCCTGACAGCGGCCATTCCACGGCCAGGCGCAGCTGGTCCGAATCCAGCTCCGCCTGCGCCGTGTTGCCCCGGTGCAGGTTGTGGCGCAGCGAGAACGTGGTGCCCTTGGCCTTGCCGCTTTGCACCACATAGCGGGCTTCGAAGTCGCGCTCCCAGTGCTTGCCACCCTTGCCATAACCCAAGTAGGCGTAGCCGCCAGCAGGATCGACATGGCTGCCGTCGATGGCGAAACCGCGTACGTACAGGGCGCTCAGGCTCAGCCCCGGCACGCCGTAGCCGCCCATGTCGAGGTCGTAGCGAGCTTGCCAGGATTTCTCGTTCGGCGCATTGAAGTCGGACAACTGCACGGCGTTGCCCAGGTAGATCGCCCCGCGCGACGCGTAATCGAACGGCGTGTTGCCATCGACCTGCTGCCACCCCAGGCTGAACCCGTGAGGCCCATGGGTATAGCGTGAGATCAGGCTCCAGGTGGTGTTGTCGATGCGTCCGGACAGCGCCTTGCCGGTGTCGGTGGTGCGATACAGATTCAGGTCCAGGCTCAGGCTCTGCGTCTCGTCCAGGGCGTGGCTGAAGGTGCTGCCCAGGTAGTGCTGATTCCAGGTGTCGGCATAGCGCGAGCTGTACAGGCTGGCGCTGAACGCCGCGCTCGGGCTCCAGGCCAGGCCGGCGAGATCGAAGCTGTCGCCTTGGCGAGCGTCGGAATAGTTCACCACGAACCCCTGGTCGTGGCTGGAAGCGTTACGGTCGGTATTTTCGGTGAAATGGCCGGCGACCAGCTTGAGTTTGTCGACTTCGTTGCTGGTGAGAAATACCCCGGTAAAGGTTTCTGGCAGCAGACGGCTATCAGATGAACTGAACACCGGTGTCTTGATCCGTTGTTCGCCGTAGGACAGCACCGTGTTGGACAGGCGCAATTTCAACGCCGCGCCCGCGCGGCTGTATTCACGCTTGGGATGCCCTTCGTTATCCAATGCCAACAGCCGTGCCTTGCCAGCGCGCCCGCCACCGCTGTCCAGACGCAGGCCAAGGTAGGCGTGGGCATCGACGCCTACCCCGATCAGCCCCTGGGTGAAGCCGGACTGCAGCGTGCCCATCAGCCCGTAACCCCATTCCTCGGCCATGCCGTTGCGCTCGCTGCGCGGTTTGTAGGCGTTGCGCGCGCTGCCATTGCGGCCACCATGGCGGTAGTCGCGCTGGTCGAACACCGTACGGTTCAACAGGCTCCAGCTGCTGTCTTCTACCAGTCCATTGCTCTGTGACTGCGCTGAGTCCGCGCAGGCCAGTGGCGCCAGGCCACTGAGTGGAACGGCTAACAGCAAGAGGGCGGGGCGCAACGGCATGGTGTGGGGTTCCTGTTCAGGGGGCGCGGAAACGCAGGATGCGCGCGCCGTCGTACGGGTCGGTCAGATAATGGGCATGCACACCGAACGTGCTCAGCAGGCGCTCGGGCGTCAGCACCTGGTGCGGCGTACCGAGCGCGACCAGGTGGCCTTTGTCGAGCACGGCGACGCGGTCGCAGGTCAGCGCTTGGTTCAGATCGTGCAGCGCCACCAGCGTGGTCACTGCCAGTGCCTGTACCTGTTGCAGCAGGCTCAGCTGATGTTGGATGTCCAGATGGTTGGTCGGCTCATCGAGCAACAGCACCTGGGGGCGCTGGGCCAGGGCGCGGGCGATGTGCACGCGCTGGCGCTCGCCGCCGGACAGCGAGCTCCACAGACGGGCTCGTAGGTGCTCGGCATCCAGGTCAAGCAGGGCTTGCTCGACGATGGCGCGGTCTTCCCGTGAGAACGGCGCCAGGGCCGATAACCACGGCGTGCGGCCCAACGCGACGGCATCGTAAACGCTGATCGCATCGAGGGTGTCGGCGTGCTGCTCGACCAGCGCCAGGGCCTGCGCCACGCGCCGGCGCGGCAGGCCTGCCAGGGACTGGCCGAGCAGCTGGATGCTGCCAGCACTGGGGCTGCGCAAGCCGGCCAGCAGTTTCAGCAACGACGACTTGCCCGAGCCATTGGGGCCGACGATGGCCAGGGTTTCCCCGGGCATCAGGCTCAGCTCGACGTTGCACAGCACGCTATTGCCGGCCAGTTGCAGGCTCAAGCCGCGACAGGCCAGTGGTGCAGGTTGCAGGTGCTGCATGACGGTCATGGGCACCCCCGGCGGCTGATCAGGATCAGGGCGAACACCGGCGCGCCGAGCAGCGCCGTGACCACGCCCACCGGGATCACCTGGCCAGGGATCAACGTACGCGACAGGCTGTCGGCGGCGATCAGAAACAACGCCCCGCCCAGTGCACTGGCGGGCAGCAGACGGTTATGGCCGGGGCCGAGCAACAGCCGCAGGGCATGCGGAATGACCAGGCCGACGAAGCCGATGGCGCCGACGATCGACACCATCACCGCCGTGACCAGCGCTGCGCAGCTGATCAACAGCAATTGCGTGCGGCGCACGGCAATGCCTAGCGAGGCTGCCGAGTCACTGCCGAAGGTAAAGGCGTCCAGCGCCCGGCGATGCCACAGGCACACCAGCAAGCCCAGCACTGCCACTGGCAGCGCCAACCACACCGATGGCCAGCGCACCCCGCTGAGGTTGCCCAGCAGCCAGAACAGAATGCCCCGGGCCTGCTCGGCAGTGGCCGACTTGGTGATGAGAAAGGCGGTAAGGGCGTTGAACAACTGCGAGCCGGCGATACCGGCAAGGATCACCTGCGCGTTGTTGGCACCAGAGCCGGCGGCGCGCGCCAGGACCAGTACCAGGGCGAAGGCCGCCAGGGCCCCGATGAAGGCGCCGCCTGACATGCTCAGGGCGAAGCTGCCCAGGCCCAGCAGGCCGACCAGCACCGCGCCCGTCGAGGCCCCGGCCGACAAACCCAGCAAGTAAGGTTCGGCCAACGGATTGCGCAAGAGCGCCTGCAGAATCACCCCGCAGATCGCCAGGCCCGCGCCACAGGCTGCGGCCACCAGCGAACGGGTCAGGCGGTAGTTCCAGACGATCCCGGCATCAATGGGGTCGACCGGGTAACCGGCCTGCCACAGGTGATTGGCCAGCACCTGGTAAACCACGCTGGGCGCCAGTCGGGTTTCGCCAATGGCGGTGCCGGCCAGCACGGCCGCCAGTAACGCCAGCACGGCAAGCAGGCTGTAGAGCAGCGCTCTCATGGGCGCGCCGCTGGAACGGGGGCGAGTTGCGAAGACATGTTCGGGCGATCTCCTATCGGGCAGTTCTGGGGAGGAACGCACGGACAGGCATCGCCACGCCGCTGCTGGCGCAGCGGCACACCGATGACCATCCCGGACACCCCGCCGGTTGGTGAATGTAGGCCGGCAGGTCTCCTGACTGGTGCGTCCTCGCCCGGCTCCGGCCTTCCCAGGGCAATAGACCCAGTGGCATCGATGGAGCAGGCTCGGCACCTACAGTTGCGGGGGCAGTTCCGATTGGCGCGCCTGGGGCGGGCCTGGGATTCCCTTTTGATTCCGTGATGGAAACCGGCGGCCGCATGGTAGACCATCCGCTCGCCGGGGCAAAACGCTAAATCAGAAGTACTTGAGCCAGGCGATGTCGCGGCGACGGCCCTTGAGCTGGGCGAACCAGCGCACCGGCAGGTATAGCGCGGCCGCTAGCGCGACTGCTGCCAACCAGACCGCGCCAATGCCCTCAAAGCCGAAATAGGCACCTTGATTGAGGCCAAACAGCGCCACGCACGCCAGGTACAGCAGTTTGAGCACGTACAGGTGCAGCAAGTAGAAGAACATCGGTGCGGCGCCGAACACCGCCAGCACGCTGATCCAGCGCGCCGCGCCCGCGCGCTCGAAACCACGCAGCAGCAGCAGGCCGCAACCCAGGGTGAGTGCCAGGAACAGCAGCGATGGCGGGTATTTGGTGATATTGAAAAAGCTCATCAGCGTTTGCGTGATGCTCGGGTAGCCGCTCCAGGGCGCTTCGCCGTAGCCGTTGTACAGGCGCAGTGCGACGAAACCGCACAACGCCAGCAACCCGGCCAGCAACAGCCGATGCTGGCGCTGGGCCGGCTGGCTGCCCCGGGCGAACCATGGGCCAAGGGCGTAACCCAGGGCGATTACGCCGATCCACGGCAACACTGGGTAGGAGGTGCGTAGGCGCAGGCCTTCGGAAACCTGCAACCAGCCGCGGTCATGCAGGATCGCCCATGGCACATGCATGGCCGAATCCAAGCCGAAATGCACGCCGTCGAGCAGGTTATGCCCGGCGATGATCAGCGCGCCGAGCACCAGCAATGCCGTGCGCGGCAGCCACACCAGCACTGACAACGCGATCATGCTGACGCCAATGGCCCAGATCACCTGCATGTACACCACGCTCGGTGGCAGCTGGAACGTCCAGGCAAAATTCACCAAGGTAAATTCCAGCACCACCAGGAACAGCCCGCGCTTGAACAGAAACGCCGAGACATCGCTGCGGCCCTGGTACTTCTCGCCGTACAACCAGGCCGACAGCCCGGTCAGCAGGACGAACACCGGAGCGCACAGGTGCGCCAGCGTGCGGCTGAAAAACAGCGTGGGGTCGGTGGCATCTATCGCCATCGGGTCGCCAACCTGGCGATGCAGGAAGAAGGTTTCGCGTACGTGATCGAGCAACATGAACACGATCACCAGTCCGCGCAGGGCGTCGATGCTTTGCAGGCGCTGGTGGAGCAGGGTGGGAGTCGCTGAGGCGCTGGTCATGGAAGTGGGTCGCAGGCAGGAATTGATGTCAAATGAAACGTTATCTTATAACTTTTGTTTCATTGTTGGTAGCCCTTTCCTAGCTTGATCAAGCACGAAACCTCCGACCCAGCGGCGCGCCGCTGGGCAGCTAATGAAAATTTCGTGAATTTATCGTGAATTTAACCGAACTTTTTCGCCGAGGTTCGCCTCGAAGCGCTCGTTAGTCATTTGTCTTACTGTCATGGAGACTGTATTCGTATGTTCGCTCGCAACCTGCTGCGTCACGCCGGCCTGCTCGCTCTGGTCAGCTCGCCAATCCTCGCCCAGGCCGCGCCAAGCACCGACCCGCTGTTCAGCGTTGGTCTGCTGGGTGCTTACAATAAGTTCAAGTTCGAAGGCGGCAGTGAGTCGGATAAGGAGCATCTGGGCCAGGGCGGTCTGTTCGCCACCTTCAGCAACAAGATGACTGCCGAGTCCGGGTTCATCTACCAGATTGGCGCAGAAGCCAAGTACGGCAAGAAAAACGACGACAAGCTCAAGGAAGCGCAAGCCGACCTGGACCTGGGCTGGCGTGCGGCGCTGGATGCGCGTAATTTCGTCGACGTCACCGTGGGTGGCGGCTACAGCTGGACGCGTTTCGAGCCAGAGATCAACGACCTGGATACCAAGCTGACCTACAAGTCGCCGTTCGCCAAGGCGGCGCTGGGCTACAACCATCAGTTCGACGCCTCGACCCTGCGCGTTGAAGTCGGCGCACGTCACACCATCGATGGCCGCGCCCGCCTCAAGGTCGACGATTTCGGCAGCGATACGGTGGACCTGAAAGACCGTACCAACCCGTATGCCGAAGTGACCCTGCTGATGAACCAGCAAGGCGCGTTGCCGCTGCAGGCCGGCGTCTACTACACCCGGACCGAATACAAGCTCGATGAAGATTCGCCGGTAGCCGACAATACCAAGCTCAAGCGTGACGAGTTTGGCTTCAAAGTCGGCATGGCGTTCTGATGCTGGATGCCTGAGGCACTGCCCCTCCGCTCGTCTCGCACGGCGGCGGGGCAGGCCAGGCCGCTGCTACACGTCCTAGCGCCCGCGGCGGCGCGAAACCCGCGCTTCGATATTGTTGCGCCCGATCAGCAACGCAGGCGTCTCCACCACCGGCGCATCGGCAAGCCATTTGTACATCACCAGACAGTCGACCAGGCCCAGGCGGGCGTGGCGATAGGCCTTGGGCAGCCGACCCACCGTCTCGAAGCCCAGCTTGTTCCACAGCGCCACGGCGACTTCGTTGCTGGCGACCACGCTGTTGAACTGCAGCGCCAGGAAGCCTTCCTGGCGTGCCAGTTTCTGTGAGTGTTCGCACATCAGCCGTGCCACCCCGCGGCCCTGGGCAGCGGCGCAGACCATATAGCCACAGTTGCCGACATGGGCCCCGGGTCCCGCCGCATTGGCCTTGAGGTAGTACGAGCCCAGCAGCTCACCGTCCTCTTCGGCTACCAGCGTGTGCAGCGGCAGTTCAAGCCACAGCCGGCGCGCCTGGGCGAAGTCGAGCTCGGGATCGAGCGCGTAGGTTTCGCGGGCCTGGACGACTGCCTGCAAGGTGGGCCAGAAACGCTCGAAGTCATCGGGCGTCATGGGGCGAACGTCGATCATGGCGCTTCCTCGAACCATCAGATGTAGATGAACAGCACTATCAATGCCGCTACCACCAGCCACTTTTCCAGGTAGTAACGCATGCGATTGCGCTTCTTCAACGCCTTGCCGCGTTCGCGTATGCGGTAGATGCGGGTGAATAGCCGATTGATCGCACCGGTCTTGTCGCCGGCGTCGTTGGGCGCTGCTGCGGCGGCCATGACATTGCGGCTGAACCAGCGGTTGAAAGCGGTGGCCCAGCGGTACTTGAGCGGACGCTCGATGTCGCAGAACAGGATGATGCGATTGTGCTCGGTGGTGTTGGCCGCATAGTGAATGTAGGTTTCATCGAACACCACACCCTCGCCATCGCGCCATGAATACTTTTCGCCGTCCACGTCGATATAGCAGCCATCGTCATTGGGCGTGTCCAGGCCAAGATGGAAACGGTACGACCCTGCGTATGGGTCACGGTGGCGCACCAGCTTGGCCCCCGGCGGCAAGGTGGCGAACATCGCCGCCTTGACCGTGCCGATGCCTTGCAGCAGCTCGGTGGTGCGCGGGCACAGGGTCATCGCCGAGGGGTGGCTCTCGCCGTACCACTTCAGGTAAAAGCGCTTCCAGCCGGTCTTGAAGAACGAGTTGAAACCCACGTCGTCGTAGTTGTCGGATTTCTTGATCTCGCCGACGTGCAGCAACTGCTGCGCTTCGGCGCGAATTTCCTGCCAGTGCTCCTGGAGCGGCTGCAGCTCGGGGAAGGCCTCGACGGGCAAGTAGGGCTTGGCCGGGTGTTTGGAAAACAGGTACAGAAAGCTGTTGACCGGCGCCAGGAAGCTTGAGTGATCGCCCAGCTGGCGGGTCAACTTGTGGCGTACCCGACCGCGCAGGTGAACGTAGGCGATCGAGAGAACGAAGATCAGTACGAGTGCAATTTTCATGGACGTTTACTTGTCGAAAAATGGCCATGCGCCATGGCGTAAGCCCGCCAGCATAAACAATCATGGGGGCAGTTTGTACATATTGTTACGTTGAGCCGGGGCGATTTGAGCGCATCACCGGCTAGCGAGCGCAAACGTTTCACGCAATGGAGTTCCTATGATCCAGGCCATCCGCGCCAGTGGCGCCCCGTTCAAACGGCTGTTCTTCGCCTTGCCGGTCAGCGATAGCCAGCGCCGCGCCATCGCCCACTGGCGGCGTGGTCTGAACCTGCGCAGCGGCAAGCCGGTGCCTAGCGAAAACTTCCACCTGACCTTGCTGTTTCTGGGGGACGTAGACGCCGCGCAGGTACCGGCGATTTGCGCCGCAGTCGATACCCTCACGCGCCCGCAAGCGCCACTTCGCCTGGTGCTCGACCGGTTGAACAGCTGGCAACGCGCCGGCGTGCTGGCGCTGGAGCCGCAGGAAACGCCAGCTGCCCTGCGCCAGTTGGTCTACGCCTTGCAACAGGCACTGCTGCCGATGGGCTTTGGCGAGCAGGGCCGCGAGTATCGCCCGCACCTGACCTTGTCGCGCGACTTCCGCCACCAGGCGCCCGAAGCGGGGGTAGCGCCGGAATTCTTCCTCGATGCCCGGGTGTTCACCCTTTACGAATCGCGCAAAGGGCGGTATTGGCCACTGGCGCAATGGCCGCTGGGCGACGCCTGAGGCGGCTCACACCGGCAGGCTCTGGTACGACAGTTCGTCGCCGGGGCTGCGCGCGAACTGGCGCTTGTACTCGCGGCTGAACTGCGAGGTGCTCTGGTAGCCCACTCGATGCGCCGTCTGCGCCACGCCCAAGCCTTCGCCGATCAGCATCTGTTGGGCCTTGAGCAGGCGCAGGCGCTTGACATACTGCATTGGCGCCATGTCGGTGCAGCGCTTGAAGTGCTCATGGAAGGTCGAGACACTCATGTTCGCACACGCTGCCAGGGCCTCGACGCTCAAGGGTTCGGCGTAATGCTCGCGCAGGTGCATGAGTGCCGCGCCAATTCGTGCAAAGTGACCCTGCTGCTCGACCAGCGCGCGCAGCGCCCCAGCTTGCGTTCCGCGCAGTGCGGTGTAGAGCACTTCACGTACGCGCGCCGGCCCCAGGACTTTGGCGTCCACCGGGTCTTGCAGGCACTGCAGCAGGCGCTCGACCGATGCGCGCATCGGCGCATCCAGCGCCGCCGAGGTCATCGACTGTGGCGTCTGCGCCTGTACCACAGCATCGGGGGCCAGGCCCATGCTCTGCACCAATTCGCCCAGCACACCACGGTCGATGTCCACTGCCACACCCAGCAGCGGTACATCGGCGGTGGCGAAGGTTTCGCACATGAACGGCACCGACAGGGCCTGCACCAGGTAATGCCCCGCACCGTACTCCAGGGTGCGCGGCCCCAGGCGCGCCAGCTTGCTGCCCTGCGCCAGGATCATCAGGCTCGGCTCGTAGATTTGCGGGCTGCTGGCTACATAGTGGTCCCAACTCAGCACTTGCACCTGAGGCAGGTGGGTTGGGACGAACCCCGGGCGTTCGGCAAGGCGGCGGATGAGCGCGCACAGCGGGGCGTTGGCATCGACGTGACGGGTCAGTTGCATGGTGTACCAGGACAGAGAATCAGACAGTGGCATCATCGCAGAATGGCTGGCCAGCGCCAGAGGCTGGGCGCAAGGTTCGGACGATCAGGCATGCATGTCGGAGAATCAGCCGTGGCGGGTCACAGGCTTGAAGGGCAAAATGGCCTCACTGAACCGTTTCACTTCATCGAGAGGTCCCGTATGTACACTGCTATCGGTTACGCCGCGCAAACCCCGACCAGCCCCCTGGCGCCCATGAAGTTCGAGCGCCGTGCGCCGCGTCCTGACGATGTGGTCATCGACATTCTCTACTGCGGCGTGTGTCACTCCGACATTCACCAGGCGCGCAACGAGTGGGGCATCGCCGTGTACCCGCTGATGCCCGGTCACGAGATCATCGGCCGGGTCACCGCCGTGGGTGAGCAGGTCAGCGCACACAAGGTTGGCGACCTGGTCGGGGTCGGCTGCATGGTCGATTCCTGCCGCCACTGCGAAGCGTGCGCCAAGGACCTGGAGCAATATTGCCTGGAAGGCCCGACCATGACCTACGCCACCCCGGACCGGGTCGATGGCAGCAACACCATGGGCGGTTATTCCAGCAGCATCGTGGTGAGCGACCATTTCGTGGTGCGCATCCCCGCAGGCATGGACCTGCCCAGCGCTGCGCCGATTCTGTGCGCCGGCATCACCACCTATTCGCCGCTCAAGCACCACGGTGTGGGCCCTGGCCACAAGGTCGGCATTCTCGGCATGGGCGGCCTGGGCCATATGGGCATCAAGCTGGCCAAGGCCCTCGGTGCCGAAGTCACTTTGTTCACTCGTTCCCAGGCCAAGGCCGATGAAGCACGTCGCCAGGGCGCCGACCATGTGATCGTGTCCACCGATGCCGAGCAGATGCGCGCTGCCGCGGGCCGCTTCGACTTCCTGCTCGACACCATCCCGGTGCAGCACGACCTCAATCCGTACCTGGAAACGCTGAAATTCGATGGCGTGCACATCCTGGTCGGTCTGATCGAGCCGATCGACCCGGCGCTGCATGCTGCCAACCTGGTGATGAAACGCCGCGTGCTGGCTGGCTCGCTGATTGGCGGCATCGCCGAAACCCAGGAAGTGCTGGATTTCTGCGCCAAGCACGACATCCGCTGTGACATCGAGATGCTCGATATCCGCAATATCAACCAAGCCTACGAGCGCATGATCGCCGGCGATGTGAAATACCGTTTCGTCATCGACATGGCCACCCTGCAGGGCTGAGCCTGGCCCTCGTCCTAACCCCTGGTAGAGGGCCAGACGCGGGGTTGTGAGGGCCTGGCGTGACGCGTACCATGCCGGGCATTCCTTCCAATGACAAACCGTGCGTCAGCGCTGCCGAACCCCGGCCGCTGGCGCGCGCTCTGTTGCCCTGTCTGCCCAGAAGCGATTCTTATCCATGAATGGACCCATCCCCACCCAGCTACCACCGACCGTCGGTGGCGGCAGCTGGCTAAGCGTGATTGCCCTGGCGCTGGCCGCCTTCATTTTCAACACCACCGAGTTCGTCCCGGTGGCATTGCTCAGCGACATCGGTGCGAGTTTCGACATGAGCACGGCGCAGGTCGGCCTGATGCTGACCATCTATGCCTGGGTGGTGGCGCTGGCCTCGCTGCCGATGATGCTGCTGACCCGCAACGTCGAGCGTCGGCGCCTGCTGCTGTTCGTGTTCCTGGTGTTCATCGTCAGCCACTTGCTGTCGTGGCTGTCACAGAGTTTTGCCATGCTGCTGGTCAGCCGCATCGGCATCGCCCTGGCCCATGCGGTGTTCTGGGCCATCACAGCTTCACTTGCGGTACGCGTGGCGCCTGCGGGCCAACAGGCCAAGGCGCTCGGTCTGCTGGCCACCGGCACGACCCTGGCGATGGTCCTGGGTGTCCCGCTCGGGCGCGTGGTCGGTGAAGCACTGGGTTGGCGCATCACCTTCCTGAGCATTGCCGGCGTGGCGCTGGCGACCATGCTGTGCCTGGTCAAATCGCTGCCGTTGCTGCCCAGCCAGAACTCCGGCTCGCTGCGCAGCCTGCCGGTGCTGTTCAAGCGACCGGCACTGGTCATCACCTACTTGCTGGTGACCCTGGTCATCACCGCGCAATTCACCGCCTACAGTTATATCGAGCCGTTCGCCCTGCAGGTGGCGCAGATCGGCGGCGAGCGCACCACGTTGCTGCTGTTGCTGTTCGGCGGCGCTGGGGTGCTTGGTTCGGTGCTGTTCAGCCGCTACAGCGAGCGGTTCCCCCATGGCTTTCTACTGGGCTCGATCGCCGTGCTGGCGGCGTGCCTGCTGTTGCTGCTGCCGCTGTCTGGGCACTTCTATGTGTTCGCGGCGCTGAGCATGTTCTGGGGTGTGGCGATCCTGAGCTTCAGCCTGTCGCTGCAATCCAAGACCCTGAAATTGGCCCACGACGCCACCGACGTGGCCATGGCGTTGTTTTCGGGGATCTACAACATCGGTATCGGCGGCGGTGCGCTGCTCGGCAGCATCGTCAGCAGCCAGCTGGGCGTGGCCAATATCGGCCTGGTCGGCGGTAGCGTTGCGCTGATGGGGCTGCTCCTGGCGCTGGCCGGCACCCAGCGCTTGCGCCAGGCCTTGCCGCACTGATCGGCGAGCCTCGGCCTGGGCGGCGCTCAGCGCAAGACCGCTGTCCAGGCTGAGGCCAGTAACAACACCGCCAGTGTGCGGTTGAACCACAACAGTCGCCCAGGGCGGCTCAGCCAGCGGGCGCTGCCCACGCCCAGCAGCGCCCATGCCGTCATGCAGGGCAGGGCGATCAGCAGGAACACCAACGCCAGTTGCCAGATGGGCAGCGAGGGTGCTGCAAAGACCCCGATCACGGCCACGGCCATCATCCAGACCTTGGGGTTGATCACCTGCAGGGATGCTGCGTCCAATGCCGTGAAGGGTTTGCCGCTGGCGCTGTCGAGGGGCTGGCCTGCACTGCGCAGCATGCGCCAGGCGAGCACGCTCAACCACACGACGCCCGCCCAATTCATCATGTGCTGAACCTGCGCATGCCGCGCCAGCAGCTCATCCAGGCCCAGGCCGACCAGCAGCACCACCGCTGCCGCGGCGCCGCACCCGGCCAGTATTGGCGCCAGGCTCGCGCGCAGACCGCGGCGGGCACCGTGGGCGAGAATCAGCAGGTTGGTCGGCCCGGGACTGATGCTCGACACCAGGGCGAATAACAAGAACGCCAACAACGATTGCGACATGGAAAACGGCTCCGTGTGAAAAGAGCCCCATGCTCGCAACGGCCGCCGGTTCAGTCTGGAAGGTTTGAGCAGCGCCTGCGGTAGTCGGCAGGGGTCAGCCGATAGGCGCGGCGAAACCAGCGGCCAAGGTGGCTCTGGTCGGCGAAGCCCAGCGCCACGGCGGCTTCGGCGGGCGTCTGGCCCTGGCCCAGCAGGCGTCGGGCGCGGGCCAGGCGCAGCTGGATGAGGTAAGCGTGAGGCGCCAGGCCAAAGGCGCTCTTGAACGCCCGTGTCAAGCGGAAACGGTCGACCCCGCAGGCCTGCGCGACCTGTTCCAGGGCAATGTCCTGATCAAAATGCGCATGCAGAAAATCCCGCGCGCGCTGGGCGGTGAGTGGCAGGCGCGGGTCGGGGTTCAGGCGTTTGCGCCAGTGCAGGTGACAGGTCAGCGCGGCCAGCAGTTGGTCCAGCGCCGCCTGGCGCACGATGCGCAGTTCCTGGCCATGCATCGCTTGAAACGCCAGGGCTGTGGCACACACCAGGCGGGTGTCCTGGCACAAGGTGTCCGCGAAGCGCGGCAGGCTGTCGCCGGGCACCTGGTCGAACAGCGCGCGCAGTTCGGCGTCCAGCCACTGCGGATCGAGGTACAAGGTCGAATAGGTAAAGCCCTCGGCGGTGGGCGCATCACCGTCATGCAGGTCGCCCGGCTCGAGCAGAAACACATGACCTGCCGTGCTTTGATGCCGCACCTTACGGCAATTGAATTGCTGCACACCTTGCTCGGTCACCCCGACCAGGAAGCTGTCGTGCCAGTGCGGGTCGTAGGCATGGCCGACGAAATGCGCACGAACCGACTCGATGCCGGTGTCGGCGTCTTGCTTGAGATCGATCCAGTTACTCATGGCAGCAGGCTTGATTCAGGGCAGGGCAGTCAACCTTACCCGACTCGGACAGGGCGGTTTAGAACATTTGTGCAGGCTGCAACGTGGCGAATCGCTCGCGCAACCACAGGTGCAACTGGCTGACGGCCGGTGACAGCTGCTTGCGATGGGGGCAGACCAAGGTTACCGGTGTGGCTTCGCCGGGGTAATCCG
Organism: Pseudomonas sp. SMSB3; assembly: GCF_052041965.1. Classification (NCBI taxonomy): domain Bacteria; kingdom Pseudomonadati; phylum Pseudomonadota; class Gammaproteobacteria; order Pseudomonadales; family Pseudomonadaceae; genus Pseudomonas; species Pseudomonas sp. SMSB3. The sequence continues at coordinate 279,582 of NZ_JBKGGV010000002.1, read as the reverse complement.
GCAACAGGACTTCCAGCTCGCCGGCGGCGATGTTGGCGCTGACATCCAGCCACGACTTGTAGACGATACCTTCGCCTTCCAGCGCCCAACGCCGCACCACATCGGCGTCGTCGCTGATCAGCGGGCCATGGACCTGCACCGTGCGGTTGCCCAGCTGCCATTTATCGAACACCCGGTTGTGCTGCAAGTACAACAGGCAGTCGTGGTGCGCCAGCTCCTCGGGGCTGCGCGGGCGGCCGTGCCGGGCCAGGTAGCCGGGCGCCGCCACCAGCACCCGGCGGTTCCACGGCGCCAGGGGCAAGGCGATGTAGTTGGCGTCCTGATTCAGGCCGTAGCGAATGGCGACGTCGACCGGGTCGCGGCTGAAGTCCGCCATCTGGTCAGACAGAAAAAAGCGTAGCGCCAGCGCTGGGTGCTCGCGGCGAAACGCGCTGAGCCAGGGCAACAGCAAGTTGCGGCCGATGTCGGAGGGCGCCGATACCTGGAGCACGCCGCGCAGCACATTGGCGCTGGCATGCAACTGCTCATGGCCCTGGCGCAGCATTTCCAACGCCTGCTGGGCAGTGGGCAGGTAGCGCTCGCCCTCAGCGGTCAAGCGCAGGCTGCGGGTGGTGCGCGCGAACAGGCGCACGTCAAGGTCGCGCTCCAGACGCTTGACTGCGGCGGCCACTTGTCCCGGCAACAGGTGGGCTTCATGGGCGGCAGCGGTGAAGCTACCCAAAGCGCTGCTGCGCACGAACAGGTGCAGATCGGTCAAACGCAGCATTTTCACTCCAGCAATAAAAGTGTTGCTGCATTCTGCCGGTTTTTCTGCGTCGCAGAACAGATAAGATGCGTCACACGTTCCCTACTGCTTAATGGAGTTGTTGCATGGATACCGTCTCCCTGGCCAAACGCCGCTACACCACCAAGGCTTACGATGCCGCTCGCAAGATTCCCCAGGCGACGATCGACGCGCTGCTCGAGCAATTGCGCCACAGCCCATCGTCGGTCAATTCGCAGCCGTGGCACTTCGTCGTTGCGGACAGCGCAGAAGGCAAGGCTCGCCTGGCCAAGGCCACTGAAGGCGGGTTCGCCTACAACACGGCCAAGATCCTCGATGCTTCGCATGTGATCGTGTTCTGCACCCGTACCGACATGACCGAAGCGCATCTAGATGCTGTGCTGGAGCAAGAACAGGCCGATGGCCGCTTCCGTGACCAGCAAGCCCGCGCAGGGCAGGACCAGACTCGCCGTGGCTATGCCAACCTGCATCGCTACGATCTTAAAGACCTGCAGCATTGGATGGAGAAGCAGACTTACCTGGCGCTGGGTACCGCACTGCTCGGCGCTGCCGCCCACGGCCTGGATGCCACGCCCATCGAAGGCTTCGACAGCAAGGTCATGGATGCCGAATTGGGCCTGCGGGAACAAGGCTTCAGCAGCGTGGTGGTGCTGAGCTTGGGCTATCGCAGCGAGGCGGATTTCAATGCCGGCTTGAACAAGTCGCGTCTGCCGGCCAAATCGGTGTTCACCTTCCTGTGAATGCAGCGGGCTGCGGCAGCTGCCGCAGCCGGCTCGTCACGCACTACCACAGCGCTCCGGCAGCGGCCGTGCAGGCCCGCTGCAGCACGCCAATCGCGGCCTCCACCTCGGCCTCGGTGGTGAATCGCCCGATGCTCAGGCGTACGCTCTGGCGTGCCCTCGGCTCGTCCAGGCCCAGGGCCAGCAGCACATGGGAAGCGGCGCTGCTTGCCGAATTGCACGCCGAGGTGGTGGACAGCGCCAGTTCACTGCCCAGCGCTGCACTGTTGAAGCCATCGACCGCGATCAGCAAATTCAAGGTGTGCGCCACCCGCTGCCGCGCATCGCCATTGAGACTTACCCCTGGCAGGCTCAGCAAGCCTTCATGCAAGCGCCTGGACAAGCGTTCGATGCGCTGATGCTCCTGGTCGCCTGGTTCACCGGCCAAGGCAAACGCACTGCCCATGCCGACGATCTGATGGGTGGGCAAGGTACCCGAACGTAACCCGCGCTCATGGCCGCCGCCGTGAATCTGCGCACGCATCAGGGGTCGTGCGTGGGGTCCGACATACAGTGCGCCGATGCCCTTGGGGCCGTAGACTTTGTGCGCTGAAAACGACATCAGGTCCACCGCCATGGCGCGCAGGTCAATGCCCAGCTTGCCAACCGCCTGTGCCGCATCCACATGCAACAGGGCGCCATGGGCGCGCACCCGCTCAGCAATGGCCGCGACGTCGGTGACCGTGCCCAGCTCGTTGTTCACCGCCATCAATGACACCAGGCGCGTGTCGGGGCGCAGCGCCGCCTGCACCGCGTAGGGCTGGATCAGGCCGGTTTCGTCTGGCGCCAGGCGAGTGACCGCCCAGCCGTGACGCTCAAGCTCGCTGACCGTATCGAGCACGGCCTTGTGCTCGAGCTGACTGGTGATCAGATGTCCGGGTTGGCCCCAGCCCTGGGCGATGCCCTTGAGGGCAAGGTTGTTGGATTCAGTCGCGCCCGACGTCCAGATGATGTCCTCAGGGTTGGCATTGACGCGCTCGGCGACCTGACGCCTGGCCTGTTCGACCACTTCACGGGCGGCCTGGCCGAACAGGTGCCCGCTGGAAGCGGGATTGCCGAAGTTGACCTGACGACCCAGGCAACTGAGCATGGTTTCGATGACGCGGTCATCGACCGGCGTGGTGGCGGCATAGTCGAAATACAGAGGAGCGCTGGGCATGAGGCGAGTCCGTGCAAGCTGCCGTGGATCGGCAGTGGTGGACTCAAGCCTACCCGCTAGTAGCCGGACGATTGTGCTATTTGTCAGCGAGTCAGCGCGTTTGCAGAGAATATTTTTCTCTATGAATAGGCCTGGGTGAAATAACGCACTCCTAGTGCAGCCGCCATTTTTCAACGGTGTCGATCAGGCCGGCTGCAGGGCGCGTTCCTCATCGGCCACGACGCGCTCGCACAGCTCGATGATCTGCTCGCGCATCCAGCGGTTGGCCGGGTCCTGGTCGGTGCTCTCATGCCAATACAGGTGGGTTTCCAGCGGCGGGATTTCCACCGGCAGGGGATGGAAGCGCAGCTGATGGCGGCGGGCGAATCGCTCGGGCACGGTCATCACCATGTCCGTCTGTTGCAACACTTGCGAGGCCATCAGGTAATGCTGCGAGCGCAGCGCGACCTTGCGTTGCACGCCCATCTTGCCCAGGGCCAGGTCCACGTAGCCCAAGCCATTGCGGCGGCTGGAAATGTGGATGTGGGTCATGGCCAGGTAGTTGTCCAAGGTCAGCTTGGCCTCGGCCAGTGGGTGGCCCTGGCGCAGGGCGCAAACATAGCGGTCCTGCATCAACTTGACGTGGCGTACCTGCGGGTCGGTGTTCAGCGGGGCATCCACGGCGAAATCCAGGCGCCCGGCCGCCAGCTCCTTGGTGGTTTCGCGGCGCTTGCACAGAAAACTTTCGATCAACACTGCCGGGGCCAGGCGGCGCAGGCGCTGGAACAGCGGCGGCAGCACCACGGCCTCGGTGAGGTCGGTCATGCTGATGCGGAAGGTCTTGTTGGCCTGCTGCGGATTGAAGATGCGGCTTTCCTGCACCGAGGTGCGCAGCAGCGCCAGGGCGTTGCGCACCGGGCCGATGATGTTCTGCGCCATGGGCGTGGGTACCATGCCTTGAGCGGTACGCACGAACAGCGGGTCGTTGAAGGTTTCACGCAGTCGGGAAAGCGCGTTGGATACCGCCGGCTGGGTGATGCCGACGATTTGCCCGGCACGGGTCAAGTTGGCTTCGGTGTAGATCGCGTCAAAGACGATGAACAGGTTGAGGTCGACCTTGCTGAGGTTCATGGCGCCGCCTTTTGTTTGAATTATTGGCCGATCATATATCGGTTATGAATGTTAATACACGCTGAAAATAGACTAGGTAGATCGAGGTGCGCTGCTCTAGGCTCTGCCCATGTCTTTCGAACCGTGAAGGTAGCCCCGATGGATTTCGCCTATTCGCCCAAGGTCCAGGCACTGCGTGAGCGCGTCAGTGCGTTCATGGAGGCCCATGTCTATCCTGCCGAGCCAGTGTTCGAGCGCCAGGTCGCCGAGGGTGACCGCTGGCAGCCCACGCAGATCATGGAACAACTCAAGGAGCAGGCACGGGCTGAGGGCCTGTGGAACCTGTTCCTGCCCGAATCGCAATACGGCGCTGGCCTGAGCAATCTGGAATACGCGCCGCTTGCCGAGATCATGGGGCGCTCGCTGCTGGGTCCGGAGCCGTTCAACTGCTCAGCGCCGGACACCGGCAACATGGAGGTGCTGGTGCGTTATGGCAGCCCGGCGCAGAAGCAGCAGTGGCTCGAGCCGTTGCTGCGTGGCGAGATCCGTTCGGCATTCGCCATGACCGAGCCGGACGTAGCCTCGTCGGATGCGACCAACATGGCCGCGACTGCCATACGGCAGGGCGACCAGTGGCTGATCAACGGCCGTAAGTGGTGGACTTCCGGCGCCTGCGATCCACGCTGCAAGGTGATGATCTTCATGGGTTTGTCCAACCCCGATGGGCCACGCCATGAGCAGCATTCGATGATCCTGGTGCCGACCGACACACCCGGCGTGAAGATCGTCCGGCCGCTGCCGGTGTTCGGCTACGACGACGCGCCCCATGGTCACGCCGAGGTGCTGTTCGAGAACGTGCGCGTGCCGTTCGATAACGTCATCCTCGGCGAAGGCCGTGGCTTCGAGATCGCCCAGGGGCGCCTTGGGCCTGGACGCATTCACCACTGCATGCGCTCGATCGGCATGGCCGAGCGGGCTCTGCAGCTGATGTGCGAGCGGTCGGTGGCGCGCACCGCCTTCGGCCGGCCGTTGGCGCGCCTGGGCGGTAATGTCGACAAGATCGCCGATTCACGCATGGAGATCGACATGGCCCGCCTGCTGACCCTGAAGGCTGCGTACATGATGGATACAGTCGGTAACAAGGTCGCCCGCAGCGAGATCGCGCAGATCAAGGTGGTCGCGCCAAACGTGGCCTTGAAGGTTATCGACCGGGCCATTCAGATGCATGGCGGGGCCGGGGTCAGTGGGGATTTCCCCTTGGCTTACATGTATGCCATGCAGCGCACCCTGCGCCTGGCCGATGGCCCGGACGAAGTGCACCGGGCGGCGATCGGCAAGTATGAAATCGGTAAGTATGTGCCCGCGCAGATGCTACGCGGCGACCTTCGTTAGTCGGCGCAGTCTGTAGGATCAGCTTACGAAGCCTGTAGGAAAGGTCTATTTTTTCACGCTCGACGCAAGTCATCCCTGGGCAGGTGTTAGGTTTTCTACCTTACAACGGCACAGGGAGTACTACCGATGCGGCTTAACCTGGCTGGCAAAGGTCATGCAGTGGATGGTGATGTGACGACCACGGGCGCCATTTGTATCGCCACCGGTGCAGGCTACTCACGGCATGGGCGCGTGGTGCTCAGAGAAGGCGATCTCACCACGCGCTGTCCGCGCTGTGGACAGGTGGGGGTGGTGGCGGACGGTGTGCGCTTCTTTCTGTCCTGCGGCCGGCGCGTGGCCATGGACGGCGCACTGGTGCTGTGTGCTTGCCCGACCGGCAGTAATCGCGTGGTCGCTCCGTTGCATCAGGCACCTCCAGCGCGGCAGGCGACGCGACCTGCCGTGGACTCGATCAGGCAACTGCAGCCAGCAGCGCTGCTTGAGCGCGACACGGTCAGTGCCGCGCACTGAGCGCGGGTATCAGGTGCGTAGCTGAGAGTCTTCGGCTTTATTGTCAGCTTTTGCCTCTGCGCCTGCTCCCGGCTGCGTCGGGACAGCAGGCGCTACTGCCTTGTCACCACGGGTCTTGAGCAACGAAACCAGCACGCCACCGAGCAGCAGCGCAAAGGTGACGCCCAGCGACAGCAACGCTGGCACCTTGCCAACCATGCCGTGGTAGAAAATTTTGCAACCGATGAAAATCAGCACCAGCGCCAGCGCATACTTGAGATACACGAAGCGGTGCATCAGTGCCGACAGCGCGAAATACAGCGAGCGCAGGCCAAGGATGGCAAAGATGTTCGAGGTGTAGACGATGAACGGGTCCTGGGTAATGGCGAAGATGGCCGGCACGCTGTCGACCGCGAACACCAGGTCGGCCAGCTCGATCAGCACCAGGGCCAGGAACAGCGGCGTCGCATAGCGCAGGGCTTTGTTCTCGCCAGGTGGGGTCAGCCGTACGAAGAAGTGGGAGCCGTGAATTTCGTCGGTCACGCGCATGTGCCTGCGCACGAACTTGAGCACGGGATTGCTGGCAAGGTCGGGGTGGCTGTCCTCCTTGGACAGGGCCATCTTGACCCCGGTGAACAGCAGGAACGCGCCGAAGATATACAGCACCCAGGCAAAGTTCTCGACCAGCGCGGCGCCCACGCCGATCATGATCGCGCGCAGTATCACGACGCCGAGAATCCCCCAGAACAGCACGCGGTGCTGATAGCGACGGGGGATGGCGAAGAAGCCGAAAATCATCGCCATGACGAAGACGTTGTCCATCGACAAGGATTGTTCGACCAGAAACCCTGTGTAGAACTCCAGCGCCGATTGCGCGCCGAGTTGGTACCAGACCCATACCCCGAACAGTACGCCGACGCTGAAATAGCCTGAATACAGCAGCAGGCTTTCGCGCATTTCGATTTCGCGGTCCTGGCGGTGCAGCACGCCGAGGTCGAGCACCAGCAGACCGATGACGATCGCCATGAACACCAGCCACAGCCATGTGCTGGTCCCTAGAAACGGAGTGGTGAGAAATGCGTGCAGAGCTGTCATGAGCCCCTCCTGATTGGTCGACGTTGCCTGGCAACAGTGATCCGACATCACGGCGTGGCAGCCGTCAGAGGGGCCCGGTATCACATGAGGTTGATGCTAGCTGCGTTTATCCAGGATGCCGAACGGCGAGCTGTTACATTTCATTACTCGTCAGTAGACCCATACCTCCACCCGCTGATTGCGCAAGCGGCCGTGCTGCTGATCGTTGCCCGCGACTGGCAGCTCATCGCCCATGCCGCTCACCTGTAAGACCTCGACCCCGGCCCGCGCCAGCTCGCGGCGCACCGCCTGGGCACGCAAGCGTGACAGCAGAGCCGCGCGGCCTGGTGTTTCCTTGCGGTCGCCGAAACCCACCAGTACCGCTTTGCCTTGCAGCTTGCCGGCTCGGCGCAAGTACTCAGTGACCCGTTGCACGTCACGCAGGCCTTTGCTGTCGAGGCTGGCGCTGCCTGGCTGGAAGCGAAAGTTCACGCTCAGCCGTTGGGCTTGCCGCGCCAGGCTGCGATAGCGCGGCGGCATGCCTGCCTGCGGCGTTATCGTCTGCGTGACTACCCGTTGCGAGACGAAACCCTGCTGCGCGACGATGGCCTGGCCCGCCGCGCTCTGGGCGAATTCGGCCAATGCGTAGGCCTGAGGCTTGGCGTTGGCCGGCAGGTACAGGTACAGGCGCCGCGACAGTGGATAATCCTCGCTGGCGACCCGCGCACGATCAGGCAGCATCGCCGGCGCATTGCCGTCGGCAATGGCCAGCACCTTGGCCCCATGTACCGCCGCCAGGCTGATGAAACCGATCGCCTGGCGATCCGTCACCACCTGCTCGGCCACGGCCTCGTTGGACTCGAAGCGCTGCGTCTGTGCCGCCAGGCGGCGGCCCTGCGCGGTCAGGACCAGGGCCTTGAAGGTTTCATAGGTACCAGAGCGATCGTCGCGGGCCTTGAGGTGGATGTCGCCGCCGCTGACGCCAAGCTCCTCCCAGCGCCGTACACGCCCGGCGAAGATCTGCGCCAGTTGCTCGGTGCTCAGCTGCGGCAAGGGGTTGTCCGGGTGCACGATCACCGCCACGGCGTCCAGGCCGATCACCTGCTCGGCGCTGGCCGCGCGCAGGTCGCCCAAGGCCTGTAGCTGATGCGCTTCGTCATCACTGATTGGGCGCGAGGCTGCGGCCATGTCGGCGAGGCCCTGGCCAAGGGCGGCGAAACCGGTGCTGGTGCCATGGGCGGCGATGTCGATGCGCAGCTGCCGGCCTTGCGCATCCACTGCGCTGATCAGGGTTTCATTGGGCATGGCCCCAGGGGCCTGACGAACCACCGTGGCCTGTTGCGCCCACAGCTGCCCCAGCACCAGCGCAGGCAGCAGCGCCGCGCCCATGGTATTGGAGCCCTGCACACGCAGTTGCAGCGGCCCGGCCCCTACGGTCATGGGTAGCAGGAGAAACAGCAGAAGCAGCGTGCGCAGCATGCCGGACAACCTTGTGGCGGGTTGCCCGGCAGATTACGACAGTGGCGTGACCGACGTGTGACGTTGCAACCTGCGCCGCTGCAGTGGCTCGTTGCAGACCTGGCTGCTCAGTGGGCGCCTGCCGACTTGCTCAGGTCGCTTTGCGCCCATTCGGTGTAGATGCACGCATCAGCCACCGCCCAACGCACCCGGACCGTGTCGCCGGGCTTCATCGGCATACCCGCTGCGGACAACGCCTTGACGGTCAACTCGGTGCCGCCTGCGGTCCTGACGTGACAGGTCTGGCTTTCGCCGAGGAACAACACTTCGCCGACCTTGGCGACGACCTCGTTCCAGCCGCCCGGCAAAGGCTCGCGCGCAGCCTGCTCAGCGCTCAGGGCCAGGGCTTTTTCAGGCCGAACCATGATCAGCGCGTCCTGCTGGGCGCTCAGGCCGGGCGTCAGGCGAATCGCCACGGGCTGGCCTTCGAAGCTGGCCGCACCGTTGCTGTTCGCTTGCACGTGCAGGAAGTTGGAATTGCCCAGGAACGAGGCGACGAAGGCGTTTGGCGGGTTCTGGTAGAGGTCATAACCGCTGCCCAGGCCGACGATCTTGCCATGACTGAAAATGGCGATGCGCTGGGACAGGCGCATGGCTTCTTCCTGGTCATGGGTCACATAGACGATGGTGATCCCCAGGCGCCGGTGCAACTGACGCAGTTCGTCCTGCAGGTCTTCGCGCAGTTTCTTGTCCAGCGCGCCGAGCGGCTCGTCCATCAGCAGGATGCGCGGCTCGTACACCAGCGCACGGGCGATGGCCACGCGCTGCTGCTGGCCGCCGGACATCTGCGAAGGCTTGCGGTGGGCGAACGGCTCCAACTGCACCAGCTTGAGCATGGCATCCACGCGCTTGCTGGTTTCAGCAGCGCCGAGTTTGCGAATGGCCAGGGGGAAACCGATGTTGTCGCGCACGTTCAGGTGCGGAAACAGCGAGTAGCGCTGGAACACCATGCCGATGTCGCGCTTGTGCGGCGGCACGTGGACCAGCGATTGGCCGTCGACCAGAATCTCGCCGCTGCTCGGGGTCTCGAATCCGGCCAGCATCGACAAGGTGGTGGATTTGCCCGAGCCGCTGGAGCCGAGGAACGTCAGAAACTCGCCTTCCTGGATCTCCAGGTCGAGGTTGTCCACGGCAGTGAAATCGCCGTAATGCTTGTTCAAACCGCGCAGGCTGACCAGCGTCTTGCCCTGGGCGTTGTCTTTGATGACTGCACTCATTGTTGTGTTCTCCGTGCGCTCAGGCGTTGACTTCGGTACGCCGGCGCAAGGCGGCGGCAATGAACATGACCAGCAGCGAGAGGCCGATCAGCAGGGTGGATGCGACGGCGATCACCGGGCTCAGGTCCTGGCGCAAGGTGGTCCACATCTTCACCGGCAGGGTCTGCAGGTCAGGGCTGGCCATCATGACGCTCAGCACGACTTCATCCCACGACACCAGAAAGGCGAACAGACCGCCGGCGATCATTCCAGGGCGGATCGCTGGAAAGGTCACCTTGAAGATCGCCTGCAAACGCGAGGCGCCGCAGATCACGGCAGCATCCTCGATCGACTGGTCGAACAGCTTCAGCGAATTGATGATCGAGATGATGGTGAAGGGCAGGGCGACGATCACGTGGCTGACCACGAAGGCGAACAGCGTGCCGGTGTAGCCGAGCTTGAGGAACAGCGCGTACACCGCCACCGCGATGATCACCAGCGGCACGATCATCGGCATGGTGAACAAACCGTAGAGCATTTCGCGCCCAGGAAAGCGCCCGCGCACCAGCGCAAACGCCGTGGGCAAGCCCAGCAGCACCGCGGCGATGGTGGTCAATACGGCCACCTTGAGACTGGCCAGGGCCGCTTCCATCCACTCGGGGTTGGAGAAGAACTGGCCGTACCACTTGAAGGTCCAGCCCGGTGGCGGGAACACCAGCCATTGGGATGAGCCGAACGACAGCAGCACGATGAACACCACCGGCAGCAGCAGGAACGCCGCAATGACGCCGGTGGTCAGGTACAGGCCCGTACGCAGCGGGCGACCCATGGCATTGGCAGACAGCAGCATGACGAATTACCTCGCGTTGCCGACCGGAGATTCCGGCTGCAGCTTCAGGTACAGGTAGAAGAGCACCAGGGTGATCAGCACCAACAGTGCGGCGGCCGCACTGGCCAGGCCCCAGTTGAGGAACGACTGCACCTGCTGGATGATGAACTCAGGCAGCATCATGTTCTGCGCCCCGCCCAGCAGCGCCGGGGTGACGTAGTAACCGAGCGACATCACGAACACCATCAGCGCTCCGGAGAACAGCCCCGACCGGCACAGCGGCAGGAATACTTTCCAGAAGTTGGTCCACGGGCTGGCACCGCAGATCGACCCCGCCTGCAGCACCATCGGGTCGATGGCGTGCATGGTGGCCTGCAGCGGCAACACGATGAACGGAATCATGATGTAGCTCATGCCGATCACCACGCCGGTGAGGTTGTGCACCATTTCCAGTGGCGCATCGATGATGCCCATGGCCATCAACGCCTTGTTGATCACGCCCGAGCTTTGCAGCAACACCAGCCAGGAATAGGTCCGCGCCAGCAGGCTGGTCCACATCGACAACAGCACGATATTGAGCAACCAGCGGCCCCAACCCTTGGGCACCAGGGTGATCACCCACGCCAGCGGGAAGCCCAGCAGCACACTGATCAAGGTGACCACGCCGGCCACCGAGAAGGTGTTGAACAGCACCCGTGCGTAAGCCGAGTTGGCGAACAGCTGTTCGTAGTTGCCCAGCCCGGGTGTCGGCTCCAGCACGCCACGCAGCAACAGGCCGATCAGTGGCGCGAAGAAGAACAACCCGAGGAACAGCAGCGCCGGCAGCAGGTTGCGGCTGCCTTTCCAGCGCTGACCGAGGCCTGCGCGACGCGGTGCTGCGCCGGGGGCGCCGGTGCCGGTGGGGGCACCTTGCGCATTCTGCAGGGCGTTGATGGCGACTTTCATTTGACCAACCACTCATTCCAGCGCGCGGCGATGGCCTGGCCGTTCTTCGCCCAGTAGGCGAAGTCCAGGGTGACCTGGTCCTGGGCGTAGGCGGTCGGCAGGTTCGGTGCCAGGTCCTTGTCGAGCTTGGCGACGCTGTCGACGTTGACCGGGGCGTAGGCAGTCTTGTTGGCGAAGTCGGCCTGGCCTTCGGCGCTGCTGGCGTTGGCCAGGAACTTCATGGCCGCGTCCTTGTTCTTGGCGCCCTTGGGGACGACCAGGAAATCGGCCATGACCAGGTTCTGTTTCCAGCTCACCCCAACCGGTGCGCCGTCCTGTTGCAGGGCGTAGACGCGGCCGTTCCAGAACTGCCCGAGCGACGCTTCGCCGGAGGCCAGCAACTGCTGCGACTGAGCGCCGCCGCCCCACCAGACGATGTCTTTCTTGATGGTGTCGAGTTTCTTGAAGGCGCGGTCCAGGTCCAGCGGGTAGAGTTTGTCCGCAGCTACGCCGTCGGCCAGCAGGGCCAGCTCGAGCACGCCTGGGCTGGGCCATTTGTACAGGGCGCGCTTGCCTGGGTAGGCCTTGGTATCGAACAGCGCGCTCCAGTCGGCGGGCTTGGCGGCGCCCAGCTTGCCTTCGTTGTAGCCGAGCACGAAGGAGAAGAAGAATGAACCGACACCGTGATCGGAGACGAAACGCGGGTCGATCTTGTCGCGCTTGATCTGAGTGAAGTCCAGCGGCTCGAGCAGGCCTTCGCTGGCGGCACGCAGGGCGAAGTCGGCCTCGACGTCGACCACGTCCCACTGCACGTTGCCGCTTTCGACCATGGCCTTGAGCTTGCCGTAGTCGGTAGGGCCGTCCTGGACCACTTTGATGTTGGTGCTCTTGCTGAAGGGAACGGCCCATGCTTCTTTCTGGGCGTCCTGAGTGGTGCCACCCCAGCTGACGAAATTCAGGCTGTCGGCGGCCTGGGCAGCCTGGCAGGCCAGGGTCAGCAGGCTGGCGGACAGCACTGCGGTTACACGTTTGCTCAACAGCATGGTTACGCCCTCGTTGCTTTTTGTTATTCGAGGCGGGGCTTTTGGTGCGCCCGCCAACAGTGTTCGGGGAGCAGCTAAAACAAAGTGTCGTGTGGCCGAGTGTGAGTGTAGGTGTCGGCCTGCAGATTCAAGGTCTACGGGATATCATATTATGGTATTCCAAGATTTTGGCAAGGGGCACTTGCCGCGTAAAAGCGGCTGCAGCTCAAGGCTCGAAGGCAATGCTCTGGACGACTTCAAGTTCGTAGCCGGCCAGGCCTGCGTATTTCAGCGGAGGGCCGAGGTGGCGGAGCTTGCCGACGCCGAGGTCTTGCAGGATCTGCGCGCCGGTGCCGACTTCCGAGTAGACCTTCGACTGGCCGCGCTGGTACGGGCGTAGCGGCTGGGTCAACTGCGGCACGCGCTCGAGCAGCGCTTGCGAAGATTCGTGGTTGGCCAGGATCACCACCACCCCCGCGCCCTCTGCGGCGACTTTCTCCAGCGCCGCCCACAACGTCCAGTTGGCTGGGCCTACGTACTCAGCGCCGACCAGGTCACGCAACGGATCGATTACATGGACCCGCACCAAGGTCGGTTGCTCGCGGCGAATGTCGCCCATCACCATGGCCATGTGCACGCCACCTTCGATGCGGTCCTCGTAGGTGACCAGGCGGAACGTGCCGTGCACGGTCGGCAGTTCGCGTTCGCCGATGCGCTTGATGGTCTGCTCGGTGCTCAGGCGGTAATGGATCAAGTCGGCGATGGTGCCGATCTTGATGCCATGCTGGGCCGCGAAGACCTCCAGGTCCGGGCGACGGGCCATGCTGCCGTCATCGTTGAGCACCTCGACGATCACCGAGGCGGGGGCGAAGCCCGCCAGGCGCGCCAGGTCGCAACCGGCTTCGGTGTGTCCAGCGCGGGTCAGTACACCCCCTTCGCGCGCCCGAAGCGGAAAGATATGGCCAGGTTGCACCAGGTCTTCGGGGCGCGCATCGGGCGCCATGGCCGCCGCCACGGTGCGGGCCCGGTCGGCCGCCGAGATACCGGTGGTGACGCCGCTGGCGGCTTCGATCGACACGGTAAAGGCAGTGCTGAAGGCGCTGCCATTGGCCGGGACCATCTGCTCCAGGCCCAGACGCTGGCAGTGCTCGTCGGTCAAGGTCAGGCAGATCAGCCCGCGCGCCTGGCGGGCCATGAAGTTGATGGCCTGGGCCTCACAGCGCTCAGCGGCGATCAACAGATCGCCTTCGTTCTCCCGGTCTTCGTCATCCACCAGCAGGACCATCTTGCCCTGGCGATAGTCCTCGATAAGTTCTTCGATGCTGTTGAAAGCCATGCTGCACGCTCACTGTGGTGGGTAGTTTTTATGGTATACCATCATACACAAATAACTTTGGCGCAGGAGAGCAGTGGATGAAAGCCTATTGGATTGCCCACGTCGATGTCAGCGACCCCGAGCAGTATCAGCAGTACACCCAGCGTGCCCCGGCGGCATTCAAGGCGTTCGGTGGGCGTTTTCTGGCCCGCGGTGGGCGTAGCGAAGCGCTGGAAGGTCGACCTACGCCCCAGCGTAGCGTGGTGATCGAATTCGATTCGTACGAGCAGGCCCTGGCTTGCTATCGGTCAGCGCTTTACCAGGACGCCTGTAGCCATCGCCAGGGGGTGGCGCACGCCGACGTCATCATCGTCGAAGGGTTCGAGCCGTAACCGAACGCAGCAGGCCCCTGGCGAGATCACCGCCAGGGGCCTGCTGCCAAGTGCACTTTACTGCAGGTGTACCTTCAACTCGGTACCGGCCTGGCGCAAGGCAGCCTGCACAGCCGGTACCTGACTCAGCGGGTTGAGCAGCCCGTAGTCGTGGATCATGCCGTTATAGCGCACCGAGGTCACGCTCACGCCGGCGGCGTCGAGCTTGCGCGCATAGGCTTCGCCTTCATCGCGCAGCACGTCGAATTCTGCAGTCTGCACCAGTGCTGGCGGCAGGCCTTTGAGCTGCTCGCTGCTGGCGCGCAGGGGCGAGGCGTAGATCTGGGCGCGGGCCTTGGCATCGACGGTGTAGTTGTCCCAGAACCACTTCATCATCCCGGTGGTCAGGAAGTGCCCCTCGGCGAACTGCTTGTAAGAGCCGGTCTCGAAGCTGGCGTCGGTCACCGGCCACAACAGCAGCTGGAAGCGCAGGGCAGGGGTGCCGGCCTCTTTGGCCTTGAGCGCGACCACCGCGGCCATGTTGCCCCCCACGCTGTTGCCAGCCACCGCCAGGCGTTTGCCGTCGACGCCGATTTCCTTGCCGTGGGCGGCTACCCATTGGGTCGCCGCATAGGCCTGGTTGATCGCGGTCGGATAATGGGCTTCCGGGGAAGGGGTGTAGTCGACGTAGACCGCCACCGCGCCGGAGTTGACTACCAGGTCGCGGATCAGCCGCTGGTGGGTCGGGAAGTCGCCGAGCACCCAGCCGCCGCCGTGGAAGAACATGAACACCGGCAGCTCGCCCTGGACATTGGCCGGACGCACCACTTGCAACGTGATCGACTGGCCATTGGCCTGAATGACCCGTTGCTTGACCTCGATGCCGGACACATCCACCTTCACCGACGCCTGCGCCCCGGTGAGCACGGCACGGGCCTGCATCGGGCTGAGTTGCTCGAGCGGCTTGCCGCCGCCGTTTTCCAGAGCCTGAAGAAACGCCTGGGTATGATGTTCGACACCTGGGCTGCCAGCGGCGAACGCACTGGAAACCGAGAGGGCGAGGAGCGACGCGGTGAGGGCTTTTTGGACATTGTTCATGTGCGAATCCTTGACTGTACCGGGAGGGGTGATGGGCGTCTTGCCTGGCGTTGAGGCCATCGCTGCGACCTGGGAGAAGTTTAGAAGGGTGCAGGCGTGGGAAAAAGCCGGTATAAGGCGTTTGACTGTCACCAAGAGCAAGACAATGAACCCTTACGAAGACATGCGAATCTTTGCCCAGGTCATGGAAGCGGGCAGCTTCACCGCCGCTGCCGAGCGCCTGGGCATGTCCAAGCAGTCGGTCAGCCGGCGCTTGATGCAATTGGAAGAACGCCTCGGCGTGCGCCTGCTCAACCGCTCGACGCGACGCCTGGATGCCACCCCCTTGGGCCAGCATTATTACCAGTCGGCCCTGCGCCTGCTCGGTGAGGTGCAGCAGGTCGAACACGACATCAGCGGCCAAACCCAGACCTTGCGCGGCACCTTGCGCCTGAGCGCGCCGCTGTCGTTCGCCATGGCCCATCTGGGGTGTCTGCTGACCGAGTTCCTGCGTGTGCACCCGCTGGTCGATGTCGAGGTCGACCTCAGTGACCGGCCGGTGGACCTGATCGGTGAAGGCTATGACCTGGCGCTGCGCATCGGCGCCCTGGAAGATTCCAGCCTCATCGCTCGGCGCATCGCCGATGTCGAGCGGGTGTACTGCGCCAGCCCCGCCTACCTGCAGGCCCGGGGCGCACCGGCCAGCCCTCAGCAACTGGCCGACCATGATTGCCTGCCTTATGGCCACTCGCGGCACGTGCAGTGGCACTTCGTGCAGGGCGGCAAGACCCAGACGATTCAGGTCTCGGGGCGCATGCGCGCGAACAACGGCGAATTGCTGCGCGATTCGGCGATTGCCGCGATGGGCATCACCTACCTGCCGACCTTCATCGTCGGCCAGGCGCTGGCCGATGGCCGTCTGTTGACGGTGCTCGATGACTGGGCAACGCCAGCCTTGCAACTGTCGGCGGTATACCCGCAGCACCGCCAGGTGGCACGGCCGGTACAGGGCTTCGTCAACTTTCTGCGCGAGCGCCTGGCGCAGCTTTGACGCGGGCTTGGCGTCTGCGCGCAGCAGGCTATGCTTGAGGCATGACCACACCCATGCCACTTCGCCAAGCGTGTCCCCCTGGTGCCTGTGATTGCGGCCGTGAGCAGCTGGCCGCGCAGCCGCTGGCGGCGCAGCGGATCCTCTTGCTCACCCGTCAGGAGGAGCAACGCCTGCTCGAGCGCCTTGCACAGGTGCAGGATCTGCAAGACCTGCAACGCTTGCAGCAGCGCCTGTACGACAATCTAGGCATCCGCGTGCATATCGGCCCTGGCTTGAACGAAGTGCGGACCATGCGCGGGATCGTCATTGAACTCGAGGCCCAGCCGGGCTTGTGCCGCAAGACCCGCCAGGCCATCCCTGCTGCAATTCGCCGTGGCCTGGAGCGCAATCCGCAGGTGGCGTTCCGCCTGCTTGACGCCCACGACCTGCTCAAGGATGCCGGGGGCTAATTTTCCCGTTGCCTGCAACGTCTACCTTAGCAACCTGCCTGCGCCAGGCGCGCGCGGGCGTCCATCACTCAAGGAGACAGGCAATGACTTCCGTATTCGACCGCGACGATATTCAGTTCCAGGTAGTGGTCAACCACGAAGAGCAGTATTCCATCTGGCCCGACTACAAGGCGATTCCCGAGGGCTGGCGCGCGGTGGGCAAGAGCGGCTTGAAGAAAGAGTGCCTGGCCTACATCGATGAAGTGTGGACCGACATGCGTCCGCTGAGCCTGCGCCAGCAGATGGCAGCAGCTGCCGCTCAGTGAATGCCTTGAACTTGCTGTGCGTGCCGTATTCCGGGGCCAGCGCCATGGTTTACAGCCGCTGGCGGCGCAAGCTGCCGGCCTGGCTGCAGGTGCGCCCGGTGGAACTGCCTGGGCGGGGTGCGCGCCTGGCCGAGCCGCTGCAGACCGACATGCAGGCGCTGGCTCGCCAGTTGGCCGCCGAACAGCGCGCCCAGGCCATGGCGCCCTATGCGTTGCTCGGCCACAGCCTCGGTGCTTTGCTGGCGTTCGAGCTGGCCCATGAACTGCAGGCGCTGGGTTGCCCGCCACCGCTGGCGCTGCTTGCCTGCGGCACCGCCGCCCCGACTCGGCGTGAAGACTACGATGGCAACAACTGGCGCGCGCCGAAAAGCGATGAGGCGCTCAAGCAGGAATTGCGCGAGCTCAATGGCACCCCGCCAGAGGTGCTCGAGAATGCCGAGTTGATGAGCCTGACCCTGCCGGTGCTGCGCGCCGATTTTCTGCTGTGCGGGCGCTACAGCTACCGCCAGCGACCGGCTTTGCAGTGCCCGGTGCACGTGCTGGGGGGCGATCAGGATCGCGCTGACCACGCTCAGTTGCAGGCATGGAGCAAGGAAACCTGCGCTGAATTTTCGTTGCAGATGTTCCCCGGCGGGCATTTTTTCATCCATGAACATGAAGACCGCGTCTTGCAAACGCTGGTCGACACGCTGCAAGCGGCTCGTCTCGCAGCGCCTCGTTGCCTGCCGGTTTGACGCTGGCGCCTGACTCGGACAGGCTATGGCCCAATCTGGCAGCGCCTCGCGCCCTGCTTCATCTGATTGAGCCAAAGGCCGCGCATGCTGATCGAGTCGCCCAACCTTTTCAAACGCCGCCCATGGGCCGTGACGCTGCTGGCCCTGGCGCTGTTGCAGGGCTGCGCAGGGCGACCAGAGGAGCCGCCTGCGCCCGATCCCGCCCAGGTGCGGGCGCAGCTGCTGCGCCTGCTGCCGGCGCATGTCAAGGATCGCGAGGGTTGGGCCAAGGACATTCAGGTGGCCTTCGAAGCCCAGCGCCTCGCCCCTAGCAAGAGCAACCTGTGCGCGGTGCTGGCGGTGACCGAGCAGGAATCGACCTTCAATGCCGACCCACAGGTGCCCAACCTCGGGCGCATCGCCCGTGGCGAAATCGAGCGCCGCGCCGCGCGCGTGCACGTGCCGCGGCTGCTGGTCGACGCTGCCTTGAAGACGCCGTCGGGCAACGGCCAGAGCTATCAGCAACGCCTGCTGGCGGTGCGCAGCGAGAAGCAGCTCAGCGCGCTGTACGATGAAGTCATCGCCCGCCTGCCGCTGGGCAGGACCTTGCTCGATGGCCTGAACCCCGTGCACACGGGCGGGCCGATGCAGGTCAGCATCGATTTCGCCGAGCACCATGCCCAGGACTATCCCTACGCCTACGCAGGCACGCTTCGCCAGGAGGTTTTCAGTCGGCGGGGCGGACTGTACTTTGGCATCGCCCACCTGTTGGGCTACCCAACCCACTACCAACGCCAGCTCTACCGTTTCGCCGACTTCAACGCCGGCTGGTACGCCAGCCGCAATGCGGCGTTCCAGGCGGCGCTGAGCCAGGTGACCGGAGCGAACCTGGCGCTCGACGGCGACCTTATCGCCCCAGGGGCGATCATGCCCGGCAGCACCGAGCTGGCGGCGCGCAAGCTGGGCGCCAAGCTAGGGTTGCGCAATCCACAGATCCGCCGTGAGCTGGAGCAGGGCAACAGCCTGGCCTTCGAAGACAGCGAGCTCTACCACGGGGTGTTCGCGCTGGCCGATGCGCGCGCCGGCCAGGCAGTGCCGCGCGCGCGGCTGCCGGGCATTGTGCTGAAAAGCCCGAAGATCACCCGCAAGCTGACTACAGCCTGGTTCGCCGAGCGGGTAGACGGGCGCTATGAGCGCTGCATGAACCGCTGATCAGGCAGGCAGGCGCGGCGCCGTCATCGAGCCCATCTATCGGCCCATCCAGTCTATCGATTTGACTGCGACATACTGCCTCAGTACCTTGCCCAGCTCCTCGTTTCAACCCCGAGATTCACTGTTTGCCTAGCCTGTAAAAAATCCGCGCCACCCCTCGTAATCCTTAAATTTCCGACCTCCGGCAGGCCTTCAGGGGCATGCCTGGCGTCCCTGCGTTCGAGTCAAGATCCCATGTCCGTCAATGCCCCATCGCACATCACCGAGCTGGTCATCGAGGCCGGCACCAAGAAAGCCCAGCTCCCTGTCCGCGCACTGCTGATCCTGGGTTTCCTCGCCGGTGGCTTCATCTCCATGGGCTTCATTCTGGATATTCATGTCAGCGCCATGATACCTGGGCAGTGGGCTTCGCTCGGCAATCTGCTGGGGGCCGCGGTATTCCCGATCGGCCTGATCCTGGTGATCCTGGCGGGCGGCGAGCTGCTGACCGGCAACATGATGAGCCTGCCGCTGGCCATGTTCGCCGGGCGCATTGGCTGGGCCGCCGTGGCGCGCAACTGGTTGCTGGTGACCCTGGCCAACCTGCTGGGCGCGCTGTTCGTGGCCTACTGCTTCGGCCATCTGCTGGGCCTCACCGAAGGCGTATACCTGGCAAAGACCGTGGCCGCAGCCACCAGCAAGGCCAGTGCCGACTTCGTGCATGCCTTCGTTTCCGGGATCGGCTGCAACTGGCTGGTGTGCCTGGCCGTCTGGCTGGCCTACGCCAGCCGGGAGATGAGCGGCAAGATCCTCGGCATCTGGTTCCCGATCATGGCCTTCGTCGCCATTGGCTTCCAGCACGTGGTCGCCAACATGTTTCTGATCCCGGCCGCGATCTTCGCCGGCTATCTGAGCTGGGGCGCGCTGCTGCACAACCTGGTGGCGGTGTTTCTCGGCAACGCAGTGGGCGGAGCGATCTTCGTCGGCCTGGCGTACTACGTTTCGTTCGCTGCGCCCATCAAAGAGCAGGCGCCGGCCCAGTGAATGGTGCTGCCCGTTCCACAGGCAGGCGCGGTTAACGCGCCTTGCCCAAAGCCTCGGGATTGGCGACGTTTTGCGGCTGTCCGGCGCTGAAGGCGAGCACGTTGTCGAAGGCGTCGCCGAAGTACAGCTCGTAGCCGTTTTTCTCCACGTAACCCAGGTGCGGCGTACACAGTACTCGCGGGTGGGTGAGCAGGGGATGGGCAGGGTCGAGCATGGGCTCCTGCTCGAACACGTCGAGGGCTGCGAAGCCTGGGCGGCCAGCCTCCAGTGCCTGCAACAGAGCACCGGGCGCGATGAGCTCGGCGCGGCTGACATTGACCAGCAGGGCGTCGGGCTTCATCCGCGTCAAATCGTCGAAGCTGATCCGGTGGCGGGTGAGCTCCGACAGGCGCAGGTTCAAACTGAGGATGTCCGCCTCGGCAAAAAACGCTTCGCGTGACGCCGCCGCGCGGTGGCCATCGGCCTCGGCCGCTGCTCGGCTGCTTTCGCTGCCCCACACCAGCACCGGCATGTCGAACGCCTGAGCATAGCGGGCCAGACGCTGGCCAATCTTGCCATAGCCCCAGATGCCCAGCAGCTGACCGGCCAGCGCCTGACCGAGGTTGACCTGCCATTGACCGTGTTTGCACGCCTCGATGGCCGGCACCAGTTGGCGCCGCGCGTTGAGCATCAGCGCCCAGGCCAGCTCGGCCGGGGCGACCGGCGAACCACGGCCCTCGCTGACGACGATGCCCCGCGCGCTGCACGCCGCGAGGTCCAGATGGCCGGCGATCTTGCCGGTCTGGCTGATCAGCTTGAGGTTGGGCAAGCGCTCGAGCAGGGCGGCATCGATGCGGGTGCGCTCGCGGGTCAGGACCAGCGCTTCGGCATCGGCCAGGCGTGCCGTCAGCGCCTCGAGGGACAGGGGGTGCTTGTCATGAAACACGCTCACGGCATGCCCGCCCAGGCGCTTGAAGCAGTCGAGCGAGCGAATCACGTTCTGATAATCGTCGAGGATGGCGATGCGCATGGCGAGAGCCCTGGTCAGTGGTGAGTCGGTAATGGTTACTGCCCGGTATCAGCGAGGTCAATGATGGCAGACAACCGCACGCTGCACTTCTAGATTCAACAAGCAAGCCGGAAGCCCCGCACAATAAGAAAAGGGACTCAACATGCACGCCCATCCCCAAGCTGCGAACGCCTGGCGAATCCTGTTCCTGCTGTTTCTCGCCAACTTGTTCAACTTTTTCGACCGCACCATACCCGCGATCATCATCGAGCCGATCCGCCTCGAATGGCACCTGAGCGATATCCAGATCGGCCTGATCGGTACTGCGTTCACCCTGGTTTATGCCATCGCCGGCCTGCCCTTGGCGCGTCTTGCCGACAACGGCTCGCGCAGCAAGGTGATGGGGTGGGGGTTGGTGGTGTGGAGCGGCTTGACCGCCGTCAACGGCATGGTCGGCAGTTTCTGGAGTTTCTTGCTGGTGCGCCTTGGCGTAGGCATCGGTGAGGCCAGTTACGCACCGGCCGCCAATTCGCTGATCGGCGACCTGTTTCCGCCTGAGCGCCGGGCGCGCGCCATGGGCATCTTCATGCTGGGCTTGCCGCTTGGACTGTTGCTGGCGTTCTTCACCATCGGCGCAATGGTCCAGGCGTTCGGTAGCTGGCGCGCGCCGTTCTTCATCGCTGCCGTGCCTGGCCTGGTGCTGGCACTGTTCATCTTCATGATCCGCGAGCCGGCGCGTGGCGCCGCGGAGGCGGTGCCCATCGCCCAGGCAGCGCCAGACAAACCGCTGCGCCGGGTGCTCAGCGTCCCGACATTCGCCTGGCTGGTGCTGGCAGGGCTGACCTTCAATTTCGCCTCGTACGCGTGCAACTCGTTCATGGTGCCGATGCTGCAACGCTACTACCAGCTGCCGCTGCACGAAGCCGCGGTGGCCACAGGCGTGATTGTCGGCGTGACCGGCTTACTGGGCCTGACCCTCGGCGGTTGGTTGGCCGACAAGGTGCATCAGCGTTGGGCCAATGGGCGCTTGCTGTTCGCATCGGTGAGCATGCTGGTGGCCACCTTGGCCACTGCCTGGGCGCTGCATGCCGGGCGGATCGAGCTGGGCCTGTTCGTCGTGGTGTTCGGCATTGGCTGGTTGTTCTCCTACAACTTCTACACCTGCGTCTACACCGCGATCCAGGATGTGGTGCAGCCACGGCTGCGTGCCACGGCGATGGCCTTGTACTTCGCCGGCCTGTACCTGCTCGGCGGTGGCTTGGGACCGGTCGTGGTCGGCGGGCTGTCCGATCATTTCGCCCAGGCGGCGATGCGCAGCGCCGGTGAACTGCAGATGAACGAAACCTTCAAGGCGGTGGGCTTGCATGACGCCATGTACCTGATCCCGGTGGCGCTGATGCTGACCTTGGTGTTCCTGCTGCTGGCGTCGCGTTGCTACCAGCGTGACGCCCAACGCATGCGCGACGGCATGGTGGCCGACCGTGCGCTACCGGCAGCAGAATTGGCCTGATGCGTCGGCACCTGGGGCGTGCCCTTTGCGCTGGCTAGTGCACTGCCACAGGCGGCGCTGGCGTCTAGATAGCGCCAGACAGTTGCTCACTCAGAAGGGGCTGTCGCCGTGCAGCGGCCAGTCGCGGTGGCATTCCACCAGAAAGTCGACGAACACCCGCACCCGCGCCGGCATCGCCGGCCCGCCGACGAACACGGCATGCAAGGGCTCGCGGTCGCCCGGGTTGTAGTCTTGCAAAAGCGCCACCAGTTCGCCGCGCTGCAACTCATCGGCGACCGTGAACAAGCCGATCCGGGCGATCCCTGCGCCAAGCCTGGCCAGTTGTGCCAGTGCTTCACCACTGCTGCAGGCGATATTGCCGGTCACCTTCAGCGAAAAGTCCTGGCCCTGCCGGCGAAACGGCCAGTCCGGCATCGCCCGGCGAAAGTTGAAGCGCAGGCAGTTGTGCTGCGCCAGGTCTTCTGGCCGTTGCGGTGTGCCGCAGCGGGCCAGGTAATCCGGCGAGGCGACCACCACCTGGCCGGTATGCCCAAGGCAACGGGCGCTCAGCGAGCTGTCCGGTAGCTGGCCGAAGCGCAGCGCCACATCGGCTTCGCCGCCGTGGATGTCGACGATTTCGTCACTGAGCGTAACGTCTACCAGTACCTCGGGGTAACGGGCGCTGAAGGTGCTGAGCAGGGGCACCACGGTCTGACGGCCATGCCCCAGCGCTGCACTCACCCGCAGCCGGCCACGCGGTACGCCCTGGTCGGTGATGGCCTCTTCGACTTCGAGCAGATCGGCCAGAATCCGCCGCGCGCCGCGCAGGTAGGCCTCGCCCTCGTTGGTCAGGTTAAGTGCACGGGTGGTGCGCAGCAGCAGCCGCGTGCCCAGGCGCTGTTCCGTGCGGGCGATGATGCGGCTGACGGCTGAGGGCGTCAGCCCCAAGGCGCGTGCCGCCCCGGACAGACTGCCTTCCTCCACGACTTTGCTGAATACCTCCAGCTCACCCGAGCGACCTGCGTAGTCCATTTGTGCCTCCAGCGCAAAGGTGGTTGCCGGAAAACCGGTCTAGTGCATCGCAAAGCGCGATCGTAGCATTCATTGCACAGATAAGGAGCTTTGCATGCGTATCAATCCCCCGCTTGTTGCACTCGCCATCGGTGCCTTCGGCATCGGCGTCACCGAGTTCGCCCCCATGGGCATGCTGCCCGCCATCGCGACCGACCTGGGCGTGTCGATTCCGGCGGCCGGGCTGCTGGTCAGCGCCTATGCCCTGGGCGTGTTGATCGGCGCCCCATTGATGACCTTGGCCACCGGCAAGGTGCCGCGGCGCTGGCTGTTGATCGGGCTGATGGCTATCTTCACCCTCGGCAACCTGCTTTCAGCCCTGGCCACGGATTATCAGAGCCTGCTGCTTGCACGCGTGGTGACGTCGCTGAACCATGGCGCTTTCTTCGGGGTCGGTTCAGTGGTTGCCGCCAGCGTGGTAGCACCTGAA
This sequence comes from Pseudomonas sp. SMSB3, assembly GCF_052041965.1. Classification (NCBI taxonomy): domain Bacteria; kingdom Pseudomonadati; phylum Pseudomonadota; class Gammaproteobacteria; order Pseudomonadales; family Pseudomonadaceae; genus Pseudomonas; species Pseudomonas sp. SMSB3. The sequence goes on along the minus strand of NZ_JBKGGV010000002.1, from coordinate 255,833 downwards.
AAGCGCGCCGGGGCGGTGGCCGCGATGTTCATGGGCCTGACCCTGGCAACCATCGGCGGCGTGCCGCTGGCGACCTGGTTCGGTGAACTGCTCGGTTGGCGCACCGCGTTCTGGGGTATCGCCGGCCTCGGGTTGGTCGCAATGGCCGCCCTGTGGCTCGCCCTGCCCAACGTGCCACTGCCCAAGAGCGACGGGGTGATGGCGGAGATTCGCGTGCTCGGTCAAGGCCCCGTGCTCGCGGCGTTGACGCTGACGGTGGTGGGCTCCAGTGCCATGTTCACGGTGTTCACCTACATCGCGCCGCTGCTGCACAGCCAGGCACACGCCTCGACCCCCTTCATCACGGCGATGCTGGTGCTGTTCGGTGTGGGCTTGACCTTGGGCAACATGTGGGGTGGCAAGGCCGCCGACCGCTCGGTCGATCGCACCTTGATGGCCGCGCTGCTGGTGCTGATCGCGGTGCTGCTGGTGTTTCCGACGCTGCTGGACTGGTCACTGCCGACCGCGATGGCGGTGTTGATCTGGGGCATCGCCAGCTTCGCCCTGGTGCCGCCACTGCAGATGCGCGTGATGGATGCTGCCAAGGATGCACCGAACCTTGCCTCGGCGGTGAACATCGGCGCCTTCAACCTGGGTAACGCGATTGGCGCGGCGTTGGGCGGGGCAGTGATCGATGCGGGTCTTGGCTACCCAGCGGTGTCGTTCGCCGGGGCAGGCATGGCCGCCCTTGGTTTGGTGTTGACCGTGGCCTGGCGCAGTCGGCCGCAGGTTTCGCCAGCACGCGCGGCGATGTAAGACCCGCGTGAACATATTGAGCGAGGGCCACTTGGCGCTGCTGGCACAGTAAATTAGAATCACTTCTATTTACGCTTGCGCAGACCCTCGCCATGACCGACGCCGCGTTGTCCCCGGAGCACAGCTTGCACGCCTTCTACCGCGACCATCGAGGCTGGCTGGAGGCGTGGCTGCGTCGGCGCATGGGCAATGCCTGGGATGCCGCGGACTTGAGCCAGGACACCTTCATGCGGGTGCTGACCAGCGCCCAGCCGCTGGCCGAGATCCGCGAGCCGCGCGCCTATCTGCTCACCGTCGGCAAGCGCCTGCTGAGCAACCTGCACCAGCGACGCAGCGTCGAGCGCGCCTACCTCGAGGCGCTGGCGCAGTTGCCCGAGCACAACCTGCCGTCGCCCGAGCAACGCTGGATTCTGCTGGAAACCCTGCAAGCGCTCGATGAACTGCTCGATGGCCTCAAGCCGCCGGTGCGCCAGGCCTTTCTGCATAGCCAGCTGGAGGGGCTGGGGTATGAGCAGATCGCCGAGCGCTTGGGTGTTTCGCTGCGGACCGTCAAGCGCTACATGGCCCAGGCCTACGAGCACTGCCTGCTCGCAGAGCTGCTGTGAGCGGGCCATCGGCGCACACGCGCGAGGTGGTGCGCGCCGCCGCTCGCTGGTTGGCCCTGGTGGAGTCTGGTCAAGCGAGCCCCGGCGATCTCGATCGATTGGCGCAATGGCGCGCCAGCGATCCGCTGCATGAGCAGGCCTGGCAGAAAGCGCAGGTGCTGCGCCAGCGCTTCGCCCAGCTACCCAACGCCGTGGCCATGGCGACCCTCGATCGTGGCCAGGCCAGCCGCCGCGCGCTGCTCAAGCAGGCCTTGGCGATCGCCGCCGTGGCGCCCAGCGCCTGGCTGCTGAGCCAGCAGGTGCCGCTGCAGGCCTGGATCGCCGATGTGCATACCGCGGTCGGCGAACGGCGTCAGTGGACGCTGGCCGATGGCACGCACGTGCAACTCAACACCGACAGCGCCGTCGATATCGACCTTGCGGCTCGGCAGGTGAAGCTGATCCGTGGCGAGTTGGCCATCAGCATGGCGCAAGGGCTGGCGATGACCGTGCAGGTTCCTGAAGGTCACGTGTCGCTGCGCGGTGCTGAGGTGTGCCTACGGCTGCGCGATTCAACCTGTCAGGTCTCGGTCATCCGCGGCGCGGCGACCTTGCAACCGCTGCGCGGCAGCGCGAGGGAGCTTGCAGGTGGCCAGCAGGCCAGCCTCGGCGCCATGGCGGCAGGGCCGGTCAGCGCCACCGATGACCTGCTGCTGGGCTGGCGCGACGGCGTGCTGCGTGTCAATGACCGGCCACTGGACGACCTGCTGCGCGAGCTGCGTCGTTATCGGCCCGGGATACTGCGATGGCCGCCCGAGCTTGCGCGCCTGCGCGTTACCGGCACCTTCCGTCTGGACGACACCGACCGCGTACTGGATTTGCTGGCAGCCAGCCTGCCGCTGCAGGTGCAGCGCCGTACGCGATACTGGGTCACGCTGGTCGTGCGCGATAATCACGCGTGAGCCTGTCCCCTTTTCTGGCCTCGCCGGTCATTACCGGTAGAAGACAATAAAGGGAGCGTTCTCGATGCCTGCTGTATCGCCTTTTAACACCCGCCGGTTGCGGTCTACCGGCTTGGCCATGAGCCTTTGGCTTGCGGCGATCCCCGGCGCCGTCAATGCCGTGGAGGCCACGCGCAATTACCAGATACCCGCCGGCAGCCTGGGCGCGGCACTGACCCGTTTTGCCGATCAGGCCGGCGTCAGCCTGTCACTGGATCCGGCACTGCTCGGCAATCGGCAGAGCGCCGGCCTTGCAGGTGACTACAGCGTCGATCAGGGCTTCATGCAGCTGCTGCGCGGCAGCGGTCTGCAATTGCAGGCGGTAGGCGAGGGTGCCTTCACCTTGGTGCCGTCTGCGCAGGGGCAGGGCGCGCTGGAGATCGCCCCGACCAGCATCGTCGGCGCTCAGGCCATTGCTGGCGAGAGTTCGCCCTACGCGGGCGGGCAGGTCGCCCGCAGGGGCGCCAAAGGTCTGTTGGGCGCTCGCGATTTCATGGACACGCCCCTGAGCATGACCAGCTATACCCACGAACTGGTCAAGAACCAGCAGGCCCGAACCCTCGGCGACCTGGTCGCCAGCGACCCGTCGGTGCGCGCTACCAACCCCGCAGGCGGGCGCTTCGAGCAATTCACCATTCGCGGCTTCAGCCTGTTCAATAGCGATGTGTCCTACAACGGCCTCTACGGCATCCTGCCGACCTATTCCATCGACATGGAAATGGCGGAGCGCGTCGACATCCTCAAGGGCCCTAGCCAGTTGATCAACGGCATTTCGCCGCGTGGCAGCGTGGGTGGTGCGATCAACGTCGTGCCCAAGCGCGCCGAAGCACGTCCTGTCACCGAATTCACCGGCAGTTATGCCTCGGACGGCCAGGTAGGCGGTGCGGTGGATGTCGGGCGACGCTTTGGCGATCAGCAGCAGTTCGGCGTGCGCCTGAATGCAGTCAAGCAAGCCGGTGACACTGAGTGGGACCACCAGCGTGTCGAGCGTGAAATGGCCGTGCTGGGCCTGGATTTTCGCGGCGAGCGCCTGCGGCTGTCGGCTGACCTGGGCCACACTGAGCGCGACACCGATGCGCCTCAGGAGCGCGTCCTGGTAGGGGCCAATGCCAAGGTGCCGAAGGCCGACGATGTGCGCCACAACTATGCCCAACCCTGGAGCAAGGCACGCACCAACGACACCTTCGGCGCGTTGAATGCCGAGTACGACCTCAGTGATTCGCTGATGGCCTATGGCGCCGTGGGTGCGCGCGAGAGCAACCACGATTTTCTGCGTCACAATGTCTCGATCAGCAACGACGCCGGCGATTTCACCGTGCAACCTCGTGACTTCACCCGCGATGAATCGGTGCGCACGGCCATGGCCGGTCTGCGCCACTGGTTCAGCACCGGGCCGGTCAGCCATGAGCTGAACCTGGCCGCCAGCTATTTCTACATGGACTTCACCAACGGCGGTGCGCGCTATGCGTCGGCACCGAGCAATCTTTACAACCCGGTGGTCACACCGACGCCCGGCAGGCCAACCCGCCTGGACCCTAAGGTCTACACCGAGAACCGGTTCTCCGGCGTCGCCCTGGCCGATACCCTGGGCTTTTACGACGATCGCCTGCTGCTGACCCTCGGCGCGCGCTGGCAGCGGGTTCAGGTCGATGACTGGAGCGATGGGGTAAAGGGCGAAACCGCCTACGACGAAGAAAAGCTGTCGCCTTCAGCCGGTGTGCTGCTCAAGGTCACCGATCAGCTGTCGCTGTACGCCAACTACATGGAGGGTTTGAGCCAGGGTAAGATCGCACCCTCGACCTCGATCAACGAAGACCAGATCTTCGCCCCGTTCATCAGCCGCCAAGTCGAGGTAGGCGCCAAGTATGACCTGGGCCGGCTGGCCTTCACCGCCAGTGCCTTCCGCATTCGCCAGCCCGCTTATGAAACCAACCCGCTGACGCGCATCTTCGGTCCCAACGGCAAGCGCGACAATCGCGGTGTCGAACTCAGTGTGTTCGGTGAGCCGCTCGATGGCGTGCGCCTGCTCGGCGGCGTGATGTACATCCACAGCGAGCTGACCGATACCGTCAACGGCGCCTATGACGGCAACCGAGCGCCCGCCACGCCGGAATACAACGTCAACCTCGGCGCCGAATGGGATATCCCAGGGGTCAACGGCCTGACCCTGACCGCGCGCGGCATTCATTCCAGCTCGCAGTACCTGGACCAGAACAACAGCAAGCAGATCGACGGCTGGGAACGCTTCGACCTGGGCGCGCGTTACGCCTTCAAGGTCGATGCTACCGATGTCACCGTGCGCGCCAGTGTCGAGAACGTGATGAATGAGCGCTACTGGGCATCGGCTGGCGCATCGGATGACAGCGAGCCGGGGCTGACCCTATCGACCCCACGCACCTATCTGTTGTCGGCGACGCTTGGCTTCTGAGTCTCGGGCGGCGCGCTGGGGCCACGGCTAGCGACTCAGATCGGCCTACGGCAAGCCATTGCGGCCATGGGCCAGATAGCCTGGTCTGAGGCTAAGGCGCTCGTAGTAGGCCGTGACCGCCGGTAGGCGCGGTTGCTCGAAGGGCGTGGCGAACCAGCGCTGGACCGACAGGCCGATAGGGATATCGGCCAGGGTGAAACGTTCACCGGCCACGAATGCGCCGGTGCGCGTCAGTTGCTGCTCCAGAATCGTCATATGGTGTGCCCATGGATTGAGGGCCAGAAACGCCGGGGTGTCGGTCGACGCATAGCCCTGACCCCAGTCCTCGCGTTGGTAGGTAATGTCGAACTCGGCGCAGGCCCACAACACCTTGCGCACGTTGATTGAAGAAGCCCTGCCCAGTATGCGTAACATGCCGTCGTCCATGCCCAAGTGAGCGCTGATCGTCGATCAGACGATTGCCGCCAGTCAAGCAGCCGCGCCGGTGAGCGACGATATCCTGGCACGCCGTTCAGGCGCTTGCCTGACGACGCGTAACTTGGCACCCTTGGCCCGCATCGATCCTCTGTGCCGTCATAAAAGGAAGCGCACCGTTGAGTTGGGATAAAGTCGGCAAATTCTCGGTAGCCCTGGTGCTTGGCCTGGTGCTGGTGCTGGTGGCGTACCTGCTGCTCAGAAATCCGCCACGTCTCGAGGCGACCCTCAACTATGCCTACCTGACCTATCCCAGCCAGTTCAGCGAACGCATCAGCAAAGCCAATGACCAGCTCAAGTACGAGCAACTGCAGCCGCGCGTCAATCGCATTGGCGAGGGTGTGCTGAGCCAGTATCAGGTCGACAAGCTCATCGAGCTGGCCCAGGCCCCGTACGTGCAGCTGTTTGCCAAGCCGTTCGAAGCCGGGTTGGTCGACCACCGCACGGGGCTGGTGATCGATCTGCACAACCGTGGCGACAGCGAGGTGCGCGAGGTCAAGGTCCGGCTGCCGGCCAAGGGCCTGGTGCAGGTGCGCGATGCGGCAGGCAATGACACGCTGTATGAAGCGGCCACCGCCCAGGTAGAGATCGCTGCCATCGAACCGGGCGCCGCGTGCAAGATCTGGGTGTATTTCGACGCCGATTATTCGCAGATCCGCCAAGGGGGCATCAGTGTCAATTTCGCCGGGGGCGAGGCGCAGTTGCAGGTCTACCGCGAATTTATCGGCTTCCCGGCAATGGTGGCGCGCTACAGCCACGAACTGGTGGCCCTGCTCGGGCTGGCGCTGCTGGCCTTGCTGATACTGGGGTTTGCCTGCCTGCGCCGGCGGCGGGTGCCAGCGCACTAGGCCTCGGTCAGGCCGGCACCATCGCAAAGCCCACGCCGAAACGGTTCCAGGCATTGATGGTGGCGATGGCCAGCGTCAGGTTGGCCACCTCGGCCGGCTCGAAGTGCGCGTGCAGGGCTTGGTAATCGGCCTCTGGCGCGCCGCGCTCGGGCAGGCGGGTGAGGCATTCGACCCAGGCCAGTGCCGCACGCTCCCGCGGCGTGAAGTAGGCGGTCTCCTGCCATACCGACAAGGTCTGCAGGCGTGCTTCGGTCTCGCCGGCCTTGCGTGCATCGTTGGCGTGCATGTTCACGCAATAGGCGCAGCCGTTGATCTGCGAGGCGCGCAGACGGATCAGCTCCAGTAGCGAAGTCTCCAGGCCACTGTTGGCCAGCGCCTGTTCCAGGCCGATCATGGCCTTGTAGGCCTGCGGCGAGTGTTTGGCCCATTCGATCCGGTTGTGCATGAGGTGCTCCAGGGTGCGTGGTGAAGGTGTCGCTACCTTACGCCCGGCAGCGCCCAGGCTCGATAGCCAATCGGGCAGTTTGCCGGGAGGCCAATTGCCCAGTGGGCCGGCCACTGACCTGCATCCAATCTCTTCATTTCTACCCTGGCTGGCTGGACGGGATAATGGCCCGATCTTGGGTGGAGTGGCGTTGTGTGATGAGAGGGGCAATCAATCTGCTGCTGGTGCTGATGCTGGCAGTCAACCTGCGGCCGCTGCTGACCAGTATCGGCCCGTTACTCGAGCCAATGCGCGCCAGTACCGGCCTGGGTTATCAGCAAGCGGCCTTGCTGACCGCCTTGCCGGTGCTGTGCATGGGGCTGGTACCCTTGCTGCAGCCTTGGCTGCGCCGCTGGATCAGCGAACATGGCGGCATGCTGGGCGGGCTCGGCGCGATTGCCCTGGCTTGCCTGTGGCGTCTGCAGCTCGATAGCGCCTGGGCGCTGATCGCCAGCGCGGTGCTGGGCGGGCTTGGCGTCGCGGTGGTGCAAGGCATGATGCCAGGGCTGGTCAATCGCTGGTTTCCCAAGCGTCTGGCGCCAAGCATGGGCCTGTACTCAGCGGCATTGATGAGCGGCGGCGGCTTGGCGGCAGTGCTCGGGCCGCGAATCAGCGAGCATGTTGGCCAATGGCAGGCAGGCTTGGGGGTGTGGGCCGCGCCGGCGCTACTGGCGGTGCTCGCCTGGGCCGCGTTGCGTCCTCGCCACTCGGTAGCGTCACTTGGCGGTGGCGGCGGGGGGCATTGGTTTGGCACCCGTCGCGCCTGGTTGCTGGCGGTGTACTTCGGCCTGATCAATGGCGGCTACACCAGCATGGTTGCGTGGTTGCCGGCCTACCACCTTGAGCATGGCGGTACGGCGCAGGGCGGTGGTGACTTGGTCGGGGTGATGACCCTGTTGCAGATCACCGGCGCCCTGGGCCTGCCGTTGCTATTGCGCCGCTTTGCCGATCGGCGCCCAGGCCTTTGGTTGGCGCTGACGGTCCAGCTGGTGGGCTTCGCGGGGTTGCTGCTGGCGCCCGCGCAGGCCATCGAACTGTGGGTCGGCATGATCGGCTTCGGCCTGGGCGCCTGCTTCAGCCTGAGCCTGACCTTGACCCTGGAGCACCTCAAAAGCCCTGGCGAAGCCGGCAGCCTGGCGGCCTTCGTTCAGGGTATCGGGTTCATCATCACCGGCATCGTGCCGTACATCACGGGGTGGTTGCGCGACAGCAGTGGCGATTTCCAGGCTTCTTGGATGCTATTGACCGCCACCGTGCTGGCCATGTGGCTGGTGACCGCCTGCTTCGCGCCGCGCGGCTATGCCACCGCCATTGCGCGGCCGGCCGCCGGTGGCCAGGCGGCGCGGCTCAACTGAGCTGCTGCAAGGTGTCGCGCACCCGATCCAGCGCCGGGTCGATATCCAACAGCTCGATGGCACCAAAGCCCATCAACAACCCTGGCCGCAGTGGCGCTTCGCTGAAGAACGGCGCCAGTGAGTACAGGCCGACTTCGACCTTGCGCGCCAGGCTGATCAGCAGCTCGACGTCCACCCCGGGGCGAGCCAAGGCGCTCAGATGAAATCCGGCGCTGGCGGGCACGGCGCTGAACCACGGCGCCAGGTTGCCGTCCAGGCGGGTCAGGATGCGCTCGCGGCGGGCGCTGTAGATGTCGTGGCAGCGGCGAATGTGCTTGTTCAGATGGCCTTCGCCAATGAACCGCGCCAAGGCCCATTGCAGCAAGGGCGGGCTGTGCCAGTCGCTCAGGTGCTTGGCCACGCACGCCGCACCCAGCACTGCTGCAGGGAGCACCGCGTACCCCAGGCGCAGCTCCGGCAGCAGGGTCTTGGAGAAGGTCCCGACATAGGCGACCAGGCCGTGCCGATCGAGGCGCTGCAAGGCGTCTGGCGCTGGGCCTTGGTAGCGAAATTCGCAGTCATAGTCGTCTTCGATGATCAGCGCACCAAGCTCGGCGGCACGCGCCAGCAGGGCATGGCGGCGCGCCTCGCTCATCGGCATACCCAATGGAAACTGATGCGAAGGTGTCACGTAGATCAGCTGTGTGCCATCGGCAATGGCGTCGACGCACAGGCCTTCGCCGTCTACCGGAATGGACTGCAGCGTGGCGCCCAGCGCTAGAAACAGCTGGCGTGCAGGTGGGTAGCCTGGGTCTTCCATGGCCACCTGGCAGCCGGGTTCGACCAGCACCCGAGCAATCAGGTCGAGCGCCTGCTGGGCACCATTGCACACCAGCACATCGGCAGCGCTGCAGCGCACGCCCCGGCTGTAGGCAATGTGATGGCTGATGGCTTCGCGCAGCTCGTGCAGGCCCTGGGCGGCAAAATGCCGCTCTGGGTGGCGCTGGCTGCGGCGCAGGGCGTAGTTCAGGCAACTGCGCCATTGATCGAACGGAAACTGCGACTTGATCGAGGCGCCGCCGACGAAGTCATGGCGCGAGGGCGCCTGCGTGGCACGTGCCGCCAACACCGTGGCACGCTGCTGCCAGCGTTCGAGCGCGGCGGCTGCGGCCAGGGGTACTGCTGGTTCGGCGGGGTTCTGCAAGGGCTGGCGCGAGGCAATGAAGGTGCCGCGACCGACCACGGCGCTGAGCAGGTTGTCGTAGCTCAGCCGCGAATAGGCCTCGGCGACGGTCTTGCGCGATACGCCCAATTGTTCGGCCAGCAGCCGGCTCGGCGGCAGTTGCGTACCGGCCGCCAGGTGACCGCTGTCGATGCCCGCGCGCAGCTGCTGATAGAGCTGGTCGGCCAGGCCCTTGCGGCCTTCGAGGCGAATGTGCAGTTCCATGGTCATCGTCCGCAACACGAAACGGCTGAGGATAACGGATCAGAACCGCGCCGTGCTCACCGTGATGTAGCCCTTGGTGGCGAGGTCGATCCGGATGACGGTCTCATCGGCCGGGACCTTGCGCTTTTGCTTGATGCAAACGCCCTTGACGCCAATGGCGCGCATGCGGTGGGCGATGGCGCGGCCGGTGGGGTCAAAGAAGATTTCGCTGGCAAGCAGTTCGATGCGCTCGACCAGCTGACGGGTGCGTTCATCGGTGGCGCAGAAGAACAGTACACCTGACAGGTGGGGGTCGTCGTCCGGGTTACTGACTTGGTGAGCCAGCAGTTCGCGCAGGGTGCTGCGCAGTTCGGCGGTGGTGCGGGTATCTGGGTGCATACGCAGCCTCCTGGGATCGCAGGCTTCGATCTTGTTTCCAGGGGCCCTTGGCGACAAGTAAGACACTTCCTAACAAGCTATAGGATTCTTCCGAATCCCAAACTGCTTTGCCGTGTATCCAGCCGGACTATTTACGCTCAGGTGGTTGATCCAGGGCTGCGTCGACAATCTCGATCCAGTGCCGCACCGGCAAGCGTGCGGCGGCGCCCAAGTGCGCCTGGCAACCGATATTGGCCGTGGCGATGAGCTGCGCAGCGCCGCTTTCCAGCGCCTGCAGGCGGTCGGCACGCAGTCGCCGCGACAGCGCAGGCTGGGTCAGCGAATAGGTGCCGGCCGATCCGCAGCACAGGTGGCCATCGGCCACTGGGGCAAGGCTGAAGCCCAGGCGCAGCAGCAAGGCCTCCACCTGCCCCCCGAGCTTGAGCGCATGCTGCAGCGTACAGGGGCAATGAAACGCCACGCGCTGCTCAGCGCACACCGCCAACGGCTCGACAGATTCGGCGCGTAGCACTTCCACCAGATCGCGCGACAGTGCGCTGACCCGTGCCGCTTTGGCGGCGTAGTGCGGATCGTGTTGCAGCAGATGCCCGTAGTCGCGCACGAAAGCCCCGCAGCCACTGGCGGTCTGCACGATGGCCTCGGCCCCGGCCTCGACAGCCGGCCACCAGGCATCGATGTTGCGCCTGGCGCGCCGCAGCCCTTGCTGCTGGGCATCGAGGTGATAGTCCAGGGCGCCGCAGCAGCCGGCCGCAGGAGCCGGCTCGACACTGATGCCCAGGCGGTCCAGAACCCGCGCGGTGGCGGCATTGGTATTGGGCGAGAGAGCTGCCTGCACGCAACCTTCGAGCAACAGGATGCGCCGGGCGTGACGCGGTGGCGGACGGATTCCGGCGATGCTTGCTGGCGCCGGCAGTTTGCGCTCGAGCGGCGCCGGCAATAGTGGCCGCAGCACCTCGCCGACACGGCACAGCGCCTTGACCAAGGCAGGGCGTGGCAGCACTGCGCGCAGGCCTTGGCGCAGCAGGCGCTGGCCGAGCGGGCGCGGAACCTGTGCATCGACCACGGCGCGACCGATGTCCAGCAGATCATGGTACTTGACCCCGGATGGACAGGTGCTCTCGCAGCTGCGACAGCTCAGGCAGCGATCCAGATGCAATAGGGTACTGGCGGTTACCGGCGCGCCTTCGAGCACTTGCTTGATCAGGTAGATCCGCCCTCGCGGCCCGTCCAGCTCGTCGCCCAGCAGTTGGTAGGTCGGGCAGGTGGCGGTGCAGAAGCCGCAGTGCACGCAGCTGCGCAGGATGCTTTGGGCTTCATCACCGCGGGCCAGGCGCTTGCTGCTGTCGCTTAGATGAGTTTGCATGAGCGCGGCCTCAAAGGTCTGGGTAAAGTCGGCCAGGGTTGAAGATGCCCTGGGGGTCGAGTTGACGCTTGAGCGCGCGGTGATAGCGCAACAGTGCCACCGGCAGGGCTGGCATGCTCAGGTCGCTGGCTGCGTAGCAGGTCGCGTGACCGCCGAGCAGGGCAACCTGTTCGCGAATCGCTTGCGCGGATGCGGTGGATTTCAGCCAGCGCTGGGCGCCGGCCCAGTCCACTAACTGCCGACCCGCTAGCGCGGGTTCGCCACTGGCGGTCGGCAGTGACAGCCGCCACAGTGGTGCCGGGTCTTCGAAAAAGGCCAGGCGCTGCTCGCGCAGATCGCGCCAGTAGGCGTTGTCGAGCAACTCGCCGCCCAGACGCTGGCGTGCTGACTGCACCGAGCCCGGACCGCCTTCCAGGCGCAGGTGCAAGGCCTCGCCGTCATGACAGGCAGCGCTGATCGGCAAGGGCTGCTGACCCCAGGCGCGCAACTGCTCGAGCGCCTCGGCGCGCGCCAGCGGCAGGCGCAGGCTCAGGCATTCGCGCGGCCGTGGCAGCACCTTGAGCGACACCTCGGTCAGCACCCCCAGGCAACCGAAGCTGCCGGCCATCAGGCGCGCAACGTCGTAGCCGGCGACATTCTTCATCACCTCACCGCCAAAGCGCAGCAGCTTGCCCTGCCCGGTGATCATGCGTATGCCCAGCAGATAGTCGCGCACCGCGCCAGCCCAGGGCCGCCTCGGTCCGGACAACCCGGCCGCCACCATGCCGCCGACGGTCGCTTCGAGGCCCAGGTGCGGCGGCTCGCACGCCAGCATCTGCCCGGCCTCATGCAATATGGCCTCGACTTCCACGAGCGCTGTGCCGGCCCGAGCGGTGATCACCAGCTCGGTCGGATCATAACTGACGACCCCTCGATGGATACGGGTATCGAGCGCCTCGCCTGACACCGTGCGGCCCAGCATGGCTTTGCTGCCACTGCCCTGAATGCGCAGTGGTGTCGTGCTGTGCAGGGCCTGGTTGACCTGTTCGAGTAAAGCCTGGCTGGCATCTCGATCGAGGCTCATCAGAAGCGCTCCAATTCAGGAAACGGCAGTTGCCCTCGGTGCACATGCAGCGCGCCGTATTCCGCGCAGCGTTGCAGGGTCGGAATGTGCTTGCCAGGGTTGAGCAAGCCTTGCGGGTCGAATGCCGCCTTGATGGCGTGGAACAAGGTGATTTCATCACCGTTGAACTGAGCGCACATCTGATTGATCTTCTCGCGGCCTACGCCATGTTCCCCGGTGATGCTGCCGCCCACTGCCACGCACAATTCGAGAATTTGCCCACCGATGGCCTCGGCACGCTCGAGTTCACCCGGTACGTTGGCGTCGAACAGTATCAACGGGTGCATGTTGCCGTCACCGGCATGGAACACGTTGGCCACCTGCAAGCCGTACTGCTCGCTCAGTGCGCCGATGCCCTCGAGCACCTGGGGCAGGGCCCGGCGCGGGATGGTGCCGTCCATGCAGTAGTAGTCCGGGGCCAGGCGCCCGACCGCCGGGAAGGCGTTCTTGCGCCCGGCCCAGAAGCGCGCCCGCTCGGCTTCGTCACAGGCCTGGCGGACTTCCACGGCGCCGGCCTGACGCAGCACGGCGGCGACCCGCTGACAGTCGTCCTGCACATCCGCTTCCACGCCGTCCAGCTCGCACAGCAGGATCGCCGCCGCTTGCAGCGGGTAGCCGGCATGGATGAAGTCCTCGGCCGCGCGGATCGCCAGGTTGTCCATCATTTCCAGGCCCGCGGGAATGATGCCGGCGGCAATGATCTGGGCAACCGCGCGCCCGGCGTCTTCGACGCAGGCGAAACTGGCCAGCAATACCCGCGCCACGGGCGGCTTGGGCAGCAATTTCACCGTCACCTCGGTGACGATGCCCAGCAGCCCTTCGGAGCCGGTGAACAGCGCCAGCAGGTCGAAGCCGGGGCTGTCCAAGGCATCGCTGCCCAGGGTCAGGCGTTCGCCTTCGATGGTCAGAACCTCCACCTTCAGCAGGTTGTGCACGGTCAGGCCATATTTCAGGCAGTGCACGCCGCCGGCGTTTTCGGCGACATTGCCGCCGATCGAGCAAGCGATTTGCGAAGAGGGGTCGGGTGCGTAATACAGGCCGTGAGGCGCCGCCGCCTGGGAAATCGCCAGGTTGCGCACACCCGGTTGAACGCGGGCGTAACGCCCCTGCGCGTTGACCTCCAGGATCCGGTTCAAGCGCGCCAGGACCAGCAGTACGCCCTTGGCCAGCGGCAGCGCGCCGCCCGACAGCCCGGTGCCGGCGCCCCGTGCGACCACGGGCACTCCGTACTGATGGCAAAGCTTCAGCACGCCCTGGACCTGTTCGAGGCGCTCGGGCAGCACGGCCAGCAACGGCTGGGTACGGTAGGCCGACAGGCCGTCGCACTCATAGGGCGCGAGGTCCTCGCTGCGGTGCAGTATCGTCAGGTCCGGCATGGCCGCCTGTAGCGCCTGCAGTAATGCCGGAGGGTCGACGGTAGGCAGGGCGCCGTCGATACGCTCGTCATGAAGGATGTTCATCGGGCTCACTCAGCAGCATGGGTAGGGCACCGACGCCTTGCGCCGGCACCGTCAGTGCATCATTGGGCCAGATGGCGGATCATCGCGACGGTCAGGTACAAGCGCGGCGCGATGCTGTTCAGCTCGATGTATTCATCGTCGCCGTGCAGCCCGGCGCCAACTACGCCCAAGGTTTCCAGGACGGCGGGTTTGTCGCTGCCTGGCACGTAGGCATAGCCTGCGTCTGTGCCGAAACGCATGGCGATCGGCTCGATCTTGTGATCGATCTGTCCATACAGCTGCTGCGCGGTTTCAGCCAGTTTCGCCGAGGCGGGGTTGCGTGCCAGCGGCGGGCGACCTTTTTCGACCACGACCGAAGCCTGGGTATCGGCGACCAGCTGGTTTTTCACCAGACGCTGGGCATCGGCTTGTACCCGCTCGGTTTCGCTCAGGTCCGAATAACGCATGTCCGCTTCGGCAGTGGCCAGGGCCGGGATGATATTGGCTTTTTCGCCTGCCTTGGCCAAGGTCCAGTTCACCGTGGTGCCCTTGCCGGCATCGCCCAGGTCCTTGAGCTGCAACAGCTGATGCGCCAGTTCGGTCAAGGCGTTGCGGCCCTCATCGGGGGCGGAACCTGCGTGGGATGCGCGGCCTTTCACCTCAAGCTTGAGGCGGTTGATGCCGTTGGTGGCAACCGTTACCGCGTCTTTGTCTGGCGGCTCGTAGGAGAACACGTAGTCGTGTTTGCGGGCGAGGTCCGCGATCACCTGCCGGGAACCCGCCGAGCCCATTTCCTCGTCCGGGTTGAACAGCACGGTAAGGGTGCGGTAGCCCTTGAATTGCTGGGCGTCGAGCAGCTTCAGTGCATGCAGGATCATCGCCACGCCGCCTTTGGCGTCTGCCACGCCCGGCCCATAGGCGCGCGCGCCGTCCACGCGAAACGGCCGTTTGGCGACCGTGCCCGGCACGAACACCGTGTCGTAATGCACCATGAGCAGAAAATCCTTGCTGCCTGTGCCCTTCAAGGTACCGATGATGTTGTCGCCCACCGAAGGCGTGGCCGGTTGCGTATGGACCTGCGCGCCCAAGGCCTTGAGCCGTTGCACCAGCTCGGCGCTCACTTGCTTGAGGCCGGGTTCGGTACCGGTGCCTGTGTCGACCGATACCAGCGTTTCGAGGGTTTTCAGGTACGCGGGTTGCTCAGCCTTGGCTTGGCCGAGCAAGTCCGTGGCGCTGACGTCGGCGGCGCTGGCTTGGGTGCAGGCGAGCAATAGCGCCAAAGCGATGGCGTGGGGAGGGCGGGGCAATGGCATCAGGGCTTCCTTGTTGTTGTCTCAAGCCTTTGAGACTAGCCACTGAGCGAAATCCTGCCCGGATTAAAGCAGCAGATGCGACCGCGCCACCGCTGTGCAAGCCGGTGGCGCGGGGAAAACGAGCTTCAGTGATGAGCGACAGGGTCGTCCTGGGACAGGATGGCCCGGGCCAGTTCTTCGTCGCTGGCCTGCAGGCCGGGATTGTCCTGGCGTGCCTGTTGCAGCGCCGATTCTACGTAGGCACCGCGAATGGCACCGCCGCTGGCGACGAAGGCAGACAGCTCGTCCTGGGCGGGGATAATTCGTTTGTCATCCTTGAAGGTCGAATACAGCGAGGCGGAAACACCTGCCGAGGTGGCAACGTCGCCCGCATCGACGCGGGCCAATGCCGCACCGGCCGGGAGCAGAAGCAGCAGAGCGGGGGCGATGAATAGGTGGCGCATGTCGTTTTCTCCAGTAGCGTGCAGCACAAAGGAAAAGAAACCACTCAACGCATCAGATGGGCAGTTACTGGCGGTAGTTCCCTGGGCCGACGCACGTACAGGCCCGTCGCTCAGCTGGCGCGGCCCATGAATGCCAGAATGCGCTCGCGCAGCCAACGCTCGGCGGGGTCATTGTCATGGGCGCCGCTCCATACCATCGACAGTTCAGCTTCGGTGATCGCGAAGGGCGCGGGGTCGGCGCGCAGGTAGCCGTCGTCGGCCAGTGCGCAGGCAGCGTAGTCCGGCACTGTCGCGATCAGCTCGGAGTTACGCAGCAGGGCGCGCAGGCTGCCAAACTGCGGCACTGCCAGCACCACCTTGCGGCAGCGGCCGATGCGCGCCAGGTCCAGGTCGATGTTGCCGCTCATGTCACCGGAGAACGACACCATCACATGCGGCCGTGCGCAGTACTCGTCGAGGCTCAGCGGGCCGGGCCGGTCGTCGGCGCGCAGCACCCGCACACCGATGTCGCGCAGCTTGCGGCGCTTGGCCGTGGCCGGCAGGTCGGTGGTGTAGCTCACGCCCACCGAGATCTCGCCACTGGCCAGCAAGCCGGGCATCAACAGGAAATTGGCGCGACGCACCACCACGCTGATGCTAGGGGCTTCTTCGCGCAGCGCTTGCAGCAGGGCCGGGAACAGGCCGAACTCAGCGTCGTCGGAAAGCCCCAGGCGAAACTGATTGCAACTGCTGGCCGGATCGAAGTCGCGCGCGCGGCTGATGGCCGAAGAGATCACGTCCATGGCCGGGCCCAGCTCGGCGAAGATCTGCATGGCCCGAGGGGTCGGTTCCATGGCCCGGCCACTGCGGATCAGCAGCGGATCGTCGAACAGTTCGCGCAGGCGGGCCAGGGCAGCGCTGACGGTTGATTGGGTGATGAACAGCTTTTCGCCGACCCGGGTCAGGTTGCGTTCGATCATCAGGGCTTCGAAGAGCACCAGCAGGTTCATGTCGACGCGGCGCAGGTCGTTGCGGTTCATGGGCGATGGTCCATCACGGTGGCGGGATTGGCGCTGTATTGAAGCACGCGGGCCACGGCTGCGCCTTGTATGAATGTGCCACCGCTATCAGGTCGCAAGAGCCGGTCTATTAGACCTGCGCTCAAGCTCGGCTAGTCTTTCCTCTGGCCATGCGCATTCCCAGGCACACCCGGCACAGACCGGAACTCTGGATAATCGACCCAAAGGTAACAGCAGATGTCGAACGAATCGAAATGCCCGTTCCATCAAACCGCAGGTGGCGGAACCACCAACCGTGATTGGTGGCCTGACCAGCTCAACCTCAGAATTCTCCACCAGCATTCGTCCAAGTCCAGCCCGGACCCGGCCTTCGATTATCCTGCGGCGTTCAAGCGCCTCGACTTTCAGGCCCTGAAAGCCGACCTGACCGCGCTGATGACCGATTCTCAGGACTGGTGGCCAGCTGACTTCGGTCATTATGGGCCGCTGTTCGTGCGCATGGCCTGGCACAGCGCCGGCACCTACCGCATCGGCGATGGGCGCGGCGGCGCAGGCTCCGGGCAGCAGCGCTTCGCGCCGCTCAACAGCTGGCCGGACAACGTCAGCCTGGACAAGGCGCGGCGCCTGCTGTGGCCGATCAAGCAAAAATACGGAAACACGATTTCCTGGGCTGACCTCATAGTCCTGACCGGCAACGTCGCACTGGAGTCCATGGGCTTCAAGACCTTTGGCTACTCAGGTGGGCGGGCTGATGTCTGGGAGCCGGACGAAGACGTGTACTGGGGCTCGGAAAAGGTCTGGCTTGGCGGCGACACGCGCTACGGCAAGGAGCAGGTCAAGGCGCAGCCGCCTGGCCAGGGCGATTTGGTAGCAGAACCTGAAAAACACCCCGAGGAGCAGAGCCGCGACCTCAGTGGCGAGCGTAACCTGGAAAACCCGTTGGCCGCCGTGCAGATGGGCCTGATCTACGTCAACCCCGAGGGCCCGGAGGGCAACCCGGATCCCGTGGCGTCGGGCCGCGATATCCGCGAAACCTTCGGCCGCATGGCCATGAATGACGAGGAAACCGTGGCCTTGATTGCCGGCGGTCACGCCTTTGGCAAAACCCACGGCGCCGCGCCGGCCGACAACGTCGGTGCCGAACCGGAAGCAGCCGGCCTTGAACAGCAAGGCTTGGGTTGGGCCAATAAATACGGCACCGGCAAAGGTGGCGACACCATCACCAGCGGCCTGGAGGTGACATGGACATCGACACCGACCCGCTGGAGCAACGAATACCTGGAAAACCTGTTCAACTTTGAATGGGAATTGACCAAGAGCCCGGCCGGTGCTCACCAATGGCGACCCAAGGACGGCAAGGGGGCGGGCAGCGTGCCCGACGCTCATGACCCGAGCAAGCGCCATGCCCCGTCCATGCTCACCTCCGACCTGGCGCTGCGCTTCGATCCGATCTATGGCCCCATCGCCCAGCGCTTCAAGGAGCATCCCGAGCAACTGGCCGATGCCTTCGCCCGTGCCTGGTACAAGTTGATTCACCGCGACATGGGCCCCCTGGCGCGCTACCTCGGCCCTGAAATGCCCGATGAAGAACTGCTTTGGCAGGATCCGCTGCCCAAGCGTGAACAGCCGCTGATCGAGGAGCAGGACATCGCCGCACTGAAGGCCAAGATCCTGGCCAGCGGCGTCAGTGTCGCCGAGCTGGTCACCACCGCCTGGGCTGCCGCGTCGACGTTCCGCGGTTCGGACAAGCGCGGCGGTGCCAATGGCGCGCGCCTGCGCCTGGCGCCGCAGAAGGACTGGGTCGCCAATCAGGGCACGGACAACGTGCTGGCGGCATTGCAGCGCATCCAGGACGAATTCAACGCTGGCGGCAAGTGGGTATCGCTGGCCGATCTGATCGTGCTCGGCGGGTGCGCCGCCGTCGAGCAAGCAGCCAAGGATGCTGGGCAACAGATTGAGGTGAGCTTCCGCCCAGGTCGTGTCGATGCCTCGCAGGCGCAGACCGACGTCGAGTCGTTCGCCGTGCTCGAACCGCTGGCCGATGGCTTTCGCAATTTCAGCAATGCGCGCTATAGCGTCAAGGCCGAGAAGCTGTTGCTCGACAAGGCGCAGTTGCTCACCCTCACCGCACCCGAGCTGACCGTATTGATCGGCGGCCTGCGCGTGCTCGGGGCCAACCATGGCGGCAATCAGCAAGGGGTGTTCACCGATCGGCCTGGGCGGCTCAGCAACGACTTCTTCCGCAACCTGCTGGACATGGGCGTGGAATGGAAGTCGACCTCGGCCGACGATTACCGCTTCGAAGGTCGCGACCGCAAGACCGGGCAGGTGAAGTGGACGGCCAGCCGCGTCGACCTGGTGTTCGGTTCCCATGCGCAGCTGCGCGCCTTGAGCGAGGTGTACGGCAGCGACGACGGCAACGACAAGTTCGTCAACGATTTCGTGGCGGCCTGGGTGAAAGTCATGGAACTCGATCGCTTCGATCTGGTGTAACGTCTGCAGTCTCAGCGGGGCAATAGCGCCCCACTTCGTGCGTAGCGCCGGGCAGGTGCCTGATAGTGGCCTGCCCGGCGCGGCCCACCTGATTGCAGACCGAAGGTGATCTATTTGAATCCTCACTCCCTGCTCGCGGCATTGCCCGGATTTGCCATCGCCCCACACGCCATTCAGGTGCTGCCCGATGCTGCGGCCTACCGTACCTGCCTGCTCGAGCGTATCGCCAGCGCCACCCGGCGCATCGTCATTGTCGCGTTGTACCTGCAGCAGGACGAGGCCGGCCAGGAAGTGCTCGATGCGCTCTACCAAGCCAAGGCAAGGCGGCCGAGCCTGGAGATCACCGTCGTGGTCGACTGGTTCCGCGCCCGCCGTGGCCTGCTCGGGGCGGGGCGTCAGCCGGGTAATGCCGCGTGGTACCAGGCCCAGCGCGAACTGCACGGCCTGGATGTGGTGATCCACGGCGTGCCGGTGCAAACCCGCGAACTGTTCGGCGTCCTGCACCTCAAGGGCAGCGTGATCGACGATTGCGTGCTGTATACCGGGGCCAGCCTTAATAACGTCTACCTGCACCGCTTCGAGCGCTACCGTCTGGACCGCTACCACCTGTTCGATTGTCCAGCCTTGGCCGATGCCATAGTCGATGTCGTGCAGCGCTTGTTGCATCACACCGCCACACCGCGCCTGGACCTGCCCGACGCACCACCCACGCGGCGGCTGCGTGGCGATATCCGGCGCTTGCGCGCCCGCTTGCGGCGCATGCTCTATGACGCGCCGGCGGCCACCCCAGGGCAGGGCCTGCGGGTCATTCCGCTGCTCGGGGTAGGCCGTGGCAACCCGCTAAACCGTACCGTGTGCGCCTTGCTCGCAGCCGCCGAAAGCCAGGTCATCATCAGCACACCATATTTCAATCCGCCGCGTCTGGTGATGCGCGAGATCGACCAAGCCCTGGCCCGTGGCGTGAATGTCGAGCTGATCGTCGGCCACCGCACGGCCAATGACTTCTACATTGCCCCTGGCGAGCCGTTCAGTGCCAGCGGCGCGTTGCCGTACTTGTACGAGGACAACCTGCGCGGCTTTGCTCGCCGACGCCAGGCGGCGATCGCCAGCGGCCAGTTGCAAGTGCGCATCTGGAACGATCCTGGCCACACCTTTCATGCCAAGGGCGTGTGGGTCGATCTGCGCTACTCGCTGCTGACCGGTAATAATCTCAATCCACGGGGGTTCAACCTGGACTTGGAAAACGGCCTGCTGATCGACGATCCGCACGGGCAATGGCTAGCGCCACGGGCGCAGGAGCTGGCCGGCTTGCGCCGTCACGCGCCGCTGCTCACCTCGGCAGCGCAGCTTGGCGAAAAGGCCGAGCATCCCAAGCAGGTCACCAAGCTGCTGCGGCGTCTGCGCTACAGCCGGCTCGAGCCGTTGATCAAGCGGGTGCTGTAGACGCCCGGTCGTCAGGTGGGCCGATCATTGCCGGCCAGGGTCAGTCAACGTAGATGAATCCCTGGCAGAAGGCTGGCCTCGAATGGAAGCAACCTTTGGCAATGGCTCGCCGCGCAGCCGGGTGGTGCGCAAGCTCACCCTGACCTTTGCAGGGTTGCTGCTGCTGGCGCTGGCTTTGGCTATGGTTTCGCTGTATCGCATCGCCCAGTCATTGGACGAACGCGAGCGGGCACAAAGTCGCTTTCATGCCGAATCGGCGTTGGCCCAGTTGCAGAAAAATGAGCGCAGTTTTCTGCTGACCCACGCGCTCTGGCAGGCCGCCTTCGACCACATGGCCGGCCCGGTCGACCGTCACTGGGCCTATGACGAGGACAACGTCGGCGCCACGCTGTACAGCGAGGACGGCTACGAAGGCGTTTTCGTGATCGATGACGACGGTACCCACTATGCGGTGCTTGAAGGGCAGCTGAGCGAGCGTGCCTTTGAACGCCTGACCCCGAGCGCTGCCAGCGTGCTACGGCAGGCTCGGCAGGCGGGCGAACAGCAACAGGCCGCGTCGGGCTACCTGCTGTTCCGGGGCCAGCCTGCAGTGTTCAGCGCAGCAGTGATTCGACCGCCCACCATGCCTCATCACCTGCCAGCGCCCAGCGCAGTGCTGGTGTTCGTGCGTGTGCTTGACCCGGCGATGCTGAAAGCCCTGGGCGAGTCCGTAGGCCTGTCCGGCTTCGCTGTGGCCAAGGCCGGCGACGTGCCGCGTGAGGGCGTGTCACTGCCACTTGCCGGTATCGACCAACGATTGACCTGGCATGTCGAGCAACCGGGCCAGCAGCTGGTACGCCGAGTGTTGCTGCCTGCCGGGCTGGCGCTTGCGGTGATCGCCTTGCTGATGCTTGCCGTCGCGCGCCAGGCGATGCGCGCCAGCGCGGCCATTGACCGCAGCCACCGGCAGCTGGCGGCCTCCAAGACCGCCCTGGAAACCAGCGAAGCGCGCTTCAAGGCAGTCGCCGAGGCTGCCTCTGACTGGATATGGGAAACCGACGCGCAACAGCACCTGACCTACCTGTCAGCGCGGTTCGCCGAGTTGACCGGCCACCCGGTCGAGCATTGGCTCGAGCAGCCGCTGCAGCAACTCCTGGCATGCGACACCTGCCAGATCGAGCACTGGTTACAGGGGCTGGCGAGCACCGAGTCCACCGGCAGCCTGCGCTGCCAGTACCGAGATCGCCTCGGGCAGCTGCGCGAAAGCCGAATCGCGGCGCGGGCGATCATCGAGCAGGGCACCTGCAAGGGCTTTCGGGGCACCTGCAGCGATATCACCGACGAGGTGGCCGCCCATGCGCAGATTCAGCACCTTTCGCTGCACGATGCCCTGACCGGTCTGCCCAATCGCAACAAGCTGTTTCGCTTTCTCGAGCGCGACGAGCCGATGCCGCTGGCCTTGCTCATGCTCGACCTGGACAACTTCAAACCCATCAACGACAGCATGGGCCATCCCGCCGGCGATACCGTGCTGATGGAGGTGGCCACGCGCCTGGGTCAGGTCACCCGCGAAAGCGACCTGGTGGCGCGCCTGGGCGGCGATGAGTTCATCCTGGTACTGGCCCGCCCCGGGCATCGTGAAGAGATGGACCGTTTTTGCGCACGCTTGATCGAAGCGCTGCGCCAGCCCATCAAGCTCGACGGTCACAGCGTGCAGGTCGGTGCCAGCATCGGCGTGGTATTGTCCGCCGAATATCCAGGTACGCCAGGCGATCTGATTCGCTACGCCGACGTCGCCCTGTACAGCGCCAAACAGGCGGGTAAGAACACCTGGCGCTATTTCTCGACGCAACTCAATGCAGCCTTGCTGGAAAAACGCACCTTGGAGGGGGAATTGCGCGAAGGCATCGCCCGCGGCGAGTTGCTGTTGCATTTCCAGCCACGCTTCAAGGTCGATGGGGTCACCGTGGCCAGCGCCGAAGCGCTGGTGCGCTGGCGTCATCCTCGCTTGGGGCTGCTGCGTCCGGACAGCTTCATCACCCTGGCCGAGGAGTCGGACCTTATCGTGCAGCTGGGTAACTGGGTGCTCGAGGAAGCCTGCAGCCGAGCCCGCGCCTGGCCGCTGCAAATCATGGTCTCGGTCAATATGTCGCCGGCGCAGTTCAGCCGCAGCGATGTGGTGCGCGATGTTGCCGATGCCCTCAGGCGCACCGGGTTGCCGGCTCACCGCCTGGAACTGGAGATCACCGAGAACGTCATGCTCAACGATGTCGAAGGCGCCCTGCATACCATGAATGCCCTGAAAGAGCTGGGGATACGGCTGAACATGGACGACTTCGGCACTGGCTATTCATCGCTTGGCTATCTGCGCACCTATCCCTTCGACAGCATCAAGATCGACAAGCGCTTCGTGCAGTCGCTGGGCAAGAGCGAGAGCGATCGCAGTGTGGTGCAGGCCATCATCAACCTCGGCAATGCCATGGGCATGACGGTCACTGCAGAGGGGGTCGAGACGGCCGAACAACTGGCCCTGCTCAGTGACGATCAGTGTCATGAAGTGCAGGGTTTTCTGCTCAGCGAGCCGGTGGAGCACGCGGCGCTGATGCGCCTTATGCAAGCCGGTGTCATGGCCGCTCATCCGTTGCCTTGAATGGTTACACTCATTTGCGTGCCACGTGGCAGTTCGCCCCTCTGAAAAGTTCTGGCAAGCGAATACAATCGGCCTTTTTCCACGTTAACCAGACAGGCCAATCCATCCATGGCGCTTGATCCACCCACGATGCTGACGATCACCATCGCCCTGGCGGCAGCCGCTGCGCTGTACCTGGCGATCGAGTGGGGCAGTGTGCGCGAACCGTCCCTGCTGTTCTGGAGCGCAGGTTTCGCCACCATCACTATTGGCTCGACCTTGGCGTTGCTGCGCGGTATCGGCCTGTTGCTGATCGGCATCTGGTTCGCCAATGGCCTGCTGGTGGTCGCGCACGCCTTCTTCCTGATGGGCGTGCTGCGCTTCACCCAGGCGCGGCTGTCGCGGGCGTGGTTACTGATGATCCTGGTGTGGCTGGGCCTGCTGGTGCTGCCGGTCGGTCCGCAGTGGTCGAAGGTCATGCTGATGGTCAACTCGTTGCTGGTCGCCTTGCTGACCCTAAAGGCCAGCTTTCTGCTACGCCCGCACGGCAAATCGCTGAGCGTCGGCGCGGTGCAGTTGCGTTACGTGCTGCTGGTCCATGGCAGCTTCTACCTGATCAAGGCGCTGGTCGCGGTGACGCCTGGCACGCTCATCGACCTGGCCAGCTTCGGTGGCCTGATCATCCAGATCTCCCTGGTGGAGGGCGCGATGGCGATCATGCTGATTGCCCTGTCGATGACCGGCACCGTGCGTTACCGCCGGGAAGAGCGCATCGCCCGCCTGGCTGCGCGTGACCCACTGACCGCGCTGTACAACCGCAGGGCCCTGGAGGTGCGCGCTACCCACCTGCTCAAGGCCGTATGCCCCCTGCGTCCAGGCGCATTGCTGCTGATCGACATCGACAATTTCAAGCTGGTCAACGACCTGCACGGCCATGCAGCAGGGGATCGTCTGCTGATTGCCTTGAGCGAAATGATCCGCACCGTCCTCCCGGAGCGCTCGTTGGCGGCGCGCCTGGGCGGCGATGAGTTCGTGATCTTGCTCAGTGAGGCCAGCCACGAACGTGTGGTCAGCCTGGGCAGCCAATTGCGCGAGCATTTCCAGGCCTATGCGCGCGAGACGATGCCGACCCCGCAGGCGGTGACCTTGAGCATTGGCGCCAATCTGTTCGATCAGCCGCCGGCAAGCCTGGCGGCGCTGATCGAGCAGGGTGATGTGGCGCTGTACCAATCCAAGCGCGGCGGGCGCGACAGTATTCGCCTGGTGGACCGGACCGTGTAAGCGCGCCGTTCAGGACCGAGGCCGCAGCGCGGCCCCAGCGGTTTTCAGGTCACTACCTGGTAGCAGGGCACATAGGCCGCGCCCCCTGGTAACTTCATCCGATGCTGGTCGACGAAGGCCTGCAGCAAGTGCCCCAACGGCTCCAGCACCGCCGCATCCCCGCGGATCTGGTACGGACCGTGTTCTTCGATCAGGCGGATGCCCTTGTCCTTGACGTTGCCAGCGACGATCCCGGAAAACGCCCGCCGCAGGTTGGCCGCCAGTTCGTGCGGCGGCAGTTCGCGGCGCAGGTCCAGTTCGGCCATGTTGGCGTGGGTCGGGTCGAACGGGTGCTGGAAGCCCTCGTCGATCTTCAGCAGCCAGTTGAAATGGAAGGCGTCGTTGCGCTCGCGGCGGAATTGCTTGACCTGCTTGAGCCCCTCGACCATCTGCCGGGCCACTTCTGCCGGATCGTCGATGATGATCTGGTAATGACGCTGCGCCGCTTCACCCAGGGTCGCACCGACGAAGGCGTGCAACTGTTGCAGGAACGGCTCGGCGCTGCGCGGCCCGGTCAGCACCACGGGGAACGGCAGGCCTTGGTTGGCCGGGTGCATGAGAATACCCAGCAGGTAAAGGAACTCTTCGGCCGTGCCGGCACCGCCTGGGAAGATGATGATGCCGTGGCCAACCCGCACGAACGCCTCGAGGCGTTTTTCGATGTCGGGCAGGATCACCAGTTCGTTGACGATCGGGTTAGGCGCCTCGGCAGCGATGATGCCTGGCTCGGTCAAGCCCAGGTAACGACTGCCATGCATGCGCTGCTTGGCATGGGCGATGGTGGCACCCTTCATTGGCCCCTTCATGACCCCAGGGCCGCATCCGGTGCAGATATCGAGCTTGCGCAGCCCCAGTTCGTGGCCGACCTTCTTGGTGTACTGGTACTCCTCGCTGCTGATCGAGTGCCCGCCCCAGCACACCACCATTTTCGGCTCAACGCCGGGGCGCAGGGTGCGGGCGTTGCGCAGCAGGTGAAAGACGTAATCGGTGATGCCCTGGGAACTTTCCAGGTCGATGCGCTGGCTGGCCAGTTCGCTTTCGGTGTAGACGATATCGCGCAGGGCGCTGAACAGCATCTCGCGGGTGCTGGCGATCATTTCGCCATCGACGAAGGCATCGGCGGGTGCGTTCAGCAGTTCCAGGCGCACCCCGCGGTCTTGCTGGTGGATGCGCACTTCGAAATCTTTGTACGCCTCAAGAATGGTCTTGGCGTTGTCGACATGGGCGCCGGTATTGAGAATGGCCAGGGCGCACTGGCGGAACAAGGTGTACAGCGTGCCGCTACCGGCTTCACTCAGTTGCTGGACTTCACGTTGCGACAGCGTCTCCAGGCTGCCTTTGGGGCTGACGGATGCATTGATGACATGGCGTTGAGGCATCTAAGTCGTTCCTGTGCAGGTAAAAACATCCTTGCAAGACAACACCATACGGATGAGTGCGCGTCAACCTAAAAGACTTTGCACGCTCACGGTGATGGCCCAGCCGCCGCCGACCAGCCACAGGTTGAGGATCGCCCCGGTGGCCAGGGCCCGAGGGCCGGCCTGGCGGATTTGCGCCCAGCGCGTCTCCATGCCCAGTGCGGTCATGGCCATGGTCAAGGCAAACGTGTCCAGACCGTTGAGCGTGTGGATCAGGCCAGCGGGCAGCACGTGCAGGGAATTGATCGCCACCAGCGCCAGAAAGCCGAAGGCGAACCAAGGCATTGCCATGCGCCCCTTGCCCTGAGCCTGGCCCGGCAGCGGCGAGCGACTGATCCACAGGCCAACCAGCAACAGCACCGGCACCAGCAGCATCACTCGGGTCATCTTGACGATGGTGGCGATGTGCGTAGCTTCAGGGCTGACGTTGCTGGCCGCGCCTACGACCTGGGCCACTTCATGCAAGGTGCCGCCCATGAACAGCCCGGCGCCCAGGGTATCGAGGTGCAGCCAGCCAGCATTGATGGCCACGGGGTAGAGCAGCATCGACAGGGTGCCGAACAGCACCACGCTGCCGACCGCCATGGCGCTCTTGTGCGGCGCGCTGCGCAGCGCCGATTCGAACGCCAGTACCGCTGCCGCGCCACAGATGGCGCTGCCCGCTGCGGTGAGCAGGGCAGTGTCGCGGTCGAGCTTGAGCAGCTTGACGCCGCACCAGACACCGATCAGCAGGGTACTGCCGACCACCAGCAGCGACACGCCAAGGCCTGCCCAACCGACTTCGGCGATCTCCTGCATGCTGATCCGCAACCCGAAGAACGCCACGGCGATGCGCAACAAGCCGCGGGCCGAGAAGTTGATTCCGCCAGCCCAGCTGGCAGGTACGCCCTCGCGCAGCGCGTTACCGTAGATAGCACCCGCCACGATGCCGACGATCAATGGGCTGATGCCCAGGTTGGCGATTGCCGAGATTGCCGCCAGTTGCGTAACAGCGAGCGCGAACAGCGCGACGAACAAGATGCCATTGAGCCGCCCTCGGGTGCTCAGGGTGGGTGCAGGGGCGGGCTGGGAAGTTGCCGTGGCCATGTGATTCTCCGAAAAGTGCATCAACATGGCTTACGTTAATCGGGTTATAAGCTTAGAAAAAATCGTAATTTGGAATGGAAAATATCCGTATTGCTGATATTTTTGCAGCATGACCCCAGAACAGCTGATAACTTTCGCCACCGTGGCTGAGCATGGCAACATCAGCCACGCCGCCCAGGCCCTGCATTTGTCCCAGCCGGCGGTCTCGGGGCAGTTGAGGCTGCTGCAGGACGACTTCGGCGAGCCGCTGTACCAACGCGCGGGCCGGGGTGTGCGCTTGACGGCCGCTGGCGAGCAGTTGCTGGCGCATGCCCAGCGGCTGCGAGAAACCTTTCGTCAGGCCCAGGCGCTGCGCGAGGCCATGCGCGGTCTTGAGCGCGGCACACTGCGCATCGGCGCCAGCACCACGCCGGCGAGCTATCTGCTGCCGTACCTGATCGCTGATTTCCATGGCCAATACCCTGAGGTCACGGTAGTCACGTCACATGGCAACACCACCGAGATCCTGGCAGACCTGGCCAGCGTCGACATCGCACTGATTGAAGGCCCTGCCGGGCACGAACTGCCCCTGGGCAGCGAAATTACGCCCTGGCACGAAGATGAAATCGTCGCGATCGTGCCCCAAGGCCATCCCTTGGCTGACACCCCTGAACAGACCTTGGCCGCGCTAGGGCGCTACCCGTTGGTGCTGCGCGAAAACGGCTCGGGCGTGCGCCAGATCGTCGAGCGCGCCTTTGCTCGGCACGGGGTGGCAATGCGCGTGGCTCTGGAGATCGCCGGCGTGGAGGGCGTCAAGGAAGCGGTACGCGCCGGGATGGGCATCGGTTTCGTCTCGGCGATGTCTATTCGCCACGAAGCGGGCGTGCTGCGGCAACTGCGTGTGGCGCCGCAGCCGCTGGTCAGGCGCTTTTCCATCGTGCTGCCACATGCTGCCGCGCCCTCGCGCGCGGCGGCGCGCTTCCTGCAGCTGTGCATGGCGTCGTCGAGGCTCGACCCGCAGCGCGACTAGCGCAATCTGCAGGCTCAGGCGCGCGGGCTGCCATTCAACGCGAAGACGTGTTTCAAGTAGCTGACGAAGTTTTCATCGCGGCATTGGGTCTTGCCCGGACTGTCGGAGATTTTCGCCACCGGGGCGCCGTTGCAGGCGGTCATCTTGATCACCATGTTCATCGGCTCCACGCCTGGAATGTCACAGGTCAGCCGCGTGCCGATGCCGAAACTCACGTTGATCTGCGTGTGCAAGGCCCGGTACAGCTCCAGCGCCTTGGCAAAGTCCAGGCCGTCGGAGAAGATCAGCGTCTTGCTCTGCGGGTCGATGCCCAGCCGCTCATAGTGCGCGATGGCCTTGCGCGCCCAGGCCAGGGGGTCGCCCGAGTCGTGGCGCAAGCCGTCGAACAGCTTGGCGAAGTACAGGTCGAAGTCGCCCAGAAACGCATCCATGGTGATGCAATCGGTCAAGGCGATGCCGAGCAGCCCGCGGTATTCGCGGACCCAGCATTCCAACGCCGCAGCCTGGCTGTCGACCAGGCGCGGGCCGAGCTGCTGGTGAGCCATGAACCATTCGTGGGCCATGGTGCCCAGCGGCTTGAGTTCCAGCTCGCGGGCGAGGTGGACATTGCTGGTGCCGACGAAGCGACCGGGGAAATCGTGCTTGAGGATGTTCACCACTTCTTCTTGCACCCGGTAGGAAAAACGCCGCCGGGTGCCAAAATCGGCAAGCTGGAAACCGGCGAGCTCCTCGGCACTGGCTTCGCGCTTGAGCCAGTCGAGCTTCTGGTACAGCCGCTCGCCGACCTGCTCGAGCACCACCTCGCGGTAACGGTAGCGGTTGCGGACTTCGCTGATGATCGCCAGCAGCGGGATTTCATAGAGGATCACGTGCAACCAAGGGCCGCGGATGCGAATCGCCAGTTGCCCGGCATCGTCCAGGCCGACCTGCAGATAGCGCAGGTTGAAGCGGAACAAGCTGAGGAACCGGATGAAATCGGGTTTGAGAAAGGGGATTTTTTCCAGATAGGCGAGCTGGTCGTGGGTTACGCTGACTTCAGCCAATTGCTCGATCTGGTAACGGATTTCCGCCAGGTAGGGTGCCAGGTCTTCACTGTTGCGGCAGCGAAACTCCCATTCCACCTCGGCGTTGGGATAGTTGTGCAGCACCGCTTGCATCATGGTCAGCTTGTAGAAGTCGGTGTCCAGCAGGTTCTGGATGATACGCGGGGCAAATACGCTCTCGCTCATGGGCGGTCCTCCTTGATCAGGGCGAGCTGATGGTCAAGTGCGGCCTCGTCACCGCACAGGATCACCCCTTCGGCGGCCAGGGCGCCGCAGGCTTCGATTGCACCCGATTGGGTCAGTGCACGGCAGGCGGGCAAGTACAGCAGCACCTGAAAGCCGGCCCGGCGCAGCTGCTGGGCGGTGGTCTTGACGCAGTAATCCAACGCCAGGCCACCGACGATCACCGCGCCCACCTGCTGCACCGTGAGGTATTCGATGACGCCGGTGGAGCGTCGCTCGGCCAGGTCGTGGTAGCAGGCGCCGTAGGGGTGCAGATCGGGTTCGACGCCTTTCCACACGAAGTAGTCGTAGTCGATAGGGGCGGGCAGGCCTGGCAGCAATTCGAAGCCCGGTGTGCCGGGCACGCAGTGGCTCACCCAGGTCAGGTCGGCGTTGGCCAGTTGCAAGGGCTGCAGCATTTGCCCAGGGTCGCCAACCACCCAGGCGGCGTTGGCAGGGTGAGCGTCCTTGCTGCCCAGGCGCAGGTCGGCGCGCAGGGCCATGGCATTGAGGTCGGGGGTAATTTCCTCGCCCTGCGGAACAGGCAGCTCGTGCGGCGCGTTGCCGGTGAAGCCGTTTTGGGCGTCGACATCGAAGCTGGCGATTTTCATCTGCAATTCTCCTGGCTGGATCTGGTAACATAATCCACCTGGTGTCGTAAGTGTGTCAATACCGAACTAAAATGGGTTCTTTATTTGCCTTACTTAGCAGACCTGGTGGATTATTGCGTGATTTGAAAAGGAGTGGGTCTGTTGAGTAGAGCCGAAGTCCTGGCCAGTGTCGACATCGTCGCCCTGCGCCTTGCGCCTGATGCCCAGCATCTGCAAGTGCTTCTGCATCGCCGCGCGCGCGAGCCGCACCTGGGGCAGTGGGCGCTGCCGGGCGTGATCGTCAATGGCAGCACGCCCGATAACAACCTTGAAGCGGCCGCTGAGCGCGCGCTGCGGGAAAAGGCCCAGTTCGTGCCGCGCTACTTCGAACAGGTGGGCACCGAAGGTAATGCGTTTCGCGACCCGCGCGGCTGGTCGCTGAGCACCTATTACCTGGCACTGCTCGATCCGAGCTCGACTGTAGAGCACGAGCAACTAACGTTCGTTGACCTGGACAGCCTGGTGACGCGCAAATTGCTATTGCCGTTCGATCACAACCTGTTGGTCGAACGCGCGCGTGAGCGCTTGGCGGCGAAGACCGTCTACAGCAGCCTGCCGCTGTACCTGCTGGCGGACACATTCACCGTGCTGGAGGCGCTGGGCGCGGTACAGGCGTGCTTGGGCCAGGCGGTCAATGCCACTTCGCTGCGCAAGCGGCTCGAGCGCCTGCGCGAACTGGGGTGGGTACGTGACACTGGCGAGAAGCATCAGCCGAGGCTGGGCAGGCCGCAGCAGTTGTACCAATACACGCCGCCCGGCGAACGGGCCTTCATGTTCGACCGTAGCCTGGCGCCAGAAGGCGTCTGAGCCGCAGGCAACGCGCCTGCGGGCCAACGGTCATGCCCAAGCCGCCGCGTCATGCGGGTGCAGGCTTTCCAGATGGCGAACGTGAACCTGCACGTCGCGCCTGCCGTCAAGCGCTGCGCGGATGCGCCGCGCAGCGTCCTCCACGAACATCAGATTCTGGCCGTTGAGCGCGGCGAAGGCTTGTTCATCGGCCCGCTTGACCGCGGTCTGGACTGGCGTGCCCAAGGCGCTTTCCACCGTTTCGATCAACCCCAGTAGCCCCAGGCTGGGTGCTTCAGGCTCGACCGCTACCCGCACCCGGGCTTCGCTGCGCTGGCTGTGAGGTGTTGCCAGTGAAGCGTTGGCGGCCAGCCAGTCGGCGACGCGATCGGAATCGAGCTGAGACGGTTCGGTGAATGCTTGGCGAAAACGCGCCTCGACCAGCTGACGCGACAGCGCCGCTGAACAAGGGCAGGTCGATGAATAGCCGATCAGGCATTCGACGCTGAGCGCCAACGCCCCCGCGCGCAGGGTGGCGTCCAGCTGCACGCGGTAGGCTTTCCAGCCCGACAGCCCTTGGGTGACCAATGCCGGGCGGCGTACGAGCAAGTCGAACACCAGGCACAGCCTCGCGCTCTGGCTGTCACAATCCTGGTGGCTGGCAACCATCTCGCGCAACAGGCCATGCACCTGCGCAGGTGCAAGGGGCGCTGCATCTGCCCAACTGTCCAGGAGCCGATACAGCCGCGACATATGGATGCCTTTGACATGCGCGGCGGGCAGGTCGACTTGCACATCGGCCTTGGCATGCAGCTCGCGGTGATAGCCCGGCTCGCTGAGCGTGACGGCAAGGTCGATGCCCTGCATGCCGACCCAGGCCAGAGGCCCAAGGGTCGGTGCGGTATCGGTGACGCAGATGTCGGGAAGTGCTGCACTCATATTCGTGATCCACAGGTTTCGGTCCCTCGCCTGGCGTGGAGGGCATACGCGACGTATTCATACCCACCGGCTTGGATAGGCCGGCGCAGTATAAACTTAAACGTTACGTTATAGCACTGTGGTGCCGCGTGCGCCTCGGCCTGGCGCTGCGTGCAATGCTGCTTCGTCCCTGGCCTCAGTGACCCATTGCCAGCTTGGCGCTGGTCTGCCGACGACGATATGCGCTGTCACGACTGGCCAGCCACCAGTACAGCGGCGAGGTGACGGCCAGGCCCACCAACCAGGAAAGATCAGCGCCATTGATATGCGCCGAGATCGGCCCGACATACAGCGGCGTGTTCATGAACGGTATCTGCACCACGATCCCCACCCCATAGGCGATCAGTGCTTGCGGGTTGTACCGCCCGTAGATGCCACCATCGACCTTGAAAATGGATTGGATGTCGTAGTCGCCTTTATGAATGGCGTAGAAATCGATCAGGTTGATCGCGGTCCATGGCACCAACACCACCAGCAGCACCAGCACCATGTCGACGAAGTGGCCGATGAAGTCGGCCGAGGCGAATACCGCCACCACGCAGCAGGCCGCCAGCACGATCAGCGACAGCACTGCACGGCTTCTGGCCGTAGGGATCCAGCGGTAGGCGAAGGTCTGTACCAGGGTGATGATCGACAGCACCGCGCCGTACAGGTTGAGCGCGTTGTGGCTGATCACGCTGAGCAGGAACAGCACCAGCATCAGCGGGCCGAGCGTGCCGGTGGCGAGCTTGACGGCGTCCATGGTATCCATGCCGGCCGGAATCGCCAGCACGGCCACCGCGCCGAAGATGAATGACAGACTCGAACCCAAGGCAGAGCCCAGGTAGGTGGTCCAGAACGTCGAGCTGACCTTCACATCGGCCGGCAGGTAGCGCGAGTAGTCCGATACATAGGGCGCGAAGGCGATCTGCCAGAGCGCAGCCAGCGACACCGTCGCCAGCCAGCCGGCGAGGTTGAAACTGCCACGGCTGAGGAAGTCGTGGCTCTGCACGTGGGTAAAGATGTAGCCAAAGCCGACGACGATACCGATGCCCAGTACCCAGGTGCCGATACGGTTGAGCACATGGATGAACCGGTAGCCAATGATGCCGATGATCCCCGACCCCAGCGCGCCGATGACGATACCGACCGGTACTGGCACGGCGTCGACCACGCCATGCAGCGACTTGCCCGCGAGCACGATGTTGGAGGCGAAGAAGCCGATGTACATGACCCCGGCGATCACCACCACCAGCAGTGCGCCGAGGGTACCGAACTGGGCGCGGCTCTGGATCATCTGCGGGATGCCCATCTGCGGGCCTTGGGCCGAGTGCAGTGCCATCAGCACGCCGCCGAGCAAATGGCCGACCAGAATGGCGACGATGCCCCACAGCAGGTTCAAGTGAAACAGCTGCACGCCCAAGGCGCCAGTGACGATCGGCAGCGGTGCGATATTGCCGCCGAACCACAATGTGAACAAATCCCTGACCTTTCCATGGCGATCTTCCGGCGGTACGTAGCCGATCGTGTGTTTTTCTATGAGGGGTGCCGAATTGGCTGCACTGGTCATGATTGACTCCAAGGCAAGGTGGGGCATCGGGTGCTGCCCAGGTGCGTGCCGGCGAAGGGCCACGCGTTCTTGTTGGAGGGATGATGCGGCGCACGCGGATAACGAGAAATTAGTAAATATGTACCCATAAACCTTAAAAAACCTAAGGCTGACAAAAGTTTAAGCGGTAGCTCTGTGCAAGGGCAGTGCCAGCCGGACGCAGGCCCCGTGGTAGAGCAGGCGGCACGTGTAGCAGCGACGCCTGCTGCGCCAGCAAGGTGCGGTGCGCCTGGAAAGGGTGCAGCGAACCGCCAGCCTCTGCGATCAGGTGATGTATGGATTCGGGCCTGATCCACAGGATCGACACCGTGTCACGGCGCTGAATGGATACACCGTTGATCATCCAGCATAATTCGGCGGAACAATCTGTTTGGAGTTGGTCTCCTATCAACAGATGGATCACCACGTGCCCGGGATTTCCCAGACATGACACCGCTTCAGCAAAATTCCAAAAAACCTGCCCATCCGCCAGCGCACTTTCTGCTAAACGGTGGCCACGTCGGCAGCTTGCTGCAATCGCTAGACTGGAGCAGCTCGCCTCTGGGGGCGCCGCAGGGCTGGTCGCCGCACCTGCAGGCGGTGATGGCCACGTTGCTGCCTGCCCAGGCGCAATTCGTGCTGTTCTGGGGAGAGGCGTACGTCGCGCTTTACAACGACGCCTATGCGCCGACCATCGGCCTGAAGCACCCGCACGCCTTGGGCCAGCCTGCGCAAACCTATTGGAGCGAACTGTGGGACGATCTCGAACCGCTGTTGCGCGCTGTGCGCGAGACGGGCGAGACGTTCTCGGCCAAGGATCGACCGTTCTACATTGAGCGCCGAGGCTTGGGCGAAACCGTTTACTTCGATGTGTCCTATTCCGCCGTGCGCGAGGCCGATGGCAGCGTCGGCGGAGTGCTGTGCCTGGTCGCCGAGACCACCGACCGAGTACGCTTCCAACAGCGCCAGGCGTTTTTGCTGGAGCTGGGCCAGACGCTACCGGGTTTGGGCGAAGCGGATCGAATCGAAGCCTACGCCGTGCAGCGCCTGGCCAAGGAGCTGGGGGCGGCGCGGGTCTGCTTTGGCGAAGATGAAGGCAACGGCCGCGGCTTTCGCGTGGCGCACAATTGGGTAGACGGTCTGCCTTCGCTGGTCGGCCAGCACGACTACGCCACATTCGGCGCCTCCCTGCGCGAACAGCTGGCGGCGGGTCAACTGGTGCAGGAGATCTACGAAAACCAGCGCGACGGCGTCAACACCGTTCTTCACGCACCGGTGGTGCGCGCCGGGCGGCTGGAAGCGATGCTTGGGGTGCACTTCAATACGCCCCGCCAGTGCTTCGAAGACGAATGCCAGCTGATCGAGGAAACCGCCAAGCAGGCGTGGGCGGCCATCACCCACGCGCGCGCCGAGCGGGCCTTGCACCTGCTCAATCAAAGTCTGGAAGAGCGAGTGGCCGCTGCCTTGGCCGAACGTGAAGCGGCCATGCTGCAACTGCACGAGGCGCATAAGCTGGAAATGATCGGCCAGTTGACCGGCGGCATCGCCCACGACCTGAACAACATGCTGACGCCGATCATCGCCTCGTTCGAGCTGCTGCATCGACATCCCCAGACTGAACGCGCGCCGCGCTTGATCGACGGTGGGTTACAAGCGGCGGAGCGCGCGCGCAATCTGGTCGGTCGGTTGCTCAGTTTCGCCAGGCGCCAGACCCTCAAGCCCCAGCCGGTGTCACTTGCCGCCTTGGTCGCTGATATGCGCGAGCTGATGGCGCGCTCGCTGGGCCCGGCGATTGCGGTGCAGACGCACATCGACCCGACGCTGCCGGCGGTCATAGCGGACCCCCATCAACTGGAATTGGCCTTGCTGAATCTGGCGGTCAATGCCCGCGATGCCATGCCCGAGGGCGGCACCCTGGAAATCGCCGCTGGCCGCGAGGGCGAAGGCCCGGTGCGGCCGGCCGATATCGTTGCTGATCAGTTGCTGTGGATTCAGGTGCGCGACCGCGGCTGCGGCATGAGCGAAGAACAACTGCGGCGTTGCCTTGAACCGTTCTATTCGACCAAGGGCGTGGGCAAGGGTACTGGTCTGGGCTTGCCGATGGTCCAAGGGCTGGCGGTGCAGTCCGGCGGAGGTTTTGCCATCGACTCACAGCCCGGACTTGGTACTACTGCGACCTTGTGGCTGCCTGCCAGCAATGCCGCGGTAACCTGCAAGCATGCCGATTTGGCCGATGCGCCGCATGCCGAGCGTGCGTGTCGGGTGTTGCTGGTCGATGACGAGGAGCTGGTGCGCCAAGCCACCGCTTCGCAGTTGCGCGACCTGGGATACGAAGTGACTGAGGCCGGTAACGCGGCGGCCGCGCTGCACCTGGTCAGCCAAGGCTGGCTGCCGGATGTGCTGGTGACCGATCATGTCATGGCTGAAATGACCGGGGTGCGCCTGGCACAGCAGATGCGCGCACAGCGTGCAGAACTTCCGGTGCTGATCATTACCGGCTATGCCAACCTGACGCCGCGCGAACTCAATGGTTTCGAGGTCTTGCGCAAGCCGTTTCGCCAGGCCGAACTGGCCCAGAGCGTGGCGCAGCTGCTGGCCTCAGCCCACTGATCAACTGAGCAGCTTGGCCAGCATCTGGCACAGCTGGGTGGCCGAATACGGCTTGGCCAGAAAACCGTAGCCCAGATGCCCGCCTTCGGCGAACGCCTCGCTATACCCGGACGTGAGAATGACCGGCAGGTGAGGATGCTGCTCGCGCAATGCCTTGGCCAAGGCCAAACCGCCCATGCCGGGCATCACCACATCGGAAAACACCGCATCGAAGGCTTCGTCAGCGTGTTCCAGATGCGCGAGCGCGTCTTCGCCCGAGCTGGCCCAGCTGATGCAGTAGCCGTGGTCTTCCAGGATCTGCGCGGTGAAG
Organism: Pseudomonas sp. SMSB3; assembly: GCF_052041965.1. Taxonomy (NCBI): domain Bacteria; kingdom Pseudomonadati; phylum Pseudomonadota; class Gammaproteobacteria; order Pseudomonadales; family Pseudomonadaceae; genus Pseudomonas; species Pseudomonas sp. SMSB3. The sequence goes on along the minus strand of NZ_JBKGGV010000002.1, from coordinate 219,859 downwards.
CTGCCGACGTCCGGATTATCCTCGACGATCAAGATGCGCCGTGGCCGGGTGAAGCGTGGCGGCGGCGCATCCGTGGGCTCAAGGTCTGCCGCTGATTCCGTCGGCGGTGCGGACTCCTCAGGCAGATACAGGGTGAAGCACGTACCTTGCCCAGGCACGCTACTGACCTTGACATCGCCGCCCGACTGCTTGGCGAAACCGAACACCTGGGACAGGCCCAGCCCGGTGCCCTCGCCGGGTGCCTTGGTGGTGAAGAACGGATCGAAGATACGCTCCAGCAGCTCTGGAGCGATGCCGACACCGCTGTCACGCACGGTGATCGCGGCGAAGGTGCCGGGTTGGCCTGGCATCTGCTGGTCGGCCAGCAGGCACAGGCGCAAGGTGCCTTCGCCGCCCATGGCGTCACGGCCATTGAGCATGAGGTTGATGACCGCGGTTTCCAGTTGGCTCAGGTCAGCGCGGATGTAGCAGGGCGCTGCCGGCAGTTGCAGTTCTACCTGCACCCGCGCACCGGTGGCCGTGTCGAGCATGTCGGCCATGGCCTCGAGCCTGGAACCGGCTTCGAACAACTGTGGGCTAAGGGCCTGGCGCCGGGCGAAGGCCAGCAGCTGAGCGGTCAGCTTGGCGCCCCGGTCGACGGAATCGGCAATGGTTTTGAAGTAACGTTCGCGGCGCTGCTGATCGAGGGCAGGGCGCTGCAGAAAGTGCAGGGATGAACGGATGATGGTCAGCAGGTTGTTGAAGTCGTGGGCCACACCGCCGGTCAACTGGCCGATGGCCTCGAGCTTCTGGGTTTGACGCAGCACCGCTTCGGTGTGCAGCAACTGGCTGGTGCGTTCTTCGACGCGATGCTCCAGGTTGGCGTTGAGCGCTTCCAGCGCCGCCATCGCCGCACGCACCTCGGCATGGGCTTGGACGCGCTGAATGTGCGCCCACGACCGTTCCGTCACCTCACTGATCAATGCCTGTTCGTACTGCGTCCAGTGCCGCGGCGCCTTGTCATGGATGGCCATCAGCGCGGTCAGCCGGCCTCCCTTGATCAACGGCATGCAGATGGTCGCAGTGATGCCGATGGCCTGGAACGTGGCGGCCTCTTCAGGGGCCAATTCGCGCAGGTTGTCGTTGATCACCAAGGGCAGGCCGCTGCGTAGACGGCTCACCGCCAGGCGACCGAAATCATGCAGCGAATAGCGGCCGAGCAGTCGCTGCGAGCCTGGCGCCACCGCATCGCCACAGATCACGAAGCCGTCCTGATCCGGTTCCATGACCGCATAGGCGCAGCTCGACAATTGCAGGTGCTCGACCATCATGCCGGTGGTGATGGCAAGTATCCGATCGGGGTCGGTGGCATCGGTGACGGTGCGGTTGAGGTCATCGAGAAACTTCAGGCGCTGGTTGACCACTACGCCGTGAGTAGTCTCGACAACGGTATCGACCATGCCGACGATGGTGCCTTGGTGGTCGCGTATGGGGCTGTAGCAGAACGTGAAGTAGGCCCGCTCGGGTGCGCCGTTACGGGAGATCATCAGCGGAAAATCCTCGATGAACACCGCTTCGCCGGCCATGGCGCGGTCCGCCATGGCACCGATATCGTCCCAGGCCTCGGCCCAGACCTCGCTGAAGGGTTTGCCCAGGGCCGAGGGTTTCTGCCCCAGGATCGGCAGGAAGGCATCGTTGTGGAACGTCAGCAGCTTCGGTCCCCATAGCACCGCCTGCGGAAAGCGCGAGGCCAGGCACTGGGCCACGGTGGTTTTCAATGGATCGGGCCAAGCGTCGAGCGGGCCCAAGGACGTTGCGTCCCAGTCATGGTTGCGGATGAGCTCAGCCATCATGCCGCCGCCGTCTAGCCATTTAGCCATGTGCCCAACCAGCCCCTACCCAAAAATGCGTTAAGGGTGCACCGAGAATGGCAGCTTGGCGAGACATTTGTGCGCTCACTGACGCAGCGATGACTGGCCAATCAGGCGATGGCCCGGATCAACGCATGAAGTGCACCTTGCCGGTGTCGTCATTGCCCATGTAAATGCCGTATACCCCAGCCTGGCGCTCGAGGATATAGCGTTCGAGAATCTGCCGGATCGCTGGATAATAGATTTCGTCCCAGGGGATTTCATCCGGTTCGAAGAATTTGTAAGCGGAGGTTTCCGGGCCGTATTGCCCGGTTTCTTCGATGACCACGGCGCGGAAGATGATGTACACCTCGCTGATCGTCGGCACGCTGAAGATCGAGTAGGGCGAGACGATGTCGCCGCGCACCCCGCTTTCTTCCCAGACCTCGCGCAGGGCCGCCTGCTCGGTGGTTTCACCGGCTTCCATGAACCCGGCCGGCAGCGTCCAGGTGCCTGGGCGCGGGGCGATGGCGCGCTGGCACAGCAGGTACTTGCCGTCGCGCTCGATGATGCAGCCAGCGATGATCTTCGGGTTGATGTAGTGCACGTAACCGCAGCCGGTGCAGTGCAGGCGTTCGTGGGTATCGCCAGGCGGCACGCCCCGGGCCAGTTGCGTGGTGCAGTGCGGGCAGTAGCGCGGGACGTTGGGCATGTCAGGGCCTATGCGGGGTTCAGATGCGTGGATCCTTCAGGGCCAAAGGCTCGACCATGTCGCGCACCTTGGGGTTGTCATCCTGCTTCTGGCGCAGGTAATCGAGCGCGACCTTGGCGGCGGCACGCACATGGTCGACCGAGGCCTGGTGCGCTACCAGCGGGTCGCCACCTTTGATCGCCTCGACCATCTTTTCCATTTCCCGGTTGCTGGCACCGCGACGGTTCTGCTGCGACACCGAGGTGGCGCGCAGGTAGCTGATGCGTGCTTGCAGCTGGCGCAGCTGCTGCGCCGCCACCTGGTTGCCCGAGCCTTCGAGCAACACGTCGTAGAAGCCTTGCACCGAATCCAGCACCTGTTGCAGTTCGCCTTCTTCAAGCGCTTCGCGGTTGACTTCAAGGGCGCGTTCCAGGGCACGGATGTCCTTGGCTTTGGCGTTGAGGGTGAACAGCTGGACGATCAAGCCTTCGAGCACGCAGCGCAATTCGTAGATATCGCGGGCATCTTCCAGGGTGATGATGGCCACCCGCGGGCCCTTGGCGTCGGCGAATTCCACCAGCCCTTCGGACTCCAGATGGCGCAAGGCCTCGCGCACCGACGTACGGCTGACGCCGAGGCGGTCGCAGAGGTCGCGCTCGACCAGGCGGTCGCCTGGCAGCAGGTGGAAATTCATGATCGCGCCGCGCAGCTTGTCGAGCACGATTTCACGCAGGGTAACGGGGTTGCGGTTGACCTTGAAGCTGTCGTCGAGGGGCTGGCGTTTCATCGAAGGCGCTCTGAATGAGGCTGTCTGCGCCCACGTCATGCAACACCACGAACCGCGGGTGCTCCTTGCGTGGGTTCGAACAGCCCGCTGTTAACGGGTTGACTCCGCATCGGCTTCGGCGAACGCTTCGCGGGCCAGGCGGAAACTGTCCACCGCCGCCGGTACGCCGCAATAAATGCCGACCTGGAGCAGGATCTCGCGAATTTGCTCACGGCTCAGGCCATTGCGCAAGGCGCCGCGAATATGCAGCTTGAGCTCGTGGGGCCGGTTGAGCGCGGAAATCATGGCCAAGTTTATCATGCTGCGCTCTTTGAGCGACAAGCCTTCACGGCCCCAGACATGACCCCAGCAGTATTCGGTAACCAGCTCCTGCAGCGGCTTGGTGAAGTCGTCGGCGTTCTGAATCGAACGGTTGACGTAGTCCTCGCCCAGCACCTGAGTGCGAATCTCCAGGCCTTTGTCGTACTTCTCGTTGCTCATGCGCAGTACTCCGCAATAAAACAGGGGCCGCAACCGAGGGTGAGACGATGTGCGCAGCCCCCAAAAAAGGTGGGTGGGTGCCGTCAGCCCAACGGGGGCAGGGCGCCCAGCTTGCCTTTGTGGTAGACCATCGGCGTCACCGGCTCGGCCGGCAGCACCAGGTTCTTCACGGCGCCGACGATGATCGCATGATCGCCACCGTCGTACTCGCGCCACAGCTCGCATTCGATGATCGCGGTGGCCTTGGCCAGCAACGGGTTGCCCAGCTCGCTCAGGTGCCACTCCACGCCCTTGGCCTTGTCCTTGCCCTTGCCGGCAAAGGCGTAGGCTTCGGCGGTTTGCTCGGCCGACAACAGGTGAATGGCGAACTGCTTGCTGTCACGCAGGATCGGGTAGGTGTCGGAGGCGTAGTTGGGGCAGAACAGCACCAGCGCCGGGTCGATCGACAGAGCGCTGAACGCGCTGGCGGTGATGCCGACGATGCCGCCGTCGGCATCCAGGGTGGTGACCACGGTGACGCCGGACGGGAACGAGCCCATCACGTCTTTGTAGATGCCTGGTTCGATCATCTCGTGCTACCTCTCAACGCATCACAAACGGGTCGGGCATCGGCGCGGTGGACAGGTTGATCCACACGGTCTTCAGCTCGGTATAGGCCAGCACCGAATCGATGCCGCTTTCACGGCCGTAGCCGCTGTTCTTGAAGCCACCGATCGGCGCCATGGCCGACACGGCGCGGTAGGTGTTGACCCATATGATCCCGGAACGCACGTCGCGGGCCAGGCGGTGGGCGCGGCCCAGGTCGCGGGTCCAGATACCGGCGGCCAGACCGAACTGCGAGTCGTTGGCAATGGCCAGGGCCTGCTCTTCGGTCTTGAAGCGGATCACCGCGGCGACCGGGCCGAAGACTTCTTCCTGCATGATGGTCATCGAATTGCTGTCGCATTCGAACAGCGTCGGCTCGTAGAACCAGCCGTCGCCCTCGACCTCGGCACGCTTGCCGCCCATGTGCAGCTTGGCACCTTCGGCCTTGGCCGCTGCGACCAGCCCTTCGACCACGGCCAGTTGCTGGGCCGTGGCCATCGGGCCCATTTCGCTGGCGTCGTCTTGCGGGCTACCGATGCGGATGCGCTTGGCGCGGGCGATCAGGCGCTCGACGAACTCATCGAAGATCTCATCCTGCACCAGCAGGCGCGAGCCGGCCACGCAGCTTTGCCCGGAGGCGGCGTAGATGCCCGCTACCGCGCCGTTGATGGCGCTGTCCAGGTCGGCATCGGCAAAGATGATGTTCGGCGACTTGCCGCCCAGTTCCAGCGACAGCTTGGCGAAGTTCTCGGCACTGCTGCGCACCACGTGACGGGCGGTGGCGGCGCCGCCGGTGAAGGCGATCTTGCGTACCAATGGGTGGCGGGTGAGCGCAGCACCGGTACTTGGACCGTAGCCAGTCACCACGTTGACCACCCCAGGCGGGAAGCCGGCTTCCAGGGCCAGGCGGGCCAGCTCGAGAATGGTAGCCGAGGCGTGCTCGGATGGCTTGAGCACGATGGTGTTACCTGCAGCCAGAGCAGGGGCCAGCTTGATCGCGGTCAGGTACAGCGGGCTGTTCCACGGGATGATCCCGGCGACCACGCCGATCGGCTCGTGCACGGTGTAGGCGAACAGATCAGGCTTGTCCAGCGGCAGGGTGCCGCCTTCGAGCTTGTCGGCAAGGCCTGCGGTGTAATGGAAGAATTCTGGCAGGTAGCCAACCTGGCCGCGGGTTTCGCGGATCAGCTTGCCGTTGTCGCGGCTCTCCAGCTGGGCCAGGTGTTCCTTGTTCTCGGCAATCAGATCACCCAGGCGGCGCAGCAGCTTGCCGCGTGCAGTCGCGCTGATGCTGCGCCATTGGGCGCTGTCGAAGGCGCGCTGCGCAGCCTGTACGGCCAGCTCGACATCGGCTTCGTCGGCATCGGGCAGTTGCGCCCAGGCCTGGGCCGTGGCCGGATTGAGACTATCGAAGGTCTTGCCGCTCTGGGCATCGAGCCACTGGCCATCGATGCACATCTGGAAACGAACGAGGGTCATGCAACAATCCCCTTGGCAGATTCGGAAAGGCTGCGAGCTTGGGCGAGGAAGTCCAGCAGCATCTTGTTGACTTCACGCGGGGCTTCCACGGGCATCATATGCCTTTGCTCGGCGAGGACCACACTGCGCGCGCCAGGAATGCAGGCAGCGAGCTGGCGGGTCATGGCCGGGGTGGAGCCGGAATCGAGTTCACCGGTGGCGATCAGCGTCGGCACCTGGATGTTGCCAAGGTCGGCGGCGCGATACATGTCCTGGGTGGCGAACAGCGAGTAGGTGGTGTGGTAGCCCTGCGGGTCGTTGCTGGCCAGCACCTGGCGAATGGCGGCGACCTGGGCAGGGTTGGCGGCCTTGTACTCGCGGCTGAACCAGCGATCCAGGGCTGCATCGACATTGGCATCGGGGCCGAGCTCGGCGGCCTGGGCGGCGCGGGCGATGACCCCGGCGCTCTGCTCGGGGGTGCGGTTGAACACGCTGTTGAGCACCACCAGGGCCGACAGGCGCTGCGGATAGTGCAGGGCAAAGGCCCGTGCGACCAGGCCGCCCATGGAGAAGCCAATCACGTTGGCTTGGCTGATCTGCAGGTGGTCGAGCAATTCGGCGAGCTGCGCGGCGTACCCCTCCAGGCCGATATCGGCGGCGGGCAGGGCGCTCTGGCCATGGCCGAGCATATCGTAGGCGATGACGCGGTAGCCGCTGGCCAGGCCAACGATCTGACCGCCCCACATTTCCTTGTTCAGGCCCACGCCGTGGATCAGTACCACGGGTTGGCCCTGGCCGACAGACAGGTAGCTGGTGCCGGCGGGTGTACGTTCAGCGACAGGCTGAATCATGAAGGGCGCTCCTTGAAGGTCGGGCGCGGCGGGTAAGCACGCCACGCCCCGGCCCGTCTTGGTTGTTGTTATTGAGCGTTGGCTTTTTCGGCAGCCAGTTCTTCCAGGTCGATGTAGCGGTTGCCAATACGCGGGTGCAGACGGCCGCCGTCGGCAGCGCCGAGCACGACGACGATTTCATCGGCACGCGGTGCGTCTTCGATCTGCATTTCCAGGGTGATGTAGTGCGAGCGCAGGCCTTCGTCGTCTTTCTGCATCATCGGGATCTGGATCGAGGTACCCGGGCCGCCGCGCTTGTTGGTGAAGCTCAGGTAGCTCTTGGCCTGGACCGCTTCACGGTAGTGGTTGCCGAAACGCAGGGTGTGGATCACGGCCGAGGCGTGTTCGATCTCGCCGTCGGCACCGACCACGGCAGCCTTGCCGTAGGCTTCGATCTTGTCGGCACCGCCGATGGCGGCGGTCAGGCGTTCGACCATCAAGGCACCGAGCGCGGAGCAGTTGGCACGGATCTCCGGCTTGAGGTCGTCAACGAAACCGCGACCAGCCCAAGGGTTCTTGATGACCACAGCCAGGCCGACCATGGTCACTGGCTTGTCGGTCGCCTTGCCGCCTTCGATGCGGGTCTCTTCGGAGTAGGTGACGATCTTGCGGATTTCGAAACTCATGGATGGCTCCTGGTGAGGGTTATCAGCTCTTGTTGTCTGATGGTATACCATAATATTTGTTGTGCAAGAGGTGGCCGAAAATTTCTCTCTCGGCAAAGACGAAAGGGCCTCTCTCAGCGAGCTGCAAGCCAGGACGAAGGCTTTTTCAGGCGCCTGGCATTCGCGCCTTGCAGCGAAAAAAAAGCCCGCTTGCGCGGGCTTTGGAGCGATACCGTCTCACGCGAACGCTGGCACCACTTCCTTGATGAACAGCTCCAGCGACTTTTTCTTCTCGGCGTGCGGCAGGCTGTTGTCGCACCAGAAGCTGAATTCGTCGACGCCCAGCTCCTGGTAGTACTTGATCCGCGCGATGATTTCTTCGGGCGTGCCAATCATGGTGTTCTTGCGGATGTTCTCCAGCTGGAACGCCGGCACTTCAGCGAACTTCGACTCGGGACTCGGTTCGAGGAAGCCATTGACCGGCACGGTCTTGTTGCCGAACCAGGCATCGAAGGTGCGGTAGAAGCGCGAAATCGCCTGGGCGCCGACCTTCCAGCCTTCAGGCTCGGCCGGGCTGTGCACATGCGTGTGACGCAGCACCATCAGTTGCGGGCGCGGCACGTCGGGGTTGTTGTCGCAGGCGGCCTGGAACTTGTTTTTCAAATCCAGCACTTCTTCGTCGCCCTTCATCAGCGGCGTGACCATCACATTGCAGCCGTTGGCCACGGCAAAGTTGTGCGAATCCGGATCGCGCGCGGCGATCCACATCGGTGGAGTGGCGTTGAACGGCTTCGGCACACTCGTCGAGGTCGGGAATTTATAGACCTCGCCTTCATGGGCGTAATCGCCTTCCCACAACTTGCGCACCACCGGCACCATCTCGCGCAGAGCCTTGCCGCCGTCGGTTGCCGGCATGCCGCCAGCCATGCGGTCGAATTCGAATTGATAGGCGCCACGGGCCAGGCCTACTTCCATGCGGCCGTTACTGATTACATCGAGCAGGGCGCACTCGCCGGCCACCCGGATGGGGTTCCAGAAGGGGGCGATGATCGTCCCGGCGCCCAGGCGGATCTTCTCGGTGCGGGCGGCGAGGTACGCCAGCAGCGGCATCGGGCTTGGCGAGATGGTGTATTCCATGGCGTGGTGTTCGCCGATCCATACCGTGCTGAAACCACCGTTCTCGGCCATCAGGGTCAGTTCGGTCAGGTCTTCGAACAGCTGGCGGTGGCTGACCTGTTCATCCCAACGTTCCATGTGCACGAACAACGAAAATTTCATGGGGCTTTTCCTCAACGCTTGAAAGTGTCTGGTACCGTGCAGGCGGCACCAGGTGTCTCGATTGACAATGGGCTTCAGGCAAAGGCCGGCAGGCAGGCCATCTTGCCGCGGCAATAGATCATCGGCCGTGGCGCCTGCTCGGGCACGATCAGGTTGTGCACCTTGCCGACCATGATGGCGTGGTCGCCACCTTCATATTCACGCCACAGTTCGCACTCGATGACGGCGGTGGCGCCAGCCAGGATCGGGTTGCCCAGCGCGCTCAGTGTCCACTCGATACCCGTGGCCTTGTCCTTGCCTTTTTTTGCGAAAGCATAGGCTTCAGCCTGCTGTTCACCAGAAAGCAGATGGATGGCGAAGCGCTTTTGCTTGATCAGTACAGGGTAGGAGTCGGAGCTGTAGTTGGGGCAGAACAGCACCAGCGGAGGGTCCATCGACAGGGAGGAAAAAGCGCTGGCAGTCAGTCCGACGACCGAGCCGTCGTCGTCCAGCGTGGTGATGACGGTAACGCCGGAGGGAAAGGAGCCCAGGACGTGCTTGTAGACGGTTGCGTCGATCATCAAAGGTACCTCTGAAAAGGCTGCGGTGGTCCGCGGTTTTTATCGTTGATGTGTCTGATGGTATACCGTAATACCTATTTTGCAAGCAGAATTTTCACCGCTGATTTTTCACGATGAATGGCTGTAAGCACTGAATTCCGTGGCTTTAAGCGGTGAGTCGGTTTGTCGCAGGGGCGTTCAAAGCAGATCAGTGGCGGTTTTTTCCTGCGGAGCAGTGTTGTCAAAAGCTTGGAATACCATAATATGGTCCGCAGCTGAGAGGCCGCCTAGATGCGGTTTCCTTACAACGATAAAAACGACCTTTCGAGCTGAATCCTATGTCCCAACCGTCGTCGCAACACCAGTTTGTCGAGAATCACACGGTCGATTACGTTCCACCTGCCGAGCGCCATGGGAAGGCGCGCGACCTGTTCACCCTCTGGTTCAGTACCAACATCGCGCCACTGCCAATCGTCACCGGCGCCATGGTGGTCCAGGTGTTTCAGCTGAACCTGCTGTGGGGGCTGGTCGCCATCGTCATGGGTCATCTGATCGGGGGCGTGTTCATCGCCCTGGCCTCTGCGCAGGGACCGCAGCTGGGCATTCCGCAGATGGTGCAGAGCCGTGGCCAGTTCGGCCGCTATGGCGCCTTGCTGATCGTGTTCTTCACTGCGCTGATCTATGTCGGCTTCTTCATTTCCAACATCGTGCTGGCGGGCAAGACCATTCACGGCATCGCCCCAGGCGTGCCGATGCCCAGTGCCATTGTGATCGGCGCGTTGAGCGCCACGGCCATCGGCGTGATCGGCTACCGCTTCATCCATATCCTCAATCGCATCGGCACCTGGGTCATGGGCTCGGCGCTTTTGGCCGGCTTCATCATGATGTTCGTCCAGGAACTGCCCGCCGACTTCTTCAGCCGCGGCGCTTTCAACCTGTCGGGCTTCATCGCCACGGTATCGCTGGGCATCATCTGGCAGATCAGCTTCTCGCCCTACACCTCGGACTATTCGCGGTACCTGCCGCGCGAAGTAGGCATCGCCAAACCTTTCTGGGCGACCTATTTCGGCGCGACGCTGGGTACTATCCTGTGCTTCAGCTTTGGCGCCATCGCTGTCTTGTGCGTCCCCCAGGGCACTGATGCAATGGACGCAGTGAAGCAGGCTACCGGCTGGCTGGGTCCGATCCTGATGGTGCTGTTTCTGCTCAACATCATCAGCCACAACGCGCTCAACCTGTATGGCGCGGTGCTATCCATCGTCACGGCGATCCAGACCTTCATCGCCGAGTGGACCCCGAGCGTCAAGGTCCGCGTGGTGCTCGCCTCGATCATCCTGGTCGGTTGCGCGCTGGTGGCGCTGAACGCCTCGGCGGACTTCATCGGCCAGTTCATCGGCCTGATTCTGGCGCTGTTGCTGGTCCTGGTGCCGTGGGCTTCGATCAACCTGATCGACTTCTATCTGATCAAGAAGGGCCAATACGACATCGCTTCGATCTTCCGTGCCGACGGCGGCATCTATGGCCGCTTCAATCACCACGCGATCATCGCCTACGCCTGCGGCATCCTGGTGCAGCTGCCGTTCGCCAACACTTCGCTGTATGTCGGGCCTTATTCGAACCTCGTCGAAGGGGCTGACTTGTCGTGGTTGTTCGGTTTGCTGGTGACGGTGCCGCTGTACTATTGCCTGGCGACCCGTGGCAAGGCTGCCGACAAGGCAGGGCGGGTGGTCAGCGTCAACGAATGAGCGCCGGGTAGCTGTACGAAGGGGCCGCGCTGCGGCCCCGATCGTTTCTGCTCAGACCTTGAACTGCGCGACCATGGCGTTGAGGTCTACCGCCAGGCGCGACAGGTCCTGAGCCGCCGCGCTGGTCTGGTTGGCCCCGGCCGAGGTCTGCATCGACAGGTCGCGAATGTTCACCAGGTTACGGTCCACTTCCCGGGCCACCTGCGCCTGCTCCTCCGAAGCGCTGGCAATCACCAGGTTGCGCTGGTTGATCGAGGCGATCGCCTCGGCGATCACTTGCAGCGCACCGCCCGCGCCTTGTGCCACTTCCAGGGTGCCATTGGCGCGGCTGCGGCTGTTGTGCATCGCCGCAACTGCGCGTTCGGTGCCGGTCTGGATGCCGGCGATCATCTGCTCGATCTCGGCCGTCGACTGTTGGGTGCGGTGGGCCAGTGCGCGAACCTCGTCGGCAACCACGGCAAAGCCACGTCCGGCCTCGCCGGCGCGGGCCGCTTCGATGGCGGCGTTGAGCGCCAGCAGGTTGGTTTGCCCGGCGATGGCGCCAATCACATCCAGCACCCGGCTGATCTCGTTGGCATTGTTGGCCAACTGCTCAATCTCAACCGAAGTACCGGTCACGTCGTTGACCAATTGCTCGATGGACGCCAGCGCCTGGTTGACCTGATCGCGACCGTCGCGGGTGGTCTGGTCGGCGCCTTTGGACGCGTCCGCGGTGCTCACCGCATTGTTGGCCACCTCTTCGACGGCCGCGGTCATCTGGTTGACGGCGGTGGCCGCCTGGTCAATCTCCGCGCTTTGCTGATGCAGGCCACGGCTGGTGTCCTCGGTCACGCTGTGCAGCTCTTCGGAAGCCGACGCCAGTTGGTCGGAAGACGCAGCGATCTGCCGAATGGTGTCACGCAGGCTGGTCTGCATACGATTCAAGGCGCCGAGCAGCAGTGCTGGTTCGTCTCGACCGGTGGCTTGAATTTGCTGGGTGAGGTCGCCAGTGGCCACACGTTCCGCGACGGCGACGGCCTCGCCCAGCGGCACCACGATACTGCGTGTAAGCAGGGTCGCCACGCCAGCCAGGGCCAGCAGGATCACCGCCAGTGCCACCAGCACCGCAGTAAAGGCCTGGTCGGCCACATCGCTGCTGCGTTGCGATGCATCTTCAGCGCCCTTGCCGTTGTAGGCGATCAGCGCGCCCAGGGTTTTCATCATGGTGTCGGCGTATTGCGACAGGGGTCCGCCGATCTGTTGCTTGGCTTCGAGCATGCGGCCGGCCGCGATATCTTGCAGCACCAGCAGTTGCAAATCGAGGTATTGCTGATAGGCACCCTGGAAGGTCGTGAACAACGCACGGTCATCGGCGTCGATGATCGTGTCATCGTAGGCTTTGAGCCCGGCCTTGAGCTGATCGTTGATGGTCTTGACCATGTCGATGCTGCGCGCGCGTTCGCTGGGGCTCTCATCGAGCGCGGCGCGCAACGTGACGGCGCGGGCTCGGCCGAGGTTGGTGCTGATTTCGCTGAGCGACACCACCGCGGGCATCCAGGTCACGCGGATTTCGTCCGTGGCTTCGTCCATCTGCCGGGTTTCATAGAGCGCGATCAGGCCCATGGCCAAGACCAGCAGGCCCAAGAGGGCGAACACGCTGGTGGCACGGGTGCCGATCTTCATATTCCTTAAGTGCATCGATTGCTCCTTGACGTTGGCGTGCAGGCGTCAAGAGCATGGACGAAAGGCCGGGTCACCGGGGTGGTGCCAAGCTCTCGATGCGCTGCGGATTTAGATGTGTGCCTCACCCTCGCGAATGCGTTTTTGATTTCGATGATGCCATATGGCCACTAATATTGACCAGTCATTCAATGTAAAAACAATGCCTGGTAAATCGTCGTTTTCTGATGGATCTGTCAGGAAATGGTCGTTAAACGATGGCAATTAGCCGATTCTTATCGGCCGAATTGAAGCAACAGGTCAGTCGCTGGATCAGCGAGCGGTGCACGGACACTGGGGCAGGGAGATACGCTCGAGGTAATCTGCTTTACACCGGCCTGATCCGGCCTGAGTTGCCCCTCAGCGCTGTTCATGCTGGCGTCGGTACGCCCCCGGTTGCACGCCAATGGCCTTGGCGAAGGCGCGGGTGAAGGCAGCTACCGATTGATAACCGACCTGCGCACCGACTTGCTCTACCGTGTTGCCCGCTTGCAGCAAGCGACGGGCATGGCGCATGCGCAGGGCCAGAAGCACTTGGCCCGGCGACTGCCCGGCGCAGTCGACGAAACGCTTGAAGAACGCCGAGCGCGAAAGTCCGGTCAGCGCCGCCATGGTTTCCAGGCTCCAGGCCTGTCCAGGCTGATCGATCAGCTGCTCCAGCAGGGCACTGAAACCAGGCTGGCGCGCCAGGGCCACGAGCCCGCGCAGCGGCGTGCCGGCATTCACCTGCTGGCGCAGGACGTAAAGAAACAGCAGGTGCGTCAGGCGCTCTAGCAAGGTCTGGGACGCAGTGCCTTGGCACTCGTCCAGAATCAGGCCGAACAGGGTCCTGGCCGCATGTCCGGCCGGCTCATTGGCGCGCAGCACGATCCAGTCGGCCAGTCCCTCGACGATCAGCGACGACAAGCCCGGGCGAAAGTCGAAAAAACCGCACACCAGGCCTACGCCATCGCTTGCAGCGGGGGCCAGCGCCTGCATGGTTTGCCGCGGCTGTGCACAGGCTGTGGCGGGATCCTGATCGCTGGAAAGCCGATATCCCAGGTCTCGCAACAGAAACACCGCATCGCCAGCTTCCAACCGTTCGGGCTGATCGTGGCCGTCGACATGCAGCCAGCAGTGTCCTTGAACCACCAGATGAAAGCTGGCACGGCCCATGCCGTGGGTGCTGGCATGCCAGGCACCGCAGTAGCGGCCCACGTGAAACAAACTGGTGTCGAGCTCCAGGCTTTCTAATAACCAATCGACGAGATGGCTGGATGAAATCATCTAATGCAAAGACTCAGGAGCAAGAAAAAGCGACTGATGAATATGGAGAGCGGTTCTTATAACCAACAGACTATAGCCACTTCTCACTCAAGGACACCTCTCCATGACCTCGCGCATTACTCTACACACTCTGCAGAGCGCCCCGGAAGCGGCTCGCCCATTCCTTGAAAGCGCGCAGAAGAACTCCGGTTTCATCCCCAACTTGCTTGGCGTGCTGGCCAATGCGCCAGCGGCGTTGGAAACCTACGTCACGGTATCGGCGTTGAACGGCAAGTCCGAACTCACCCTGGCCGAGCGTGAGGTGGTGCAGCTGATCGCTGCCACCGAGCATGGCTGCGATTTCTGCGTCGCCGGGCACACCGCCGTTGCGCTGAACAAGGCCAAGTTGCCTGCTGAGGTGGTCGAGGCGCTGCGCGCACGTGGCCAATTGCCTGACGCCCGCTACGAAACCCTGGCCGCCTTCACCCGCGAAGTCATCGCCACCCGCGGCAATGTCAGCGCCGCTACTTATCAAGCACTGCGCGACGCCGGCTTCACCGAGGGCAACGCCTTGGAAGTGATTCTGGGCGTGAGCCTCGCAACCTTGTGCAACTTTGCTAATGTGTTCGCCCAGACGCCGCTCAATGACGAGCTGAGCAAGTACCGCTGGCAGCCAACCGCATGATGTCGGCCTGGCGCCGGTAGCGCCTGCGATCAAACAAGGAGTAGGGACATGCTTGATAATGCATTTCGTCAGTGGCTGGATGCCCATGCCGAAGCCATCGACCAGGGGCAGTGCGAGCCGCAGCAGGTGCTCGCGCACATCGCCGAATCACAGCTGCTGCGCATCGGCGTGGATCCGGCCATGGGCGGCAGCGGCGGCGCGGTCTCCCATGCGGTCGAGGCCATCGCTGCCATCGCCAGCCGTTCATTGGCCGCAGCGTTCGTCTGCTGGGGCCAGCGCGCGTTCATCGAATACCTGCTGCAAAGCCCCAATCAAACCCTGCGCGAGCGCTTGCTGCCCGGTCTGCTGACCGGCGAGCTGGCCGGTGCCACCGGGCTGTCAAATGCCATGAAATTCCTCTCGGGCATCGAGTCGCTGCAAGTGCGCGCTCGCCCAAGCGCAACGGGCTGGACCCTGGACGGCCGCCTGCATTGGGTGACCAACTTGCGCAAAAGTGGCTTCGTCGTCGCCGCCGCGATCGAAGACGAAGCCGGCGGGGCGCCGTTCGTCACAGCCATCCCCTCCACCAGCCCTGGCCTTGAGCGCTCCGACGACCTGCAGCTGATGGGGCTGCAATCGAGCAATACCGCCGCGCTGGCGTTCCATGAGGTGGAACTGGGCCGCGACTGGCTGTTGCACGACAATGCCCGCCAGTTTCTGCCCAAGGTGCGGCCTGCGTTTCTGGCGTTGCAGTGCGGTATGGCAATTGGCCTGGCGCGGCGCTCGCTGCAGGAAGTCCACGAGCACCTGCATGGGCGCTTGTCGTTCCTTGAGGAGCACCGCCAGGTGCTCAAGGAGCGTTTGGAAAACACCGTGGCCGAGCTTAAGCAGGGCTTGCTCGAAGGTCGCTTCGAAGGCCAGCCGGCGGCGCTGTTCAAACTGCGCATCACCCTGGCCGAAAGCGCCGCCGATGCCGTTCAGCTCGAACTGCAGGCCAGTGGCGGCAAGGCCTACCTGGATGAGTTCGGCGCAGGCTTCGCCCGACGCTGGCGCGAGTCGGCGTTCGTGCCGATCGTCACGCCTAGCCTGGTCCAGCTCCGCGCCGAACTGCACCGCCAGGCTGCCAGCGCATGAGCCAGGCGTTGCTGCATGCCCAGGGCATCAGCCTGGGTTATCCGCGTGAAGGGGGGTGGCAAGCGGTGCTGGCGCAGTTCGATCTGCAATTGGTGCCCGGTGAGGTGGTGAGCATTCTTGGCCCCAGTGGGGTAGGCAAGTCCAGCTTGCTGCGGGTGCTGGCCGGCCTGCAACAGCCCTGCAGCGGCAGCGTGAGCCTGCATGGGCTGCCACTGCAAGGCCCGCACCCGCGCCTGGCGGTGGCCTTTCAAGACCCCAGCCTGCTGCCCTGGCTGAGCCTGGAGAAAAACGTCGCCTTCGGCCTGGACTTCGCCCGGCAACCCAAGCTGGCGCCGGCCGAACGTCGCGCCCGCATCGACCATGCCATCAGCGCCGTGGGCCTGGATCGCGCACGTGGCCAATATCCCGCCCAGTTGTCCGGCGGCATGGCCCAGCGCACGGCACTGGCCCGCTGCCTGGCACGCCAGCCGCAAGTGCTGCTGCTCGATGAGCCCTTCGGTGCCCTGGATGAGGTCACCCGTGCCGACATGCAGCAACTGCTTTTGCAGTTGATCGCCACTCACAACACCGCTGCGGTGCTGATTACCCACGATATCGACGAAGCCCTGCTGTTGTCCGACCGCGTGCTGTTGCTGGGCGATCAGCCGGCGCGTGTGCTCGGCCAATGGTCCATCGACCTGCCGCAACCGCGGGCGCAGCGGGTCGAGGAGCTCGGCGCGCTGCGTATCGACATTCTGAAAACCCTGCGGCAGGCCAGCGGCAACGCTGAGCCCCGCCCCTGCTCGTTGCCTTTGGAGCCTGCACATGTGCATGGATGACTGCTGTTCCTCTACCTCGCGTCGTGATTTTCTCAAGCTCAGCGCCATGCTCACCGCCGCCGGTGCCGTGCCGCTACTGTCCAGCTTGCAGGCCCGCGCCGCCGCCGAGCCGGACGCACCGGTGCGCATCGGCTACCTGCCGATCACCGACGCCACGCCGTTGCTGGTGGCGCACAACAACGGACTGTTCGAGGCCGAGGGCATCAAGGCGGAGCGACCGGTTCTGCTGCGCAGCTGGGCACAGGTGATCGAAGCGTTCATCTCAGGCCAGGTCAACGTCATCCACCTGCTGTCGCCAATGACCGTTTGGGCGCGCTATGCCAGCAAGGTGCCGGCCAAGGTCGTAGCCTGGAACCACGTCGGCGGCTCCGGCCTGACCGTGGCCCCGGATATCGCCGACATCAAGCAACTCGGCGGCAAGACCGTGGCGATTCCGTTCTGGTATTCGATCCACAACGTGGTGCTGCAGCAGATGCTCAACGACAATGGTCTGACCCCGGTGTCCAAAGCGGCCAACGCGCAGTTGGCCGCCAACGAGGTCAACCTGCTGGTGCTACCGCCGTCGGACATGCCGCCGGCGCTGGCGAGCAAACGCATTGCCGGCTATATCGTCGCCGAACCGTTCAACGCCCTGGCCGAGAACCTCAAGGTCGGGCGGGTTCAGCGCTTCACCGGAGATGTCTGGCGCAATCATGCCTGCTGCGTGGTATTCATGCACGAGCATGACCTGAACAATCGCCCTGAGTGGTCACAGAAGGTGGTCAACGCCATCGTCAAGGCACAGCAATGGACCCGCGAGCACCGCGCAGAGGCGGCGGCTTTGCTGTCCAAGGCCGGGCCGAACAAATACACCCCGCATGAGCCGGCCGTGCTCAGCAAAGTCCTGGCCCCGCCCGCCGAGGACCGCGCCGCTTATCTCGCCAGCGGCGCGATCGTGCACCAGCAGTGGGACGAACAGCGCATCGACTTCCAGCCCTATCCGTACCCCAGCTACACCGAGGAGCTGGTCAAGCGACTGAAGCACACGCTGATCGAGGGTGACAGTGCGTTTCTCGCAGGTCTGGATCCGGCCCATGCCGCGCGCGACTTGGTGGATGAGCGTTTCGTGCGCAACGCCATTGCCGCCGTAGGCGGGCCGTCGGTGTTCGGCATTGCCGAGGACTTGCGGCGCAGCGAGGAGTTTGCGGTCTGATGCGCACGCACGTGATACACGCAGGCCTTGGCCTTGTCGGTTTGCTGGGCTTGTTGCTGCTGTGGTGGGCTGGGGTGCAGCTGTTCGGCGAGGCCGACGGCCTATCGGCACGCTTCGCGCCGCAGGCGACCCTGGCAAGCCTGGTCGAGTTGCTCGGCCAGGCCGAGGTCTACGGGCATATCTGGGTCAGCCTCAAGCGTATTCTCGTCGGCCTGCTGCTGGCGTTGCTGATCGGCGTGCCGCTGGGCCTGCTGGTGGGCAGTTATCGGCATCTGGAAGCGGCCACCACGCCGGCGTTTCAGTTTCTGCGGATGATCTCGCCGCTGTCGTGGATGCCGGTGGTGGTGATGCTGATGGGCGTGGGCGACCAGCCGATCTACTTCCTGCTGGCATTCGCGGCGCTCTGGCCGATCCTGTTGAACACCGCAGCCGGCGTGCGGCAGCTCGATCCGCGTTGGCTGCAGCTCAGCCGCAGCCTGAGCGCCACGCGCTGGGAAACCCTATGCAAGGTGATCGTTCCTGGCGTCATCGGCCATGTGCTGACCGGTGTGCGCCTGGCCATCGGCATCCTGTGGATCGTGCTGGTGCCGTGTGAAATGCTCGGTGTCAGCGCTGGGCTAGGTTATTTCATCCTCGATACCCGCGATCGCCTGGCCTACTCGGAGCTGATGGCCATGGTGCTGCTGATCGGTGTGCTGGGCTTCATGCTCGATGCCCTGGCGCGCGCGCTGCACAGGCGTTGGGTACACGCCTGACCGGGTTCACTGCACGGACCTTCGCGCCTGAACGCAGGCATTGGCTTGCGCGGTCAGCGCATCGAGCCTTTCATCACGCTGCTGCTCGGCTTCGAGCATGGCATCCTCACCTTGCTGGTTGAGCAGGTAGGTGTGAATTTGCAGCACTTCGGCGCTCTGGTAGATCGGCGCGATGTCCACGCGTCCGATCAGCGCGCCGCTGGCGTGGCCGGTGCTGCTCATCAGCACTTGCGGTCCGCTGGCAGCTAGCACTTGCATGCCCATGTTTTCGAACCACGCCACCTGGTGCGCAAAGGCATTGAGCTCGACGCTGGCGTAGCGTGCCTGCAGATCGCCCAGCAATGCCCGGGCGATGCCTCGACGACGGTGGCTTGCAGCCACGGCCAGAAACGCCAGGGCGCAGGCCTGGGGATTATCCTGCGCCGGCAATGCCAGGGCAAAACCAAGCAACTGATCCGGGGCGTCGGCATCCAGGGCCAACAGCACCTCCACTGCCAGGCCGCCGCTGGCGCCCATGGCGTCCAGGTAATGATGCACTTCCATGCCCACACCGTATTGGTACAGCGGGTAGAGCGGGTTGTTCGCCTGGATGGCAACGCTGCTCAATTCGCCGACATTGTGAATCACCAGTTCGCGGATCTGGTTCTGGAAGGTTTCGGGCACCACGCTGTCGAGGCGGCTGAGAATGAACATCGGTGCAAGGACTCCGGCTGCGGTTGGATCACCCCATACCTGACTGGCGTGGGGGGCACAGTCTAACCCCTTTTTAGTCGCGCATCGCCGCGAGCATGAGGTCGAGGTTCTGCACCGCCGCGCCCGAGGCGCCCTTGCCCAGGTTGTCGAACACGGCGGTCAGCACGACCTGGCCGTGCTCCGGGTTGGCGAATAGCGCCAGGCGCAGGTCATTGCTGTCATTCAGGGCCTGAGGGTCAAGCAGTGCCGCTGGACCGTGCTGGTGCAGGGGCATGACCTGCACATGGCGAGCACCTTGGTAGTGCCGTTCGAGGCAAGCCTGCACCTGTTCGGCGCTGGCTTGACCAGGCAGCAGCCGCAGTTGCAGTGGGATGCTGAGCACGATGCCCTGGCGATACGCCGCGTAGCCAGGCAGAAACATCGGGCGCGCCGCCAGCCCGCTGTGCAACTGAATCTCCGGAACGTGCTTGTGGGCCAGTTCCAGGCCGTACATTTGCAATTGTGGCGCCTGCTGCGCGCTCGAGCCTTCGTGCCGCTCCACCGCCGCGCGACCGCCCCCTGAGTAGCCGGAGACGGCATGAATGCTCAATGGATAGTCAGCCGGCAGCAGGCCTGCATGGATCAACGGGCGTAGCAGGGCGATGGCGCCGGTCGGGTAACAGCCGGGATTGCTCACACGCTTGGCCTGGGCGATGCGTTCGGCCTGGCCGCTGTCGAGTTCCGCCAGGCCGTAGACCCAGCCCGGCGTGGTGCGGTGCGCAGAGCTGGCGTCGATGACCCGCACCGCTGGATTGTGGATGGCCTGTACAGCTTGCCGGGCAGCATCGTCCGGCAGGCACAGCAGGGCGATGTCGGCACTGTTGATGGCCTCGGCGCGGCGCTGCGGGTTCTTGCGCTCGTCGGCAGGCAGGGTGAGCAGGCGTACATCCTCGCGGCCGTGCAGGCGAGCGTGGATTTGCAGGCCGGTGGTGCCTTGGTCGCCATCGATGAAAACCAGTGGGGTATGCATTGTCGATTCCGCTCGTAGAGATGTGACCTATGCTCGCTTGCCTTCGATATAAAGAAAATTTGAATATCGTGAAGCGCACGTTCATATTTTCTGAATCGTATGCAATCCCCGACCCCCGGACGCCACACCAATGCGAGAACTCAGCCTTGACCGCCTGCGCACGTTGGTGGCGATAGCCGACCTGGGCTCCTTTGCCCAGGCGGCACGCCAGCTCAATCTGGCGCCGCCAACCATCAGCCTGCATGTGGCGGAATTGGAGTCGCGGGTCGGTGCCACGCTTCTGACCCGCAATCGCCAGCAGGTGCGGCCCACGGCTATCGGTGAAACCCTGCTGGCCCGTGCGCGCCGCCTGCTGGCCGATGCCGACCTGGCGCTGGACGAGGTCCGCAGCCAGGTCGAGGGCCGCAGCGGTCGCGTGCGCCTGGGGGCGTCGACCGGCGCTATCGCGCATCTGTTGCCACAAGCGCTTGAGCAACTGCGCCTTACCCATCCCGGCATCGATGTGCAGGTGCAGGTACTCACCTCCCAGGCGTCGTTGGCGCACCTGCGCGAAGGCGTGTTGGACATCGCCCTGGTAGCGCTGCCCCAGGTTGCGGGTAAAGGTATTGCCCTCACGCCTTGGCGGCGCGATCCGATCCTTGCCTACGTGCCGGCCGATTGGCAGCCACCCGCCAGGATCACACCGGCATGGCTCGGCCAGCGTGCATTGATTCTCAATGACAGCAGCACGCAACTGTCGCGCGTGACGGGCGAGTGGTTCGCAGCGGCAGGGTTGTTCCCTGAGCCGCGCATCGAGTTGAACTACAACGATGCCATCAAAAGCCTGGTCGGCGCGGGCTACGGCGCCACGTTATTACCCCAGGAGGGCGAGGCAGCGCAATTGGACCGGCGTATCGTGCGTCGCCCGCTGCGCCCAGGTTTATGGCGTCAGCTGGGTATCGCTTGCCGGGAGGGGCCAATCGAACAAGCCACCGCGCGCGTGCTGGAGGCATTGCAGGGCGTGCGGCAATAGCCCGGCAGCGAGCTTGCTGGGCTCAGCTATGCTGCTGTTTGCATTGAGCTCGATGCACCAACACGATCCATTTGATTTCCAGGAGAACGCTCCATGAAACCCATGAAATATGTGCCTCTGCTGGTGATTGCGTCTGTACTGAGTTTCACCGCTCACGCCGATCCCGCGAGCAACTGCGCGGCCAAGATCAAAGAGCTGGAAGACATCCACAAGGCCGATGGTCCGGGGCTGCATGGCGGCATGGCGCATGACTTCAAAGCGCTATTGAAGCAGGCCAAAGACGGCCAGAAAGCAGGCGACATGGAAAAATGCCAAGCGTCGGCCGATCGGGCCAAGACCATTTACAACAAGGCACGCGGCAAGTAGAGGGTCGGCTCGGCGGCTTCTTCCCGGCTTGATCACGAAGAAGCCGTCATGCCGGCTTGGCTAAGCGTTCAGAACCAACGGTCGTTCTTCTTACGTCCACGGGTCAGCGCCGGCAGGATCAAGCCTGCCAGCAGGCCGGCACCAGCGATGCTGCCGCCGTAGACCATGTAGCGCATCATCACTTGCTTGTTCTCGTCGCCCAACCGCGCCTGGGTGTCGCGCAAGCTCGACTGGCTCTGGTCAAGCTGTTCGTTCAGCGCCTGATTGCGCGCTTGCAGTTCGTCGATCAGTTGCTTGCGTGAGTCCAAGGTTTCCTGCATGCCCTGCACGCGGTTCTTCCAGCTGTCGTCGATGTTCTTGAGCTGTCCGGAAAGCTCGGCAACCTGGGCGTCGAGTTGCGGCAGGCGCTCGTTCTGGCCGGGTACCGATTGCAGGTCGCTGGTGAGAATCCAGACCAGATCGCCGTTCTGTCCACGCACCTGGCTGTAGTTACCTTGGCTGCCAACCAGAGTCACCGGTTGGCCGGACTTGAGCGTGCCGACGATGCGGTGACCGTCGGTCGGACCACTGCGCACGTAGGTGCTCAGGCTGTCGCTGACCCAGCGGGCGTCGCTGGCGGGCGCTTGTTCGGCATGGACCGGGACGGCGAGGGCCAGCAAGGTGGCGAGCAGGCTGATGCGCAGGGCAGGGAAGGCGGGGGAGGCTGGGCGGGATTCAGGCATGTCGGGTCTTCGCTGGAACGGGAAATATAGGCGCGGGGGCTGGGAAGGCAGCCACGGGCCGGCGAACTGGTCGGTTGTTTGACCGTCAGGGACAGACCGCGATTTTCGGGGCAGGTTCAGTACCTGACGTCGGAAAATGGTCAGGTTGGCGCCAAGTTTCGCGTTGGAAGTGGCAACTCGTCATTGAGGCGAGCTTGGAAGAAGTAACCGTGATCGCAATAACTTTAAGTAACGGTTTAGTTGCCGGGTCGGGTTGATGCGGGTGCCTAGTAGGGACACCTCGGTAAGTTGGGCTTGCTCACGTAATGAGGAAGTCTCTGACTTCAAATGTGCAATTGCAAACACTGTGTTTATTTTTTCTGCGAGTGAATATATCGTCGAAATGACCACTTTTTGATTTAGGTCAATGCGTCGATGCAGTTCAAGTTGCTTTTATTGAAACGCGGTGGTGGGGTGGCATGAGGACTTTGTGGTCGTTTTTGGGCGCAGCTTGTAGGAAGCTTCCTTATTTCTCTAAAGGGCTGGCGTCACCTGAAAAGATCCGTCATTGTGGTCGAGGGAAAGGCTTCCGGCTGTACTGGCGTTCATATACCCGTATTCAAAGTTTCATCCTATAGTTCAGGGGGCGGCGGCGTTTATAGATAACGTCGGTTGCCGCCAGGTATTCGCAGGAGGCGGTATGGCGTCAAACAGTTTTCAGAACGAAGTGCCCAAGGCACGCGTGAACATCAAGCTTGATCTGCATACGGGCGGTGCTCAGCGCAAGGTGGAACTTCCGCTCAAACTCATGCTGATGGGGGACTACAGCAATGGCAAGGAGCAGCGCCCGCTGTCAGAGCGGCCGAAGGTAAATATCAACAAGCAAAATTTTGATAGCGTGCTGTCCGATCTTTCTCCGCGTCTCAAGCTTGTTGTTGAAGATACGCTGTCGGGCGACGGTGCCGAGACCCCGGTCGAACTGACTTTTCAGCGCATGAGGGACTTCGAGCCAGAGCAGGTTGCTCGACAGATTCCCCAGTTGCGTGCGCTGCTGGCGATGCGAAACTTGCTGCGTGAGTTGAAGGCCAATCTTCTCGACAATGCAACGTTCCGAGCCGAACTGGAGCGCATTCTTAAAGATGAAGCGCTGAGTAACGAGCTCCGCAAGGAACTCGCTGCTCTTGCACCGCAAAGCGGCTACTAGAAAACCATCATCTCGACAGGCGGGAAGCTAACAATGTCCGAAGAACAATCTTCTGCGCAATCGCGTGGCACGGCTGTGCAGGTGGAAGAACAGCAAAGCGTCTATCACGCGCTATTCGAAAGAATAAACCTTGAGCCACTTGATCAGATGGGCGGTATTGAGGTCTACCAGAGTGTGGATGCCTTGTCGGAGGCAACCGTCAACGAGCGTGTGACGGCGTCAGTGAGTGTCTTTCTGGAACGCCTCAAGCAGGTTTCTCCCAAGGTGGAGAAACTCGACAGGGCCTTGCTCGATGCGCACATCGCTTCGATTGATGCACAGATCAGCGGGCAGTTGGACGCGGTCATGCATCACCCGGATTTCCAGAAGGTCGAAGGACTCTGGCGCGGCGCGAAGTCGTTGATTGACCAGACGGACTTTCGTCAAAACGTTCGTATTGAGCTGCTCGATATCAGTAAGGACCATCTGGCGCAAGACTTCGAGGACGCGCCAGAAATTTCGCAAAGCGGGCTGTATCTGCACACCTATACCCAGGAATACGATACACCTGGTGGTGAGCCGATCGCAGCCGCTGTTTCGAACTACGAGTTTGGACGAGGTCCGCAAGATATCGCGCTGCTGCGCAATGTTTCCAAGGTGGCCGCTGCCGCGCATATGCCGTTCTTGTGCTCGGTTGGCCCGGCGTTCTTCGGAAAGCGCACCATGGAGGAAGTTGCCGCGATCAAAGACATCGGGAACTACATGGATCGCGCTGAGTACATCAAGTGGCACGCCTTTGCCCAAAGTGACGACGCGCGTTACGTCGGGCCGACCATGCCCCGTGTCTTAGGTCGCCTGCCTTATGGGCCCGACACGAACCCCGTGCGTTCTTTCAACTACGTAGAGCGCGTCAAAGGGCCGGACCACAGCAAATACCTGTGGGTAAATTCAACATTCGCGTTTGCGGCCAACATGGTCAAGAGTTTCATCGCCAATGGTTGGTGCGTGCAGATTCGAGGGCCGCAGTCCGGAGGGGCAGTCACGAACTTACCGATCCACTTGTACGACATGGGAACCGGTAGTCAAGTCAAGATTCCTTCGGAAGTGATGATCCCCGAAACCCGGGAGTTCGAATTTGCCAATATGGGTTTGATCCCGCTGTCCTACTACAAAAATCGTGATTACGCCTGTTTCTTTTCTGCTAACTCAGCCCACAAGCCGGCGCTGTACGACACGGCCGAGGCCACGGCGAATAGCCGTATCAATGCGCGCCTGCCTTATGTGTTCCTGCTCTCGCGTATTGCTCATTATTTGAAATTGATCCAGCGCGAGAACATTGGCACCACCAAAGACCGGCGCCTGTTGGAGTTGGAACTCAATCGATGGGTGAGTGGATTGGTTACCGAGATGACGGACCCTGGAGATGATTTGCAAGCCTCGCATCCACTGAGGGAAGCAAAGGTGATTGTCGAGGACATCGACGACAATCCCGGCTTCTTCAGGGTCAAGTTGTTCGCTGTACCGCATTTCCAGGTTGAAGGTATGGACATCAATCTCTCACTGGTTTCGCAGATGCCCAAAGCAACATCTTGACGGCGGTTGCAGGAGTTTATGGCGTGAAGATCGATCGACCTCTATGGGCGTCCGGCGTGGTGTTGTCTGCGCAGCAGTTTCAACAGCAGGCACGCTATGAATCGTGGGCCAATCAAAGTATTGCCTCACTGACCTTGGTCCATCCGTGGGGCATCCGAAATGTGGCATTCGATGCCGATGCACTGAGGTTGGGCAAGCTGATGGCTACTCGGCTTCAGCTGTGTCTGCCGGACGGTACTTTGATTGACACCGATCGGTTGGATCGACTGCCCAGTGCCCTGGACCTCTCTCGGGTAATGCCCGCTGATATCCAGACGGTAACGGTTGTGCTCGCTTTGCCACTGGAGCAGGCCAATGGTAACAACTGCCTGTTCGAAGGGATCTGCGCGCAGCGGCCCATCCGGTATCACCAGACATGGCGTGAAATCAAGGATCTCTACACCGGTGAGTCGCAGTCGATCAGCGTGCTCGAACAGGCGTTGAGCTTGCGTCTGGCTGATGACGATAACGCGGATTACCTGACTTGCCCGGTGGCTCGTTTGCTGCGTGATAGCAAGGATGGATGGGCCGTCGACGTTACCTACATCCCGCCATTGCTGAAGTTTGATGCGCATGCTGGATTGCTGCTTCAACTCGACAACCTGCTGACCCAACTGTGCGCCAAGCGTGAGCGCTTGATGGGTATGCGACGGGAGAGCAATGAGCGCATGGCCGACTTCGCCGTTGCGGATGTCACGTTGTTCTGGTTGCTCAATGCCTTGAATACGTACCAGCCTGTTTTCGCTGACCTGAAGGCGCAGCCTGGTCGACATCCCGAGCAGGTTTACCAGCAACTGGTGAAGTTCGCTGGCGGCCTGATGACCTTCTCGCTCGACCAGCACGTGGAAGACATTCCTGCCTACCAGCACGCGAATCTCGAGGCGGTTTTCCCACCGTTGATGCGCATCCTTTACAGCTTGCTAGAGGCAAGTCTTCCGTCTCGTATGTTGGCGTTGGTCCTGGAATCGCGTAGCGCAAACCGCTGGCAGGTTGCTTTGAACGATCCGCGTCTGCGGGAACCTGGAGGTGCCGACTTCTATTTGTCGGTCCGCTGCCGGCTGCCTGCCGTTCAAGTTCAAAGCCAGTTCCCACGGCTTTGCAAAATCGGCTGCCCGGATGATGTCGACCACTTGGTCAATGCTGCGCTCGATGGCGTCCCTCTGACACCTTTGAGCCACGTGCCCGCCGCAATACCGCTGCGCCTGGAGAATCAGTACTTCGCGGTTGACCTCAGCCATGCAAAAGGTCGCGCCATGCTGGCCGATGGGAACTGTGCGGTGTATGTCCCGAGTGTATTTCAGGATGTCCAACTCGAATTGTTCGCGGTGCTTCGCTCATGAATCGTGCAAGGCAGAAGACCATCGCAGCCGAAGTGGACATCGATGCACTGCTACAGGACACCTATCTGTTGGTGGTCGAGCTGCGACACGGTAAAGAGGCGCACGCCAATCCAGCGCTGTGGTCACGTTGCGTTGCTGATATAGAACATGTGCGAGCCATGCTTCAACAGGGCGGTATGGATCACCGTAGCATTGAGCTGATCAGTCATGCGCAATGTGCCCTGCTGGATGAGACGGTGCTTGCTTGCGCCGAGGGGCAAGCCCATGAGGGCTGGGTGATGGAGACCTTGCAGGCGAAGTTCTTCAGCAGCCACCAGGCGGGGGAATCGCTTTATGAAGATATGCGCGCTGCGCTAAGTGACGCGACGGTGCACCCTCATGTACTCACGGTCTTTCACCGGGTACTGATGCTCGGCTTTCTCGGCCGCTACCGAGATGTCAATCACCCAGAGCGACAGCAGTTGTCTACCGCCATCTCTGCCGCGGTGCCACCTATGGGCATTAGCCACTCGCTGGTCATCCCGTCAGGCACTGGCCCGCGGATGCCTATCTTCGGATGGCTGCGCGCTCCTCTGATCCACATCGTCATGGCCGCTGCCCTGGTAGTGGGTGCCTGGTGGGGGCTGGATTACGCGTTAAGCCAGGCAGTGGACTCACTCTTGCCGGTGCAGGAGTGAGCGTAATGCCGCAGATACACAAACAAAGGCTTTGGCTATGGGCCGGTGTACTGTCCTTGTTGGTAATTGCCACGTTGCCGCTGCCTGTAGAAGTTCAAGCCTTCGCTGTTCTGGCAGTCGCTGCTTTGGTGGTGTTGGCTTGGCGGCGGATTTCGCGTGCTGCAGGAAGACGTACAGCGCAGCAAAGGATCGGTTCTGTAAGCCTGCCTGCTGGGTCCTATCGTCATCCCGTAGTTCTAGTGGTCGGCGATTTCTTGGCCGAACTGTTTGGAACCTCGTCTGCTGAACAGTTGGCGCTGCGGGTTACAGGTGAGGGGTGTTATGTGCCAGTGCCCGACCTTTTGCAGTTGCCCGCAACCGTGGCCGATCTCTTGCTCGAGCGGCCAGAGTGGCACGGGCAGCTCAGCGTCATGTGGCTCGTCAATCCCAGCGCCCATTCTGACGGCGCAGTGCTTGCGAGCCAGATACAAAGCTTGCGCCACCAGGTCACGATATCGGGCAAACAGGTTATGCCGCTGCTGGTTGTGAGCTATTTCCAGAGTGCAATGGGGGCCTCGCCCTGGTTCAGCTGGGAGGCTAAAGCGTCGAGTGTGCGAGTACGAGAGGGGGGTGAATGCCTGAGCCTGCCAGAATGGCAGCGCAGGGGCAAAGGTCCCGAGCGCCAAGCTGATCGACTACGGATTACGGTGCAGTTGAACGCTGCCATCGGTTGGCTGAACGCAGTGTGCTTGCCGGAAATGCGCCTGCGAAATACCTATCACGGGATCGCAACTGCATTAGCTGTCGCGGTTGCATTCGTTCCCAGGCCTGAGGGGGCGCGTGGCAACGACCTCTGGCAACGCTGGCTAGCAGAGCGGACAGGCCTGTCCTTCAGTGGTGGGGCTGATCATGGCAAGGCGTCGTTGCCTTTTCCTGATGCATTGCTCCATTTGCTGCCCGGGAGAATCAAACACAGCCCGCGCAGTAGGGCTGTGGTGATAGGGGTCTGGTTGTTCGCACTGGCGGCTTGCGTCGCGTTGATCAGCTCGGCGAGGCAGAACACGCTCTTGGTGCGTGAGGTCACCGATGATCTGCGGCGCTACACCAGCGCTTCGCGCAGCGCCGATGCGGAAAAAGGGTCGCAGCGTCAGGGAGCTCTGATAGTCCTGCGCCGGGATGCACATCGCCTGGATCACTATTATCGCCAGGGAGAGCCGTGGTCGATGGGAATCGGGCTTTATCAAGGCGAAAGATTACGGCCTTCAGTGCTGGCTACGATCAACGGGCACCGCATCCCGGTGATGCCTCAAGGCCCCCCTGACAAGCCGCGCACGATTCGTCTGGACAGCTTGGCGCTGTTCAACAGTGGCAGCGCGCAGTTGAAGCCAGAGTCGACCAAGTTCCTGGTGAATGCGTTTGCGGGGATCAAGGCCCAGCCAGGGTGGCTAATCGTGATCACGGGCCACACGGATGCGACCGGTAGTGATGAACAGAACCTGCGCTTGTCGCGAGCACGCGCCGCTGCGGTTCATGACTGGATTCAACACATGGGTGACATACCGGGCAACTGCTTCGCAGTACAAGGCTTGGGCGCAAGCGAGCCCGTTGCAAGCAATGACACGGAACAAGGACGGTCGGCCAATCGCCGAGTCGAAATTCGCCTGGTGCCGGAGGCGGGGGCTTGTCAGTCCTCGACTACGGCATCGGGATTGCAACCCCTGTCGCACTCCGCGACTCCCAACGCTTGAAATGAGGAACTTCTAAATGGCTATCCCTGTTTATCTGTGGCTGAAAGACGATGGCGGAGCCGATATCAAAGGCTCGGTGGATGTAAAAGATCGTGAGGGCAGTATTGAAGTGGTCGGTCAAGATCACACCCTTTATATCCCCACTGATAACAACACCGGCAAATTGACCGGTACGCGCATTCATACGCCGTTCGTATTCACTAAAGAGATCGACGGCTCTTCGCCTTATCTCTACAAGGCTGTGACGACTGGACAAACACTTAAAGTAGCGGAATTCAAATGGTACAGGATCAACGATGCCGGCCAGGAGGTTGAATACTTCAATACCAAGCTGGAAAACGTAAAGGTCGTAAAAGTTGCGCCGAAAATGCATGACGTCAAAGACCCCGCCAAAGAGAAACACAATCACTTGGAGTTGGTCGAGCTGCGCTACGAAAAAATCACGTGGGCTTTCAAGGATGGAAACATCATCCACTCGGACTCCTGGAATGAACGCCCTGGCGCCGCTGCGGCTGGATGATAAAGGAACGTCGCTTCCGTTTCATTGACGGCCTCCAGGCTCTTGGGTTGAACGTCCGTGCGCGGACGTTCAGCTGAGTACACCTCAGATAAAACAGATGCGCTTCGCACCTGTGGCCACATGCTGGTCATTGACGACAAGGATGCCCTGTATGGCACATGATCCCACTCGCTTGCTACGTCGGCTTAACGCCTATTGTACGCAAGCACTTACGGCGGCCGCGGCTCTATGCCAGGCACGTGGGCACCGTCATATCACAGTTGAGCATTGGCTGTTGAAACTGTTTGAGCAAGGCGAGGGTGATCTCGCCGTCATTGCACGCCGATATGAATGGGATAAAGATGCTATCTGGCAAGGGCTGCTCGAGCATTTCGATACGCTGCCACGCAGTGCCCTTGGTAAACCTCAGTTGAGCAGTGAAGTACAGCAGCTGATCACAGATGCCTGGCTGTTGGCATCCCTGAATCTCGACAGTGAGCAGTTGCGTTCTGTTCACCTGCTGGCCGCGCTATTCGAAACACCCAACTTACTCAAGTGTGCAGCCGCTTGGCCGTTATGGAGCGTCGGTCCTACACAATTCGAACAAGTCAAAACGCTGCTTGAATGCCATTCCGAAGAGGGTCGCCTTCAACCGTCTCCAATGTCTCAGCCAGAAGAGCCAAGAAAGGCCAATGATGCGGTCGTCCCAGGCAGTGCTGCAGCATCGGTCGCTGTACTGGATCAGTTCAGCCATGACGTGACTGCCAAGGCAGCAGCAGGGCAGATTGACCCGATATTTGGCCGTGACGATGAAATCCGTCAGATGATCGATGTACTCAGTCGTCGGCGCAAGAACAATCCCATCCTCGTGGGCGATCCAGGGGTTGGCAAAACCGCGCTGGTCGAGGGCCTGGCTTTGCGCATCGCCGGCGGGGATGTACCCGATAGCTTGAAGCCGGTGCGTATCCGTACCTTGGACCTCGGCTTGCTGCAAGCGGGCGCAGGAGTCAAAGGTGAGTTCGAGCAACGCCTGAAGAACGTCATTGGCGCCGTTCAATGCTCGGATACGCCCGTGCTGCTCTTTATCGATGAAGCGCACACGTTGATTGGCGCAGGCAATCAGGCAGGCGGTGCGGATGCGGCAAATCTGCTAAAGCCGGCGTTGGCGCGTGGTGAGTTGCGCACTGTTGCTGCTACCTCCTGGAGTGAATACAAGCAGTACTTCGAGCGCGATGCAGCTCTGGAGCGGCGCTTCCAGATGATCAAGGTCGACGAGCCGGATGATGCCAATGCGTGTGTGATGCTGCGAGGACTCCAGGCACGCTATGCCAGCTTTCACGGCGTGCATGTTCAAGACGCCGCAGTGCAAGCGGCGGTTACCTTGTCTCGACGCTTTCTGACCGGGCGCCGGTTACCTGACAAAGCGGTAGATCTCATTGATACCGCCTGTGCGCGAGTTCGCATGAGTCTGGATTGTGAGCCCCACGCACTGGTGCAGTTGAAGACGCAACTGGCGGCGCTGGCCGCCGAGCGCTTGGCGATTGAAAAAGACTCGCAGCTGGCTGGCAAGGTGGCAGAGCCGCGCCTGGCCAAGATCGATGCACAGCGGGGGCAACTTGAAAGTCAGCAACGGGCATTGGCGGTGCAGCACCAGCAAGAGCTCGATCTGACCCACCAGCTGCTCAATGCTCGTCAGGCCGAGCAGATCGATGCGGCTGCGTGCGCTCAGCTTCAACAAGACCTCAGCGACGTACAAGGGAGTCGGCCCCTGCTGGCCCTCGACGTGTGCGCCCGCAGCGTGGCGGAGGTGATCGCAGACTGGACGGGCGTGCCTCTGGGCTGTCTGCTGAAGGACGAACAGGCCAGCCTGTTGAACCTGGAAGATCAGTTGGCCGAGCGTGTCATCGGGCAAGACTTGGCGCTTCGTGCAATCGCTCAACGATTGCGCGCCGCTCGGACAGGCCTTACTGACGACAAGGCACCGATGGGTACATTCCTGCTGGTAGGCACCAGTGGCGTTGGCAAGACAGAGACTGCACATGCATTAGCCAATTGCCTGTTCGGTGGTGAGAAGTCGCTGATCACGCTCAATATGTCTGAGTACCAAGAGGCGCATACCGTCAGCCAACTCAAGGGATCGCCACCCGGTTATGTGGGTTTCGGCCAAGGCGGCGTACTCACCGAGGCCGTCCGCCAGCGTCCCTATAGCGTTGTGTTGCTCGACGAAGTCGAGAAAGCCCACCGCGACGTGCTCAACCTGTTCTATCAAGTATTCGATCGCGGCTTCATGCGCGACGCAGAAGGAAGGGAGATCGACTTTCGCAACACGGTCATCCTCATGACGTCGAATCTGGGCAGCGACTTGCTGCAAAGCAGTGTCGAGCGCCAGCCAGACATTGAGCAAACGACGCTGCACGAATTATTGCGCCCCGTGTTACGCGAGCACTTCCAGCCTGCGCTGTTGGCGCGCTTCCAGACGTTGATCTTCCGCCCACTCGGGGCCAATGCACTCAAGCGCATCGTCGCCATCAAACTCGATCACGTGGCCAAGCGCTTGCTGCGTCATTACGGCCTGCCCTGTGAGATCGATGAATCGCTCTACGATGCGCTGGTCAACGCCTGCCTTTTGCCCGACAGCGGCGCCCGCAACATCGATAGTTTGCTCAATCAACAGATTTTGCCGGTGCTGAGTCAGCAGTTACTCCAGCGGCAAGCGCTCGGCCAGCCCATCCAGGCCGTGACGCTTGGATACTGCGAGGATACTGGCATCAGCTTGAGCTTTGCAGATGCTCATCAGCCAGCAGTGCTGGCTGCTCAGAGGGCTTGATCATGACGAGCGCGCTAACGGGTTCGACCCATAATCACTACCAGCTTGAAGTCCAAGGCCTTGCCGCTGAAATCGATATCCTGTCATTCAAAGGCGAAGAGTGGCTGAGCCAGCCCTTCAGCTACACCATTGCGTTCACCTCTCCAGAGCAGGATATCGAGGCCGCGCACATCCTTGCAAAGGACGCGAGCTTCTACCTGGGCAAGTCACATCCCAGCGCTCAGCATTTAATGGTCAACGCGGCTTCCCATACCTTGCATGGCGTGATCACCGGTTTCAAACGCGTCTCCGGCTCCCGCGATGAGGCGCGCTACCAGGTTACGCTCGAAGCGCATCTGGCATTGCTCGGACGGGGCAAGCAGTACCGGATCTACCAGCATCAATCGGTACCGGAGATCGTTGAAAGTGTCCTGCGTAATCGCCACCGGTTCGAAGGGCAACACTTTTTGTTCGACCTGGCGCGCGAGTATCCAAAGCGCGAACAGGTCATGCAGTACGGTGAAAGCGATCTGGTGTTCATTGACCGATTACTGGCCGAGGTCGGCATCTGGTACCGCTTCACTCACGATGATCGCCTCGCCATCGATGTGGTCACGTTTCACGATCATCAACGGTATTACCAGTTCGGCGTTACGTTGCCATACCGTCCGTTGTCGGGTTTGAGCGGTAATACGCAGGACGGCGTGTGGGCGCTGCAGGTCGAACATCAGGTCGTGGAGCAGCATGTGAACGTGCGTGCCTATCATCACCGAGAGGCGGCCGCTTATCTGGACGGCGAGGTTGACCACAGCGGTGGTGCGAGCACCACTTATGGCGAGGGCTACCACTATGGCGAGCCGTACACCGCGCTGGGCGATGCCCTTGACCAGGACGAGGATCTGCTCAGCGAAAGCGGCTACTTCTACGCGCGCCTGAATCATGAACGCTACCTCAACGACCAGACGCGTTGCAGTGGCATCAGCAGTAGCGTGACGCTTACCCCAGGACACGTGTTGACGGTCTCTGGCGGCGCGCCACAGGCCTTCGAACCTGGGGTGGTCATTACCCATATGACCGTCGAAGCAGCACGCGATCGCAGCCTGGAGGCCAAGTTCGACGCGATTCCTTACTCGGAATCGATAGGCTTTCGGCCGAACTTCAAAGGCAAACCACAAATTTCCGGGACGGTGCCGGCGCGGGTCACCAGTACTCAGAAGAACGATCCTTACGGCCATATCGATATGGAGGGACGTTACCGAGTCAACTTCCTGTTCGACCGGGACACCTGGCGAGCAGGCGAGGAAAGCGTCTGGCTACGTCTGGCACGCCCCTACGCCGGTGACACCCATGGCCTGCATTTGCCGTTGATCTGCGGTACCGAAGTGGCGGTGGCGTTCGAGCAAGGGGATCCAGACCGGCCCTACATCGCTCATGCCTTGCACGACAGTGAACACCCCGACCACGTGACGCTGCGCAACTACAAACGCAACGTGCTGCGGACACCGGCCAACAACAAGTTGCGCATGGACGATACGCGTGGGCAGGAACACATCAAGCTCAGTACCGAGCACAGTGGCAAGAGCCAGCTCAATCTGGGGCATGTAGTTGACGCTGAGCGCAAACCCCGAGGGGCGGGGGCAGAACTGCGCACTGATGGGCATGTCGCCATGCGCGGTGGCAGCGGCATCTTCATCAGTGCTGATGCTCAGCCTCAAGCCCAAGGGACAATGCTGGAGATGGGAGCAGCGTTGGCTCAGCTCAATAACGCTCTGGCATTGGTGAACGCACTGGCGCAAAGCGCAGCTGTGTCGGGAGCATTGCCAGCTGATAATCAGGCCCAACAGAGCCTACGGGAGGCTTTGGCGCGGCTCAAAGATGCGGGACTGCTTGCCTCGGCACCTGCCGGGATAGCTATGGTTACACCTGCAAACATCCAACTATCGGCAGAAAACTCTATTACAGCTACGGCTGGTGACAGTGCTGACTTCAGCCTATTCAAACGTTTTAGCGTGGCCGCAGGTGAGGCAATCAGTCTGTTCGCTCAAAAGTTAGGGCTCAGATTAATTGCGGCTCGTGGCCCTGTGGACATTCAGGCACAAAGCGATGCGATGACGTTACAAGCGGACAAGGAACTTGCTTTAAATAGCAGTAACGGCGAGATCGTTCTCAATGCGCAGCACGGCATCACTCTGGTCAGCAGAGGTGCCTATATCAAGATAAAAGACGGATCTGTTGAGATCGGCGCCCCGGGTGAACTGCATATCAAGAATGACAATATCGCTTGGGGAGGCGCTGCCTCATTGGAGAAGGCCCTGGCACCGATGATTCTGGAAGATCCCGTTTACAGCAATCCCATGCAAGGTGGCTTTCAAGTTAGAGATAAAGTCAGTGGCAAGCCAAAACCTCATGTACGGTATCGAATTGAAGCTGCTGATGGCAGCGTGCTGAGAGGCATGACAGATGGAAATGGTTATACACAATCCCACTATGGAGTTGATCTTCAAAGCATAAAGTTATTCTTTGAGTAACGTCGGGGTGATAGGAAATGAGCGGTGCGGATATCTCAGTAGCAGAGAATAGGATTTGCAAAAGTAAACCCGTTGTAGTAGCTCATCATCAATCGGCGCAGTGTTATTTTTGTCCGGAAGCCGAAGAGTTGGTCTTTATTGCTGATAGTGAGGCTGCAGCGTTTGAGGCGCATTGGAAGGAAATGCAGCAGTGCGTAAATGATTTTCATCAGGAAAAAATTAATTACTCCGTTGCAATTGAAAAATATGGAATTGCTGCAGAAACCACAGCAGCGCCTGAGGCGTCATTTCATGATGCTGTAGTGCGAGCGGAGGAAAAATTGGAGTTGAAGCGAAAAGAGTTAAAAGAAAAAATTGGTGAGTTTTCTACCCAAGACATGAAATATAATGATGTTGTGGAGCTTATTCCTGTTAGTGGTCAGTCTGCTAAAAGAAAAGCGGGTGAGAAACGAGCGCCTGTAGTTTATGTAAAAAAAGGTTACTACAGTGAAGGCAAGGATGGCAGAAAACTCCATACTGTGTCGTTGAAAAGTAGTGACAAAAAAGGCGGCGCTGAAAGTATCTTTGAACGACGCAGTGATGGAAAAATTCGACGTATAGACGACAAGAAGCTTAAGAGGCAACTTGCCGGATTGAATTGGCCAAAAATAAAAATTGATCTGAAGGATGTTGTTAAATGGACAGGCCTTGGTTTTGATCCTGAGGCGCTGAGTATGGATTGTTCACTTTTTGACTGGGCGGATAGCTGGAATGCTGCCGCACAAGGTGAGGCAAAGTGGGGGGATCATATTGACTTTGAAGGCGGAGCACAGTTTATGCGCTTTGTTTCCAATTTCGGAGCAAATGTTGAAATTGATCCACGTAAGCAACAATTCTCCATCAAAGGAGAGGGTGGCGGCAGCTTGACTGCGGCTGCCGGCATAGCGTCCTTTTCAATTTACGCCCCGGATCGCATCGGATGGGCGCTTACAGTTAATCCCTCTGATGAGAACGAGGTCCCGTTTGATTTAGGGATGATGCGCCTGAGTTTGAACGTTCGCTTGGCCGCATTTATTGGAGCGACGCTTCAGGTGGAGACTCAATTCCAGGTGGTCAGGAGTGGTGACCAGCAAACCGTCATGGGTCAACCTGGTCGTTTGAGACGTTTCAGTGAAAGAAGAAGCCGAGCTTACGATTTTCATAAGCAGATGAGCAGTGAAGATGAAGGGATAAAACTTTCGGCAGAAGCTTTTGCGGGTGCGAGGGCGGAAGGAACACTGACGGGATCACTGCAATGGTTAAAGCCGACAGCGGCAGGGGAAACAAATGGCGGTATACTGGAGACCAGTGGAGAGTACGTCGATTTTTGTAAAATAGGACCCAGTATTGCAGGGTTAGCGGGGGTGGGTGCCGGATTGAGTTTTCATTGTACTTTTATTAATGGGAAGTTTTGTTTTCATTTTGCAGCCTCTCTATGCAAAGGGGCAGGTGCCAAAGGTGGTTTTGTTTGTGAAGTGAATGGCAATACTTTTCTAGAGTTTGGTGCTTGGTTGATTTATCAACTGAATCAAAGGGATTATGGTTTTTTTAGAGTCATGGATATTGATGCATTTAGTGTGTATACGAAGTATTGTGTTATGCAGATGGAGCTCCTTGGAGGCGATGTGTATGAGTATTACTCATTCGCAAAAAAACCGATTGAAAAAATCGTAAATGATTTCACAAAACAGGTTGATGAATTGGCTGATGAGACGAAGAAAAGTGTTGATGCTTCGAGACGACGGAATCAGTTAGCTAAAAATGTTATCACTCGAAAGTTGGATCTGTTGCGCCACACACCTGAGGCTAAGGGTATATTGCTTTACCTCCTGACGCGTCATGGTAAGTGGGATAATGTAGATCCAGGAAATATAGAGTTTCTGGATCGCTACGGCGAACGAAAAGAGGCGGTGCTTTGTGTGCTTAGAAGTATTCAGAGCAAGCCGGAGTGGCGTAAAGTATTGTCTCGTGTCAATGCGGAAGGGAATGGCCCATCAGAAGGATACGCTGAGCTGGACGCCGTCGAGCGGCATGAACGAAGCTTGGTAGACTTTCTTAAGTTAGGGAAGGATCGAGATAGAGAATTCTATGAGATAAAATATGAGCGAAGCGAATTAGCCATAATTTATGATCGGTTGAAGGAGTTTAGTTCTTCTGGTTATGCGCTCGCTATGAATGATACGGTTTATTATAAGCTAAGCGTTGGTCTTAATCCAAATTACCCGCGACGCTGCAAGTTTGGTCCTTGTGATGCGGATGTTGTCTGAGTAAGCTCAGTTGGAGTGATCGTGAAAATTTTTAAAATGTCTATATTTTTGCTGGTTTTTTTGAGTTTGTCAGGCTGTGACCAGTTGGCGAGTGAAGTAGATAATAAGGGGCTCGAGATAACGTCGATCGAGATGAACCATTTTATCGAAGAAGTAAAAAGGGACTTGGTGTTTGTTGAGGGAGGTGAATATTTGATGGGGGATTATGGCTTAGAGTATGGGCCGGAGCAAATGTCTTATGATAGTGATGGAGACAGCCGGCCAGCACATAAGGTCAAGTTGAGCGCCTTTTCTATTGCAAGATTTAAGATCTCAAATAAAGAGTTTGAGATGTATCTTAAGAGCAGTGGTCTTAAGTTGCGTTCTTTTGAAGTGGGGGGGATACAGGAGAAGTGGAAGAACATTAATTCTTTACCTAATTTGCCAGCGCATATGGACTGGTATGAAGCCGAACGCTATTGCAACTGGCTGGCTAAAGTGTCCAATCTTCCTTTCTCATTACCCACGGAGGCCCAGTGGGAGTACGCGGCACGCAGCCGCGGGCAGTTTTTGATGGTGGCCACTGATGACGGTACTTATAAGCAGACCAATGATGGTTTTACTAAATATGGGGGAGGACCAAAAGGAATTAACATTTCTACTTCACGAGATCGTCGGGATTTTGCTAGACAAATGGGGTGGAGCACGGAGGGGCTTACGCCCTTGCCGGTGGACAGGTTTCCCCCCAATCCGTTGGGCCTTTATGCCATGTCGGATAATGGGCTGGAGTGGGTTAAGGATTGGTATGACGAAAATTATTATCAGTACTCCCCTGAAATTGACCCCCAGGGGCCGGAAACACCAGTGACCAAGGACTACTATGGCCGGGATACAAAAGTTACACGTGGTCAGGCATATGCCAATCCAAGCTGGGGAGGAGGAGTGAATGTGCACAGAACCCCTGAGAATCCGCATGGTTATGCATCCGAAGATAAAATGATTGTGTTGGGCGATAAAACGGCTCGGTGTGTTGTTGATAGTCACAATCGGATTGAGTAGCGGCGAGCTCTCTATTTCAGGGAGCATTTAGATATAGGATGCCTGGAAGGCGGCAATGATTTTATTATTAGGTGCTTAATGATTTGAGCGGAGTTATTCGTGTTGGCGACAAACTGTCTTCGGGAGGCATGGTGCTTGCCGGCACCCATGGATTGAAATTCATGCAGCTTGATGTCGCTTGTGTAGGTGATGCTGTTTTTTGTCCAATACCTGGGCACGGCGTGTATGAAATAGCAGAGGGGGATACAGGTTCACAAGTTAAAGGTCGGCCCATTGCTTTAGACGGTCATTGCTGTTCCTGTGGTTGTGAGTTGATCACGTCGCTTCAGTGGGGTCTGTTATGCGGAGCACGTTCTTGATGAATAGGCAGCTTGTGGGATTGATTGGGCTTTTTCTCCATGCCTTTTGCGTGGTCGGGGCGTACGCCGGCGAAACTCGTTGGGTTGATGCCAAGGGCGGACAAGTAGTGTTGGTGGTCCAAAACGGAGACGAATATCTAGTTGGCGTTCCTGTTGGATTAAAAGGGGGGCTATTTTGAGGGGGAGCTGCATCGCGTCGGTGACAAAAATTACCTCTCCATATTTCAGGTGGTCGACTCGAGCTTAATGCGTCCGGATGGGTTCTGTGGTTCTGGAAATGAAGTCTGGCTTCAATTATACAAAAATTCATCTGAAGTAAGTAGTCGTATATTGGTAAGTAGCTGCCTGAATTCGATCTCTCTGGCAAGCCAAAACTCAGGTCTGGAGGGGCAGGATAGTGATTTCTCATCAGTAAAATGGGA
Source organism: Pseudomonas sp. SMSB3 (assembly GCF_052041965.1). NCBI lineage: Bacteria > Pseudomonadati > Pseudomonadota > Gammaproteobacteria > Pseudomonadales > Pseudomonadaceae > Pseudomonas > Pseudomonas sp. SMSB3. The sequence continues at coordinate 181,189 of NZ_JBKGGV010000002.1, read as the reverse complement.
CGATTATGGTTTTGCAATTGAGTGGTTCGAACGGGTCGATGCGGGGTTAGTGGCTATTGATAAGTGGCTTGATCTAGGAATTGATGATGATTGTCTGCTCTTGGTTGTTGCATATCAATTTGCTCCGAACGAATCGCGAGATACTGCTGAAGTAGTGGCTGGCTTGCTGTTAGGGAACTGCAATCCCACGCCGTCATTACACCCGATAGCTTGTCTTCATCGCCCGGAATTTTTGCGTGAGTCTGGTTCGGAAGTTGGGTTGTCGGGGCAGCAGGCGCTGGAATGGGCTCCTATAAATGTATGCTCGGTTGAGCATGTATGGCGATCAGGAGTTGATCAATGTCACGACAGCTTAGTGCGAATGGCGTTAGCAAGCCTAAGGCGAGGATGGCGCCAATGAAAAATATTTTCATGACTTGGACTCATTGCTTAGGTCAGCAGGTAGTGCAGCTCCTTGGTTGGCGATTTCGCTTGCTTCGGAGAGTATTGAGCTGGGTGCGGGGGCGCAGTTTGTCAATGCGGGTGGCTCTGACGGCTTTATATTCTGCAGCTGTGCAGTAACGCCTGTTTTTCCTGGTTCGGGATAAAGCTGTATATGTTCGCAATATTTGCGTGGATGCTTGCGGTTATGATGGCTATTGCTGGGTTTGCAATCTTTCTTGTGCTGGGATCTTGGTTGGTGAACATCCACCATGATGAGCTCGTTGTGCCTGTGTCCGTTGGTGCTTTTGCTGCTGGGGTTTAGGAGTTTCGAATTACGACCGTCGTTGGAGATATTCTTTCCAATACATGCTGTAGGAAGTTTTGTTAAAAAGATTCCATTTATTGATGTAAATCAATGCGATGTCGTTCCTCAGGTTGCTCCTATTAGATGGTTTTATTGAGGTATCGGTGTGCTGGTATGGAAGTCTATCTGTCATTCCGCCTGAAGCTTGTAGGACATTTCCTTATTTGAAGAGGGGGCTGGCGCAGGACAAAAAAATGCGCCATGGTTAGCGAGAAAGCCGTTCCGGTTGATACTGTCGGTCATGTGGTTTCAATCATTTGACAGCGCAATGTGATATAAAATTTTTGCTTGGTTGTTCACAAACGAGAGTCTGCAGCTGCCGGCAACCTTAAGCCTTAGGGCGAATACCTAAAATGGCACTCTGAGTGTCGAGCTTCGCGAGGAGCTAGCAGCGCCTGTGAATCAAGTAGAGCGCAAAAAACATTACGTATTTCGACTGGCAGCTAATTAGAAAAAATTCGGACAGTCAAGTTTTTCGAATCGCATGACGTCGCTGAGCGCGTGGAAGAAGTGCCAGGTCCTCGCTGAAAAAAGCACCCGATGTCAGCTCGAGCTTTTCTGATGAAAATTATGCGAAAGAGCCTGTCATGATGAGACCAATAATTAGCTCCTCTCATAACCACTACCAGCTTGAAGTCCAAGGCCTTGCCGCTGAAATCGATATCCTGTCATTCAAAGGCGAAGAGTGGCTGAGCCAGCCCTTCAGCTACACCATTGAAAAAATTGCAGATGATTTCTCAAACCAGGTTGGTGAATTGGCTGATGAGACGAAGAGGAGTTTTGATGCTTCGAGACGACGGAACCAGTTAGCTAAAAATTTTATAACCCGACAGTTGTATCTGTAGCGCTACACCCCCGAAGCTAAGGGCATATTGCTTTACCTTCTAACGCGTCATGGTAAGGGGATAATGTTGATCCAGGAAACATAGCGTCTCTCGATCGCTACGGCGAGCGAAAAAAAAAGGCGGTGCTTTGTGTGCTTAGTATTCAGACCAAGCCGGAGTGGCATAAAGTATTGCCTCGTGTCAATGCGCGAGGGAATGGCCCATCAGAGGGATATGATGAGTTAGACGCCGTCGAGCGGCATCAGCGAAGCCTGATTGATTTTCTTAAGTTAGGGGAGGATCGAGATAGAGGATTCTATGAAATAAAATATGAGCGAAGCGAATTGGCCATAATTTATGATCGTTTGAGCGAGTTCAGTTCTTCTGGTGACGCGCTCGCTACGAATGTTGCAGTCTATTATAAGCTAAACGTTGGTCGTAATCCGAATTACCCGCGACGCTGCAAGTTTGGTCCTTGTGGTGCGGGCATGCTTATGTAAATCTAATTGGAGTGGTCGTGAAAATTTTTGAGGTGTCTCTATTTTGTTTGGTTTTTGTGAGTTTGTCAGGCTGTGACCAGTTGGCGAGCGGAGTTGATCATAAGGAACTCGGGATAACGCCGATAGAGATGAAGCATTTTATCGAAGAAGTCAAAAGGGACTTGGTGTTCGTTGAGGGTGGTGAATACTTGATGGGGGATTATGGCTTGCAGTATGGGCCGGAGCAAATGTCTTATGATAGTGATGAAGACAGTCGGCCAGTACATAAGGTCAAGTTGAGCACCTTTTCTATTGCAAGATTTAAGATCTCAAATAAAGAGTTTGAGATGTATCTTAAAAGCAATGGTCTTAATTTGCGTTCTTTTGAGAATGAGGAAATACAGGAGGAATGGAAGAATATTCATTCTTTACCTAATTTGCCAGCGCATATGGACTGGTATGAGGCCGACCGCTATTGCAACTGGCTGGCTAAAGTGTCCAATCTTCCTTTCTCATTACCCACTGAAGCCCAGTGGGAGTACGCGGCACGCAGCCGCGGTCAGTTTTTGATGGTGGCCACTGATGACGGTACCTATAGGCAGACAAATGATGGTTTTACTAAATATGGGGGAGGGCCGAAAGGAATTAACATTTCTACTTCTCGAGATCGTCGGGATTTTGCTAGACAAATGGGATGGAGCACGGACGGACTTACGCCCTTGCCAGTAGACAGGTTTCCTTCCAATCCGTTGGGCCTTTACGCCATGTCGGATAATGGGCTGGAGTGGGCTAAAGATTGGTATGACGAAAATTATTATCAGTACTCCCCTGAAATTGACCCCCAGGGGCCGGAGACACCAGTGAGCAAGGACTACTATAGCCGGGATACAAAAGTTCTACGTGGTCAGGCATATGCCAATCCAAGCTGGGGAGGAGGAGTGAATGTGCACAGAACCCCTAAGAACCCGCATGGTTATGCATCTGAACATAAAATGATTGTGTTGGGCGATAAAACGGCTAGGTGCGTTGTTAATAGTGACAGTCGGATTGAGTAGCAGTGAGCTCAATATTTCAGGAGCATTTAAATTTGGGCTGCCTGAAAGGCGGGTAGTGATTTTATTATTGGGTGCTTATTGATATGCGCGGAGTTATTCGTGTTGGCGATAAACTGTCTTCGGAAGGCAAGGTACTTGCCGGTACCCGAGGATTGAAATTCATGCAGCTTGATGTCGCTTGCGTAGGTGATGCTGTTTTTTGTCCAATACCTGGGCACGGCGTGAATGAAATAGCAGAGGGGGATACAGGTTCAAAAGTTAAAGGTCGGCCCATTGCTTTAGACGGTCATTGCTGTTCCTGTGGTTGTGAGTTAATCACGTCGCTTCCTCAAGCAGGTAGGCTGTGAGATGGTAGTTGACCTGAACTCATTACCCGAGAGGCGATTGCTACCCCGGCAACCTCGGCACTGGCGATGGGGTGTGGTCATCTTGCTTTGTTCGCTCGTCGTTGGCGGGTTGATGGTCCTGCTTTGGCGGGTGGACAGTTGGCATACATCATTTTGGTTTTGGATCTGCGCATTATTAGGCGTTTTGATTACCGGGTTATTGTTCTACGCACTGCGCTTGTTGGCGTACGAGAAGCATCGAGATTATATAGAGAGTTGGAATGAGAGGCGCGATGAGTTGGAGCGGTCACTCATTCGGCGCGGCCAGCGTACGGTTGCCGTATTGGCCGTATCCTATTGTTCCGGGGCGGGTAATAATAAACTTGCTCAGGCCCTGCGTTTGGGTAGTAAGCCTCTCCAGCCTATTTATCTGGAAGGGCAAGCCTTGACAATGCGGTTGAGCCAGTTAAAACCGTCGGTACAAAATCACTCAAAGTCCGAATACGCTAAGCGTTTACGTGGATTTTTACAACAAGTTGTACGTGGGTTGGAGACTGATTTAGAGATCGGGGCGCGCAGTCTTGCTGTGGATGTTCGTATCAGGCATAACCATGTGCTTTGCAATGAAGAGCTTCTGTCTATTTGGTCTGCAGTTACCACCAACCCCCGTTTAACTGATAGCGTGGTCTTTGCGATGGACGATGATGGCGTAATGTGGCTGGATACTTGGTTGGATGCGCCGGAACGACATCAGTTGTTAGTGTCCGTCGAAATTAATCTTTTTCTAAATCCCGTTGCCGAACAGGCCGAGACCGTGACAGCTGTGTTGTTGGGCTCTTCGCAGTGGTGTAACACGCAAAAAATTGATTCGATCGCCCTCGTTCATCGCCCTGTCCAACTTGAGTGCGCTGGTCGCTCTATCAAGGATGCGGTTACGGATGCATTTCTTTGGGGGCAACTGCGTGCCGGAGAAGAAACGTACTTCAGTTGGCAGGCTCAGGTGCCTGGTGACGTTTTACGTGAGACAAGTATCGCTGTGAATGCAGCACGTTTCCCTTTTAACGTGGCCAGGTGTCATCGATTGGATGATTCGTTTGGTTTGCCTGGATGTGCAGTAGGTAATGTCGCATTAATCGTTGCTAGTGAATGTGCCCAGGCAGAGGACGGTCCGCAGGTTGTCCTGCTACACGATGCCTCTGCTCAAATTTTTATTGTCCGGCCTGCATGAGATCTTGAAATAGGGATTGATCGTGAAGAAGAGAATCAGCGTCTGGATGGTGATCCTGTGTTTGCTCGTTGCGGGTGGGGTATTGATCTGGGTCGATAATCCCGCCGTGCAGGTGAGGAGTGAGACTGCACGCTTGCAATGGTCAGCAGTGTTGTTGATCGGCTGTTTGATATTTCTCTTTCTCGATGGCGTCGGCGAATTGGCTATCCGAATGTTGGGCGCGAGAGATTTTATTGCTCTGATGGGACAAAGGCTTGGAGTCAACTGGACTCGTTCGACTGGCAGTAACGTGGTTTCTAATGCTGAGGATCCATTTGGCGTACGCGAGTTGAGGGCGCATTTGAATGGAAGCTACGGCTTCTTCTGGCGGCGAAAAATTCAACTGTTGTTGGTGGTCGGTGAGTCTGAGCAGATCGAGGCGATTGCCCCTGGGTTGAGCGAGCAGCGTTGGCTGGAAGGGCAAAACACCGTGCTGCTGTGGGCCGGCAGCATCCAAGGTGAACCGCAAGACGCGTTGCTTTTGCAGTGGCACGGCCTATGCCGCAACCGTGCGCTCAATGGGGTGGTCTGGGTGTTGAACAAAGACCAAAGCAATAACGTGAGCGCGATGAACGATAGCGTTCGTCGTTTGCAGAATCTGGCCAAAACCCTGCGCCGCCAATTGCTGCTGCATGTGTGGCAGGTCTGCGACAGTATGTGGCCGCAGCACGCCCGCGAAATCGGAGCGGTAGGCTGCATGCTTCCGGTACCATTATCGCCAGTGCGGCTCGCCGATAACTTAGGCATGCTCGCACGACCCTTACGTGAGCAGGGTCTATCGCAGCTTCAAAAAGACTCTGATCATGATTTCCTGCTTCGATTATCACGCGATGTTGCGACCGACGGTGTCTCCGGATGGTGCGCTGCATTGTCTGCGCTGTTCCGGCGACGCGACGTTTGGTTGCGTGGAGTGTGGTTCAGCTTACCACTGCGACACCAGAACAACCCTCGCGTGGGCCATCACTGGCCCGAAGACCCAGCATGGTCAGGGATCCTCAACGATCGCTCCGCCCGAGCCCGGCGATTGGGCTGGCATCCAGCCAAAATCGCCTACGTTTCTGCGTTGGGCCTGGCTTCTATCTGGGCCATCGGCATGCTGTTGTCGTTTGCCTGCAACCGTGCCGAGGTCGGTCAGATCGCGGTGGCGTACAGCGCGTTGCAGCAGCCCGGAGCAAACGCCGACACCAAAGAGGCTCTGGACGCGTTGGTCCGCGAACTTTCCCGCCTGGACTACCGATCAGAACACGGCACACCGTGGTACCAGCGCTTCGGCCTGAACCGGTCGCATGACCTGCGTGAAGCGGTATGGCCGCTTTATACGCAGGCCAATAACCAGCTGCTGCGTGACCCCGCCGTCTCTGAGCTGGAAAACCGGCTCAACGCGTTGGTCAACTTGCCTCCCGCGAGCCCTCAGCGCGCCAGGCAAGCGCAGCAGTCGTACAACTACCTCAAAGCCTATCTGATGCTGGCGCGCCCGGAAAAGGCTGATGCCGCGTTCCTGGCCCAGACCTTGGGCTCTGCCGAACCGGCACTGTGGACGTTCTACGGCCAGCATCTGCCCGAGCACACGGACTGGGCGATCAAGGCCGACCTCAGGTTGATTGCCCAAACACGCCAGGTGCTGCTGCGCGAACTGGGTCAGCGAAACGCTGAAAGCAGCCTGTACCAGCAGGTCCTCGACGCCGCGGCGAACCACTATCCGGCGTTGGATTTACAGCAAATGGTCGGCGACACCGATGCAAGCGCCCTGTTCACCAGTGCAGAACAGGTCCCCGGTGTATTCACCCGCCAAGCGTGGGAAGGGCAGGTTCGTGCAGCCATTGAAGAGGCGGCGCAGGCGCGGCGCGAAGAGATCGACTGGGTACTCAGCGACAACCCTAACGAGATCGCCAAGGAACTGAGCCCCGAGCAACTCAGGGAGCGGCTGACCAGACGCTACTTCCAGGATTACAGCAGTGCCTGGCTGACCTTTCTCAACAGCCTGCGCTGGCAGCAGGGACATGGCCTGAGCGATGTGATTGCACAGTTGACGCTGATCAGTGACGTGCGTCAGTCACCACTGATCGCCTTGATGAACACGCTGAGCGACCAGGGACAAGCCGGAGCTCGTGGCCAGGCCCTGGCCGATTCCCTGATCGAATCGGCACAGAAGTTAGTAGGGCAAAAAGCAGCGCCGATCGTCGATCAACTGCCCCAAACACCGAGTGGCCCACTTGATCCTACTTTTGGCCCATTGCTTTCGCTTCTGGGAAAGGACGCTGATGGCCGAGCGGGTAATGACCGCCTGAGCCTGCAAACTTACCTGACGCGGGTTACCGCTGTGCGCTTGAAGCTGCAGCAACTGGTCACTGCGCCCGACCCTGAGGCAATGATCCAGACACTGGCGCAAACGGTGTTCCAGGGGAAGAGCGTGGACCTGACAGACACCCAGACCTATGGCAACCTGATCGCCGCTAGCCTGGGCGCCGACTGGGGGCCAGCGGCCAACACGCTGTTCGTGCAGCCGTTGGATCAGGCCTGGCAGCAGATTCTTCAGCCCTCGTCGGCAGGCCTCAACAGGGCGTGGCAGCGCGCAATTGTCGATGAGTGGCAGAGCGCTTTCAGTGGCCGTTACCCTTTCGCCGCCACCAGCAGTGACGCTTCATTGCCCATGTTGGGGCAGATGATCCGAGCCGACTCCGGGCGGATCGAACAGTTTCTGGCTCAGCAGCTCACGGGGCTTCTACGCAAAGAAGGCAGCCGCTGGGTGGCCGACTCGCGGCGAAGCCAGGGGCTGCGTTTCAACCCGGACTTTCTGACAGCGATCAATCAGCTCAGTCAGCTGGCCGATGTGCTGTATACCGATGGCGGCATGGGTGTGAGCTTCGAGCTGCGAGGCAAACCTGTGCGTGATGTAGTGCAGACCGTCTTCGTACTCAATGGGGAGAAGCATCACTACTTCAACCAGCGAGAGAGCTGGCAACGCTTTCGCTGGCCCGGGCAGGGGGATCACCCCGGCATCAGCCTGACGTGGAGCAGCGTCCATGCCGGCGAACGCTTGTTTGCGCATTACCAGGGCACCTGGGGGCTGATTCGTCTGCTGGAGCAGGCCAATGTCACCGCGCTGGAGGACGGCGACAGCCGCTTTAGGGTCGTGCTGAGCGCGCCGGATGGTCTGGGCCTGACCTGGCACTTGCGCACGGAGTTGGGCGAAGGGCCGCTGGCCCTGATCAAGTTGCGCGGGTTCAGCTTGCCGCGAGAGATCTTTCTGGTAGAGGGCCGGGATACCCCGCAGTACACGCAAAATGGGGGTTATCAATGAGCCTGAAACGACTGGTAGAGAGCTGCTTGCCCACAAGCGAGCCAGTGGTCATTGCCCGTAAACACAGCGAATGCTGGGAGTCTTGGCTAACACCGATCAGCGGTGGTGCACCGGTGGGAGAGGATCCGGGCTACGACGACGATTTCCAGCGCATGCGCGAAGAGGTCAACAAGCTCTCCGGGGCGGACGTGGACCTTGTGGCGCAACTGGCGCAGAAGCTGCTCCAGCAGTGCTGCAAAGACCTCCGTGTTGCCACCTACTACCTCTGGGCCCGCTTGCACAGGGACGGGGAGGCTGGCTTGGCAGATGGTCTGAATCTGCTGGCGGCGCTGTTGGAGCGATATGCCACCGATATCCTGCCGGTGCGGCCCAATAGCCGCAGGATGGCCTTGGAGTGGCTTGCTGGCAGCAGGGTTCTGGCGAGCCTGTCGCTGTACCCTCAGGTGGTCAAGGCTGAAACCGAACGAACGGTGGCTGCTTTGGTGTGGTTGGAGCACGGCTTCAGCCAGTGGCCGGAAGACCAGCGACCACGACTGGATACCTTGTACGGCGCCCTCGACATTCGACTCGCCGCGTCGGGAGGCGTTGATGCAATCGTCCCTCAGACGGGTAGTGACTCACCCGTAGAGGGTAGGGCGGCAGGCCCCAGCCCGACACCCATCAAGTCCGGGCGAGATCTGCTGGACAGTGGTCGAGTGCTAGCCAGCTATCTGCGTGATCAACCGGAGGGGTGGTTGGCGGCACATCGGCTGATGAAGAGCCTGCGCTGGGACACCGTGCATCAGGTGCCGCCGCATGATGCACAGCGCATTACCCGCCTGAAACCGCCTCGCGTCGAGTATCGCGCGCAGCTCAAGCGCTTGCACCTGCAGCAAAGCTGGCGCGAGCTTATCGACTTGGCTGAGCAAATGTATACCGAAAGCGTCAACCACTTCTGGCTGGATTTGCAATGGTGCCTCCATCAGGCCTTGAGCAAGTCGGCTGAGCCTCACAAGAGCTGGGCGGATATCGTCAAACACGATCTGGCCATGCTGCTGCACCGTCTGCCTGGCGTTGAGCTGCTGTGCTGGAGCGATGGCTCGCCATTTGCCGATGAAGTCACGCGTGAGTGGATCAACCAGCAGGTCAGCGGTAACCGCCCAGAACGATGGCTGCCCGCAGCGGCCCCCGCACCGTCGACGGCCTTATGCGAAATACTCGCCTTGGAGCCTGAGGCATTGGCGCAAGCGGATGCCGATGGAGTCGAGCAAGCGCTGGCCTGGTTGGCGAGCCGCCCCGATGTGCAGGCCGGGCGACAGCGCTGGTTACTGCGTTTGCTGATGGCGCGGGTGGCCGAGCAGTGCGGCAAGGCCGAACTGGCCATTCATTTGTTCACTGAGCTGGACGCTGCCGCGCAACGCCACACAGTTGCCGACTGGGAGCCTGACCTGCTGTTCGAGGTCAAGGCGCGCTTGCTCAAGCTGCTGCGTTTGAAAGCCCAGCGCAACGACGCTGACCGGCCTGCGTTGGCGCGGCAGATGGAACAGCAGCTGGCAGCACTCGTATCCATTGACCCGGTGCGTGCTGCAGTGCTGTGCAGCTAATTCACTTTGATCAGGAATCTGTTTTGACTACGGACAACCTAACCCTGCGTTACTTCGACGCTGAAATGCGCTACCTGCGCGAAGCGGGCAAGGAGTTTGCCCAGGCTTTTCCGGACCGAGCGGCGCAGCTCAACCTGGACAAGCCCGGCGCTGAAGACCCCTTTGTCGAGCGCTTGTTCGAAGGCTTCGCGTTCCTGATGGGGCGCCTGCGTGAGAAATTGGACGATGACCTTCCCGAGCTGACGGAGGGGCTGGTCAGCCTGCTGTGGCCCCACTATCTGCGCACCATCCCATCATTGGCCATCGTCGAACTGATGCCAGATGCCAGTCAGATGAAAGGCTGCGAGGCGGTCGCAAGGGGTTTTCAAGTGCTGTCACAGCCGGTGGGGCAGCATCGTACCCGGTGCCGCTACTGCACCACTCAGGATCTGACGCTTCGGCCGCTCAATCTGGAGACCGTGCGGCTTGACCATGGACCTGATGGGCGTGCAATTCTACGCCTGCGCTTCGCGCGTGGAGCACTGGCCAACTGGGATCAACTCGACCTCGCGGATATACCCTTGTATCTGAATGCCGATGCAGCGCTTGCCAGCGTGCTGCACCAAGCGCTGACGTTGAGCGTGCAGGCGCTGCATGTGCGTTTGCCAGGCGCGGCGCAACGCAAGGCATTTGCGGGGCATTTCAAGCCAAAGGGGTTTGCCGACGATGATCGCCTTTGGCCCAAGGGCGACAGTGCTTTCAGTGGCTATCAGCTGTTGCTGGAGTACTTCACGTTCCGTGAGAAATTCATGTTCGTCACGCTCTGTGGCCTCGATTCGCTCGAGTTGCCACCTGACGCCCATTGGTTCGAGCTTGAAGTCGTGCTCAGTGAAGCCTGGTCGCATACGTTTACGCCCACCCAGGAGCACATTCGTCTGCACGCGGTTCCCGTGATCAATCTGTTTGCACTGGAGGCGGATCCACTCACCTTGGACCCGTTGCAGAATGAATACCTGCTGCGCCCAATGCGCTTGCAGGACGGTCATACAGAGATCTACTCAGTAGACAGAGTTTCTGGAACGAAGGACAGCGTGCGTCAGGACTACGTGCCTTTCAGCAGCTTTCGCCACAAAGGGGGAATGCTTCGCGATGAGGCACCCGAGCGCTACTTTCATACCCGCTTGAGGCGCGGCGCCAACGGTCTTCACGACACCTGGCTGATCCTGGGCGGCGAGGGCTTCGACAAGGATGTGCTGCTCAATCGCAAAAGCCTGTCGTTGCGCCTGACCGGTACCAATGGACAGTTGCCGCGCAAAGCCTTGCGTAGCACGTTGCTCGATGCCGCGGCTCAGTCCACTCAGGCAGGCTTGAAAGTACGCAATCTGACCGCGCCGACCCTGCCGTGCTACCCGCCGAACCGAGATCGTTTTCACTGGCGTGTGCTCAGTCACCTGGGATCGAATTTTTTACCGATGCTCAACAGTGCTGAAGTACTGCGTGGCACGTTAGCGTTGTACGAGTGGACGGGCAGCGAAACCAATCGCCGCCGTCTGGAGGCCATCGTCGACGTCAAGCATCACCTGATCCAGCGCTTCGAGAAAGGCTTCTTGCTGCGAGGCGTGGATATCGAAGTGACGGTCGATAGCAACGGTTTTTCGGGCGAGGGCGACATCTGCCTGTTCGGTGAAATGCTGAGCCGGTTCTTCGCGCTATACGCGGACATTCATTTGTGCACTCAACTGACGATGATGCTGCAGCCGACGGGGAGGTGCCTGCGATGGAACGAACATCACAGTCAGCGTATTCCCGGCTAAAGGCCGAAGGCATTCTGCACATGCTGGCTGAACAGGTGTCGACGGCGAACGTCTACCGCTTCTGCCAGGTGCTGGAGCAGGTGCTGGCTGAACAGCCACCGCTAGGCAGCACTGCACATCCCGGCGATGACTGGGTCAGGTTCCGCCCAGACCCTGGAATGGGATTCCCGGCAGGCGAGTTGAAGGCCATCGAAATCGACGAAGCTTCTCCAGCTCGACCGTTGACTGTGCGCACCCGGCTGCTGGGTTTGTATGGGGTCGACTCTCCTTTGCCCACGGCCTATCTGGACGCAATTGCCCAGCGGCGCGAAGGCCATGAAGCGCTGGAGCACTTCCTCGATATCTTCAATCATCGAATATTCACTCAGTTCTACCGGATCTGGCGCAAGTACTCCTACCCGGCAACATTCGAGCCGGGCGGGCGCGATGCCACTTCACAGTGCCTGTTGGGCTTGATCGGATTGGGCATCCCCGGTACGGCAGAGCGTATCGCCACACCGATGTCACGTTTTCTGGCCCTGCTCAGCGTGATGCGTCTACCCACGCGCAATGCCGAAGGGATTGGTGCGTTGGTGAAATTGCTGGCCCCGCACACGGATACGCACGTCATCGGGCATTGGCCGCAGAGCACTGTGCTTGAGCAGCCCGCCAGTCTTGCGCCAGAGCATCCGGTGACCTTGGGCCAGGGTATGCCTCTGGGCGCTGTCGGCCACGACGCGAATAGCCAACTACGGCTGCGGCTGTGCACCGAGAACCAGGATGAGGCGCATGGATGGCTTCCTGGTGGCCAGCTGATCGCTGATTTGCGCGTGTTGCTTGAGGTGTATCTGGGGTGGCGTTGCACAGCGCTGCTTCAGCTCTCAATCCCACACCAGATGGTGCCGGCGCCTGTACTAGGACGCACCCGGTCGATGCTTGGCATGACCGCTGTATTGAAGCGTGGGGAGAGCGTACTCGCATCGGCTCAAGACGACACGATCACGATCAACCTGGGCCGATATCAGGGTCTGCATTTGAACCCTCGCAGGAAGGAGGTACAGCATGTTGCGTACCGTGCTTAATGGCGTCACCGCATCAACGTTGATTGCTGTTTTGAGTGGGTGTGGCCTTGCACAAAAGGTGGCAGATGGCACGGCGTCCACTGCCCAGGCGATCTTCTACAAGCAAGTCAAAACGCTGCACCTGGATCTCAACGGCCGGACAGCGATAAATACCGATGGCGCAGAGATGAGCGGATTGTCGGTGCCAGTGCTGGTACGGGTCTACCAGCTGAAGGACAACAAAGCGTTGGAGAGCGCCGGCTATGACGATCTGCTGAACCAGGATGCGCGTGTGCTTCGCGATGATCTGCTCGATGAGCGCGTCGTGGTGATAAAACCCGGCGAGGCGGCGCAGGTGAATACAGCTCTGCAAGGCGGCGCTCAGTACGTTGCAGTGGTTGCGCTGTTCCGCAGTCCAGACGTGATTGAAAATACCTGGCGCGTTGTCTTGCAGCGGGACGACCTCGAACCGGATCAGGCCAGAGTGCTCGAATTGGCCGATAACCGGCTGACGCTTCGACCGCGTGCGGAGGGCTGAACGCATGCCTGAGTCCAGCCCTTCTCTTTACGAAATCCTGTTGCAGAACTTCCGCGGTGAGCTAGCGCTGGATCAGGTGAATGAAGATGACCAGCTGACCCTCTCGGTACTGGACAATATTCAGCGCATCCTCAACAGCCGTGCCGGTTCACTCTCGCATCTGCCCGACTATGGCTTGCCGGATATGGGCAAGGTGCTGCAAGGGCTACCGGCTTCAGCCCATGGCTTGATCAACGACATCGCCTGCACCTTGCGCCGCTATGAGCCGCGGCTGGCGCAGGTGAGCGTCCAGCTGATCCCTCAGTCTCGTCCCGGTCATCTCGACTATGCCCTTGACGTGCTGATCAAGGGCGGCGGCAGGGTGTCCTTTGGGACCACACTCGGCGCCGGAGGCAGGGTTGTGGTGCATCACCTCAAGCAGGAAGGCTGCCTTCCCGTGCAATGGAACTGACAGGGGGCCAGATGACGGCACTTTTTGAAATGCGTGTTCGCCTGGGTGGGGATCCGGGTAACTTCGATGAGTTCAAGGTGCTGCACGATGAGTTGGCAAAACTCAATCATCCTGCCTGCCCAGACGTGGACTGGGCAAAGGTTGAGGGGCTGTGCCTGCGGCTTTTCGAGCTGAACGGGGTTGAACTGCAGACGGCGGTGGCTTTCGTGCTGGCGCGTAGCTACCGCACGGGTGTGACGGGCTTGACCGAGGGTGTCGCGCTGCTCGCCGCATTGAGCGATGAGTGGCCGCGCTTGTGGCCAGTGCAGGCGTCAGCTCGCATCGATCTCATTGCATGGCTGTTTACTCAGTTGCACCCATTGGTGCGCATGGTGGAGTGGGGCAGGTCGAGTTCGGCGGCGTTGAGCGAAGTGATTGGCGAATTGAACCGCCTCGAACACTGCTTGGAACGCCTTGGCCATGCACCTATGGTGACATTGCAGGTTTTCCGAAACCAACTAGCCAGCCTCTTGCAGCGCATGTCAGAAAGCCGGGTGGCGGCGATGCCGCTTCCTCTGCGATCCTGGGCAACGATTGCTCAGCCCTCCATAACGCCTCAAATTGCTGCCGTCCTTCCTGCGCCCTCCACCTACACACTGGTAGTCGAGCCTGCGGCACAGAAGCGAGCCGTATGGCCGTGGGTGCCGATGTGGGTGGTCATGTTTGCATTGATGGGGTGGCTAGGCTGGCAGGCGTGGCCATCCAGGCAAGCCAACGCGCTTCCTGCGCCCGACCCTATCCAACTCGACAGCTTGAGCTTGTTCGATCCTGGCAGCGCTGAACTAAAACCTGGTTCAACCAAGCTATTGATCAATGCGCTCGTTGGAATCAAGGCTCAACCAGGCTGGCTGATCGTTATTTCCGGGCATGCCGATGCGCAAGGGGATGCCGCCCGGAATCTCGATCTTTCTCGCGCCCGTGCCTCTGCGGTTCGCGACTGGATGCAGCGTATGGGCGATATTCCGGACAGTTGCTTCGCTGTTCAGGGTGTCGCTGCCAGTCAACCACTCGGCAGTAACGACACCCTGAATGGTCGGGCTGAGAATCGTCGAGTGGACATACGATTGGTACCCCAACGACATGCATGCGGTGAGGTATGACTCACCCGCTCTGGGGCGAGTTGCATCGCCCTTGCGGCATCGCCTGTTGATGGCTACGGGTGGGTCAAGTCGCCACCCGTGTGCGTGCCAAACAGTCTTTGCAATTGACCACCGTCTGCGCCATCGCATGCTCCACATGCACCAACCCCGAACCACACATCGAACAAAACCACGCCCCACCCACGCCAGCCCCCGCCAACGGCAGCTCGGCGAGGTAATCCGCCACCCGCCGCTGCAACCCATGATCGACCTGCTGCAACAGCACATCGAACAACGCCTGACTCAACCCGGAACGCGGCCCCGACCCATCGTAGCTCGACGAATTGAACTGCCACTGCTCCCTGACCGCGCGATCGCTCAGCGACAGCATGCTGCCCGGAATGCTGTTGGACGCCTGCCGTTTGCTGACCTGAGCCCGCGCCACATACGACAACGCCCCGCGCACCGCCGTGTTGGCCAGCGACCAGATATGCCGCACCGGGTGCACCTCCAGCAACTGCGCCGTCACCTGCGCAGCCTTTTTCCTCGCCTCGAACGGCAGGCCATGTTCGGCGCATCGGTTGGCCACGTAGGCGCAGACCTCCTCGATACAGAGCTGTCGGATCAATTCGCCGACCTCATCGCGCCATTGCGCTTGCGCCCCGCTTGACAGCCCCGCGTGCAGCGCACGATACAACCCACCAACCCCAGCGCGCTGCGTGCCTTCCAGGCTGACATTGGCGACCCAGCGCACTTTGTTCTGCCACGCCTTGGGCATGGCATCATCGCTGAACGCCGCCAGCGGTGAATCCGGGTCGACCAACAGCACATGCGCCACGTGCAGAGCCAGCAGGATCTCAGTATCCATGTGTGCCGAGGGGCTGACCCGCGCGTCATCGGTGGCCGTTTCGGCGGCTTGGATGCAATCGCGTTGAGCATCCATGCGCACCTCCAGTAACGCCAGCAACTGCAATCGATGGGTGATCGACAGCCTGTCCAACGGCACCGGCGGCCGCTTGCCCAGGCACCAGTGATCCTGGATGCGTTTGCGCTTCTCCAGCGCCCGTTGCTGCTTGGCCAGCTCACGTGCCGTCAGACATGGCGCGCAGGTGCATTCGCGGTGCCACTGACTCCGGCCTGGATAGAAATAGCGATGCTGGCACTGCGCGCAATACGCCATATTGTCATTGAAGCTGTGCGCCGAGCGGCTTCTGCGTCGCTCGAACAGCGGCACATTGCAGTAAGGGCACTGGTGTTCAGCACACGGGACCGGCGCAAAGGCCTTGATCAGGCTACTGGGGGCGATATCGATGGCGTAGCGTTCGAGCAGCACCGCGATCTTCTCCCCGCCTATGTAGGCCGCATACAACGCTTCGATTTGCTCGGCGGTGAGGTGCTGCAATTTTGAGGTGTAGTCCGACAAACCTGATTCTCCCTGCGCTCAGTCGCTTGTGAGGTTTGTCGACAATGATGCAATGCCAGGCAAGGTGCAGGTTGTGGGAGGCGTCCGTGGCGCTGGTAGGAGTTTTCCGATTTACACAGCCAGCAGCGCTACCGCGCCTGGGTCAAGCGAATGATCTGCCGCGCGCAGAAGGCGCCGGTCAGAATTACCCCAAACAAGCGCAAAGTCTGCATCGCCAGCACCAGGCCGACATCGGCGTGAGTCTCCACGGCGATGATCGCCATGGCATCCAGCCCCCCAGGGCTGGTCGCCAGGTACATGGAAAGAAAGTCCGTGCCCATCGCCACTGCCAGCAGGTACGCACAGGCAGCGCAAGCCAGGATCAACGCCAGGGCACCGGCGATCATGGTCGGCAAACGCCTCCAGACATAACGCACCGTTGGCCGATCGAAACGCAGGCCGATATAACAGCCAATCGCGCCATAAGCTGCCGCCAGTAGCGGCTCGGGCAAACTGATGGTCAGTAGCCCGCTCAGTTGCAGTGCACCGCCGAGCAACAGCGGCGTCAGCAGCGCGCCGGCAGGCAGGCGATTGCCCAGGGTGATGCCGGCAAACACCACGGCCACGCTGAGCAGGGTAGCCATGGGTTGGGGATCTTGCACGACCGCAGGGGCGCCGGCCGCCACGCTTGCCCCCGCGGTAGCGCCCAGCAGGTGGCTGACCAATGAACCGATCATCACCACGCAGACCACTCGCACATACTGCATGGTCGCCACGACGCGGCCATCCGCGCCGTTCTCTTCGGCCATCATTACCATCGCCGAAGCTGCGCCGGGCGCCGTGCCCCAGGCGGCGGTGCTGCCCGGGATACCGCCGAAGCGCACCGTGCCCAGGCCCACCAAGGCGCTGAGCAAGACCGTGATCAGCGTCGCCACCAGCATCAGGTGCCAGGATTGGACCATGGCCGACAGTACCGCCCAGGTCACCGAGTGCGCCACCAGCAGCCCGACGCAGCCCTGGCCGAAGCGAAAGATTTGGCGGTGCAGGCGCAGGTTGCTACCAGCGATGCCAAAGCCCATGGCCGCCAGCATGGGGCCCAGGAACAGCCCGGCGGGTACGCCCATGGCATGCAGCAACTGCCCGCAAGCCACGGCGCTGGCAGCCAGGGCGAACCATTTGAGTAGTTGTCTGCTTGAAGCGGGAAGGGCGATCTGCAACGTCGGTACTCCTTGCACAGCGAAAACCCGATACTGGCAACGCCAGCCAGAAAATTATCGACGGCACAATCGATCAAGTCTATTTTCTACTTTTGATCAATCCATAACTGAAATTCATCGATCATGGATCTACGCGACCTTACCTACTTCGAAACCATCGCCGAACTCGGGCATCTGGGCCGGGCCGCCGAAAAGCTCAATCGCAGCCAGCCAGCGCTCAGCAAAAGCATTCAGCGTCTGGAAGAGTCACTGGGCACACGGTTGTTCCAGCGTGATGGCCGGCGCATCAAACTCACCGATGTGGGTAAGCTGCTGCTGGCTCGCGGCAAGCAGTTGCAACTGAACATCGCCGAAACCGAACGTGAGGTGCGCGATTTTGCCAGTGGCCTGGTAGGCAACATCCGCCTGGGCTGCGCGGCCAGCATGGCCGAGCACCTGCTGCCGCACCTGACTGCCGCGCTGCTGGCGCGTGCGCCAGAAGTCACCGTGACCCTGTCCATCGCCCAGGACGATGTGCTCAAGGAAGCCCTGCGCGGCGGACGGCTGGACGTGATCATTTCGCCACAGATCGCCATGGATCCGGACTTCACCACCCACCCGATCCTTGAAGACGAGGCCGTGGTGGTGGCCAGCGCCGAGCATCCGATCTTCGACACCCCGATCACCCTGCAGCGCCTCTGTCAGTACCGCTGGGTACTCGGCGGGCCCACGGTCACGGCGCGGCGCTGGATCGACAATGTATTCGCCACCCACCTGTTGCCGACCCCGCAGGTACAGATCGAGACCAACGCCATTTCGTTGCTGCCGCGGCTGATTGCGCGGACCCAGCTGCTCAGCTTCGCCGCGCGGGAAACCCTGGAACATGGGCTTGGCGTGTCCTGGCTGCGCGAAGTGCCGCTGGCGCAAACCACCATGCGCCGCACGGTCGCGGTATCGGTGCGAACCGACGGCTACCTGTCACCGGCTGCCGGTACCCTGGTGTCGTTGCTCAAGGAGGAGGCGGGCAGCTTTTTCGAGCGCGATTGATCACCTGACCGCAGGCCCTGTCAGCTATGCGGCACGGCCTTGGCAGCGGCGGCGCCAGCGTATTGCGGCTTCAGGTGGCCTTGCTCGTCCAGCAGGTAGGCGTCCATCACCTCGCGCACCACCGGCCCGGCAACGCGGCCGCCCGCTTCGCCGTTCTCGATCATTACTGCCACCACCACACTGGGGTGATCGGCGGGAGCGAAGCCGACGAACAGGGCATTGTCACGGTGCCGTTCGAGGGTCTTGTTGCGGTTGTAGCGCTCGCCTTGCTTGATCGCCACGACCTGCGCCGTGCCGCTCTTGCCGGCGATGCGGTACTGGGCGCCGGCAGCGGCGGCGCGGGCGATGCCGCGCGGGTCGTGCATGACCATCTGCATACCCGTGTTGACCTGATCCCAGGCATGTCTGTCGTGCAGCACGATATCAGGCATCGGGTTAGGGTCGACCGGTGTCTGGCCGCCCACGGTCATCGCCAGGTGCGGGCGGTGCCAGGCGCCCTTGCTGGCCAGCAGGCTGGTCGCCTGGGCCAGCTGCAGCGGCGTAACCTGCATGTAGCCCTGGCCGATGCCGAGGATCAGGGTCTCACCTGGATACCAGGCCTGGCGGCGCGTCGCGCGCTTCCAGGCTTGCGAGGGCATCAAGCCGGCCGCTTCTTCGTTCATGTCCAGCGAGACCTTCTGGCCCAGCCCGAACTCGGCCATGTAATCGTGCAGACGGTCGATCCCCAGCTTGTGCGCCAGGTCGTAGAAGTAGGTGTCGTTGGAACGCATGATGGCGGTGTACATGTCCACCCAGCCATCGCCGCTGTGGTTCCAGTTGCGGTACTTGTGATCGTAGTTGGGCAGCTCGTAGTAGCCGGGGTCGAACACCCGGCTGCCAGGGGTGATCACCCCGCTGTCCAGCCCGGCGATGGCCACTTCGGGCTTGACCGTCGAGCCGGGTGCATACAGGCCGCGCAGCACGCGGTTGAACAGGGGGCGGTCGATCGAGTCGCGCAGGGCGGCGTATTGCTTGAAGCTGATGCCCTTGACGAACAGGTTGGGGTCGAAGCTTGGGTTGCTGACCATTGCCAGCACATCGCCATTGGCCGGGTCGAGCACCACCACCGCACCACGCCGCTCGCCCAGGGCCTTTTCGGCTGCCACCTGCAGGTGCGCATCCAGGCTCAGGACAATGTCCTTGCCTGGAATCGGATCCTGGTGCTTGAGCACCCGCATGACCCGACCCTGGGCATTGGTTTCCACTTCTTCATAGCCGACGTGGCCGTGCAGTTGGGCTTCGTAGAAGTGCTCGATGCCAGTCTTGCCGATCGACTGGGTGCCACGGTATTCGGTGCTGTCGAGGGTCTTGGCTTCTTTTTCGTTGATACGCCCGACATAGCCCACGGAGTGGGCGAAATGCTCGGCCAAGGGGTATTCCCGGATGAACTGAGGCTCCACGTCCAGCCCGGGGAGACGGAACTGGTTCACAGCCACCAACGCAATCTGCTCTTCGCTCAAGCCGACCATCAACGTCACCGGCTCGAACGGTTTGCGCCCACGGCGCAGGTCTTTGTCGAACTGCTGGCGCTCGTCTGCGCCGAGATTCAAGACCTGGGCCAGGGTATCGAGGACCTTGGCCGAATCGCCGGCCCGCTCGCGGGTCATGGTCAGGTCGAAGCTTGGCTTGTTGTCGGCCAGTACCACGCCATTACGGTCGTAGATCAGCCCGCGCTCAGGGGCGATCGGCAGCACGTGCACGCGGTTATTCTCCGACACGGCGCTCTGCTGGTCATGCTGCAGCACTTGCAGTACATACAGGCGGCCGATCAGCACCGCGCACAGGCTGACCACCAAGGCGGCGCAGGCCAGCAGTCGGCGGTTGACCAGGTGCTTTTCCTTGTCGTGGTCCTTGAGCGGGATCGGTTGCGGCATGGGCGGTCTAGGCAGCAAAAGGCGGGGCCGGGATGCTACGCGTGCGGGCGCGCAGGCTCAAGGCGTCGGCCATCGCGCAGGACAGCGGATGGGCCGTGGCCGCCCACGCACAGGGCGTCGGCAGCCAACATGAAGATTTGTTTATGCGCGCCGGGTCGGTGCTTGCCGGTAGCCACGCGAGGGCTGAGCCAGGCAAGCACGCACACGCACTCAGCGTGGCCCAGCAGGCATCATTGGCCGGTCACCAGCTGATAGGCCAGTTGGTTGTGGCGCTCCAGCACGCGTGGCAAGTCGATGGTGGTGATGCGCCCATCCTGCACCACCACCCGGCCGTTGATCACACTGGTGTCTACGTGGGTCGGGGTGCAGAACACCAAGGCCGCCAGCGGATCGTGCAGGGCCCCGGCATACGCCACCTGCCCCAGGTCGAAGGCGACGAAGTCGGCCACCATGCCCGGTGCAAGGGCGCCGATGTCATTGCGGTTGAGCACCTTGGCACCGCCCAGGGTGGCGATTTCCAGCGCTTCACGGGCGCTCATGGCATCCGGGCCGAAGCCGACCCTTTGTAACAGCAGGGCCTGGCGCACTTCGCCGATCATGCTGGCACCGTCGTTGGATGCCGAGCCATCGACGCCCAGCCCCACCGGCACGCCGTGGTCACGCATCTTGCGAATCGGCGCGATACCCGATGCCAGGCGCATGTTCGAGCAGGGGCAGTGGGCGACCCCGGTGCCGGTGCGCGCGAACAGTTCGATACCGTGCTGGTCGAGCTGCACGCAGTGCGCGTGCCAGACGTCGTGGCCAACCCAGCCAAGGTCCTCGGCATACTGTGCCGGGGTCATGCCGAATTTTTCGCGGCTGTAGGCGATGTCGTTGACGTTCTCCGCCAGGTGGGTGTGCAACGACACCCCATACTGGCGGGCCAGCACCGCGGCTTCGCGCATCAGGTCGCGGCTGACCGAGAACGGTGAGCAGGGCGCCACCACCACGCGCAGCATCGAGCCGTGGCTGGCGTCGTGGTAGTCCTCGATCAGGCGTTGTGATTCCTTGAGGATGTCGGCCTCTTTTTCCACTACAGCGTCAGGCGGCAACCCGCCCTGGCTTTGCCCTACGCTCATGCTGCCGCGCGCGGCATGAAAGCGCATGCCGATCTCGCCAGCGGCGTGGATGCTGTCGTCGAGCTTGCAACCGTTGGGGTAGATATAGAGGTGGTCACTGGAGGTGGTACAGCCGGAGAGGATCAGCTCGGCCATGGCGGTCTGGGTCGAGACTTCGATCATCTCTGGCGTCAGGCGTGCCCAGATCGGATAGAGGTTGGTCAGCCAGTTGAACAGCTCGCCGTCCTGGGCCGCTGGCACCACTCGAGTGAGGCTCTGGTACATGTGGTGATGGGTGTTGACCAAGCCTGGAATGACGACCTTGCCGGCCATGTCGAGTATCACGTCGGCGTGTTGCGGCAGGGTGTCGCTTGGGCCTACCTGCTTGATCAGGTTGTCTTCGATGTACAGGCCGCCGCCTTTGATTTCACGGCGCTGGCCGTCCATGGTAACCAACAGTGCGGCGTTCTTGACCAGAAGGGTCTTGGGGGAGTGTCGCTGAGCAGCTTGCATCGCTTATGCCTGGCGCAATACGCAGCGACGATTGTCGATGTCGTAGGCGCACAGGCATGTATGTAAGCAAAGTCTGGTTTTCTTGTATACAGCAAAGTGCGCGGCCGGCTGGCCGCGCGCGTCTTCAGCCGGCCTGCTCGGAGGGCGTGCTGATGCCCTTGCGCAAGGCAGTGAAGCCCCACGTCAGGCCCAGCACGGCGGCAATCACTGATCCCGACAGCACGCCAAGCTTGGCCGCCCCCAGCGAAGCCGGGTCGCTGAACGCCAGGTTGGCGATAAAGATCGACATGGTGAAGCCGATGCCTGCAAGCAAGCCGATCAAGGTGATGCCGCGCCAATCGACCTGGGCCGGCAGGCTGCACCAGCCCAGGCGTACCATTAACCAACTGACGCTGATGATACCCAGCGGCTTGCCGGCCACCAGCGCCACGGCCACGGCCATCATCACCCAGTGCGGCGCCTGAGCAGACAGGTCGATGCCCGACAAGCCTACCCCGGCATTGGCCAGGGCGAACAACGGCATGATCGCGTAGGCCACCCAGGGATGCAGGGCGCCCTGCACACGGGTCACAGGCGGCTGCATTTCGCGCTGCGCGACACGCAGGTGCTTGAGCGGGGCGCTGAGGTCACTGCTGTCTTGCTCAGGATCCTTGGCGCGGCCAAGCAGGTCGTTGGTGAAGCGCGAAACGGCGTCGAGCGGGCGCTCGCCCAGGGGCATGGCCGCGACCGGGGTCATCAGCCCCAATACCACGCCGGCCAGGGTCGGGTGGGCGCCGGTCATCAGCATCCCGACCCAGGTAATGGCGCCTGGGATGATATAGGCCCACGCCGAGCCGACGCCGATCTTTTGCAGGCCAATGACCAGCAACAAGCCAATGGCAGCCACGCCGAAGCCGCTGTAATCCAGCCCGCCGGAATAGAAAATGGCGATGATCAGCACGGCGATGATGTCATCGATGATCGCCAAGGCCAGCAGAAATACGCGGATATTGGACGGAATCGACTTGCCCAGCAACGCCAGCACACCGACAGCAAAGGCGATATCGGTGGCCGTAGGCACCGCCCAACCTTGCTGTTCGGCTGGCGCATGGCCAAAGGCCAGGTAAAGCAGCGCCGGCACCGCGACGCCGCCCACCGCCGCCGCCATCGGCAAGGTGGCCTGGCGCAGGCTGGCCAGCGCCCCTTCGTGGATTTCGCGGCGAATTTCCATGCCCACCACCAGGAAGAAAATGGTCATCAGGCCATCGTTGATCCAGAAGTGCAGGGACTGTGAGAACTGCCAGGGCCCGATGCCGAAGCCGATCGGCGTGTGCCAAAGGGCTTCATAGCTGGCGGCGGCGGGCGAGTTGGCCCAGATCAAGGCGGCCACGGCGGTGATCAGCAGGACGATGCCGCTGACCGCTTCGATATGCAGGAAACGCTGAAGGTTGGCCAAGGCCTGTTGGGCCAGGCGCTGTGCAGCAGAGGGCTGTATTTTTTGCATAGGCGCAAGAACTCCCGCATGGCGGCCCGACCAGCGCTGTTCTTTAACCTGCTTCACTGCACCCTGCAGCTAGCACCCGAGGGCGATTCTAACGGGCTGCGCCTGGCGTTACCAGACCAGGATCGCCACCAGCTCGACCGCGCACAGTGCCGTCACACACGCGGCCAGCAGCAGGTTGACGGTGACGCCAGAGGCAATGGCCTCGGCGCGGATCCCTGTGACATGACGGTCATAGCGCCGGCGCAGGCGTAGCCAGGCGACGGCGGCGGCGAGCAGGCACAGCGCTGCGGGCGCTACCGCCAGCCAGTGGTGCTGCGGTACCCAGCGCAAGAAGAAACAACTGCAGACGATCATCGCCAGGATGGTACGGCGCCAGGCCAACAACGTGCGTTCTGCTTGCAGGCCGTCATCGGCGGCAGGGCGTTTGCGTTCAGGCATGGAAGAACACAGCGTAGGCGAAGAAGGCCATGACCAGCGACACGCCGATCGACAGCGCCGGGGCGATCAATGGAAATGGCAGCGGGCGTTTCTGGCGCATGGCCCGCTCGACGTTCAGCCAGCGCGCGAAGGCCGGCAAACTCAGCAGCAGGGCCAGGCTGATCAATGCCACCGCGAGCAGACGCCGGGTGCCTGCACTGAAGATCTCGGCGGTGAACATGTCCACGGCGATGCCGCTGGCCAGCAGTGCCAGTGCGGTCCTGATCCAGGCCAGAAAGGTGCGTTCGTTGGCCAGGGTGAAACGCGGGTCCGGCTCCTGGCCGTCAGCCAGCAGCTTGCTGGCCAGCCAGCCACGGGAGCGCTCGTTGTTGTTGTTCAAAGGCAGTCGTCCTCCTTGCATAAGGTCGGTGGGCACTCGGCCTGCCCAGTTTTATGCGCAAGCGCTGCCAATGTCCATGACTCGATGAGCGATCAGCCCTCCAGCGTGCGCGGTGCCATGAAGTACATCCATACCAGGGCCAGGAAGTACATCGCCGGTATCAGGGTGAACAGCACGGCGTAGTTGTTATGCGTGGCGGTGAGCACGCTGCCGACGATCTGCGTCATGAACATGCCGCCGATCGCCGCGCACATGCTGGCGAAGCCGAACACCGTGCTGATCAGGTGCTTGGGTGTGTAATCCATCACCAGGCTCCAGATGTTGGCGGTCCAGGCCTGGTGCGCGCCGACCGCCACGGCGATGGCCAGCACGGCGATCCACAGGCCGCTGGCATGCGCGGCGAAAATCACGCTGAGCATGGTGCAGGCGAAGATCAGCATCGACACCAGCCGCGCCGTGGTCGCTCGCACGCCCCGGCCGATCAGCCACGAAGACAGGATGCCGCCGCCGATGCTGCCGAAATCGGCGGTCAGCCAGATGAGCATGAGCGGCAGGCCCATCTGCGTCACGCTGATGCCCAGGTCGTATTGCTGGTTGAGAAACGGCGGCAGCCAGTACAGGTAGAACCAGAACACCGGCGCTGTGATCGAGTAGGCGACGGCAAACGCCCAGGTGCCGCGCATGCCGAGGATACGCCGAAACGGCACTCGGGTTGGCTCAGGTTCGATCTCCTGCTGGATGTAGGCCAATTCGCGCTGGCTGACGCGCGGGTGCTCCTCGGGATTGAAGTAGCGCAGGCCCCAGAACACCAGCCAGACCAGGCCCAGGCAGCCCATGCCGATGAACGCCGCCTGCCAGCCCCACACCGTCAGAATCAACGGCAGCAGGGCCGGGGTGACCATGGCGCCGACATTGGTACCGGCATTGAACAGACCGGTGGCGATGGCGCGCTCGCCGGCCGGGAACCACAGGCGCACGGTCTTTACGCAGGCCGGGTAATTGGCCGCTTCGGTCAGGCCGAGAATGAACCGACAGACCATGAACCCGGCGGCCGAGGTGGCCAGGCCGTGTGCGCCGGTGGCCAGGCTCCACAGCAAGACGGCGGCGAAGAAGGCGCGCTTGACGCCGACCCTGTCGATCAACCGGCCCTGCAAGACGAAACCGACGGCGTAGCCGACCTGGAACCAGAAGTTGATGTTGGCGTAGTCCATCGCCGTCCAGTTCATGGCCTTGGCCAGTTCCGGCTGCATGATGCCCAGCGCGGCGCGGTCGATGTAGTTGAGGGTGGTGGCGAAGAATACCAGGGCAAGCATGCCCCAGCGCGTGCCGCCAACGGCGAAGGCGCCGCGCAGCTTGTCGCCGATACCTGTGCCTGGCAGCGTGGAGCTGGCGGTAGTGAGCTTGGAATGGTTCATATTGGGTCGATTCTTGAAATTGTAATGACTGACGGTGTCGCGAACGTGACCTCGCCCCAGGCAGGGGCAACACGCAAGGCCGGTGCATGGTGCGCAGGGAAACGTCGAGCGTCAATTCAAGGTCAGGCGCTACTGTTCGGTAACCGCACGCTTGTCGGTTGCCGATTGGCGCTTGCGGGCGCGCGCGCATGCTGGGCATGATCAGGCTTCCAACTCAGGAAAAGGATCAGCCACATGCCTGCCTATCTCGTTGCACAGAACCAATTGCTGGTAGGGGACGGCCTGGTGGTCGAGGCGCCGGCCGGCGAAGGGCCGTACGCGGTGGTGTTCGAGGACGATGAAGAAACCGGCTATTTCTATGCCCTGGATACCTCGAGCAGCGCAAACCCGATTCAGAACGCCCTGCACATCTACGACGTGGAAAGCGTGAATGACCGCGACATACCTTCCGAGGTGAAGATTGCCTGGTCCGAGGACCATTGCAAGGCGCTGCTGCTGATCAACGACCACCCCCACGCGGTGTTCGATTTCGAAGCCAAGCAAGGCCATTGCCGCAGCGGCTTGCCGTTGCCGATGGACAGCGGCTGGTCACGCGCCGGGCATGAATGGGACGACAGCGCGCTACGGCATTTCGCCTAGCGCGCCGGGCAAGTGGCGGCGCCTGCCACTTGCCATCACCTGCCGTCACGCCGCTTGTGCGGCCAGGCGGTTACTGACGTTGCGACCCAACACCAGCACGGTGACGAAGCCGCAGCCGACCAGGGCGGTCGCCAGGCTCATCAGCACCGCGCTGCCCAACTGGTCGACGATGCGCCCCCCGAAGAACGAGCCCAACGCGATGATCACCTGGAACATGGCCACGAACAGCGGCATGCCGCGTTCGACGTCCTTCGGCGCGACCACGAACATCCAGATGCTGGCGCACGCCGGGAATGCCCCGAACGCGAAGCCCCACAAGGCGATCAGCATGCCAGCGCCGCTCAGGCTGATGGCGAAGTGCGGAAACAGCGCCGTACTGACGCCAATCAGCAGCGCCACCAGCAGCAACGTGTAGCGCACGCTCTGGTTGGCAGCGAAGCCGGCGAACAGGTTGCCGACCACCCCAGCCACGCCGTAGAGCAGCAACAGCGAGCCAATGGTCGGGCCATCGAAGCCGGCGCTCTGTTTGAAGAACGGTGCGACGTAGGTGTATGCGGCAAAGTGCGCAAGCCCGATCAACAGCACCGCGATCAAGCCCACGCGCGCCAACGGGTTGATGAACAGCGCCGGCAGGTCACGCACGTGAATGGCCTTGTCAGGATTCAAGCGCGGCAGGAAGCACACTTGCGCGAGCAGCACCGGGATGCCTACCAATGCGGTGACGAGAAAGGTCATGCGCCAGCCCATCAAGCCGCTGAGCCAGGTGCCCACCGGGACGCCAAGCACCGTGGCCAAGGTGACACCGACCATGATGATCGATGTCGCCTGGGCCACGCCCACGCCCCGCGGCGCCAGGCGGCTGCTCAGGGCAATGGCAGTGGCCCAGAAGCCACCGATACTGATGCCCAGCAGCACGCGGCCGAACAGCAGCAGGCTGAAATCACTGGCGTAGGCCACGACCGTATTGGCGATGATCATGATCAGCGTCAGGCCAATCAGCAGGTAGCGCCGGTCCATCGCGCCGATGCCCACCGACAGCAGGGGCGCAGCCAGGGCGGCCATGATGCCGGGCAAGGTCACCATCAAGCCGGCATGACCGGCACTGATGCCCAGGTCGCTGGCTACATCGTTAAGCACACCGACGGGCAAAAATTCGCTGGTCACCAGCGCGAAGGCGCCGACGGCTACGGAGAGTATCGCCAGCCATTGCTGGCTCACGCGCTGTTCATTGTGTTCGGGACGGCCGTGAGAGGCCTGACCGGAAGTCGGCATGGGGCGGGGCTCCAAGAGAGAAGATCGCCTGTTATGGGCGGTACGAGCGGGGGGATTGGCGGCGATTATACGAACCGCGTGTGCAGCTGGCACAGAAACGCGGTTCGATAATAAACATCGATGAGATTGATCTGAGCACCGTGGCTAGGCGGCGCGCGCCGCATCACCCCTCGGCGACCCCCTGATCTTCACCCAGGAAACCACCGCTCTGGTGCTGCCACAGCCGGGCGTAGGTGCCTTTTCTGGCCAGCAGCTCAGCGTGGGTGCCTTGCTCGATGATGCGCCCTTCGTCCATCACGATCAGCCGGTCCATGGCTGCGATGGTCGAGAGCCGGTGGGCGATGGCGATGACGGTCTTGCCTTGCATCATCTCGTCGAGACTTTCCTGGATGGCCACCTCGACCTCGGAATCGAGGGCGCTGGTGGCTTCGTCCAGCAGCAGGATCGGCGCGTTCTTCAGCATCACCCGGGCGATGGCCACGCGCTGGCGCTGGCCGCCCGAGAGCTTGATGCCGCGCTCGCCGACCAGGGTGTCGTAGCCGCTGTTGCCATCGCGGTCGCTGAGCTGACGGATGAAATCGTCGGCTTGGGCATTGCGCGCGGCGCGTTGGATATCGTCGTCGCTGGCGTCGGGCCGACCGTAGGCAATGTTGTCGCGAATCGAACGGTGCAGCAGGGAGGTGTCCTGGGTGACCATGCCGATGGCGCTGCGCAGGCTGTCCTGGGTCACCTTGGCGATGTCCTGGCCATCGATGCGGATCACGCCGTTGTCGACGTCATAGAAGCGCAGCAACAGGTTGATCAAGGTCGACTTGCCGGCGCCGGATCGGCCTACCAGGCCGACTTTCTCGCCGGGGCGTATGTGCAGCGTCAGGCCATCGAGCACCTGACGCTCGCCATTGTAGTTGAAGCTGACGTTATCGAAGCTGACCTCGCCGCCACGGGTTTGCAGCACGCCGGCATTGGGTGCGTCCTGCACCTTGGGGCCGCGCGTGAGGGTGTCCATGCCGTCCTGCACGGTGCCGATGTTTTCGAACAGCGAAGTCATCTGCCACATGATCCAGTGCGACATGCCATTGATGCGCAAGGCCATCGCGGTGATCGCAGCCACCGCGCCGGTGCCGACCTGGCCTTGGTGCCAGAGCCACAACGCATAGCCGCCTGCGCCGAAAATCAGCCCGACCACCAATGCCTGGTTGACGATCTCGAACTGGCTGACCAGGCGCATCTGGCGGAACCCGGTCTGTTTGAAGTCTTCCATCGCGGCACGTGCGAAGTGCGCCTCGCGCTTGGAGTGGGAAAACAACTTGACCGTGGTGATGTTGGTATAGGCATCCGACACACGCCCGGTCATCGACGAGCGCGCGTGGGCCTGCTCCTGACCCACCTTGCCCAGGCGCGGCACGAAATACAGCATGGCCAGGCCGAAGAGGGCGAGCCAGGCCAGAAATGGCAGCATCAGCTTGGGCGCGAAGCCGCCCGCCAAGGCAATGATGGCGATGAAGTACACCCCGATGCCCGGCACGATCTCGATCACCGTGAACAGCACTTCACGCACGGCCAGGGCGGTCTGCATCACTTTGGTGGTAACCCGGCCGGAGAACTCATCGGAGAAGAACGACAGGCTCTGGCGCAGCATCAGCCGGTGGAAATCCCAGCGCAGCCGCAGCGGCAGGTTGATCGCCAGCACCTGATGCTGCATCAGCGTGCGCAACGCTACCAGCACGACGCTGGCCACCAGCAGTAGGCCCACACCCCACAGCACGCGCGCTTCCTGCGCGGTGACTCCACCGCCGGCCTGCCATTTCGACAGCAGGTCGACCACCTGACCCAGGAAGGAGAACAGCCAGGCCTCGTAGATCGACACCCCGGCGCTGAACACCGCCAGCGCCAGGATATAGCCGCGCGCACCGCGCGTGCAGGCCCAGAGAAAACGCAGCAGGCCAACCGGTGGTGGTGGCGCCTCATCAGGCGGGAAGGGGTCTAGCCAGCGTTCGAACGCACGAAACATGGGGGTCTCCGAAAACAGGGTTTTGCCTAGCTGCGACAAGAACAACCGCCGCAACGTTCATCACAGTACCCAGGTCGGCCACCCTAACGCAGATTTACGCGTAAATAATCGGCATTTGAGCATGAGCCATCTTGATGCTTAGGTGCATTGCGACTAATACTTAAGCGCTGCCTAGAAGAGGGATGGTCATGCAGACGCGTTTCGTCGTGGTTCCAGCGTTACCCGAGCACAGAGAGTGCCTGCCCAGGCGCGTCGGTTTCCCCCAGGCATTGGGCAAGGGCTACGACCTTTATGACACCTTCGACAAGCTCAGGCTGACCCTGAATTTCGCAACCCGTGCAGAAGCTGACTATGCCTGCGCATGCCGCAATGGCTTGTGTAGCGTGGGTGAGGAATCGTGCGAGGGGAGTGGTGGTGTGTTGCGCGGAGCCGAAGGGCTAGGGCGGACGCTGCCGCCCTAGTGACAGCTGGGCGCTATCAACGATCTTGATCGGTTTGCTGGGTCTGGGTATTGCCCTGCGAACCTTGCTCGCTCATGTTGCCTTGATCCGCCGGCATCTGCTTGTCGCTGCCGGCCTGCCCACCTTGGCTGCCGGTATCCTTGGACTGCTCCCAGCCTTCATCCATCTTGTCGTCAGGTTTCTGACCTTGCTGATGGCCCTGCTGCTGACCGCCCTGCTGCGAGCCAGCCATGCCCCCCTGACCGCCGGTGTTACCGGAATTGGCCTGGTCGCTGCCGCCTTGGTTCATGTTGTTGTCTTGATTGTTAGCCATGATCGCTTACCTCAAGTCGAACACAGAAGATTCTGTGTTTCCTTGTGACTGATCGGCAGCGTGCTCTGCTGCAACGGGCAGCGGTGATTCGGACGAGGCGCACGAACCAACCCCGGTCGAACAATTAGCGCGTCAAATCCAGTCGCTGCTCCGCCCGGCGTCAACTGCTCACAGGCAGTTGAACGTTGCCTCGGGCCGAGCCCTCTTACCTGCATCAGCGTGCGAGGAGGATTCGACATGAGCATCGAACGTAGCATTCCTGAACTGGCGGCCTGGTATGCCCAGTACGACGACATCAGCTATCGCCGAGCGTCGCCGGACGCGTACCACCATGAGTTGGTTCGTACCGCCGAGGCCTTGCGCGACGACGGCATTATCGACTGGGACGACTGGTTGGCGCTCAAGGCGCTGGCAGATCAGGCCCACGTGCATGCCCTCGAAGACGCCGTGCAGGCCCACGTGAGCGACCCAGACGCATGAAAACGCTGAAAATCGCCACATTCAACATCAATGGCATCCGTAGCCGTCTGCCGGCATTGCTCGCCTGGCTTGAACGCGAGCAGCCTGATATTGCCTGTCTGCAAGAGCTCAAAGCGCCAGATACGCAATTTCCGCGCGCCGAGATCGAGGCCGCCGGTTACGGCTGCCTGTGGCAAGGCCAACCCTCGTGGAATGGCGTGGCGATCCTGGCGCGCGACAGTGAGCCGCTGGAAGTGCGACGCGGCCTGCCAGGGATGGAGGATGACACCCAGAGCCGCTACCTGGAAGCGGCAGTGCACGGCTTGCTGGTCGGCTGCCTGTACCTGCCCAACGGCAACCCGCAACCGGGGTCAAAGTTCGCGTACAAGTTGCGCTGGTTCGACTGCTTGCTCGAACATGCCAAGACGCTGCAGGGCAGTGGACATCCCACGGTGCTGACCGGTGACTTCAACGTCGTGCCCACTGACCAGGACATCTACAACACCCGCTCCTGGCTCAAGGACGCGTTGCTGCAGCCTGAGTCGCGCGAGCGCTACCAGCAGTTGCTGGCGCAGGGCTGGGTCGATGCGATTCGTCACCTGCACCCTGATGAGCAGGTGTACACTTTCTGGGATTATTTCCGCAAGCACTGGGAGCGCAACGCCGGCTTGCGCATCGACCACCTGCTGCTCAACCCGGAGCTTGCGCCGTACCTCAAGCGCGCCGGTGTCGATGCCTGGGTCCGTAACGAAGCCAAGGCCAGCGACCATGCGCCGGCCTGGATCGAGGTGGGTGGGCGCAAGCGCTAGCTCACAACAGTTTGTCAAGGGTGATCGGGAATTCCCTGATCCGTTTGCCGGTGGCGTGGTAGATGGCATTGGCGACTGCCGCAGCCACGCCGACGACCCCGATCTCACCCACGCCCTTGGAACCCAGCGCGTTGACGATGTCGTCATCCTCCTTGACGAAGATCACCTCGATGTCGTTCACATCTGCGTTCACCGGCACGTGGTATTCAGCCAGGTTGTGGTTGAGGATCCGCCCCAGGTGATGATCGGTCTGCGAATGCTCATGCAGCGCCATGCCGATGCCCCAGACCACGCCGCCCAGAATCTGGCTGCGCGCAGTCTTCGGATTGACCACCCGGCCTGCCGCCACGGCGCTGACCACGCGGCTGACCTTGATGGTGCCGAGTGCTTCGTCGACCTGTACTTCGACGAATACCGCCGAGTGGGTGGCAGTGGAGAACGGCGTGCGTTTGGCGCTGGGTTCGGCGTCGATCTGCACCTCGACGAAGCCATCGGCGGACTTGGCGGCGATGTCTGCCAGAGCGATACGTTGAGCGTCGGCATGCAGGTAGCCGTTGGCAAAGCGGATATCCTCCACCGCCACCCCCGCCAGTGCCGGATAGGCCTGACGTGCGCTTTCCAGCAGCTTGCCGCGCAGGATCTCGCAGGCCTGCTGGACTGCCGAGCCTACCGATGACACGGTAAACGAGCCGCCCTGCAAGGGCGCCTTGGGCAGCGAGGAGTCGCCCAGCAGGAACGTGGTGTCGGCGAGCTTGACTCCCGCCGCATCAGCAGCGATCTGCGTCATCACTGTGTAGGTGCCGGTGCCGATATCGGTCGTGGCGCTGCTGACCGTGAGCTTGCCCTGAGCGTCGAGGCGCGCCTTGGCGCTGGCCTTCATCTGCATCGATTCCCACACCCCGCCGGCCATGCCCCAGCCGACCAGTTGCTTGCCCTCGCGCATGCTGCGGGGCGTGGCGTTACGCTTGTGCCAACCGAATTGCGCGGCGCCTTGGTCATAGCAGGCCAGCAATTCCTTGCTCGAATAGGGCTTGCCCTCGTTGCCGTTGTGGTCAGCGAAATTGCGCCGACGCAGCTCCACAGGGTCGAGGCCGGCCGCGCAGGCCAGCTCGTCCATCGCGCACTCCAGTGCCAGTACCCCAGAGCCAGCGCCAGGCGCGCGCATGTCCAGCGGGGTATAGACATCCAGTGGGGTCAGGCGATAGCTCAGCGCGACGTTATCGCACTGGTAGAGCATGCCGCTCCACTCCACCAGGTGCTCGGTGAAATCCTCGAAACGCGAGGTCTGGCCGATGGCGTCGTGAGCGATGGCGTGCAGCTTGCCGCTGGCATCCACCCCCAGGCGCAGGCGCTGCTGGGTGCGCGGTCGGTAGCCAAAGGTGAACATCTGCTGGCGGGTGAGCGTAACCCGCACTGACCGTTTGAGCTGCAGTGCTGCCATGACTGCCAGGGGCAACTGATACTGCGGGCGCAAGCCGGAGCCGAAGGCGCCACCGACATAGGCGGCCAGCACGCGTACATTTTCCTTGGCCAGGCCGAACACGTTGTGCAGGTAGTCCTGACAATTCTGCGTGCCCTGGGTCTTGTCGTGGATCTCCAGCTTCCCGTCAGCCTTGTACAGCACCGTGGAGGCGTGCGGCTCCATGGGGTTGTGGTGCTCGTTGGCCGTAAGGTAGGTGGCATCGACCTGGACCGCCGCCTGGGCGAACTGCCCGGCAAAGTCGCCACGGGGCTTGGGCGTTTCCGCCGGCGCTTCATGGCTGTCGGCCAAGACCGCCAGCATGTCGGTCTGATGCGCTTGGGCGCTGTACTCGATCTTCACCAAGGAGCCTGCATAGCGGGCGAGCTCAAGGTTTTGCGCAATCACCAGGGCCAGCGGCTGGCCGCTGTACAACACCTGGTCGTTGTACAGGGGGCGAAACGGCGAACCCTCGGCCGCGTCATCGTCGCTGTAGTCGTCGTCGTAGCTGGAGATGTGCGGGCGGTTGAGGTGATCGATCACTGCCACCACGCCTGGCACCTTCAGCGCTTCGCTGGCATCGATACGCAGTACCTTGCCGCTGGCCACGGTGCTCGACACTACGCTGCCGTGCAGCAGATCGGCCTCGGGGTACTCGCCCGCATAACGCGCTTGGCCAGTGACTTTGGCAACGCCGTCAACGCGGTCCAACGGCTTGCCGACATTAGGGGTCATGCTGTTCATGCTCTGGCTCCTGTGAAGGCGTCACCGAAAGCTGCCTCGTCCAAGGCGCGTATGATGGCGCGATGGGCAAGCGGCACTTTGAAGGCGTTCTGGCTCAACGGTGCGGCTGTTTGCAGCAGCACATCCGCCGCCTGGGCGAACAGGGCCGGGGAGGGCGCCTGACCTTTGAGGATCTGTTCAGCGGCGGGGTCGCGCCAAGGTTTGTGGGCAACGCCGCCCAATGCCAGCCGTGCATCCTGGATGACGCCTTGTTCGATGTGCAGGGCAGCGGCCACCGAGATCAGGGCGAACGCATAAGATGCCCGGTCACGAATCTTCAGGTAGCGCGCATGGGCGGTGAAAGACGGGGCCGGCAGCTCGATGGCAGTGATCAGTTCATCGTCTGCCAGGTGGTTGTCGCGCTGCGGTTGATCGCCAGGCAAGCGGTGGAACTCGGCGAAGGGGATCTGGCGCTCGCCGTTGCGGCCTTGGACATGCACCACAGCCTCCAGCGCTGCAAGGGCCACGCACATATCAGAAGGATGAGTTGCCACGCAGGCGTCGCTCGCACCGAGGATCGCATGGCTGCGGTTCAAGCCATCGCGCGCGGGGCAGCCACTGCCAGGCTCACGCTTGTTGCAGGGCGTGCCGGTGTCGTAGAAGTAATAACAGCGCGTGCGCTGCAACAGATTGCCGCCCGTGCTGGCCATGTTTCGCAGTTGCGGTGATGCGCCTGCCAGGATGGCTTGGGACAACAGTGGATAACCCTGTTCCACCAGCGGATGCCAGGCCAGCTCCGCGTTGCTGACCAGCGCCCCGATGCGTAGACCGCCAGTGGCAGTCTGCTCGACGTCCTTGAGAGCCAGGCCGGAAATGTCGATCAGGCGCTCTGGGCGCAGCACGTTTTCCTTCATCAGGTCGAGCAGGTTGGTGCCGCCGGCGATAAAGCGCGATGTCAGGCCGCTGAGGCTGATGGCTTCGTTGACCGATGCAGGCTTGTGGTAGCTGAACGGTGTCATTTGCGCACCTCACGCATCTGCGGCAGGGCTTCTTCCACGGCGGCGACGATGTTGCTGTAGGCGCCGCAGCGGCACAGATTGCCGCTCATCTGCTCACGAATCGCATCGCGGCTATCGGCTCGCCCTTCATTGGCCAGGCCGATGGCCGAGCAGATCTGCCCTGGCGTGCAGTAGCCACACTGAAACGCATCGTTGGCGATGAAGGCGCGCTGCATCGGGTGCAGCTGCTCGCCATCGGCCACGCCCTCGATGGTCACCAACTCGGCACCGTCGCACATGATCGCCAGAGTCAGGCAGGCATTGACCCGCCGCCCGTCGCGCAGCACCGTACAGGCACCGCACTGGCCGTGGTCGCAGCCTTTCTTGGTGCCGACCAGGTCGAGTTGCTCACGCAGCAGGTCGAGCAGGGTGGTCCACGGCAGCACCTGCAGTGTGCGCGGCTGGCCGTTGATCGTCAGGCTGATGGAGTGCTCTTTGGCACCCTCTGGAATGATCGCGTTCATGGGTGATCCTCACGGTTGGTCACTTCTTGCCCGGTAACACCGAGCTAAGTACCTGTTTGGCGGTTTGTACGATGATTCCAGCTTGGTCGGGGTCGCCTTTGAGCAAGGTGCTGGCGAACTTCTTGGCCTGTTCGAGCTTGATGTGCGGGGGCAGTGGCGCGACGTTGGGGTCGGTCTTGAATTCGATCAGTACCGGGCGGTCAGCGGCCAAGGCTTTTTCCCAGGCGCCGGCGACGTCTTCTTCACGCTCGACGTAGATGCCTTGCAGACCAATGGAGATGGCGAACAGGTGATAGGGCACATCCGGGATCGACTGCGAAGCCTCGAACTTCGGATCGCCCTCCATTACCCGCTGCTCCCAGGTGACCTGGTTGAGGTCCTCGTTGTTGAACACCGCGCAGATCCACTGCGGGTTCTCCCATTGCTGCCAGTATTTGGCCACAGTGATCAGTTCCGACAAGTTGCTCATTTGCATGGCGCCGTCGCCAACCAGGGCAATCACCGCTTGCTGCGGGTGGGCGAACTTGGCAGCGATGGCGTAGGGCACCGCAGCGCCCATGCTGGCGAGCCCGCCTGACAGCGAGCACTGCATGCCTGCGCGGATCTGCAGGTCGCGGGCGAACCAGTTGGCGCAGGAGCCCGAGTCGCTGCTGATGATGGCGTTGTCTGGCAGGCGCGGTGACAGTTCATAGACCACCCGCTGCGGGTTGATCGGGTCGGCCTTGACCAAGGCCCGTTGTTCCAGGGTCTTGTCCCAGTCGGCCCGCCAGCGCTCGACCTTGCTGCGCCATTTGCGCTCGTTTTTTTCCTCGAGCAGCGGCAGCAGGGCGCGCAGGGTCTGCGCAGCGTCGCCAACCAGGTTGACTTCCATCGGGTAACGCAGGCTGAGCATGTCGGGTTGCAGGTCGATCTGCACGCCACGCGCCTGGCCTTCCTTGGGCAAAAATTCCGAATACGGAAAGCCCGAGCCGATCATCAGCAAGGTGTCGCACTCGTTCATCAAGTGGTAACTCGGCTCGGTGCCCAGCAGGCCGATCGAGCCGGTGACCCAGGGCAGGTCGTCGGGCAGTACGGCCTTGCCCAGCAGCGCCTTGGCCACCCCGGCGCCAAGCTTTTCAGCCACGGCAGCCACTTCCTCACTGGCGTCCAGTGCCCCGGCGCCAACCAACAGGGCAACCTTGCGGCCGGCATTGAGCACCTCGGCTGCCCGCTGCAGATCGTCCTCGAACGGCACCACTTTTGGTTTGCTGTAGCCGACACCAGAGTGGACCGTGCCGTGAGACCGAGGCGGATCGTTGTAGGGCAGTTCCTGCAGGTCATTGGGCAGGATCACGGCGGTAACGCGGCGCTCACCGACGGCTGTGCGCACTGCCCGGTCAAGCAGGTGACGGACCTGCTCTGGGGTTGAGGCTTGCTGCACGAAGGCCCCCGCCACATCCTTGAACATCGACACCAGGTCGAGCTCCTGCTGGTAGTGCCCACCCAGCGCAGCGCGCGCTTGCTGGCCGACGATGGCGAGCACCGGTTGATGGTCCATGCGCGCATCGTAGAGGCCGGTCAGCAAATGCGACGCGCCTGGCCCGGAGGTGGCGATGCACACGCCCAGCTCGCCGGTGAACTTGGCGTGGGCGCTGGCCATGAACGCGGCCATCTCTTCGTGGCGGGCCTGGATGAATTCGATCTTGCCACCAGCGCGATTGAGCGCGCCGAACACGCCGTTGATGCCATCGCCCGGGTAGCCGAAGATGCGCCGTACGCCCCATTGATACAGACGCTCTACCAAGAAGTCGCCTACCGTGCCTGTCATTGTCTTCTCCCGGTGTGTACTCGATAGGGGTCTGGACTTGACCGGCTCGGGGAAAGTTTCAATGCATGTGATGACCGTCGGTTCACTGGAACCTATCGCTCGCCATCTCCCTCACACCTCAAAGTGAAACGACTAGGCAGCCACTTATGGTGAATTTTGCTGAGGCGTACCTGTTACCCGTGCAGACGCTGCAGTTCGAAGATGACGGCGCGACCCCCAATAGCGGTCTGCCGGTACTGATTTACCGAATCCAAACGCCTATGACAGCTGCCTCGCCTGCCGCATTCGAAGCGCTGTTCGCACGGCACCACTGGACCCCGTTGTGGCGCGACGGGATCTTCCCCTACCACCATTTTCATCCCAACGCCCACGAAGCATTGGGCATCTGCGCAGGGCATGCGCAGGTGATGCTGGGCGGCGAGGGCGGCTTGCAATTAGATCTTCAAGCAGGCGACGTGGTGTTGTTACCGGCCGGTACCGGACATTGCTGCCTGACGTCGAGCGAGGATTTCCTGGTGGTCGGCGCGTATCCACGCGGCCAGGAAGATTACGCCACGTCAAGATCTGGAAAAGCCGCGCATGCGCAAGCACTGACGCGCATCCCGCGCGTCAGCACACCAGCGCAGAATCCGCTCACCGGCGCGCCTATGACCGAATGGAGCGGGTGCTCGTCCGTTCGTCGCTCGCGGTAGCTGCGCGGCGGAACGCTGCACCGCAAGGGTGCCTCGGACTATCAGGACCCGGCAGAACGGTGCGCCAGCGCCGTGACTTGCCTATCAGCCGCCCTTTCAGGAAACAGGTGAAGTCAAATGTGTGAAGCGATCGTCCAGACCTGTGATGCCTTTGCGGCACTGGCGCCGCTGCCATGGAGCGCGGGGAGTATCGACCCGGTGGCAGGCCTGCCAGGTGGCAAGGCTGTGCAGGGTGCAAAGCGCGAACGGCTGGTGAAACCGAAGATGCGCTTGCGCGCCATTGTGGTGCGTGACGGCCAGCCCGTGTCCGTCGAGGTGCGCTGGGGCTGGGTGCCTGATTGGTCAATGGGCGCGCGTGCACCGCTGACTCGTTTGTCTCTGGAGCAGGTCATGCGCGCCAGTCAGTACGCCCGACTGCGTGGGCAGGGCCGCGCCTTGATCCCTGTGGAAGGTTGGTATGAATCGACGGTCGATGGCGCTCAAGCCAAGCGTACGCGCCAGGCATTCGTCACGTCGCGCAGTGCAGGTCCGCTGTTCCTGGCAGCCATCGCGCACGTTGGCGAGCATCCCAGCGGCTGTGATGGCCTGGCACTGGTAACCCATGATGCAGGCAGTGGAACGGAACTGCTCGCACTGGACGCCCAGGCGGCACAGGCCTGGCTGGCCACCGATCTGGACTGGCAACGCGCGCAGACCTTGGCCAACAGCGTGATTGGGGAGGCCCAGCTCGAGCAGCTATTCATTGCCAAGCGTCAGCAGACGGGCACGCAGCGCAAGGCGTTCGGCTTGGCGGGGTGAAAGATCTACCTCGCTTTTTAACCTGGCGCGATCCATTTGCGGGAGCGACCTCGTGTCGCGTAAGGGCCGCAAAGCGGCCCTGGCAATACCGGTTGCGAAGCTGCAAGCCTGGGGGCGCTGCGTAGTCCTATTGCGAGGCAAGGCCGCTCCAAGAAATTGGACACCCCGCAAGACAGTCTTTCTATCGATGCTTTTGCAGGGCTGCGATCAACTGCGCCTTGGTCATGCGCGAGCGGCCCTTGATGTCCTTGCTGCGCGCCTCCTTGAGCAAGCTTTCCTTGGTTTGGCTTTCCAGCGAATCGCTCGACGAACGCGCATGACCCTCACGGGTCTTGGCGGCGCGCTTGGCAGAGTCGGAGCGTGCTGTTTTCTTCTCGTGCGCAGACGTCTTTTTGCCCGAGCCGCCAGATTTTTCACCGCCGCCTGATTGTTTGTTTACCGTCGCCCAGGCGCGGGATTCGGCCTCGTCCTTGTTCATGCCCTTGTGCTCGTAACTTTCCTCAATGTGCTCGGCTTTGCGCTTTTGCTTTTCGGTGTACTTGTCTTTGTCGCCACGTGCCATGGTCCTTTCTCCTCGCCAGTTTCTTCCGAACAGTTGAATGCCGCGCCGCGCGGCAGTGCCTTTGGCTAGACGAGCGGCAGGTTATCGGTCATTGACCTGAGACAGTGGTTTGGCCACCTCTTCCAAGGATCGACGCTCCGCCGCAACGCCCCAAAGCGCTTGGGTCAAGCCAGCGATGACCATCAGGGCGGCGCCGATCAGATAACCGACCAGCACATTGGCGCGCTCACCTGATTCGATCAGCGCGCCGAACAGGGTCGGGCCGATCAGGCCGCCCAGGGCGGTGCCAAAGGCATAGAATACGGCGATCGCCAGGGCGCGAATCTCTAGCGGGAATGTCTCCGCCACAGTGAGATACGCTGAACTGGCTGCTGCCGAGGCAAAGAAGAAAATCACCATCCAGGCCAGGGTTTGCTGCGTGACGTCAATCAGCTGCTGCTCGAACAGGTAACCGCTGAACGCCAGCAGAGCGCCGGATATCAAGTAGGTGGCGCTGATCATCACGCGCCGCCCGATGACATCGAACAGCCGGCCAAGCAACAGCGGACCACAGAAGTTACCGAGCGCGAACGGCAGGATGTACCAGCCCACCTTGGCTGCCGGCACGCCGTAGAAGTCGGTCAATACCAGGGCATAGGTGAAAAAAATCGCATTGTAGAAAAAAGCCTGGGCGCTCAGCAGGGTCAGGCCGACCCAGGCGCGGCGCCGATGCGTGACGAACAGGGTGCGCATCACCTCTGCCAAAGGCGTGTTATGGCGGGCGCGCAGGCGCAGTGGCGGCGCTTGGAGCGGCGGCAGGTCGATACCCCGCGCGCGGTATTGCCGCTCGATGCTGGCGACTATCCGTTCTGCTTCATCTGGCTGGTCGTGGATCATCAACCAGCGTGGACTTTCAGGGATCCACAGACGCATGAGCATGATCAACAGCCCCAATACCGCACCGATGCCAAAGCACAGACGCCATCCCAGATCTCCTCCGGCAATCGCGGGGTCGAGCAAGTACACCGCACCGATTGCGCCCAATGCAGCACCCAACCAGAACGTGCCGTTGATGGTCAGATCGACCCAACCGCGATAGTGCGCCGGGGTGAATTCCTGGATGGTCGAGTTGATGGCCGTGTATTCCCCGCCAATGCCTGCGCCTGTCAGAAAGCGCAACAGCAGGAAGCTCCAGAGATCCCAGGCAAAAGCGGTAGCCGCGGTCGCGCCCATATAAAGAAACAAGGTAATGAAAACCAGTTTGCGGCGTCCCAGTCGATCGGTCAGCCAACCGAAAAACAAGGCACCGATTACTGCGCCGGCGATATAAGCCGCGCCGGCCAAGCCGATGTCTGTGTTACTCATGGCCAATGCCGGGCTGCTTTTCAGCGCACCGGAAACTGCGCCGGCCAATGTCACTTCGAGACCGTCCAGCAGCCAGGTGATGCCCAGCGCGAACACCAACAGGGTATGAAAGCGAGTCCAAGGCAGGCGGTCGAGGCGGGCGGGGATATCCGTTGTGTACAGGCGCTCTTGGGACGAAGTGCTGGATTGCTGCACGGCCCGAGTCGTCATGCCAGCTCCTGAGATTCAACAACCTGTCAGCGGCTTGAGGGTAGCTGCTGATCAGCACGGTCGTCGCATCGAGTGATGTTTCGGCGACCGCTACCGATCAACAAAGCGTAGATGTTGCGGTTTGCGCGTGGGTCTCCTGAATCAGCTACCGCCACCAGCTCCGCCAGAGCCGCTGCCGCCAGCGCCGCCCATGCCGCCGCCAGTGCCAGTGCCGCTGCCTGTCCCGGTACCGCTACCTGTGCCCGTACCGGTACCGCCAGAGCCACCCATGCCTGAGCCGCCCATGCCCGAGCCAGTACCGGTGCCATTGGTGGTGCCGTCGCCGCCTGTACTGTCGGTGCCATTGGTGCCGGTGCCAGAACCGCTCTCCATGCCGGTGCCAGGGGTGCCAGTGCCGGTGCTGCTGCCAGTGCCCGAGCCGTTCATATGGCCCGAGTCATGGGTTTGCGTGCCGGGTGAGCGCTGGTCGTTCATATCCGTGGCCGCAAGCGCGAGCGGCGCGCTGGCGCCCAGGCACAGCGCAAGCATCAAGGTGTGTGGCTTCATCATCTTCATGGTGTATCTCCGTTTTTACGTTGAACACAATCTGTTCGGCCCAGACTGCTGGCTGATGTGCGATGGGATCGACGAACGGACTCTTCGCGAGCGCGGCGGATAGCTGGGAGCTGACATTGATAGTTGCCGATGAACCCGCGCCAATATCTGGCACCCCGGTCCTTCGCGCGTTTCGTCAGGCGTTGGCAAATCGGGTGAACCCCACGGCGCTTGGCCCCGGTCAGTCCTTTTACACAGACCAACCTGTGTTAACGACTGAGGTGAATGATCATGGCTAACAACCAAGACAACCGCGGTAATCAAGGCGGCAGTGCCAACTCCAATCCAGGCAACTTTGCCAATGACCGGGAGAAGGCGTCCGAAGCCGGCAAAAAAGGTGGGCAAGCTTCAGGTGGTGGCTCACACAGCCAAACCAGCGGCTCGTCCAAAGGCGGGCAAGGCAGTGGCTCTGGCGGCAACTTTGCCAATGACCGGGAAAAGGCCTCCGAAGCTGGCCGCAAGGGCGGCCAAGCCAGCCACAGCGGCGGGCGCAAGAGTGATGACAACCGCTGATCTTCGATGAAAACGCCGGGACGGTAGACACCGGCCCGGCGTCTGATGAGGAATTTGCCTATGTTCATGCATAACAAGCGACTGCAATACACCGTACGAGTGGCCGAACCCAATCCGGGATTGGCCAACCTGCTCCTTGAGCAGTTCGGCGGACCGCAAGGCGAACTGGCCGCAGCCATGCGCTACTTCACTCAGGCGGTCACCGAGGACGATCCAGGCCGCAAAGACATGCTGTTCGACATCGCCACCGAGGAACTCAGCCACCTGGAGATCATCGGTTCGATCGTGGTGATGCTCAACAAAGGCGCCAAAGGCCGTATGGCCGAAGGTATCGATACCGAAGGCGAACTGTATCGCTCATTGACCGGCGCCGGTAACGATTCGCACATCACCAGCCTGCTGTACGGCGGGGGTGCGGCGCTGGTCAATTCTGGCGGCATCCCTTGGACGGCAGCGTACATCGATACCATTGGCGAGCCCACCGCTGACTTGCGCTCGAACATAGCGGCCGAAGCGCGGGCCAAGATCGTCTATGAACGCCTGATCAACGTGACGGACGATCCGGGCATCAAGGACGCGCTAGGTTTTCTGATGAGCCGAGAAATTGCCCATCAGATGTCTTTCGAGAAGGCATTGCACTCGATTCAACCCAACTTCCCGCAAGGCAAGCTGCCGGGCGACCCTGAGTTCAACCGCACTTATTTCAACATGTCCCAGGGTGAAGACGTGCGCGGCTCCTGGAATGAGGGTCAGGACTGGGTCTATGTCGAACAGCCCGAGCCTGCGGTGGATGGCGGTGACGGCATGGCCACGGTGCAGCTCGATGCCGAGTCGGCGGCGACGGCTGAGGCCATGAAGATCCGGACCATGTCCAATCCAGAGGCACAACCGATGACTGGCGCCGAGTTAGGCAAAGTCAATGGTGATCAACCGCTGTAACCCCTATCCCGCAGCGGCTCGACTATCCGCTGCGGGTCCCTCTTTCACCCTCAAGCGTTTCGGGCATCGACACCTTCTCGGCTTGCCGTCGTTACAATGGCTTCCTGCGGCAAGGCCGTGACTTTGATTGCCCGCACTGGGACCGCAAACTTCGCGCCGATCTTGGAGAAACGTTCAAGCAAGCGGAAATTGATCGCCTGCTGAATATCCATGTACAGGTTGTAGCCCGGGTCCTGGACGATATACACGCACTCGAACTCCAGCGCTTCCTTGCCAAAGCCGCGCAGGTGCGCACGGTCGAAGCGGGCCTGATCCTGTGCTCTGATCGCCTCCTCGACGATCGCTGGGGCCTTTTTCACAGCTTCCGTCGGCGTGTCATAAGACAGGCCGAACTCGAAGACGATGCGTCGCTCCTGCAAGCGCTTGTAGTTCTGGATGGTGCTGCTGATCATGCTGGCATTGGCCATGACGATCTGTTCGCCGCCAAGGCTGCGAATGCGCGTGGTCTTCAGACCCACATGCTCCACAGTGCCTGCCAGCGGGCCGATGACGATGAAGTCGCCGACCTCGAACGGCTTGTC
Organism: Pseudomonas sp. SMSB3; assembly: GCF_052041965.1. Classification (NCBI taxonomy): domain Bacteria; kingdom Pseudomonadati; phylum Pseudomonadota; class Gammaproteobacteria; order Pseudomonadales; family Pseudomonadaceae; genus Pseudomonas; species Pseudomonas sp. SMSB3. The sequence goes on along the minus strand of NZ_JBKGGV010000002.1, from coordinate 138,036 downwards.
CACGGCAATCGACAACGAAGCGAACAGGTCGCCGAGAATGTTCTGTACCGCCAGGGCTACCGCGATACCGCCAACGCCCAGACTGGCGACAAAGGCCGTGATATTGACCCCAAGGTTGGACAGCATCGCCAGCAGCACCACTGACCACAGCAGCACGCGCGCGCCCCACGCCGACAGGGTAGCCAGGGCACTGCCCTGGTTCAGGCCTTCGGCGCTATGGCGAGCGAAATAGCGATTGAGCCCCAGGCCAATGGCGCGGTTGGCCCAAAGACCGATCTGCAACGCAGCGACTACGAACCATAAACTGCCGACTCGGGTCAGCCAGCGCTCGGGCAGGTCGAGCATGCTCAAACCAACCAGCAGCGAGGCGAGGAACAGCAGAAAATTGCTGGTGCCCGAGAGCACCTTGACCAGCACATGGCTCATGGCACCGTCATGCTCCGACCAACGCCGAACCCGGCGTAGCAGAAAACTGATGACGGCGCGCGAGACCAGGAACGTGACGATGGCGACGGTCAGTGCGAGCAGCAAATTGAGGATGGAAATACCGAATACGGTGGTGTCGGTAAACAATGCAATGATGCGGTCATTCATGCGGGGCGCGCCTCCTGGTTGCGTGAAGTGAAGTGCATGTCCTGATTGGGTGGCGTTCGTGGATTGCCGTAGATCAATCGAATTGCGCAGCTGGCCGGCTGTCTGTTCGCGGCAATCGATTTCGACCGTACAAGGTTATGGGTCCTCTACCGATAACAACCCCGTGGAGGACTCAAGCGATGAAAAGACGAGGCCTGACCTACCATCAGTGGCGCGAATCGATCCTGCCAAGCCAGACCCATGAAGAAACGCTCGCCGACGGCACGAGCCTTGAGGTGCAGACGCGGCTCTCGCGCACGGGGGCGACGCAGTTGTTCATCGGCGTATACCGAGCCGATGGCACGGTATGGGTCGAGCGGGCCTACGCCCAGCGCCCGGGTGAAACCATGAGCCGGGCGCTGGTATGGGGCGTGGGGTATGCCAGGCGCATCGCTCTGCAGCTCGAGCCTGGTACGGCGCAGACAGCGGGTCATTGAAGCATTCAGCCGTCCGACTGCTCCTCAGGTGGCACTTGCCCTTCAGGCCATTCGGGTGCCTCAGGCTCTGCCTCAGGTTCAGGTGCTGGCACAGAATCGCCTGGGTTGTGTGGCACGTTATCGACGTAGGGGTCGGGATGGTTGGGATCGATCATGGACTTGTCCTCTTCGTAAGTGATTCGGCAGTCGTTACATAGGTGGGGCAGTCGATCGACCTGCCTGTTCAATCCGATTGCCAATTGAACGCCCGGCGGCGCCAGCGACTCCACTGCAGCAACGACCCCCGGGAAGCACTACGATGATCCACCTCGGCTGTGCAGGCTGGAGCGTCTCGGCTGCCTTGGCCGAGCAGTTTGCCAGTGCAGGCAGTCACCTGCAGCGCTATGCGCTGCGCCTGAATGCAGTAGAGATCAACAGCTCGTTCTACCGTCCCCACCGACCGCAAACCTACGCGCGTTGGGCGGCATCGGTGCCAGAGGGGTTTGCTTTTGCGGTCAAGATACCCAAAGCCATCACCCACGAACGGCGCCTGATCGAGTGCGAAGCGGCGCTCGATGATTTCTTGCACCCATGCACGCAACTCGGTCAGCGCCTGGGTTGCCTGCTGGTGCAATTGCCGCCGTCGCTGGAGTACCACACAGTCACTACCCGTAAGTTCTTCGAACAGCTGCGTCGGCGCCATCAAGGTGCAGTGGCCGTTGAGCCCAGACATCCCAGTTGGCAGGCGGCGCAAGCCATGCTCGATGACCTGCACATTGCTCAAGTAGCGGCCAGCCCGTCGCGCTTCGATACCGATGCCCAGCCTGGTGGCTGGCCTGGGCTGGTGTATTGGCGCCTGCACGGGGAGCCGCGGATTTACCACAGTGCTTACCCCGAGACTTACCTGAAGCGGCTGGCTCAAGCACTGCGGCGCAGCAGTGATGCCGGTGTGCCGTGCTGGTGCATATTCGACAACACCGCCAGTGGTGCAGCCTTGGCTGACGCCCTGGCACTTGAGCGGTTGCTTGCGCAAGGCGTCAGCCAGATTGATTGAACCTCCGGCGCGTGCTGCTTGCCCACTTAATGGACACAAGCATTGATCACCGTCACCAACAGGAGGGGTTTCATGCCCAATGCAGCAGGCAAGATTCGCTATGGCGTAGTGGCCGGAGGCTCGATTTCCCAAGGGGCATTCATGCCCGGTATTGGCCAGACCGACAATTCGGTCATCACCGCCTTGGTCACCGGCGATCCACAGAAAGCCACGCAATTGGCCGGGCAGTATGGCCTAAAGGCCTATGCCTACGAAGACTACGCGGCACTGCTGAGCGCTGGTGAGATTGATGCAGTGTACGTGGCCACGCCCAATTTTAGGCATCGCGAGTTCGTCATCCCGGCCCTGGAGGCGGGCATCCATGTGCTGCTGGAAAAGCCCATGGGCACCCGTGAAGCCGATTGCCTGGCGATGATCGAGGCGGCCAAACGCAGCGGCGCGAAGTTGATGATCGCCTATCGCCTGCACTGTGAGCCGGGAACGCTGGACATGATCGAACGGGTGCATGCCGGCCACTTCGGTGACCCGCGACTGTTCACATCGATTTTCACTCAGCGCGTCAAGCCGAGTAACCATCGTGCGCAAGACGGCTTCGGCGTCGGCCCGGTTGCGGACATGGGGCCTTATCCACTGAACATGGTGCGCCAGTTGTTCAATGCCGAGCCGATCGAAGTGTCGGCGGTGGGGGTGCGCTCCCCAGGCAGCACCATGGACACCTGGGACACGGTCACCGTCAGCCTGCGTTTTCCCGAGGAGCGCCTGGCGCAGTTCACCGTCAGCTACACCTTGCCTGACACCGAGCGCTTCCAGCTGTTGGGCAGCAAGGGGGAAATCGAGGCGTCGCCTTGCTTTGGTTACGGGGAAGGGGTGGCGATCAGTTATCGTGCAACCATCGACGGCGAGACTCGCGTCCACGTCAACCCAGTCGTGGACCAGTTCGCGGGTGAAACAGCGTATTTTTCCGATTGCATTCTCAATGGCCAGGACCCAGAGCCGGATGGTGAAGAGGGCTGGCGCGACGTGCGCGTGGTTGCGGCAATCGAGCGGGCTTTGCAGACAGGCCAGGCCCAGCAGCTCGAACCCTTGGCCCCTCGGCCGTTTGCGCGTCGCCGCGAACAGCGCCGGGCATTCCCGCTGGCTGACGTGCCGCCGATGATCGCTACCGAGTCGCCTACCGAGTAAGCGATGAACCAGCGCGCCTGGGCAGGCGCGCTGGCCGTGGTCAGGCCGCGCGTTGCTCGCCTTTGAGCAGTTTCTTCTGCGCTTCCATGGCCAAGCCCATCTCGTCGAGTTGTTGCTTGCCCAGCAGCTTGCGGGCAGTTGGGAACAGCTCGCTTTCTTCTTCTTCGATGTGATGCTCAAGCAGCTCTTTCATCACTTTGACTCGGCCGGCGAATTCGACGGTACCGGTTTCGGTTTCCAGCAGGTCGGGAATCACCAGCGAGTCCACGGTGCGGTGTTCCTCCTTGGCCTCGTAGTACATCTTCTCTTCTTCCTTGCCACCGGCCTGCTTGATCGCCGGGTACAGGATCTCTTCTTCCAGCGCTGTGTGGATGCTGACCTCCTGCTTGATCCGGGCCAGCAGGTCAGCGCGTTTTTTTACCGCACGTTCTGTGGTCGAGGACAGCTCCTCGAGCAGTTTCTTCACCAGTTGATGGTCCTGTGTCAGCAAATCGATCGCGTTCATGGAGCACCTCTTCATGGGCTGGAAAAAATCACGGTTGCCAAGCATTGAGCGTGGGGCAAACGGCATGGTTCAAAACAGCTGATCAGCGTGTCGGTACGCAGCCACCCAAGGCCAGGGCTGCGCGTAGCGCAGCCAGATGGGTGAGGCCTTGCGGCAAGTTGCCAAGATAGTTGCCGGTGCCGGGGTCGATCATCTCGGCATAGATGCCCACGCCGTGACGCAAACCTTGCAGCGCCTTCAGGTAGTCGGTCTCGGCGCGTGAACGTTCGCCCAGCACTGCCCAAGCTTCGATGAGCCAGAACGTGCAGGCGAGGAAGCAGCCTTCTTCCTCGGCGGCGCCGCTGTAGCGATAGTGGAACGCCCCGGCAGCAAGCTCTGCCTGAACTGCCTCCAAGGTACTGCGCAGCCGCGTCTGATGCGGGTAGCCAAAGCGCACGGCCAGGGTGATGGATGCGTCCAGCCGGTCGCTGCCGGGGTAGAACAGGTAGGCCTGGCGCGTCTCGCTCCAGCAATGCTGTTCGATCCACTGTTCGACACGAGCACGTTCGCGCTCCCAGCGCTCCCGGCAGGTGGTCGGCAGATGGCCGCCGTCAGCCAGCTCGATCGCCCGGCTCAGCGCCTGCCAGCAGCTGATCTTGGACATCGTGTAGTGCTGCGTTTGCGGCAATTCCCAGATTCCCGAGTCAGGCAGACGCCAGTTATCGGCGCACTGGTCGGCCAAGCGCGAAAGAATGCTGGCGCTAGGTGCGTCGAGAATATTGCCGCTGTCGATGAAGCAGCGCGCCGTTTCGAAGATATCCCCGAATACGCCGTGTTGCAGCTGATCGCGAGCATCATTGCCGACGACCGGCGGGGAGTGCTTGTAGCCGGGCAAATCCACCGAGCGCGTACAATCGCCAACGGCGCCGGCCAGGGTATAGAACACTTGAGCGCCGTGTTCACCGAGCCGCCGCAGCAGCCAGGTGAACGCGGCCTTGGCCTCCGGTTGGGCACCGATGCCGAGAAACGCTTCGATGGTGTAGCTGGCGTCGCGAACCCAGGCGAAGCGGTAGTCGTAGTTCTTGCTACCGCCGATGCGTTCTGGCAGCGAAGTGGTTGCGGCGGCCATGATCGAGCCGCTGGGTGACGACAACAGCAGCTTGAGGGCCAACGCATTACGCACCACCAAGGCCTTGTACGGGCCCTCATAGATCAAGCTCTGCGACCACTGGCGCCACTCGCGGTCGGAGCCGTCGATGCGCGCGTCGACCAGGCTCAGAGGTGGCACCACCAAAGGTTCGTCTTGCCCGGCGATCAGCGCCAGCACGGTGCGTTGCCCGGCGCTGACGACCGCGCGGGCACGTACACCCATATCGTCCTTGCGCTCCACGTGCAACTGCTGATCGTGCAAGAACATGCCGAGTATCCGTCCGGCATGGAATACGCAGCCGTTGTCGTTGGGCGCCAGGTAAGGGCTGACCGTGTCGGCCTGAGTGCCAAAATCGATGGCGATGTCGAAGGCGACCTGGCCTTCGATACCCTCGAGGCGCCTGGCCAATTCCGCCCAAGGCAGCCGTCCCGCAGGGCCGCTGTTGAGCGATTCGGTCAAACGCGCGCGACCGTGATCGGTGATGAACACGGTCTCCAGAACGTTGCTGTCAGGCAGGTAGCGCCGCTCGGTCGTGTAGGGCTGGCTCGGGGTGATGGCGAAGAAGCCACCCGTGCGCGGAGACAGCAGCCGGTCGAACAACGGCGGCGAGTCCATGTGCGGGACGCACCACCAGTCGATCGAACCGTCCAGACCGATCAACGCCACCGAGCGGCCATCGCCTAGCGCTGCATAGTGCTCCAATAGTAGCCAGCCGCCATCGTCGCGCTGAGGTTCGCCGTGTTGCGGGGAGTCCATCCAAGGGTGATTCATCGTAATGCCTGCGCGACCAATTGTCCTGTTGGGACTCATCGGTGGCGCGTGGAGTTCGGCAAGCACAGCTGCGCTGGGCGGGGGCATGACCAATTGGTCAAAATAACTGAATCTTTTGCTGCATTGCCTGCTCCATTAGCGTGAATTGATGGAGGTGTGACCAATGGCAGGACAGCAGTTGTACGTTATCGAGTATGAGCTTCGCGGTGAATTTCGCACGTTCATCATCCGCCTTGAACGTATGGACAACGCCGAGGCGTGGCACTGGGCAAGCTGCGATGCGGGGGTCGGAATCATTCCGCGCTTCGGCCAGCACAAGATCAAGAAGGTCAGCCGTCCGATGGCCGAGCGCTATGGCCTGGCCAATGTGCGCTGGCGGGTGTCGGGCCAGGGGCCGGAGTTCGTTGCACCGCCGATCGATGTGAAGAAGTTTTCCACTGCCGCCCCGGAAGCATGAGCGCGCAGGCCGGTAAGTTCACCTGAACTTTGTGCGCCGCGCAGGCTTCCCTAGTAGTAAGGGGCCGCGTCGTCCAGCGGTCCATCAACTGGTGAAGAGGAGTGGCGGTCATGACTGAGCCTGTGACGTATTTCTGGATCGCGGTGGCCGCGATCATTTTGCTGGTCGATATATGGGCCATCGTCAGCGTGTTTCGCAGTGACAAGTCTGAAGCAACCAAGGTGCTCTGGGCTGTGCTGTTACTGGCGTTGCCGGTGGTTGGACTGGCGATCTGGGGGATCATGGGACCGCGAGGAATCAAGCGCGGGACCGGTCCGTCTTCACCTGAACACAGCAAAGGCTAGGAGTCTGCGAGCATGTCGAGCAAAGATCAGCAGAAAGTGGTGGAGCAGGCGAAAACCACCGGGGAGCAGGAGCGTGACAATGACGCCCAGCGCCCGGATGGCTCCACAGGAACCGCGCGCGACTCCACTGCCCAGCAGGCCGCCCGTGGCAAGGGGCAGCATAAACCTTGATTGAAGCGGGGCCGCATTGCGGCTCCAGCCTTCGGTCAATGAACTCAGGAGTCAGTTGCGTGCCGCGCATCATCACGCCCACCACGCCCGAACATGAAATTACCGAGCACAACGCACGGATGTTCGGTTCGCCCAAAGAGCGGCTGGATTTCTATCGCAGTGAAATTCAGTACGAAACGAGTATTCTGGCCAACCGTACCGATGCTTATCTGGCGGCGCAGTCGTTTCTGGTAATTGCCTTCGTTTCGGCCATGAGCAACCTGAATCAGAGTTGGGGCGAGATGTTCACCCTCGTGGTCCCGCCGTTTCTGGCGCTGTTGGGTGTGTTGAGTTCGCTCAACGCCTGGCCTGGCATTCGCGCGGCCTACAAGATCATCGAGCACTGGCAGCTCAAGCAAAGCAACCTGCTGCGCAGCGAGCCGTTGATGGGCCTGGCCTATGATGAGTCGCCGCTGTTCAGCGAGACTGAAACCTCACAAGCCGGGCATCGCAAGTCGTTGTTGTTCTCGCTGCGTACGCCCTGGATCTTCCTGGTGTTCTGGGTCGTGCTGGGCGGCTACGCGGTATTCATACAACTGGCCTGAAGACCTGCCTGCGCAGAGCCAGCCTTCAGGCCGATGTTCACGCGCCTGCTAGGGCAGCGGCGCATCGCCGCCCATAGTGCCCGCTGCTGCACCCGGCACAAGTATTACCTTGCGACAGTTGTCACGCTTCTGGTCGAACATCTTGTAGCCCATTGCCGCTTCCTCGAGCGCCAGGCGGTGGGTGACAATCAACTCTGGCTGCAAGCGTCCGGCTTCGATATGTTCGAGCAATTCAGGCAAGAACTTCTGCACGTGGGTCTGACCCATCTTGAACGTAAGGCCCTTGTCGAAGGCGTCGCCGAACATGAAGGCGTGGATGAAGCCCGCGTACACACCCGGGACGCTGACTACCCCACCCCGGCGCACAGCAGCGATGCTCTGACGCAGCGCCTTGCCGCTACTGCCCTCGATCTTCAACGCAGTCAGTACCGACTCGGTGGTACTGCCCTTGGCTTCGAAGCCGACCGCATCGATGACCGCATCGACACCGCGCATACCCGGCGTCAGGCGAATGATGCTGTCTGCCGGGTCGTCATCTTCGTCGAAGTTGATCGGCACCACGCCGTAGGCATCACGGGCGTAAGCCAGGCGGTGCGCGTTGTCATCGACCATGAAGATCGTCTGGGCGCCGAGCATGCGGGCGCAGGCGGCGCTGAGCAGACCCACTGGACCGGCGCCATAAATCGCGAGCGTGGAGCCTTGCCCGACCTGGGCATTGGTTACCGCCTGCCAGGCGGTGGGCAGGATATCCGAGAGAAACAGCACCTTGTCGTCCGCCAGCGAGGTGGGCACCTTGAACGGGCCTACGTTGGCCTTTGGCACCCGCACGTAATCGGCTTGTCCGCCAGGTACGCCGCCGTAGAGGTGGCTGTAGCCGAACAGTGCGGCACCCGGGGGCACAGCTTTCTTGTTGATGATCGCGCCGCGGCCGGTGTTGGTGGTTTCGCAGGCAGCGAACTGATCGAGCTGGCAGAAGAAGCAACTGCCGCAGGCGATGACGAATGGGATCACCACGCGATCACCGACTTGCACGTTGGTGACGCCGCGGCCGGTCTCCTCGACGATGCCCATGAACTCATGGCCAAAGATATCGCCTGACTCGGTTTGCGGAATCTTGCCGTGATACAGGTGCAGATCGGAGCCGCAAATGGCGGTAGCGGTCACTCGCAAAATGATGTCGTCGTCAGCCTGGATCATCGGATCAGGTACGGTGTCGACCCTGACATCCTGGGCGCCGTGATAGGTCAAAGCTCTCATGGACTGATCTCCTGCAGTGCGTGTCGGTTTAGACAGTGTATGCAGGGGAAGGCATTTGCGAGGGTAAAGTTCAGGCGAACTTGGTCAATGGTCAGGGCCGGTTCGCGAGCCTGTCGCCGAGGCGGCCTCGCACCAGCCATGGTTCGGCGGTGCGCAGGCCAGGCCCAGGCGCAAGCGCTAGGCGTTTTCAGCTTCCAGGCGCTTGAGCAGCGCCTCGGCCACCGCCTGTGACGAAGCAGGATTCTGTCCGGTGATCAGATGCCCGTCTTCGACCACATAGCTGGCCCAGTCGGCTGCCTTGGAGTAGTCGCCGCCCTTGGCCTTGAGCATATCCTCTACCAGGAAGGGCACGATCTCGGTCAAGCCCACGGCCTGCTCTTCAGTGTTGGTGAAGCCGGTTACCCGCTTGCCCTTGACCACCGGATGGCCATCAGGCGCCATGACGTGCTTGAGCACGCCAGGTGCGTGACACACCGCCGCTATGGGCTTGTTGGAGGCGTAGAAGGCCTCGAGCAAGGTCTTCGAGTCAGTGTCTTCGGCCAAATCCCACAGCGGCCCGTGGCCACCGGGATAAAACACTGCATCGAAGTCGTAAGGGTCGATTTCACCCAGGGGCACGGTGTCGGCCAGGGCCATCTGGCCCTCGGTATCGCTGGCGAAGCGCTTGGTAAACTCGGTCTGGGCATCGGCTTCGTCGCTCTTGGGGTCCAGCGGTGGCTGACCGCCTTTGGGCGAGGCCAGGGTCACGTCGGCGCCGGCGTCGAGAAACACATAGTAGGGTGCCGCGAACTCTTCGAGCCAGAAGCCGGTTTTCTTGCCGGTGTCACCGAGCTGATCATGTGAGGTAAGCACCATCAGGATTTTTTTCATGCGAGCCAGTCCTCCAGATGTGGAACAACAGGGCGCCGTTCGCCCTGCATGAAGATGGGAGGGCAGGGCGCCGCGGCGGTTCCATGATTCGCACGCAGCCTCTGCGGACCCTTGCTCTAGGGGCGACGCTTGCACGCATCGAACCAGCATTGCCGGCAGTGCCACTCAATAGTCACAAAGCTGTAACACAGCTGCTGCAAAGTGTGCCGGCCATCACACGGAGCGCTTTTCCCATGATACGCCTGATGAAGTCTGCTGCACTTGCCGTTGCCGTTTCGCTGAGTGCCACTTCGGCCTTCGCCGCTGAGAACGTACGCTTGACCGGTTCCGGGGCAAGCTTCCCTGCACCGATCTACCTGACCTGGTTCAAGGACTTCAGTAAAAAGACCGATGGCGTCACCGTCGACTACCAGTCCAAAGGTAGCGGCGCCGGTGTTCAGGACTTTCTGAACAAGACCGTCGATTTCGCCGCCAGCGACTCGGCCATGAGCGAAGCGGACATCGCCAAGGTCAGCGAAGGTGTGCAGTTGCTGCCCATGACCGCAGGCGAGATCGTCCTGGCTTACAACTTGCCAGGCAACCCGAAGGGCCTGAAGCTGCCGCGCGAGGTGTATTCGAACATCTTCCTGGGCAAGATCACCCAGTGGAACGACCCGAAGATTGCCGCCGCCAACCCTGAGCTGAAGCTGCCGGCCATGCCGATCACCGTCGTCGTGCGCGCCGACTCCAGCGGCACCAATGCGGTCTTCACCAAGCACCTGTCGGCGATCAACCCTGACTTCAAGGCTGCGCTGGGCGAAGGCAACACCGTGAACTGGCCGGCCACCGACAAATTCATCAAGTCGCCCAAGAACGACGGCGTGACCGCCACCGTGCGCCAGACGCCGGGCGCCATTGGCTACATCGAATACGGCTTCGCCAAACTGGCCAAGGTGGATTTCGCGCAGTTGCAGAACAAGGCCGGCCACTACGTGGTGCCGAATGCCGAAAGCGGCGCCGAGGCGCTCGCTGCAGTGCAGATGCCGGAAAACCTCGTCGCCACGCTGCCGGACCCGGAAGGCGCCAAGTCCTACCCGATCACCTCGTACACCTGGATGATCTTCCGCAAGGACAACGGCAACCCGGCCAAGGCCAAAGCCATGCGCGACATGGTCGAGTACAGCCTGACCGAGGGTCAGAAGATCGCCGACTCGATGGGCTACATCCCGCTGCCACCGTCGGTTGTCGAGCAAGTGCGTAAAGCGTCGCAAAGCATTCAGTGATACCTGAGGCGCTTGCGGTGTGGTGCAGTCGCCGCGCCGCAAGTGTTTGCCCTACGTCTCGGAACTAGCCCATGAACACACCTTTCGCCATCCCGGACAACCCAGACTCAGCGTGCCAGCCGCCGTCTGCCAAGGACTTCCTGGTAGATCGCACGTTCCGTGCGCTTGCACGTATCGGTGTGGTACTGATTCTCGCCCTGGTCTTCGCGCTGGTCTACGAAGTAGGTCGCAAAGCGTTGCCAGGCATGGAAAAGCACGGTTTCGACGTGCTGTTCGGCAGCGTCTGGGATGTCAACCAAGGCAAGTACGGTATCTTGCCTGCCATCTGGGGCACGCTGTACAGCGCGCTCATCGCCTTGGTGATCGCCGGGTTCTTCGGCGTCAGCATGGCCATCTTCCTCACCCAGGACTTCTTGCCCGCGAAACTCGCCGCCGTGTTTCGCACCGTCGTCGAGTTGCTCGCCGCCATCCCCAGCGTGGTCTACGGCCTGTGGGGCATCTACGTGGTCATTCCGGCCATTCGCCCGCTGACCGCATGGCTGAACAGCGAGCTGGGCTGGATTCCGTTCTTCAGCACCTCCCTGAGCGGCCCCGGCCTGCTGCCGGCAGCGCTGGTGCTGGCGATCATGATCCTGCCGACCATTGCTGCAGTTTCACAAGACGCGCTGACCAGCGTGCCGATGAAAACCAAGCAGGCCGCCTATGGCATGGGCACAACCCATTGGGAAGCCATCCTCAAGGTCATGCTGCCGTCGGCGGCCACCGGCATCTTCGGCTCGCTGGTGCTGGGCCTGGGCCGGGCGCTGGGCGAAACCATGGCCCTGGCTATGCTGGTCGGCAACGCCAACACCATCACCCTGTCGCTGTTCGCTCCAGCCAATACGCTGGCAGCACTGTTGGCGCTGAACTTCCCCGAAGCCGGTCCGAACGAGGTCGAGGTGTTGATGTACGCCGCTTTGGTGCTGATGTTCATCACCTTGCTGGTGAATGTCTTCGGGTCGCTGATCATGCTTTACGCCCAGCGGGGGAATAAATAATGACCAATCTCACTGCGGCCACGGCCGCCTTGCCCAGCTTGCAGCGCCGCTTCGAGGGTCGTGCGCTGCGCAGCTTGCTGCTGACCACCATGGTCTGGTGCGTGGCCCTGCTGGCCAGTGTGCCGCTGATCTCGGTGCTCTACATGCTGATCACCCGCGGCGGCGCGCGCCTGAGCCTTGAAGTGTTCACCGAATTGCCGCCAACCGGTTTCGAGCTGGGCGGTGGCTTTGGCAATGCCATGGCCGGTACTTTCGTCATGGTCGGCATCGCCGCTGCCATCGCCGTGCCGGTGGGGATTCTCGCGGCGATCTTCCTCGCCGAGCTGGGCCCGGACAGCAAGTTGGCCAACGCCTCGCGCTTCGCTGCCAAGATGCTCACCGGCTTGCCGTCGATTTTGGCGGGGGTGTTCGCCTACGCCCTGGTGGTGATGACCACCGGCAGCTATTCGGCCCCGGCCGGCGGCGTGGCGCTGGCGGTGCTGATGCTGCCGATCGTGGTGCTGACCGCCGAAGAGGCGATGAAGATGGTGCCCAAGATCATGAAAGACGCCGCCTACGGCATGGGCTGCACGCGTGCCCAGGTGATCTGGAAGATCATCCTGCCGACCGGCATGCCGGCGATCCTGACCGGGGTCATGCTGGCCGTGGCCCGCGCTGCGGGTGAGACGGCGCCGCTGCTGTTCACCGCCCTGTTCAGCAACTACTGGATCTACCACGACGGCAGCCTGGCCGTGATGAACCCCACGGCATCGCTTGCCGTGCTGATCTACAACTTCTCCGGCATGCCGTTCGACAACCAACTGGAGCTCGCCTGGGCGGCCTCGCTGGTATTGGTGATGATCGTGCTGGTGGTGAACATTCTTAGCCGTATCTTCGGCAAGCCAAAGTACTGAAAAGAGAGCATTCGACCGTGAACGTATCAACAGCGCAAAGAGCCGCTCCCTTGGTCAGCGAAGCGCCGATTGTCATGGATTGCAAGCTGGACAAGATCTTCTACGGCAACTTCATGGCGGTACGCGACAGCCACGTACCGATCCGCAAGAACGAGATTACCGGTTTCATCGGGCCGTCTGGCTGCGGCAAGAGTACTGTGCTGCGCAGCCTCAACCGCATGAATGACCTGGTCAAAGGCTTCCGCTTCGAAGGCCATGTGCACTTCCTCGGTCAGGATGTCTATGGCAAGGGCGTCGACCCGGTGGTGGTGCGCCGCTACATCGGCATGGTGTTCCAGCAGCCCAACCCATTCTCGATGAGCATCTTCGACAATGTGGCCTTCGGACTGCGCCTGAATCGCTACAAGGGCGACATCGGCGACCGGGTCAAGCATGCGCTGCAGGGCGCTGCGCTGTGGGACGAGGTCAAGGACAAGCTCAAGGTCAGCGGCCTGTCGCTCTCCGGTGGTCAACAGCAACGCCTGTGCATCGCCCGCGCCATCGCCACCGAGCCGGAAGTGCTGTTGCTCGACGAGCCGTGCTCTGCATTGGACCCCATCGCCACGCGTCGGGTGGAAGAACTGATGGTCGAGCTGAAGAAGGACTACACCATCGCCCTGGTCACGCACAACATGCAGCAGGCGATCCGCGTGGCCGACACCACCGCGTTCTTTTCGGTGGACATCTCCCAGGGCACCCGTACCGGCTACCTGGTGGAAATGGGCCCGACCACGCAAATCTTCCAGAGCCCGCGCGAACAGCTGACCAGTGACTACATCAGTGGCAAATTCAGCTGAAGCATCGCTCGCGCCCAGGCGATCCGCAGCGCCGGCCAGGACGGCTCGCTGCTGCGGTTGGGCTTTACGTCCGTTTCGTTTCAAGAGATTGCTAATGGATGCTACCTGTCGCCTTGACCTGCAAGCTGTAGAGCGCGCGCTGCGCGAAGTGCAGGCCCGTTTTGGCGAGCTCAGCCGACATTTCACCGAGCCGCGCGACCCCTTCACCGACGAGGTGCTGCTCAACGTGCTTGAAGGCTATGCGCTGATTGACGACTATGTCGCCCGGGGCGTTGACCTGTTCGACCTGCAGCAACTGAACCTGATGCTGGAAATCAACGCCACGGTGCTGTGCGGCAGCGATTCCGGCCGCCGCCGCGAATTCGCCGCACATCTGGCGGCCACCGAGGCGCGCTTCTTCAACAACGTCGAAGGTGGCATCAAGGATTTGTACAACTGGTATTGCGCGTATCGCAGTGATTCGATCTGGAAACGCGCAGCGGGGGTCTACGTGCGCATTCTGAGCAAGCCGCAGCTGTTCATCGAAGGCAACAACCGAACCGGTTCGCTGATCGTCAGCTACCTGCTGATGCGTGCAGGCCTGCCGCCGTTCGTGTTGTCGCTGGACAACGCCGAGGGTTATTTCAACCCTTCGTCAGTCATCCGTAACTCAGCCAAGCATGGTGTGAAGGCCTTGTACGAACTGCCCAAGATCAAGAAAAAGTACGCTGCTTTTCTCGAAGCCCACGCCCCACAAGCCGATGCTTTTTTCCTGCCCGGCACCTGCGTGTCGGCGCGGCGCAGGAGCCACTGATGCCACGTGCAGCCATGATCGCGCGCGCCAAAGCCTATGCACAGCGGACCTGGCAAGTCAGCAATGGCAAGCGGACCCAGCCACGCCTGCGGATCTCATTCGATATCGACGACACCCTCGCGTGCTTGCCACACCACGCCGAGGAGGAAGCGAGCAAGCTGCCGGCCTGCCTGCACCGCTGGCTCGGCGAGCCCCTGCGCAGCGGCACGCGGACCTTGATGCGCGAGTTGCGCCGCCAGGGCTGCAGCATCTGGATCTATACCTCGTCCGGGCGCACGCCGGCTTATATCCGGCGCTGGCTGATGCTGTACGGGATCCACGTCGATGGCGTGGTCAACAGCGATCGTCATCAGCAGGTACTGGCGGCCAACGGCCTCGCCAAAGCCCCCTCGAAGTACCCACCGGCCTTTGCAATCGACCTGCATGTCGATGACTCCGAAGGTGTCGGCATCGAAGGTCACGAGCACGGCTTTCGCGTGGTCGTGGTCGACCCACGGGACGCGGGCTGGGCACAGAAAGTCAAGCACGCTGCCGAGCAACTGCAGGCGCAGCTGGCCTGGCAGCAAAGCCGGCGGCACGACGTGGCGGCGCAGCGCTTGGCGACGCTGGCGTCCTGATGACCTGGCGGCGGTGCTGCACGCTGTAGTAGATTCGCTGCTCCTGGGGCACACGCTGACAGAGTCTGCACGGTCATGCCGGACGGTTTTCCCGATTTGCCACCGCTCAATGCGCTGCGCGTGTTCGAAGTGGTCGCTCGCCACCTGAATTTTCGCTCGGCCGCCGATGAGCTGAATGTCACCCAGGCCGCGGTGGCCCAGCAGGTGCGCGGTCTGGAGGCGCGCTTGCAGTTGCGCTTGTTCGAGCGGCTGCCCAGGGGCCTTGCCTTGACCGATGCGGGCCTGCGCTACAGCGCCAGTATTCGCAGCGCCCTGGCGATGATCGATGAGGCCACACGCCTGCTGCGGCCACAGGCTACCCACCTGACGGTCAGCGTGACCCCTACCTTCGCCTCGAAATGGCTGATCCCCAGGCTCGGCCACTTTGCCCAGTGTTACCCTGATATCGACTTGCGGGTGCTGGCCAGCGACCGGCTGTCGCATTTCAACACTGACGGGGTGGACCTGGCGGTTCGCTACGGCACACCTGAAGTCGGTACGGGTTTGAACTGTGAATTGCTGATGCAGCAGTGCCTGGTTGCAGTGGCGAGTCCCGCGCTGTTCGAAGGTGCAGCACCGCCCACCTGCTTCACCCACCTGCAGGGGTTCGTCATGCTGCACGACGCTCATCAATACTGGCCGCAGTACCTGGCTGAGTGCTTCCCAGGGCATCCACCGATGAGCGCTAGAAACTTGCGGTTCAATCAAACCTCACTGGCCATCGATGCGGCCATAGACGGCCAAGGTATCGCGTTGGCCAACCAGGCCTTCGTGGCGAGGGACGTCAGCGCTGGCAGGCTCGTTCAGCTGTTCCCCCTGCGCCTGCGCCTGGACAAGGCGTTCTACCTGGTCTGGCCGCGCAAGGCCGTGCAGGCGCAGGCACTTGAGATCGTCCGCGGCTGGCTTCGAGATCAGGCTGGTAGTAGTTAATCTACTGTCTTCGAGTAGGATCGCTGACTCCCTGGAGCCACCAGCAGTTGCTAACGTAAACCCCTCAAGGCGCATCCGCGCCAGGCAATTCGGAGGCGACATGGCAATGCAAAAAGTAGCGATCATCACCGCAGGCGGCAGTGGCATGGGCGCTGCAGCGGCGAGGCGCTTGGCAGCAGACGGCTTCAAGGTGGCTATCCTGTCCTCGTCGGGCAAGGGCGAGGCACTGGCTGCTGAGTTGGGGGGTATCGGCGTGACCGGCAGTAATCAATCCACCGCCGACCTGCAGCGCCTGGTCGATGCCGTCGTGCAGCAATGGGGCCGCATCGATGTGTTGGTCAACAGCGCCGGGCATGGACCACGCGCGCCGATTCTGCAAATCAGCGATGACGATTGGCATGCGGGCATGGATACCTACTTACTCAACGTGATTCGTCCGACACGCTTGGTGACGCCGTACATGCAGCGCCAGAAGAGCGGGGTGATCATCAACATTTCCAGCGCCTGGGCGTTCGAGCCCACCGAGCTATTCCCGACCTCAGCGGTGTTTCGCGCGGGCCTGGCGGCGTTCAGCAAAATTTTCGCCGATCAGTTCGCCGTCGATAACGTGCGCATCAACAATGTCTTGCCGGGCTGGATCGACAGCTTGCCAGCCACCGAGCAGCGCCGCGACAGCGTACCGCTCAAGCGCTACGGCAGCAGCGAGGAAATCGCTGCCACCATTGCGTTTCTGGCAAGCGAGGGCGCGGCCTACATCACTGGGCAGAACATCAAGGTCGATGGCGGCGTCACGCGCAGCGTGCTTTGAGCACGGCGCAGGGCGAAGTGTCACTCAGGCGCGCTCGCCGCGCAGCCAGCGCTGGTGATAGTGCGACAGCCGGGTCAGACCGTACAGTGCGCCTTGGCGCATCACCTCATCACGTTCGCCGAAAAAACGCTGCGTGCGGGTGAACACCGCCACCGGCTCGCCGGCAAACGCCCAGGCGAAGCACAGGGTGCCAGGGGCGATGCCTGACTCGGCGCCAGGGCCGGCAACGCCGGTGGTGGCGATCACTACATTGGCATCGCTGTCGCGCAGCGCACCCAAGGCCATTTCCCAGGCCACCGGCTCGCTGGTCAACCCGTAGCGTTCGATGGTTTCTGCGCTGACACCCAGTAGGCGTTTTTTGGCACTGGGGGAATACACCACGTAACCGCTCTCCAGCACTTCGCCGGTGCCTGGCACGGCGGCGAGCAGTGCCACCATGCAGCCAGCGGTGCACGATTCAGCCGTGCTGAGGATCAACTGATGGTCTTTGAGGTAGCCAAGCGTGGCCAGCACTGGGTCGGTTGCCATGGAGAAATCCACAGGTCGGATGATAAGCGGTGGACGGTGCTGCCTGGAGGTTGGTTCAGTTTCTGTGACTGCCCCGTCGCCACGGCAGACCGATAGCGACGAGGGCAGAATATTGCGCTAGAGAATCGGCTTACCGCCCGTGACGGCATACCGGGAGCCGCTGATGTAGCTGGCCTCGTCAGAACCGAGGAGCACGTAGATAGGCGCGACTTCGACCGGTTGGCCTGGCCGCCCCATGGGGTAGCTGGAACCGAAGTTCTTCACCGCCTCGTCGGGCATGGTGGCCGGGATCAGCGGGGTCCAGATCGGGCCTGGGGCGACACTGTTGACCCGAATGCCTTTTTTCGCCAGCAACTGCGCAAGGCCTGCACTGAAATTGGCAATCGCCCCTTTGGTGGCAGCGTAGGGCAGCAGGCTCTGCGACGGGTCGTCAGAATTGACCGAACTGGTGTTGATGATCGAGCCACCCTTGGGCATCGAAGGCAATGCCGCCTTGCAGATGCGGAAGATCGCGGTGATGTTGACATCGAAGGTTTTCACCCACTCGTCATCGTCGATTTCTTCGAAGGTTTCATGAGCCATCTGAAACGCGGCGTTATTGACCAGAATGTCGATGCGGCCAAACTGCTCGACGGTCTTTGCAACGATGGCCTGGCACTGCTCTTTTTGCGCAAGATCGCCTGGCAGCAACAGGCATTTGCGCCCGGCGGCTTCGACCCAACGCGCCGTTTCCTGCGCGTCTTCATGCTCATCGAGGTAGGAAATGGCGACATCGGCACCTTCGCGGGCGTAGGCAATGGCCACCGCACGGCCGATACCGCTGTCGCCGCCGGTGATCAGTGCAACCTTGTTCTGCAGCCGGTTGTTACCGGTGTAGGACTCTTCGCCGCAGTCCGGGTAGGGCTCCATTCGACGTTGCGAACCAGGCACGTTCTGCGGCTGCGACGGGAAGGGCGGAGTAGGGTAGTCTCGCATGGGTTAAGCTCCTGCAATTGGATACGCTTGGCGATCAGCCCGCCAAGGCCTTGATCAGTGCTTCATTGAAAGCTGGAATGTCGTCCGGCTGACGGCTGCTGATCAGGTTGCCATCGACCA
The DNA here is from genome assembly GCF_052041965.1 of Pseudomonas sp. SMSB3. NCBI lineage: Bacteria > Pseudomonadati > Pseudomonadota > Gammaproteobacteria > Pseudomonadales > Pseudomonadaceae > Pseudomonas > Pseudomonas sp. SMSB3. Next base: position 119,825 of record NZ_JBKGGV010000002.1, on the reverse strand, counting down.
CGACTTGCTCGTCCACCCAATTGCCGCCTGCATTGCGAATGTCGTCTTGCAGTGTCTTGAAACTGGTCATGCGCTTGCCCTTGACCAGGTCGCACGATACCAGCAACCAGCCGCCGTGGCAGATCACCGCCAGCGGCTTGCCGGCAGCGCTCAGCGCTTTCACCAGTTTCTGCGCGCCAGGGATCAAGCGGATGGTGTCGGAGTTCTGTACGCCGCCAGGCAGCACGATAGCGTCGTAGCGGTCCACCTGGACGCTGTCGAAGGTCGCATCGACCGGGAATTCATCGGCCGGCTCGTCGTGGTTCCAGCCGCGTACCGTACCTTTTTCTTCGCCCAGGATTTCTACGGTCGCGCCCTGCTGCTGGAGGGCGTCACGTGGGCCGGTGAGTTCCACTTGCTCGAAGCCATCGGTGACCAGGAACGCCACGCGCTTGCCATTCAGTTGTGTACTCATGGTTGACTCTCCGTTTCATTTCAATGGACCAGACATCCGACGCCCCGAACCTCAGGCGAAGTTCCAAACGATTTCATCAGCGGTGCTTGCGCCGGCAGAACAGCGCGCCTGCGATCAGCCCGATCACCGCCAGGCCCACCACAGTGGGCACTCTAGCGGCGGCTGCGCGCAGGCAGCTGCCGACGCTGTGTTCAGCGCGCCTGGTTTGCCCAGGCCTCGGGGCAGGCGCCGGCTCATCTCGCTCGCCCTGTTCCGTCGATACGCTCGCCTCGGCGTCTACCGCCTCAGCGCTGGTATCGACATGCCTGAGTTGCAGGGTGGTGCCATCGACCAGGGTCAATGTCAGGTCGTGGATTTCCCCCGCGATGCGCTCTGGGAACACCGGCTCGCCGGCAGCATCGAGGTTGTCGTAGATGAACCGCGTACCCTCCAGCCAACCCACCGCCGTCAGCAGTTCGGGGCCGAGGAAGTATTTGCCATCGAGAAAGAAGCCTGGAAATTGATGCGCACGCTCGATGTTCTCGACGCAGTAGCGCTCGCCGGTTCTCATGCCTGTGGTGGTATCGATCATCGTTCCATCTCCGTATGCCAGGTTAGCGGTGGAGATGGCTGGGCAGCAGGCTGTTCCGCAGGGCTGACCAGCGGCAAGGGCGCGTAGCCAGGATACGGCGGAACGCCGGAGCTGGTTGCAGGTCAACCCAAGCGTCGAGCAGCGGAGGATGAGCAGTGGAACTCGAGGCATTACTGACAGAATTGCTGAATGCGCGCGGCCCTGGCGGGCAGGAGGATGAGGTACGGGCAATCTGCCTGCGCGAGCTGCGCGAATACTGTGACGAAGCCTACGTCGACCCTGCAGGAAACGTGATCGGGGTGGTGCGCGCGGCATGCGGCGGTGAAGCGGCCGAGGCCATTCGCGTCATGGCGCACATGGATGAGATCGCGATGATCGTCAAGAACGTCCAGGCCAATGGCACCCTGGAGGTGTTGGCTTTAGGCGGTGCGCAGCCCATCAGCTTTGGCGTCTGCCCAGTCGACATACTCGGCGATGCGCAAACCCTGCCGGGCGTGCTGTCCTATGGTTCGATGCACAACAGCGGCAGTACGGCGACCGGGCAGGACGTGCTTGCCGGGGATGTGCAGTGGAAGGATGTCTACATTGTCACGCGCAAATCCAAGTCAGAGCTGGAGGCGCTTGGCGTGCGCCCCGGCACCCGTGTGGTACTCAGCCAGCATTGGCGCAAGCCGTTCAGGGTGCAGGACTGCATCGCCGCGCACTTTCTCGATGACCGTGCGCCGCTGTCTGCCGTGATCGAGTGCGCTCGTGTGTTGAAGACCCGGCGCGCGGCGTTGTGCCAGGACGTCTGGTTCGTCATGACCACACTGGAGGAAGAGTCGAACGCTGGCGCGATGTACGCCGCAGCCAAATTGCCGGGCGACACCACCATTGCGGTCGAAGTCGGGCCTGTGCTGGAGGAGTATGCAACCGAGCTCAGCGCCAACCCGATCATCAATACCGGCGATCAAAAGGGCTATTACACCCGTTCGGTCGTTCAGGCCTTGCTCGCGGCGACGCGGCGAGCAGGCTACGCGCCACAAGCGGCACTGTTGGTCGATTTCGCCTCAGATGCCAGCGCTGTGCTGAGCATGGGGCTCGATGCCAAAGCTGGCTGCATAGCGATCCCGACGGAAAATACCCATGGCTTCGAAATGGTCCTGGTGCGAGGCATTTCGGCCTGCGCCTCGACCCTGGTCGAGTACTTGCTCGAGCCGCAGCAGGTGTGAGCGTGCGCTGCGCCTGAGCGCTCACGTCATGGTCACTGGCCGATGCGAGGCCTATACTTTCAGGCCTCCCACACGTTGCGAATCGAGATTCACATGACTGCGTCCCCCAACGGCCCGACTTCCCTGCCCGAGCGTGCCGGCATCGTACCCAGCCATTTGCGTTTTCCGGTAGTCGGTATCGGTGCCTCGGCGGGCGGGTTGGCCGCATTACGGACGTTTTTCGAGCATATGCCGGCCGATAGCGGCATGGCCTTCGTGATCATTCTGCATCTGTCACCGGACCATGAAAGCGTTGCCGACAGGATCATTCAGGCGTCTACCTCGATGCCTGTGCAACAGGTCACCGATGCCGCGCCCATCGAAGCCAATCATGTCTATGTGATCTCGCCCGCCAGCCAGCTGACGATGACCGATGGCTACCTGCGGGTGACAGCCGCCAGCCGTCCAGCAGGCAGTCATGTAGCGATCGATTTGTTTTTCCGCGATCTGGCCGATGCGCACAAGGAATTCGCCTTTTGCCTGGTGCTGACCGGCACCGGTAGCGATGGCGCCGTGGGCCTTTCGCGTATCAAGGAGCAGGGCGGCATCACCATTGTGCAGAGCCCCGACGATGCCGAGTACGATGGCATGCCGCTGGCCGCGCTTGCTACCGGCATGGTCGACGCGGTGCTGCCGGTAGCGGAGATTCCGCACAAGCTGGTCGATCTGTGGCGCAACACCCGTGCGATCAAGATTCCTGCTCCCCATGACATGAAGGTCGCCAGCGTTTCGCCTGAACATGAGCGCGAGCTCGCCGAGCGCGTGCTGCTGGATATCCTGTTGTTGTTGCGCAAGCGCACCGGGCACGATTTCAAGCACTACAAGCGCGCGACGGTGCTCAGGCGTATCGAGCGCCGCTTGCAGGTGACGGCGCAACCTGACCTGCCCGCGTACTACCAGTACCTGGAAGGCAACGTCGATGAAGCCGAGCAGCTATTGGGCGACATGCTGATCGGGGTGACCAACTTCTTTCGCGACCGCGAAGCCTTCGAAGCGCTGGAACGCCATGTGCTGACGCACCTGATGGCGACCGAAGACGAAAACACGCTCAAGGACGAGGTGCGGATCTGGTCGGCCGGATGCTCCACCGGCGAAGAAGCCTACAGCCTGACCATTCTGTGTACCGAGCATCAGAAGCTTGAAAGCAATCCGGTCAAGGTCCAGGTCTTCGCCACCGACATCGATGAGCGTGCGATCGCCGTAGGCCGCACGGGCGCCTATCCCGAGGCGATCATCACCGATGTCCCACCGACACGGCTGCGCCAGTACTTTCTCAGGGAGGGCGAGCACTACCGAGTGCGCAAGGAGATCCGCGAGAAGGTGCTGTTCGCCAAGCACAGCTTGCTGTCGGACCCGCCGTTTTCCCAGATCGACCTGATCGTCTGCCGCAACCTGCTGATCTACCTGGACCGTGATATCCAGCGCCAAATGCTGCAAATGTTCCATTTCGCCCTGAAGCCGGGCGGGTACTTGTTCATGGGGTCGTCGGAATCAGCAGACGCCTGCCCCGAGCTGTTCACGGCGGTCGACAAACGCAACCGGATCTTCCGCGCCCGCGCCGGAACCAATGCCAGCCGCCGCGCACCTTCGATGCCGCGTGGTGGGTTTTCTTTGTCCAGCCTGGCGGTGCCGCCGCCGATGTTGCCGCCTGCACGCAAATTCTCCTACGCTGAGATTCACCAGCGAGCCATGGCCGAACAGATGCCGCCCAGCATGATCGTTGATCCCAATGGCGACATCCTGCACATGAACGAGGGCGCCGGTAAGTTCTTGCGTTATGTCACCGGTGAAGTTGGGCGCAACGTGCTGGTGTTGATCATGCCGCAGCTGCGCCTGGAGCTGCGCACCACGCTGTACCAGGTGCAGCACAGTGGCAAGCCGGCGCTGTCGCGCAAGGTTCGGATCAACGACGCCGAAGGCGATTACCTGGTCGATATCACCGCGCGCCCGTTCAAGGACAAGATTACCGATCAGGACGTGCGCACTCTCGTTTTCAACATCAGCGCCGTCACGCCGGTTTCCGAACTTCTCGAACTGGATTCGCAGAGCGAAAACCAGGTGTTGGTCAGCCTGGAGAACGAGCTGCAGCGTACCAAGCTGCACCTGCAGGAAACCATCGAGCAATCGGAAGTTTCCAGCGAGGAGCTGAAGGCTTCCAATGAAGAGATGCAGGCCATCAATGAGGAGCTGCGCTCAGCGACCGAAGAACTTGAAACCAGCAAGGAAGAGCTGCAGTCGATCAACGAGGAGTTGCTGACGGTCAATTACGAGCTCAAAACCAAGGTCGAGGAAACCGACAAGATCAACGATTACCTGGCCAACTTGATCGCCTCGACCGATATCGCAACGGTGTTCGTCGACCGCAACATGCATATCCGCTGGTTCACGCCCCGTGCAAAGGAAATCTTCAGCATGTTGCCCGTGGACACCGGCCGGTCCTTGCTGGATATCACACACCGGCTCGATTACCCGGAGCTCGCCGCAGACGCCTCTTCGGTCTATGAGTCGCTGACCATGCTCGAACGAGAAGTCAGCAGCTCGGATGGTCGCTGGTACATTGCCCGGTTGTTGCCGTACCGCTCGAGCGAGGACCACATCGATGGCACGGTACTGACGTTCATCGACATTACCAAGCGCCGCGAGGCCGAGGACGATCTGCGTCTGGGCCAGGAACGCATGCGCCTGGTCGCCGAAAGCACCCATGATTTCGCCATCATCATCCTCGATGGACACGGTCTCATCACCGACTGGAATACCGGCGCCCAGTTGATGTTCGGCTACAGCGCCGAGGAGGTGATCGGCGCTTCCATCGAACTGATCTTCACCCCTGAGGACCGCAGCGCGGGGGTCGCGCAGGCAGAAATGCGCAACGCCCGGGAGCATGGCCGTGGTGAAGACGAGCGTTGGCACCTGCGCAAGGACGGTAGCCGCTTCTTCTGCAGCGGTGAAATCGCCCTGCTGCGTGCTCAGAGCGGCGAGGGCTTCGTCAAGATCGCCCGCGATCTGACCGGTCACAAGCGCCTGCATGATGAGCAGTGCAAGAAGCTCGCCGAGAGCAAGAGTCCGCTCACGCTCAAGGACGAGTTCTTTGCGCTCATGTCCCATGAACTCAAGCACCCGCTGAACCTCATTCAGCTCAATGCCGAAATCCTGCGCAGGCTACCCACGGTGCGCAATAGCGAGCATGCCAGCAAGGCGGTGGTTGCGATTGGCGACGCCGTCACCAGCCAGGCACGTATCATCGACGATTTGCTCGACGTCGCACGCATCCGCTCAGGCAAGTTGAAGTTGCAAACCCGCCTCATCGACCTGGGCGCCATGCTGGGCGATATCCATGCGGTGATCAGCGAGGAGTATCCCCGGGCGCAAATCAGCTTTGACAAACCCTGCGCGAACACGCCCGCGCTGATTGTCGAGGCGGACCCGACGCGATTGGAACAGGTGATCTGGAACCTGTTGCAGAACGCGCTGAAGTTCAGCGGTGAATCGGCCAAGGTTGGGATCGTTCTGAGTCAGGTCGAGCTACACGCGCATATCGACATCAGCGACAACGGGGCAGGGTTGGCGAGCGCCGAGCTCGAGCAGGTGTTCGATCTGTTCAGGCAGGCCAAGCCCATGCACGCAGGTCATCAGCGCGCGGGATTGGGTATTGGCCTGGCGCTGGTGCGCCAGTTGGTGCAGGCCCATGGCGGCTCGGTGGTTGCACGTTCTGCCGGGATCGGCCACGGCTGCACGTTGAGTGTCGCGCTGCCACTCTCGGCAAAACCTCTCGCCGGTGGCCCGCAAAGCGAGGCGATTGATCAGGAGCAGGGGCGCTTGAGCGGCATCAAGGTGTTACTCGTCGATGACTCTCCTGAGGTGCTGAATGTCCTGCGCATGCTGCTGGAAATGGAGGATGCCGTGGTTTGCAGCTATGACAACCCGCGCCAGGCGTTGGAGCAGACGCTGCAGGAGCGTTTCGACGTCATCGTGACTGATATCGGCATGCCGGAAATGGACGGTCATGAGCTCGTCGGCGCACTCAGAGCCGGGAAGGTTCACCGCAGCACGCCGGCAATTGCCCTCACGAGTTACGCCACGGCAACTGATCCGGCCAGCGGCAAAAGCATGCTGTTCGATCGGCATTTGAGCAAGCCCGTGCAGTACGACGAGCTAGTGGGCGCCATCGAGTCGTTGTGCAAGGCAGCGTTGGAGTGAAGGTGGGGTTGCCTCACGAGGAGATTACTGGCGGAGCTGGCTCAGCCCGTCGCGCAGCTCGCCACCTGTACGCTAGGCGGCAGGCTGCATGGCCAAGCCGGCCGGTTGCGCGAGCAGCTCCTCGATCGCGCCGACCAGCGATTCAAGGGTCCACGGTTTGGGCAGAAACTTGACCCCTTCAGGCAAGGCTTGATGGATAGTGTCGTAGTAGCCACTGGTGACCATGAGCTTCATTCGTGGAAATTGCTGTGCGGCGATCTTCGCCAGTTCCAGGCCATTTAACGACCCCGGAGTCCTTACATCGGTGAGGAGCAGCGCGAATGACTGCGTCTGCAAGGTCTGCAGGCCTTGGGCGGCCGTTTCGGCCTGGGTCACGACGGCACCCAGGTCTTCCAAGGCGTAGGCCAACAGCTCACGGATGATGGGCTCGTCCTCTACCAACAAGATGGCTGGACGCAACTTGGCTAGATCAAACGTTTTCATATCGATACTCACGCCCAGCGCACGCTTGGACGGGTTGAATGTCCAGCCATTGTGATATGGCCTGGGCAGGGTGGTAGCAGTGCGCTATCACTAAGACATCCGAGCGTTGTGAAAAATTCAGTGTCCGCTCTGATTTTTCCTGAACCGAGCGGGCTCTAGAGGCGGCGTTCGATCTCAGCGGCGCAAAAAATGCGCTTGCGCAGTCAAAAAGCCGGAACCCCTGGATACCTGGCGGCTCCATTGCTTAAAGGAGGAACAACCATGCAGCCGAAAACCGAAGGTCTGGAAGAACAGGGTCCTAGCGGGGTGCCGTATATCAATGACCCCCTCAAACCTACCTCGCCGCCGTTGAACGACGCCGACGCGACCGACGCCTACGAGGCTGACATCGATATTGACGATGACGGCGAAACGGCGCTCTGAGCGTGGTAGCGATCAGAGGCCGATTATCGTCAGGCTGACGAGTCCTCTGACGCCAGCAGCCAGTTGAACTGGTCCAATTCGGGGTCAGAGTGGTGGTCTCGCTGCTGCAGGGCCTTCAGGGCGTTGTACTGAAATTCAGCACGCAGCCTTAGCTTGTAGAGCTCGGCTGCTGTCCGGCGATCGGCACATTGATCGTAGGCACGCAGCGAGCGCAGCGCCTGCCCGCACGCATTGAGCTGCGCTGTGATACGGATAGCGTCCAGTTTATTCATGATCCCTCCTTGACCCTGCCTGCAACCCTTCGATCTGACACTACCAGCTGCTCAGGCATTGTGAAGCCGGGCCGGCACATTCCCGACAGTCGGATCCAGGCAGGGGCGGGCGGTCAGAAAGAATGAACGCCGGCAAGCCACGGCGAGTCGGATCATCAACCCTCTGAAAAAGGATGTTGACGATGAAAGCGATGACCCGAGTGTTCACCGGCTTGGCAATGGTAGGTGCGATGGCGGCTTCCTCGGCCTGGGCGGACCAGCCTGGTGCGGATTGGAAAGTGACCAAGGACCAGGCAGAAGCCACGCTCAAGGGCGCTGGTTACACCCAGATCACCAAGATTGAGGCCGACGATGGTCATTGGGAAGGTGAAGGCATGAAGGCTGACGGCAAGCAGTATGAGTTCCAGGTCGATCCGCGCGACGGCAAGATCATCAAGGATGAGCTCGACAACTGATCATAGGGCGGGTGTTGCTCCATGAGCGACCCGCGCCCGGTGCGCGGGTTTTTTTCGTCCAGTAGCTGGACCCGATCTCACCCGGTAGCTGGTCGGTTGCCTTGTTCAGCGGATGGAACAAGTGCGGCCAGGTGTGCTCAACCTGGCATGAAGGTATAAATTCACCGTATTGCCCCGGCGACCACTGATCATGGACTGCGACGACCAACGCCCGACGGATAACGCTACGACCTGTTCATCCACTGCCTCTGCGCAGCCGCTGGCAAGTACTGAGTGGGCGCGTACCCCGCTGGGTGACCGAGCGCTTTGGCCAGAGGCCCTTGCTCAGGCGTACGCGTTTTTGCTCAGTTCCGATCTCCCTTCGGCGATCATCTGGGGTGCGCAGCGCAGGGTGCTGTACAACGATGCCTGGATCCCGGCGATGGGGCATCGTCATCCTCAGGCGCTAGGGCACTCCGCCCACGATGTATGGACATCAGTATGGGCCCGCGTGGCCTTGCAGCTCGACGTCGTGCTGGAAAAGGGCGCGCTGCTGTTACTGTCCGATTCGGAGTTTCCGGTCAGGCTCGATCGAGAAAAGCCGTGGGCGTTCAGCCTCAGTCCGCTTCGTGGCCCGGATGGAGAAGTGGCGGGGATCCTGGTGCAGGGTCAGGAAGTGCATCTGTCGGCGATGGAACCTGTGCCTTCGCATATCACACTTGGGCGCGACCGGCGCATGTTCGATCAGGCGCCTGGGTTCATCACCATTCTGCGTGGTCCGGAGCACATCTTCGAGTTCGTCAACGAAGCGTTTCGCCGCAGCTTCGGTGATCGCGGCTACCTGGGCAGATCGGTCCGCGAGGTGTTCCCCGATCTGGACGGGCAGGGCTATTTTGCCTGGCTCGACAATGTCTACGCCTCGGGCGAACGGTTCGTGGCTACCGGAACCGCCATCTCGCTGTACTGGGGTAGCGAGGGCAAGGCTACCCGTTACCTCGATTTCGTCTATGAGCCGGTGTTCGACGACAGTGGTGTCGTGACCGGCATATTCTGCGAGGGCTTCGACGTCACCAATCGCGTCGAGGTCGAGCAGGCTTTGCGGGAGGAGAGCCGGACCCTGGGGATCCTGCGCGACATCAATGCAGCATTCGCCAGCGACCTCAACCTCGAGCGCATCGTCCAGAACCTGACAGACGCGGGCATGGCGCTGACCGGTGCCGCCTACGGCGCCTACTTCGCCAACGAAGTCGATGCAGCCGGGGCTCACCTCAAGCTCTACACATTGTCAGGGGCTGATCGCTCAGCGTTCGAGAAACTCGGGCATCCGCGGGCGACGCCTGTGTTCGCCCCAACGTTTCGTAATGAAGGCGTGGTGCGCTCGCAGGATATCCTCAGCGACCCGCGCTACGGTCAACTTGCCCCGCATCATGGCATGCCCGAAGGCCACCTGCCCGTGCGCAGCTACTTGGCGATTTCGGTGGTTTCGCGCACCGGCGACGTGCTGGGCGGGTTGTTCTTCGGACACTCGGAGCCTGGCCGGTTCACCGAGCGTCACGAACATCTGATGGTCTCGCTCGCCGCCCAAGCCGCCGTGGCCATCGATAACGCTCAGCTGTACCGTGAAGTGCAAGTGGCCAAGGCGACCCTCGAAGATCGGGTTGCGCAGCGTACCGAAGAGTTGTCCCAGGCCAACGAGGCTTTGCGTCAGTCGCAGAAGATGGAAGCCCTCGGCCAGCTCACCGGAGGCATTGCGCACGACTTCAACAATATCCTGGCGGCCATCCTCGGCAGCGCCGATCTACTCGCTCGGCGCCTGGGCCAGGGCCGAACCGACAATAGCGAGCGGCTGCTCAATGGCATTCAGGTCAGTGCCAAACGTGCCGCCTCGCTGACCCAGCGTCTGTTGGCTTTTTCCCGCCGCCAGACCCTGGATCCCCGGCCTACCGACATCAACGCCCTGGTCGAGGACCTGGTCGACCTGATCAACCGATCGGTGGGCCCGGCTATTTCGGTGATCACGCACCTGGCGCCCGACACCGGACTGGCGCGCATAGACCCGGTACAGTTGGAAAGTTCACTGCTCAACCTGGCGATCAATTCACGCGATGCGATGCCAGGTGGCAACGGCGCCATTTCCATTACCACTCAGGTGGTGGAACTCGCAGGTGCCGCGGCGTTGCAGGCTGATCTTCCGGCCGGCGACTACATCCTGATCAGCGTGGCCGATACCGGCGCCGGCATTTCGGCCCAGGATATCAAGCGTATCTTCGATCCTTTCTTCACCACTAAACCGCTTGGGCAAGGCACCGGGCTTGGGTTATCGATGGTCCACGGGTTCGTTCGACAATCCGGAGGTCAGATAGACGTGCACTCCAGGGAGGGCGTCGGTACTACCATGCGTTTGTTCCTGCCACGCCATGAAGGTGAGCAGCCAGCACAGACAGACAGCCAGCTGCCAACGCATAGGGCGCCCGTCGCCCATAGCAGTCGCATCCTTGTGGTCGACGACGAACCCATCGTGCGCATGACCATGGTCGAAACCTTGAGGGAGGCAGGCTATGAGGTGGAGCAAGCCGAGGAGGGTGCGGGGGCGTTGCAACTGCTGCGCAGCAGTGCCGCTTTCGATCTTCTGCTCACCGACGTTGGCCTGCCTGGCGCTTTGAATGGTCGGCAGATGGCCGATGCCGCCCGTGCGCAGTGGCCGGACCTACGGGTGCTGTTCGTCACTGGTTTCGCCGAAGCCTCTGTACTCAAGGGAGGATTTCTCACGCCAAGTACGGCGGTCATGACCAAGCCTTTCGACACCCAGCTGTTGCTGGAAAAAGTGGCGAAGATGCTGCAACTGGCTTGAGCCGGGCGCTGAGGTATTTTTGCGTCGCAACTGTAAGCGAAATAAAACTTTTTGCGTGCCGCAACGCTCTTTTGAAAAGACCTCATTCATACAAGGAGCGCCCATGAAACATACCGACGGCACTACTGGCGACAAAGTCCCTCGCCCTATCTCGTCTGATCAGGCGCAGCGCGGAGAGCAGGCGCCGAGCCCGGTGCTGGAGTCGCCGGATCCGGATACCGAAGTGGTTGATAAGGTGATCACACCCACCTCGATCAAGGAGCTCGAAGAGCAGACTGAAGAGATCAATCGCCGCCTGGCAGGCGTCGACGAGAAGGCCAAGCGCTGATCCTGCCCAAGGCTGAACCGGACCGGGCGCCTAGCCCGGTTCCATCGCGGTGTTCTTCTTCCATCCACGCAGATTCATCACACCCAGGCACCCTTGCAGAATGATCAGTGCCCACGCCTGCGCCTGCCAGCCCCAGATGGCCCACAGCACATTGCTTGCAATGAAGCAGCAAAAGCCCAGCTTGCGTCGGGCTGGACGCCTTGAGCCGATGCACCAGGCGGCGAGTACGGTCAAGGCCATTGCCGGCCATTCGAGCAGGTCCATCCATACATCCATAACGCCATTCCCAGCCGATTGCCTTTCGACGTGGGACAGGATAAAAACGCCTGAGGTTCACCGCTTCGAGCATCGAGCGGTGAAGGTTGAGCAACCTGCCTATCACGGTTGTCCAGATCGAATCCGGCCTATGCATCGATCAAGGAGGTCCCAGTGACCAGCAAGAAGGCGCGCGTCAGCAACCAAGCTTCAGGGGATATTTCGCAGCTGCCGCACGACATGTTCTTTGCAGCCGTCGAAACCACCCGCATGCCCATGATCGTCACCGATCCCAACCGTGACGATAACCCGATCATCTTCGCCAACCGGGCGTTTCTGGAAATGACCGGCTATGACAGCGATGAGATCATCGGCCAGAATTGCCGCTTCCTGCAGGGGCCTGACACCGACACGAGCGTTGTCGATGCCCTGCGCGATGCGATTGAGCAGCGCGTCGACATTGCCACCGAGATCCTCAACTACCGCAAGGATGGCTCCAGTTTCTGGAACGCGTTGTTCATCTCGCCGATCTTCAACGAGCGCGGCGACCTGATCTACTTCTTCGCCTCGCAACTGGATGTCAGCCGGCGTCGCGACGCTGAAGACGCCTTGCGTCAGTCGCAGAAAATGGAAGCCCTGGGGCAGTTGACCGGAGGCATTGCTCACGACTTCAACAACCTGCTGCAGGTGATGGGCGGCTACCTGGGGCTGATCGCCAGCGAAGCCGACAAGTCGCAGGTCGACCTCAACCGCGTGCGCCGCAGCGTCGGCCATGCGCAGACCGCCGTCGATCGTGCCAGCACCCTGACCAAGCAGTTACTGGCGTTTGCTCGCAAGCAGAAGCTGCATGGCCGCGTCCTCAACCTCAACCACCTGATCGACGATGTGCGGCCGATGATGGATCGCACGTTCGGCACGGATGTCGAAGTCGAGTTCGACCTGGAAGAGAACCTGCGCAACTGCCGCATCGATGCGACCCAGGCGGAGGTGGCGCTGCTCAATATCTTCATGAATGCACGCGATGCCCTGATCGGTCGGCAGCGCCCCTATGTGTTCATCGAAACGCGCAACGTGCTGGTCACCGACATCAACCATTCTTTCGACGGCTTGCTGCCGGGCAGCTACGTCAGCATGTCGGTCACCGACAACGGTATCGGCATGCCTGCCAGCATTCGTGATCGCGTCATGGACCCGTTCTTTACCACGAAGGAGGAGGGCAAGGGTTCGGGGCTTGGGCTGTCGATGGTGTACGGCTTCGCCAAGCAGTCAGGTGGCGCGGCGCGCATCTACACCGAAGAGGGTGAGGGCACCACGCTACGCCTGTATTTCCCGGTCGACGATGCCAAGATCGTCCAGCAGCAGCCGGTGCGCGCAGCCGAGCGCAGCGTGGGCAGCGAACGCGTCCTGATCGTCGAGGATCGCCCTGATGTAGCAGAGCTGGCGAAGATGGTGCTGGAAGACTATGGCTACTCGGCCGACATGGTGCTCAACGCCCGCGAGGCCTTGAAACTGATCCAGGCCGGGGAGCGCTACGACCTGTTGTTCACCGACCTGATCATGCCAGGCGGCATGAACGGTGTGATGCTGGCGCGGGAGGTGCGGCGCTTGCAGCCGCAGATCAAGGTACTGCTCACCACCGGCTACGCGGAAAACTCGATCGAGCGCACCGACATTGGCGGCTCCGAGTTCGAAGTCATCTCCAAACCTTGCCAGCCGCATGACCTGGCCCGGCGCGTACGGCAAGTGCTCGACGGGCCTACCGGTATCGGCTGATCGCCTGCGGGCGCAATGACCATTTGCGCCCGCCAGGTGAACCTTGCTCACGCCCTGTGCTCGACCGTCAAAGCGTGCGAGGGCTGCGAACATGAACGCTATCACCCAGCAGATCGACCAGGAGCAGCGCCGGCTGGCCGTGCTCAACCAGTGGTTTGGGCTTTACGACGATACCCAGCGCAGGCGCGACTGCCCCAGTTCTCACCATGAATCCCTGCTGCGCCTGGCCGACGAGATGGACCGCCAGGGCCTGATCGACTGGCGCCAGTGGCGCGACTTGCGCCAGCTGGCTGACCGCAGCTTCCTCAAGGCAATTGCCGGCGCGGACTATCATCCTCGGCAAAGCCTGTACGGCGGTCAACGTCGCAGCGTTCTCTAGCGGCCCACTGTTTGGCCTGCCAGGCACATGTCATAGATCATATCCGCTGAACTCCTGAGTAACGTGGCACGTCCCCCGAATGGATGCCAACGATTAGGCATTCCCTGATCAATCCGCTTCGAGGACGTTACGATGGACACTAACGATCAACGCTCGACCTCAACGTCAGGCAGTACCCAGGACCATGTGCATGCCATCACCGACGAGGCTGGTGCCTTGCTTGGCGAAGCCAGGCAGAAAGGCAGCGAGCAGTTCGAGCAGTACCGTGATACGGCCGCCGAGCAGCTCGATTCGCTGGAGGAAGGTGCACGCTCCGCCGCTGCGGCCATGCAGAAGCATGACACCTTGGGGTTGTCGCAATACCTGACGCAAGCTGCTGAATACGTCGGGGAGTTCGCCAACCAGGTTCGTCATGAAAGTGCCGAAAGCCTCCTGCAGCGCGGCGCCCAGCTAGCGCGCAGCAACCCGGCCCTGTTCCTGGCGGGCAGTGTCGCCGTCGGTTTCGCGGTATCACGGTTCATGCGCGCCAGCACCAGCCATGACAGCACAGGCGCCACAGCCGATACGCGTTGGCAGCGTGCATCCAGCATGCCTGCGAGCACGCCTGATCGCGGCAGTGACGTATCGACCCGCGAACCCTTCACGCCTGTCGACCCGATCGGTGCCGGGGCGGGTACCCCGGTGGGCGGCAGCCCGTTCGAACGCGACCCGCTCAGAGGAGCAGAATGATGAACAAGGATCCCTTGCACACCACACCCGGCTTGCGCTCCCCTGAGGATGATGCAGTCGGCGTCGGCGTCGGCGGCCTGTTGCGCCAGCTGATGCGTGAAGTCCCCGAGCTGTTCACCAAGGAGTTGGCCCTGGCCAAGGCCGAGTTGCAGCACAACCTGGCGACCTTGAAGGCGGGCACCGCTGCCGTTGCGGCGGGCGCCATTGTGATGCTAGCAGGCTTCGTCATTCTGCTGTTGGCGGCTGTGTATGGCCTGGCGCTGGTGGTCGAGCCGTGGCTCGCGGCCTTGATCGTTGGCGGCGTAACGTTGGTGATCGGCTTCATCATGCTGCAGTCCGGCAAGAAGCAATTCCAGCCTACGCACTTGGCACCCGATCGTACCCTGCACGCCATGCAACAGGACAAGGACACGCTGAAGAGGAAAATGCCATGACCACCTCGTTCGAACATGAAGCACAGAAAGATCCGGATTTGCTCGAGCAGGAAATCAACGCCAAGCGTGAGCATATCAGCGACCTGGTCGATGCCCTGGAACAGCAGCTCAGCCCTGGGCAGATGGTGGATCGGGTACTGGCCTACGCCAAGGGCAACGGCGGCGAGTTCTTCCACAACCTGGGGACTACGCTGAAGAACAACCCGGTTCCGGCGACCCTGACGGTATTGGGCCTGGCTTGGTTGGGGGTCAATCAGAATCGTCCCTTCAACCCAGGCCCGGCACAGCATGGGCCAGGCCTGGGGGATAAACTGGGCGAGGCCGTGGACGCGGTCAAGGGGGCTTTCGCCCACGCCGGTGAGGCGGTCCATGATGTCGGTCACAAGGCACGGATGAAGGCCCACGACATGCGTGACCGTGCCAGCGAGCTGGGGGGTGGTGCGCGTGAGTCGGTAGGCGCGTCGGCGGATACATTGCGCCATTCGGCCCATCAGGTCGCCGATCAGGGCGCTGCGCTCAAGGGTCAGTTCGACCAGTTGCTCAAGGAGCAGCCGTTGGTGATGGCAGCGTTGGGCGTCGCGCTGGGTGCAGCAATAGGCGCAGCATTACCCAATACGCGCAAGGAAGACCAGCTGATGGGCGCCAGCAGCGATCGCGTCAGCGAAACACTCAAGGCCAAAGGCAGCGAGGTGAAGGCCTCGGTGGAGCAATCGCTGGATCAGGCCAGGTCACCATCCCCCAGCCCTGCAGGCCAGTCGCAGGAAGCGACCGACCTGTCCGCAGGGTTGGGCTTCAAACCTTGAGTCCATTGCCGATCCCGCCAACCCTCTGCAGTCAGGCTGAGGGTTGGCCAGCGAGCTGGTAAGGCGAGTCCATCACTGTAGTTGCCCGACCACTCAGACCCTCGACCGCGGTCAGGCGAGCGATCTCGATGCCGTTGCGAACGATGACCACCGCCGTTCCGTAAATAACTTGTTCGAGAATGTATTCAAGGGTGGTCTGAGCTTCGGACAGGTCGTATTTCACCTGGTGCACGATGGATTTCCTTTTGGGAGGTTCGAGTGGCGGGTGGGATGGCACCCTCTAGACCTGCGTTCCGGATAAGGCTGCAGGCTGGGTACTATGATGATGCGTGCAAACAGAAATGTGCATGCAAAGAATCCCGAATTTCCCGCTTGCCGCGAATAGAATCCCCCCAAAAACCCGTTCTGTGGAATAGTTTGAGCTGCAAGCTCGCCGATCAGCCCGCGTGCAGGCGCTCAAGCAGCGGCAGGGCGTTGATTTGCGGCCTTGCAAAGAGATAGCCCTGCATCAGTTCGATACCCAAGTCACTCAGGGCCTGGCGCTCCGCTTCCGTCTCGATGCCTTCCGCTACCAAGGTGATACCCAGGCGCTGGGCGACCAGAACGATGCCGGCCACAATGGCCTGGCGCACCGGGTCCTTGCAGATCCCCCGGGTCAAGGCCATGTCCAGCTTGAGCACATTGGGCTGGAACTCCGCCAGCAGATTCAGTCCCGAGTAGCCCGAACCGAAATCATCGATCGCAGTGGTAAAACCCTGGCGGTCGTATTCCTTGAAAATCGACTTCAGGTGCTCGGTGTCTTCGATTCGTTCGCCCTCGGTCACTTCGAACATCAAGCGATCGGCAGGAAAGCCGAAGGTACGTGTCGCTTCAAGCGTGGCGCGAATGCAGGTACTGGCGCGGTAGACAGCATTGGGCAGGAAGTTGATGCTCAACTTGCAGTCGCGCGTGCGCCCCAGCCCTAGCGCAGCGGCTTGCTCGATGGCCTTGACCCGGCAGACCTGGTCGAAGCGGTAGAGGTTGTCCGGTGTCACTTTCGCGAGAATCTCGCCTGCGCTCTCGCCCTTCAAACCACGCACCAGCGCCTCATAGGCGAACGGCTTGCCCGATGGCACATGGATGATCGGCTGAAACGCCATGGTGATCTCGAAGTCCAGACTTGCAAGATTGCGACACTGCGCGCAGCCGATCGCTTCGAAGGGCTGGGGAAAAACGGGCTGGCTCATGAATTACCATTGGCGTACGTATGGGCGGATTGCCAGCATGCGGGAATATCCAGCATAAGCCAATCGCCAGCCGAGGGACGGTGTGCCAGAGCGCCTGATTTGTCCTACGCATCTGCGCGAAACGCGCCAGGGCGGCCGCGTGCGAACCTCACAGACCGCGGATTCTCCCGAAGCGCCCAGCCACGCACTAAAAACGTCGCCAAGCTGTTGAAATTCGACATTTTCCGGAACTGACGTTACGGTTTCACACTCTTCAAAACAGGTAGGCGTAACCCGTTTGGCTTACCGCGCTCACCGCAGACGAGGAGTAGTGCCGCAATGACTGCCGAAAACAAACGCAGGAGCACCCTAAACCCACCCGTCTTCTACACGAGCGCAATACTCGTTTTCCTGCTGGTGTTATACGCCACGGCTTTCCAGGAGCACGCCCAGACGCTGTTCGAAATGGTCCAGCAATGGATCATTACCAACGCCAGCTGGTTCTACATCCTGACTGTGGCGCTGGTGCTGATCAGCGTGGTGTTCCTGGCCGTCAGCCGCTATGGCGACATCAAGCTGGGGCCTGATCACAGCGAGCCGGATTATCCGAATAAAAGCTGGTTCGCGATGTTGTTCTCGGCAGGCATGGGGATCGGCTTGATGTTCTTCGGCGTGGCCGAGCCGGTCATGCACTTCACCGCACCCCCGGTTGGCGACCCTGGCACTGTGGCCGCAGCGCGAGAGGCGATGAACATCACCTTCTTCCACTGGGGTCTACACGCCTGGGCTATCTACGCTATCGTCGCGTTGATCCTGGCCTACTTCAGTTTCCGCAACGGTCTGCCATTGACCCTGCGCTCGGCGCTCTACCCGCTGATCGGTGAACGGATCTACGGCCCGATTGGCCATGCCGTGGACATTTTCGCCATCCTCGGCACGGTCTTCGGTGTGGCCACATCGCTGGGCTACGGTGTACTGCAGATGAACAGCGGCTTTCACCATGTGTTCGGTCTGCCGGTCAACACCACGGTCCAGGTAATCCTGATCGCCGTGACCTGCGCTTTGGCCACCCTGTCGGTGGCCAGCGGGCTGGACAAGGGCATTCGTATCCTCTCCGAGCTGAACCTTGGCCTTGCCGTACTGCTGATGCTGTTCGTGCTCATCGTCGGACCGACCGTGTTCCTGCTGCAGGCCTACGTACAGAACACCGGCGCCTACCTGTCGGACATCGTCAACAAGACCTTCAACCTGTTCGCCTATGAGCCCACCGACTGGATTGGCGGCTGGACTTTGCTGTATTGGGGCTGGTGGCTGTCCTGGTCGCCCTTCGTCGGCTTGTTCATCGCCCGCATCTCGCGGGGGCGAACCATTCGCCAGTTCGTCTGCGGCGTGTTGTTCGTACCGGCCGGCTTCACCTTGCTGTGGATGACGGTATTCGGCGATTCGGCGCTGCACATGATTCTCGTCGATGGGGTCAAGGACCTGGCGGCAGTGGTCGAGCAGGATAGCTCACTTGCGCTGTTCGCCTTCCTCGAGCACTTCCCCTGGCCTACCGTGGTGTCGCTGGTCGCGGTGTTGATGGTCATGGTGTTCTTCGTCACTTCTGCCGACTCCGGCGCGCTGGTCGTGGACATGCTGGCCTCCTCGGGTAAAGGCCACTCGCCGTTGTGGCAGCGCATTTTCTGGTCGGTGAGCATTGGCGCAGTGGCGATCGCCTTGTTGCTGGCCAACGGGCTGAAGGCTTTGCAAGCCGCTACCATTGCCAGCGCTCTGCCGTTCGCTGTCATCCTGTTGATCGCCATGTATGGCCTGTTCAAGGCGCTGAGCCTGGATGCCACCCGCCGCGGCCTGCGCAATCAGGCGTTGCCTGGGCTGCGTCAGGATCGGCAGTCCCACGGCGGCTGGCAGCGTCGACTGCGCAATATCGCCATGATGCCGCGCCGTGCCCACGTGTCGCGCTTCATTACCGACGTGGTAAGGCCCGCCTGCGAAGAGGTGGCACAAGAGCTGCGCAAGCAAGGCTATGACGTAGCAGTGGAAGAGCGGGAGGATGGCCGCGTAGCGCTGGAGTTGTCGCATGCCGGTGAAGGCCGATTCAAATACGAAGTTCGCCCCCGGGCTTTCAACACGCCTAGCTTTGTGATGCGCGATACCGAAGATGGCGGCGAAGCGCGTAAATACTTCCGCGCCGAGGTGTACCTGCGTGAAGGTGGCCAGGATTACGACATCATGGGCTGGAGTCGAGAAGACGTGATTGGCGATATCCTCGACCAATACGAGCGGCACCTGCATTACTTGCATGTGGTGAGCTGAGCGAACCACTCAATGCAGTGCCGGCAGACGTCCATGGACGTTTGCTTGTCCATCAAAGCGGCGCCAAGGCTGAGGCTCTTGGCGCCGCTTCGTTGCTGGCGAGATGCTGGACGTCACTCAGTGCTCGGTTTTCGAACGATGCTCGGCCAGCGCGCGGTACTCCTTGCGCAACGCCCGCAGTTGCTTGTTGTCCATCGCCTCGAGATCAAGCACAGAGCGCTGCGCCGATTGCGTAGCGCGGATAAGCTCGTCGAGCTTGACATGAAGGATGTCGTTGTCGCGGTTCTGCGTGTTCTGAATCAGAAACACCATCAGGAACGTGACGATGGTGGTCGAGGTGTTGATGATCAGTTGCCAAGTATCGTTGTAATGAAACCAGGGGCCTGAAATCGCCCACAGGATGATCAGTACCACTGCGATGAGAAAGGTGCTTGGCTTGCCGGAACGGTCCGCCAGCCATTGACAGAATTGCGCGAATTTCATGGTGCCCTCCGATTTGTCTCTGACTTGGGACAGCCACAGGGCTTAGAAATTTTTTTTTACAACTGCGTAGGCCATTGGGGGCAAGTCAACAGGCGGTACAGACCTCAACCTCCGGTCGCGTGGCACAGGGCCTGCTGACAACTTTCATGCGGCCTCGGCGTCTGCATCTTTAACCGGGTCGCTGTTCAGCCCACACCCTGTGGTACGACTGACTGAGGATAGGCGCATGGCCGAAATTTCCCACCTGACCTTGCAAGTCAAACCCATCCCGTTCGAGCCGTCGTTCGAACAAATTCCCGATGACGAGGCTGAAACCAGCAAAGCACTGGCCGAAACCCTCCACGGGATTCTCGAGACCACCTTCAAAGACAACGCTCACGCCAATCGCAGCGTGCATGCCAAGGCCCACGGGCTGCTGCATGGCCACGTCGAGATCTTGGACAATCTTCCCCCGGCGCTGGCCCAGGGCGCATTCGCCAAGCCCGGCACCTTGCCGGTCGTCCTGCGCCTGTCGACCAATCCTGGCGATATCCTCAACGACAAAGTGTCGACCCCGCGGGGGCTGGCAATCAAGATCATCGGCGTCGACGGGCCGCGCTTGCCCGGCAGTGAAGGGGACACTACCCAGGACTTTGTGATGCAGAACGCCAAGGCCTTCACCGCCCCGACACCTAAGGCATTCTTGAAGACCTTGAAAATGCTGGCTGCCACCACCGACAAGGCGCCACGAACCAAGCAGGCGGTTTCTGCCGTGTTGCGCGGCGTCGAAGCGACGCTCGAGGCGCTGGGTGGCGAAAGCGGCGCGTTGAAAAGCTTGGGTGGGCACC
Organism: Pseudomonas sp. SMSB3; assembly: GCF_052041965.1. NCBI lineage: Bacteria > Pseudomonadati > Pseudomonadota > Gammaproteobacteria > Pseudomonadales > Pseudomonadaceae > Pseudomonas > Pseudomonas sp. SMSB3. The sequence goes on along the minus strand of NZ_JBKGGV010000002.1, from coordinate 99,361 downwards.
CGTTGACCCACATCCTGGGCGAGTCCTTCAGCACGGTGGTGCCGGTGCTGTACGGCCCTTACTTCGCCAAGATCGCCGTCGTGCCGGTTTCCCCAGAGCTGACAGCGCTGACCGACAAGAAACTCGATGCGGGTGACGACCCCGACGTGCTGCGCACGGTCGTCAGCGAGTTTTTCGATCAGCATGCCGCCGTCTGGGAAATCCGCGTGCAGCTCGCGACCTCGATCGAACAGATGCCGATCGAGGATGCCACAGTGCAATGGCCGGAAGATCAGAGCCCGTATGTGACTGTGGCGCGCATCAGCGTGGCGCCACAGCCCTCATGGGATGCAGACAAGCAGCGAGCCATCGATGACGGCATGGCGTTCAGCCCCTGGCATGGGTTGGCGGCACATCGTCCGTTGGGTGGGGTGATGCGGGTGCGCAAGCCCAGTTACGAGATGTCGGCAGGGTTCCGCGCGGCGCACAACGGCTGCCCGATTCACGAGCCGCGTTGAGGTGGGGCAGGATTGGAGGGTTTAGAGGCTGTCAGGATCCCCAAAGAACATCTGTATTCGCGACCGCAACCAACGTTCGGCCGGGTCGTTGTCCTGGGCGCCGCGCCAGGCCATGTGCAGCTCGAAGGTCTGCACCGGGATCGGCATGTCCTCGGCGCGCAAGCCGCCGGCTGCGGTCAGCGCATCGGCGGTGTAGTCAGGCACGGTGGCGACGATGTCGGTGCCGGCCAGCAGACTGCCCAGGCCGTTGAACTGCGGCACCGCGAGCACCACGTGGCGCTTGCGGCCGATCGCTTCCAAGGCCTCATCGATGAAACCGGACAAATCGCCGGCGAATGACACCAGTGCATGGGGGCGGGCGCAGAAGTCATCGAGGCTGATGCTGCCCGGCACGCTGTCGGCGCGCAGCAACTTGGGCTTGCTGCGGCGCAGCACCTTGCGCTTGGCGTTGGCCGGCAGTTCGCTGGTGTAGCTGACGCCGACAGAGATTTCGCCGGAGGCCAGCAAGGTGGGCATCAACAAGTAATTGACCCGGCGTACCACCAGGACGATACCTGGCGCTTCGGCGCGCACGCGCTTGAGCAGCTGCGGCAGCAGGGCGAACTCGGCATCGTCCGACAGGCCAATGCGGAACACCGCGTTGCTGGTGGCCGGGTCGAACTCGGCGGCGCGGCTGACCGCCGTGGAAATCGAGTCCAGCGCTGGCGAGAGCAGGGCGAAGATCTCGTTGGCCCGCGCCGAGGGCTCCATGCTCCGACCAGTGCGCACGAACAATGGGTCATCGAACAGCGTGCGCAAGCGCGACAGTGCGGCGCTGATCGCCGGTTGACCGAGAAACAGCTTCTCTGCCGCGCGGGTCACGCTGCGCTCGTGCATGAGCGTTTCGAACACAATCAGCAGGTTGAGGTCTACGCGACGCAGGTCGTTTCGATTCATCGGTGCGCTTCGTCAAAAATGGGGCCGGGGTGAATCTTAAGGCCAAAGGCTGTTACCCTGCACCGATTTCCGGGGGCCAATGCACAGGAATGTCAGGTGCCCAATCGATGACAGGCATGTCGACTATTAATAGCCACTGATGGTCTAACGGCAAAAGCCCGGATAAAGTCCGTGGTAATACGAGATTCACACAGGCGAGGTATGTGATGTCCCGCATCATCCGGTTCCACAAGTTCGGCGCTGCCGACGTGCTCCGCTGCGAGGAGCAGGCCGAACCGACACCAGCCGTCGGTGAAGTGCAGATCCGCGTCGAGGCCATTGGCGTGAGCTGGTACGACGTGCTCTGGCGGCAGAACCTGGCGCCCTCGCAAGCACGCCTGCCGGCCGGCATCGGCCACGAAATGGCCGGTGTGGTGACTGCGGTCGGCGATGGTGTCGATGACATCAGCGTGGGCGATCGGGTTGCCAGCTTCCCAGCCACCAGCGCCAATGACCATCCGGTGTACGGCGATGTCATCGTCCTGCCGCGCAGCGCCATCACCCGCTACCCGGATCTGCTCACGCCGATCGAGGCCAGTGTGCACTACACGCCGCTGCTGATCGCCTATTTCGCCTACGTCGACCTGGCGCGGGCCAAGGCCGGGCAGAGCGCGCTGGTGACCGACGCCAGCCACTGCGCAGGGCCGGCGTTCGTGCAACTGGGCAAGGCGCTGGGCCTGAAAGTCTTCGCCGCCACCAAGGAGCCGGAACAGCGTGACTATCTGCTGAGTCTGGGCGCTGACAAGGTCATCGTCACCGAAGAGCAGGACCTGCTGATGCAGATCGGCAAGTACACCGACGGGCGTGGAGTCGATATGGTCCTCGACGGTCTGGGCGGCCCACAGATGTCGTTGCTCGGTGATGTGCTGGCACCCCGTGGCAGCCTGGTATTGTATGGTCTGCAAGGCGGCAACCAGACGCCGTTTCCGGCCTGCGCGGCGTTCCAGAAGAACATCCAGTTCTATGTGCACTGCATCGGCAACTTCACCGGCAAGCCAGAACTGGGCATCAGCCAGGATCAGGTCGCACTGCAGCGGGCGCTGCGCGACATCAATCAGTTCACTGCCGATCAGCTGCTGACCCCGCAGATCATCAAAGTGTACCCATTCAGCGACGTGGTGGAGGCGCATCGCTACATGGATGAATGCCCATGTGGCGGGCGCGTGGTGCTAGACATGACGCGCACCTGACAGCATTAGTTGGTAACCAAAGAACCGGGCATATGCCCGGTTTTTTGCATTTTGCCGTCTAGCCTAAGTAATTGGAGCGGTGCACGATCGCCTGCGTATTGACTGATTTCTGAATGGTTTTTTCAATGCCATCTGTATCTTTTATTCGTTTGGCAAGACTCGATAATGACCTGAACCAAACGGACCCAAGGAGCGGACAATGAACCCGAGCAAGCGCGGTGGAGCACGGCCCAGGGCGTTGTTGTCGCCCATGCCGGTAGTTGTTTTCAGGCGGCTAGGGCAAGCATATAAGCAACTAGCAGGCTTCCTATATTCTTGTAGGAAACTTCCTAAGTTTTCAATACCTGAACATGCAGCATTTCGCCGCAATGGCGGTACTGAAATACCCGGCGGGGTAGTGCGGTGAGTATCGTTCACGACCAGGCCATGAACTTTATCTACCAACAGGTGCTCGAGCGCTTGTTGAATCACATGAGCAAAACGCAGCGCGCCTCACTGCAATTGTTGATACAGCGATTGCTGGTGGTCGCTGGCGGGCCGGAATACATCGGCACGTTCAGGTTGCTGCTGGTGCAAGGTGGCGATCGCTGCAGTGCACGGCTACTGGCAGTGATGCGAGCAGCACAACTGAGCATCGCCCTGCGGGCGCCAGTGACCTTCAAGCTTCAGGTACTGACAAGCTGCCTGCCGGCGAACAGCAAAGCCATGCTGGAGCAGCATGAACGTGGCTTCGACGCGCTGTTCATGCATGACGACCCGCGGGTACAAGTGCAGATGCTCGAAGGCGCAGCCGTGGTGCCATTTGCCCGCCAACCCAGCGGCGCCGGCCCGCGTGGCCAAGCGGCGGGTCAAGCCATGCTGTTGTTCGGCCACGTGGTCGATGCCAGGCCTCGCGCCCTGCTCGGTAGCCGAACCTATCTGGAATTGGCCGATGCCGTGCGCCTGGCCTTGGCCGGGTACCCCAGCGTGGACGCCGTGGTGACAGCCCTGCCTGCTCGACAGCGCAGGCGCTTGCTCGGCTGGGCCCGGCGCAGTCTGCAACTGGCGGGTGTGGCGGTCGACGACGCGCTGCCCCACTGCCTCGATGAACTGGTCGAGCGGCTAGGGCATCTGCACGGGGCCGCCGGCTCCTTGGAGCCGATGGCGCACGTGTCGGGCCGCTCAACGCCGAGGGCGATACCGCTGCAGGTGCTTGGCCTCGACGATCTGCTCCCCTCGCTGTTGTGTGATGCCGGCCTGGACCGGGTGATGGGCTGGGGCTTCGAGCCAGGGGCGCAGGCACCGTCATTGGCGGGGTTCATCGACCCCCTGGCGCTGGCTCACCTGCAAGACCTGGCGTCGCGTTGCCAGGCAGCTGCGTGTGCGCCGGTCAGTCCAGCGTCGGTACCCGGCGGTACATCTTCTGCCGGAAGCTTGTATCTGGTGGGCGATGCCAAGCCTCCGGGCCTTGAGCCAGCGCAACTGGCCTGTATGTTCTTTCGGCCATTTAGCGACCGCGGCGCCGGTCTCGAGCGTTTTCTGCAGTGCTGCCATCCCGACATGCTGGTCGCTTTGCCTTATCTGCATCGGGCCCTGCAAGGCAAGGCCTGCCCGGATGCGGTCAGGGACTGGATCGTGAATGTCAGCGGTCTGCCGCTTGCGCAATTGCGCATGATCTACGATGCGCCTGCGCAGCCGAGTGCGGCGCGATGGCTAGGCTATCTGGCCGGGCGAGATGTGCACCTGCGGCTTTTCGATGGCCCGTGAGTTCGCCTATCAAGTGGTGTATCGCTACCTGGCGGCCTTGATCGACGATGCCGAACGAGGCGGGCAGCCACGCTTGCCGTCGCTGAGAACGCTGTCCAGGCGCTTGCGGGTATCGTTGGCCACCGTGCAAGCGGCCTACACCCTGCTCGAGCGCGAGGGCAGGGTACGATCGATCGCCAAGTCGGGCTACTTCGCCAAGGTCGCCATAGCGCCGATACGCGCCGACGTCGGCCACACGCCAGTGGCGCAACCGGCATTGGAGCGCGCATTGTTGGCCCAGGAGCGGCGTTTGGGCCGCTCGCCAGCGCGTATTGGCGCAGCGCACGCCGGTGCGCAGCTGCGCGAAGCCCTGGCCCAGCGTTACACCCACAATGCCCCGCAGGTCTGGCGGCCAGATGATGTGCAGTTGGGGCCAGATGTGCAGGCCGTGCTGGAGACGCTGCTCGCTGCGCTGGCACCGCCCGGCAGTACCGTGTTGGTGGCAACCCCTTGCTGCTGGCGGATCCTGCGCACGCTCCAGCGCTGCGCTGTGCGGGTCGTGGAGCTGCCGCTAGGCCCCGACGGCAGCGCTGAGGTGACTACCCTCGCCAGGTTGCTGGTCGCCGAGCCGATCGCCCTGGTCATCCTGCCTTCGTGCCTCAGTGCGCCGCTGGGTCGGTTGATGGCTCGACGGGTTCACCAGCAGATTGCCGACGTACTCGCCTTGCATGCGGTGTGGTTGCTGGAAAACGATCTGGACAGCGAGTTGTGTTTTACCGCACCCGCTGCGTCGCGCCTGCGCGACTGGGTCGACCCGCGCAGCTTGCTGGTGCTGGGTTCGATGGAGGCCGCAGTCGGCACTGAGGCGCCTTATGCCTACCTGCTGGGGCGCGCGCCGGCCGTGCACCAGGCATTCGCCCTGCGCGACTTCCAGATCAGCCCACTGCGTCAGCAGGCATTGGCCCGGCTGCTTGTCGCAGGTGACATCGATGCGCAGCTGCGGCTTACACGATTGGCGCTGCAGCAGCGCATGGAGCAGCTCTGCCAGCATTTGCGCGGGGCGTTGGGTCAACAGGTGGAGTATCAGCGGCCAGAAGGCGGACATACCCTGTGGTTGCGCCTGGCCCAGGCGTGGTCGAGCGCTGCCGTGCTGGCAGCCACGGCAGATTCTGCTCTGCATGCCGTGGCGGGTGAGCAATATGGTTTGCCCGGTCGCTACGAGCGCTACGTGAGTCTGCGCTGGGTGGGCGAATCCCCCCAGGCGCTGGTGCAGGCGTTGCAGAAGTTGAACGGCGATGCCACTCGTCGGTAGGTGTGGGTAATCGACCGCTGAACTTGCCTGATGGCCGGATCTGTATGTATAAACAGTGTTCGTTTTCGCTGCCCGACCTCGCCTTGTGATTGCCCATTCCGTCGATGACCCGCTGTACTACTTGCATAACTTCCGCCAGGTACTGCTGTGGGTCGAGTCACGTTATGCCGACTTGCTCGATGAGCAGGAATCGGCGTTCATCCGTACTTTCGCCGAGCTCGCTCAGCCCGCCCAGGCGTTGTTGGTGCGCATGGTCATGCGCAAAGGCGAGCTGTTCCGTAGCGACCGCCTCGAATACACCGAAATCGGCGACACGGCGCAGGCGCTGCAGCCGCTGATGGCGCTTGGATGGGTATGTGAGCCTGCGGCCTTGAGTCTTGAGCAACTGTTCCACCTGCTACGCAAGGACGAACTCGCTGCGGGCTTCGCCGAGCACCTGGAAAAGCCCCGGGCAGCCAAGCACGAGCTGTTGCAACAATTACAGGCGTTGGCCCTGGCCCCCAGGCCCCTGGCCGAATGGTTCGGCTGCGGGTCAGTGCGCATCGTGCAGTGGTGCCTGCAACCACTGTGCGACCGCATCCGCCTGCTGTTCTTCGGCAATTTGTACCAGGACTGGTCAGAGTTCGTCCTCGCCGACATGGGCGTGCTGCGCTTCGAAAAAGTGCCTTTCAGCGCCGATTCGCGGGCCCTCCAGCAGCGCAGCGAGGTGGATCAGGCCATTGCCTTGCACCAGTGCGTCGAGCGCCTGGAGCAAGGCGAAGCGCCCGCGACCATCCTCACCACCCTGGCCAGTCTGCACGTTGACAATGCGTGGCTGGCACGGCGTCAGGCGCGCTTGCTGTTCGCCGTGGGTCAACAGTGCGAGCGGCTCGGTGACTGGGACCAGGCTTTGTCGGTGTATGCGCGCAGCAGCCACGCGCAGGCGCGAATTCGCCAGGTCCGCGTGCTGGAACGCAGTGAACGCTGGGCTCAGGCGCATATGCTGGCGTTGAAGCTGGCTGCCGCGCCGGCCAATCCGCTGGAGGTGCAGGCACTGGAGCGCATGTTGCCGCGCCTGGCGCGCAAGCTGGGCGGGCCGCCGCAGCCACGGCGCCGGCCGGCGCCGTTGCAATTGATCGAACTGGAACTCCCACGTGAGCAGGCAGCGCTCGGCGTCGAAGAGGCCGTGCGCCAACATCTGGCGCAAGCGGGCGGGCAGGTGCACTACGTGGAGAACACCCTGTTCAACAGCCTGTTCGGCCTGCTGTGCTGGGAAGCGATATTCGCGCCGGTGCCGGGGGCGTTCTTCAACCCCTTCCAGGCAGCGCCGCAAGACCTGCATGACAGCGACTTCCAGCAGCGCCGCACCGCGTATTTCGCAGCCTGCCTGGGCCGACTGGACGACGACTCCCACCGCCAGGCCATCGTGGAGTGCTTCACGGCCAAGCAGGGCCTGCAATCGCCGTTCGTGTTCTGGTCCATGCTCAGCCAAGCGCTGCTCGAACAAGCCTTGGCCTGTTTGCCGGCAGCGCATTTGAAGCAGTGTTTCCTGCGCCTGCTACAAGATATTCGCAACAACCGCACCGGTATGCCCGATCTGATTCAGTTCTGGCCCGAGCAGCAGTGCTACCGCATGGTCGAAGTCAAGGGGCCAGGTGATCGCCTGCAGGACAACCAATTGCGCTGGCTGCAGTTTTGCGCCGAGCACGGCTTGCCGGTGGCGGTCTGTCACGTGCGCTGGAGCGCTGCGTGAGTTATCGGGTGGCGGTCCGCGCGCTGTGCGAATTCACCGCCAAGGTCGGCGACCTCGACCTGCGTTTCACCCCGTCCCCGACGGCCCAGGAGGGCATCGAAGGGCACCGCCGGGTCGTGGCGCGTCGCGCTGCCGGCTACGAGTCGGAGATCACCCTGGAGGGCGATTGCCAAGGCCTGCGCGTGCGCGGACGTGCCGACGGCTACGATCCGGCGGCCAATCGCCTGGAAGAGATCAAAACGCACCGTGGTGATCTCGCGCGCCAGCCTGACAACCACCGCCAGCTGCACTGGGCGCAGGCCAAGGTGTATGCCTGGCTGCTGTGCCAGGTGCGTCAGTTGCCGAGCATCGAGGTTGCCCTGGTCTATCTGGACGTCGACAGCGACAAGCAGACGCTGATCAGTCAACACTATTCAGCCGCGCAACTGCAGAGCTTCTTCGAAGCCCAGTGTCAATGCTTTCTCGCCTGGGCGCAGACCCAGGAACAGCGCCTGGTTGCGCGTAACGAGGGCCTGCAAGCCCTGACGTTCCCCTACCCGGCATTTCGCCAGGGCCAGCGGCAGTTGGCAGAAACCCTGTACAAGGCAGTCAGCACTGGGCGCTGCCTGATGGCCCAGGCCAGCACCGGCATCGGCAAGACCCTGGGCACGTTGTTCCCATTGCTCAAGGCGATGGTCCCGCAGCAGCTGGACAAGCTGTTCTTTCTTACCGCCAAGACGCCTGGTCGAGCGCTGGCCCTCGACGCCCTGGGGAAAATCCACGCAGCCACCCCGCAACCTGCGCTACGCACGCTGGAACTGATCGCCCGCGACAAAGCCTGCGAACACCCGGACAAAGCCTGCCACGGTGAGTCCTGCCCGTTGGCCAAGGGCTTTTACGACCGCCTCCCGGCCGCGCGCCAGGCCGCCGCCGCGCGGCCCATGCTCGACCGCGCGGTACTGCGCGAAGTGGCCTTGGCCCATCAGGTATGTCCGTACTACCTGGGCCAGGAAATGGCGCGCTGGGTGGATGTGGTGGTGGCCGACTACAACTACTACTTCGATGCCCACGCCATGTTGTTCGGCCTCGCCCAGTTGAACCAGTGGCGCATCGCGGTGCTGGTCGACGAGGCGCACAACCTGGTCGAGCGCGGGCGCGCCATGTACAGCGCGACGCTCGATCAAGGCCAGTTGCGCGCGCTGCGCCGCAGCAAGCCTCAAGGCTTGGTCAGCGCGCTGGACCGGCTCAATCGACAGTGGAACGCCTTGTTCAAGACCCAGCAGGCGGCGTATCAGGCCAGCGAGCAGCTTCCAGAAGCGTTCGTGCGTGCGCTGCAGCAATGCATCGGCCTGATCCAGGAGCGCCTGAACGAACGCCCCGCCGAGGTTGACCCGCAGGTGCTGCAGTTCTTTTACCAGGCCTTGCAGTTCAGCCGAGTGGCCGAGCTGTTCGACGAGCATTTCCTGTTCGATATCAGCTTGCGCCAGGGTTCGGGCAAACAACGCCTGGCCAGCCTGTGCCTGCGTAATGTCACCCCGGCCAGGTTGCTCGCACCGCGCATGCGTGCAGCACGCAGCGTAACCTTGTTTTCCGCGACCTTGAGCCCGCGGCGCTTTTATAGCGATCTACTGGGCATGCCCGCCGATACCGCCTGGCTCGAGGTGGCGGCGCCGTTTCGCGCCGAGCAACTGCAGGTGCGCATCGCCAGCCAGGTGTCGACCCGTTACCACGCGCGGCAGGCATCCCTGGCGCCGATCACTGCGTTGATCGCCGAGCAATACCAGCGCCTGCCGGGCAATTACCTGGCGTTCTTCAGCAGTTTCGAATACCTGCAGCAGGTGGCCAGCCTGCTCGCTGCGCAGCACCCAGGCATCCCCCTGTGGACCCAAGCGCCAGGCATGGACGAGGCGGCGCGTCAGGCGTTTCTCGAGCGTTTCGTGGCGGACGGGCAGGGCGTCGGCTTCGCTGTGCTCGGTGGGGCGTTCGGCGAAGGGGTGGACCTGCCCGGCACCCGTCTGATCGGCGCATTCGTCGCCACCTTGGGCCTGCCACAGGTCAATCCAATCAACGAGCAGTTCAAACAGCGCCTGGGACGCCAGTTTGGCGCGGGTTTCGACTACGCCTATCTGTACCCCGGTGTGCGCAAGGTGATTCAGGCCGCTGGGCGGGTCATCCGCGGCGATCAAGACCGTGGCGTGCTGGTGTTGATCGACGAGCGATTCGCCGAGCCGCGGGTTCAACAGATGTTCCCCACGTGGTGGCAACTTGCCGGCGACTAAACCGCCAGCCCCTTCGCACGGCCATGCAACTCCCAGTACACTGCGTGTTCAAACCCCCACATTCGTTGAACTCGAGGTTTTTGCATGACGCTCAGTCCTTTGGCAGGCAAGCCGGCTCCCGCTAGCGTGCTGGTCGATATTCCCCGCCTGCTGACCGCCTACTACACGGGCCGCCCAGACCCTGCCGTGGCAGCGCAGCGGGTGGCCTTCGGCACCTCGGGGCACCGCGGCAGCTCGTTCGACCTGAGCTTCAACGAACACCATGTTTTGGCGATTACCCAGGCCATTTGCCTGTATCGCCAGGAGCACGCCATCGACGGGCCGCTGTTCATCGGCGCCGACACCCATGCGCTGTCCGCCCCTGCGGCGGCCAGCGCGTTGCAGGTGCTGGCGGCCAATGGTGTGCAGGTGATGCTGTCCAAGGACGACGAATACACGCCGACCCCTGCCGTGTCCCACGCGATCCTGTGCTACAACCGTGGGCGCAGCACCGGGCTGGCCGATGGCATCGTCATCACGCCCTCGCACAATCCTCCGCAAAGCGGCGGCTTCAAGTACAACCCCCCCAATGGTGGCCCAGCCGACAGCGATGTCACCAAGTGGATCGAGGCCAAGGCCAATCAGCTGCTGGAGGCGAGCCTCGCCGGGGTCAAGCGCATCGACCATGGTCAGGCGCTGCAAGCCGCTACCACCCAGCGTCATGACTACGTCAGCCATTACGTGGCCGATTTGGAGAATGTCATCGACTTCGACGTCATCCGCAGCGCCAACCTGCGCCTGGGCGTCGACCCGCTGGGCGGCGCTGGGGTGCGCTACTGGTCGGCGATCGCCGAGCGGTACCAGCTCAATCTCGAAGTGGTGAACACCGAGGTCGATCCAACCTTCCGCTTCATGTGCGTGGACTGGGACGGGCAGATCCGCATGGATCCTTCCTCACCCTACGCCATGCAAGGCCTGATCGGCCTGCGCGAGCGCTTCGACGTGGCCTTCGCCTGTGACCCTGACCATGACCGCCATGGCATCGTCACCGCCGATGGCCTGCTGCAACCGAACAACTACCTGGCTGTTGCCATCGACTACCTCTACCGCCACCGCCCGCAATGGCGCAGCGACGCCGCAGTCGGCAAGACGGTGGTATCCAGCGGCATGATCGATCGCGTGACCGAGCGTCTGGGCCGCCAGCTGTATGAGGTGCCGGTGGGCTTCAAGTTCTTCGCTCAGGGGTTGTTCGATGGCACGCTCGGCTTCGGCGGCGAAGAAAGCGCAGGTGCGTCGTTCCTGCGCAAGGATGGCACGGTCTGGGCCACCGACAAGGACGGTCTGATCCCAGCACTGCTGGCGGCCGAGATGACTGCGCGCACGGGGCGCAATCCTAGCCAGGCCTACGACGCGCTGACTGCCGCGCTCGGCAAGCCGTACGCGACCCGCGTCGAGGCCAAGGCCGATGCGCGGCAGAAAGCGGCGTTGAGCAAACTGGCGCCAGAGCAGGTTAAATCCACTGAGCTGGCGGGCGAGCCGATCGTCCAGATCCTCAGTCAGGCCCCTGGCAATGGCCAGGCGATCGGTGGCTTGAAGGTCATGACCGCCAATGGCTGGTTCGCCGCGCGTCCGTCGGGGACCGAAGACATCTACAAGATCTACGCCGAGAGCTTCGTCGACGAGGCGCACCTCAAGCGTCTGGTCGAAGAGGCGCAAGTGCTGGTCGATGCCGCCATCGCTTGATGGCCGAGGGGCCGCAAGGCGGCCCCGTTTTCCTCAAGCGACGTCCACCAGGACGATTTCGCTGTCTTGCTCAGCGCTCACCCGCAGCAGCGTTTCCTGCTCGATCGCCAGGCCATCGCGGGCGTTGACGCGTACGCCATTGACCTCGACCAATCCCTTGGCGGGCACCAGATAGCCCCTGCGCCCGGCCTCGAAGCGGTACTCGGCCGTTTCACCAGCGTGCAAGGTCGCCGCCAGCAGACGGGCATCGGCGCGGATCTGCAAGCTGTCCTCGTCATCGGCGCGACCGCTGGCCAAGGTGATGAACCCCTCGCCGCGCTCCCCTTTGGGAAACGGACGAGTTCCCCAGGAGGGTGCACCGCCCGCTTTTTGCGGAACGATCCAGATCTGGAAGATTCGCGTATCGATGTCTTCCTGGTTGTACTCACTGTGCACGATACCGCTGCCGGCGCTCATGACTTGCACATCGCCTGCGTCAGTGCGGCCTTTGTTGCCCAGGCTGTCCTCATGGGTAATGGCGCCTTCGCGCACATAGGTGATGATTTCCATGTCACGGTGCGGGTGCGGCGGGAAACCACTGCCGGCAGCGATCAGGTCGTCGTTCCACACGCGCAGGTTACCCCAGTGCATGCGCGCCGGGTCGTAGTACTCGGCGAAGGAAAAGTGGTGGTGCGCATCGAGCCAGCCGTGGTTGGCGTGGCCAAGTTCTGCAAAAGGTCGAAGCTGTAGCATCGTGGTGCTCCTCGAATCAGGGAATGTCACCATGATGCGCGACTGAATGATCGAAATTAAGCGTAAATATCGGCTTAAAACAATCCATCCATTCGATCTTTTAACTGAGACTGATTCTGCGGTTCATCGCCTAATTCTCTGATCTTCCAGCAATCGCTGGCACTTTTCAGTCATTACAGCCACCATGTCCGACATTTCGATTCAACCGGAGTGACCGTGGCCCCCGAGCAACCCCAGGCCCTTGCCGAACTCAAACCTGCTGCCCAGCTGCCGTGGCTGCGTCGACTGTTCGCCCGTTTGCTGGAGCATGGTTTGAACCGCTTGCGGGTACAGCACCGCGAGTCCTGGTTTCACGGCCATCTCCTCGGCCAGCGTGATGGCCACGCCGACGGCGTGCGCGACGGTCTCGAGCGGGGGCGAGCGGAGGGTTACGAGGCCGGCCGGCAGGTGTTGGTGATACGCGATACCCGCCCTGATACGGCGGCGGTACCGGGCCAGGACGATAACCTCTTCGATGACTGGCGCTTGCCCATCAGCGCCGATCTGAAAAAGCGCTTCAAGGCCGATGTCGCCCAGCGCTTGCCCGCCGAGTCCCAGCCCAGCGCTGCGCAATGGAAGCTCATCTTCAGCGACACGCCCTCCACCTGCGTGGTTGCAGGCGCGGGGGCGGGCAAGTCGACCTCGCTGGTGCTGCGCATCCTGTTGCTGCGCCATTACCTGGGCTACGAGCTCGACGCGATGACCGTGGTGACCTTCACCCGCGAATCGCGCAAGGATTTCATCAAGCGCCTGCTCCAGGTGTTCGCGCTGTGGCAGATCAACTTGCAACCGGTCAAGGCGCGGGAACTGGTTCGCACCTTTCATTCACGCATCCTGCCCCTGGTGCGCAGCTTGCCTGGCTTTGGCCAGTTACGGGCCTTCGAGACACTGGGCAACGACATGCTGGCCGGCAGTGAAGCCCAGGCTGACAGCAATCCGTTCGAGCTGCGCTTGAACGAGGCTCAGCGTCAGCAGCTCAACCAATGCTACAGCGCTTTGCTCAAGGACAGTCCACGCTTCGCCGAGCTGATTGCCACGTTGCGCCGCGAAGCCCTGCAGCTCAAGCCGTTGGACCCTGAACATCCCGATGTACAGAAGCGGGTGCAGGTGACGCAACTGGCGGCCCAACGCGACGAAGAGCTGTGCGACGTCATCGAAGATCTCTGGTTCGCCGCCGGCGCCTGGCCGATTGCAGGCATCGAGCCGTGCCGCGAAACCGTCGACGTGCGCGGCAGCCGCTTTCACGTGCACGGGCGTCTGGAAGGGCTCGATGCCTGGGTCGTACTCGGCTTCGACCCCGGTGAAAGCGCCCAGTACCAACGCCCAGGTGCCAAGCTTGCGGTGCGTGCCGAATGGGCGGTCAAGCGCACCCTGCTGCAGGCGTTCTGCGACAAGCCGCTGATCTGGCTCGACAACTACGCCATGGCGCGACGCCTGGCAGCATCGCTCGCAGGCGATGCCGTGGCCGGCCCTGGATTCGAATACAAGGTCAAAGGCGAGCTGGCCGCCGCGCCCCTGCTCGATGCCTTCGTAGGCGCGGCCAATTTCATCGAGAATCTGGGGCTGGAGGTCAATCCAGCGGTAGCCGCCATGAGTTTCCCCAGCGGCGATTCCGATGCACTGTTCTTCGAAGCGCTGGCGCTGTATTGGAAGGCATTGGAGGCGCACCTGCTGGATCAATCGCCGCCGGTGATGACCTATAACCGCATGTTTGCCCTGTTTGGCGAGAACAACGAAGAAAACCTGCGCTTGCTGCCCGACCCGTTGCTGCGGCCGCTGGCACACCTGATGATCGATGAATTCCAGGACGTATCACCGCAAATCGTCAGCTGGTTGCGCGCCAGCTTGAGGGAAATCCGCCGTCGCGGCCCGGCCATGCACAGCGGTCGCACGGCCGCGCATGCGTCTTTGCTGTGTGTCGGTGATGACTGGCAGTCGATCTACGGCTGGCGCGGCAGCTCACCAAAATACTTCATGGAGTTCGTCAAAGCCTTCCCGTCGCCTGCCAACACCCGGGTCATGCTGGTCGACAACTTCCGCTGCCAGCAGCAGGTCATCGACGCCGCCGAGCACTTGGTCAAGGGCACGCCGGCCATCGCCGGCAAGAAAGCCCGGGCAAGCGGTCCGGCCGCCGAGTTGCCGGGCTCGCCGGTCAAGGTGTTCGATCGCGACGAAGCGGCCTTGGCCGAGACGCTGAGGGAGCATTACGCGCGCGGCGAGTCGGTGATGATGCTGTACCGCAAGGGCAGTGACCGGGCCTTGATGATCGACCATCTGCAGGGCGTGTTGCAGGCGGAGGCGGCGTTGCCTGCCGAGCAGCGGCGCCTGCGCCAGTTGACCTACCACAGCGCCAAAGGCCTGCAAGCCGATGCGGTGTTCATGCTCGGCGATTGTCACTACCTGACCAGCTCGCCGTACAAGAACCAGGTGTATCGTCAGGCTGGGCTGGGTCGCCCGGGCGATGCCCAGCCGTTCGATACCGCGCAGAAAGAGGAAGTGCAACGCCTGGCCTACGTCGCCGTGACGCGGGCGATCAGCCACTGCTACTGGCATGTGGAGGCGGCCAATGGCGAGGCAGCCGGCGTGCCTCGAGCCTCCAGCCAGGTCGATGGCCGGCAAGCCTTTTTCGAAGACTTGCGCGGCCAATAGCGCCTAGCCCAGGGCGTCCTGCTGACGGGTCAGGCGCGTGTAGAGCGCTTCGAGCTCAGTTTGGCGCTCGCTCATCAGGCGGTCCAGCGCAGCCTGGTATTGCTGGCTGTTGAGCGCCATGCGCTGCAGCCGTCCTGCGCCGTCTTGCAAGGGGGCGGGGAGCGCTTCAGCCAAGTGCTCACGTACCCGACCGTCCAGCTCGGTCACCGGCTCTGCTTCGGGGTCGAGGCAGTAGTCCAGGTATTCCATGCCCTGATACCAGCGCCTGTCCAGTGCTCCGAAGTGCAGGGCGAAGCGCTGCCTGAGCAAGCGCCGCCAGCTCGGCTGCGCGGCAATCCATGCCTGGCGCGCGCGGCTATCCCCGTCGAGCTCGAGCACCGCCTGCTCGACGTTGAAGCTGGTGATGCTGCTGATGTGCGCCGACTCGCGGTAGAGCATGTCCTGGCTTGGCTCCGGGAAATCCAGGGTCGGCGCCGTGGCCTGGCGCAGGGCCAGGCGAATCTCGATATCGTCGACGCCACCTTGCTCCAGCTCGGTCAAGCTGATGTCGTCGAGTTCGTCCAGCGCAGGCAGCTGTGGAAACTGCGTGCGCAGTTCCGGCGCTTCGCCCAGCCAGGTCAAAAAAGCGGCTTGACGCGCGAGCCGCGCAGCGTGGATACGGGCCGCCAGCACATTGACCTGCTCACGGCGGAACAGGCGTCGATAAAAGCCGAATAGATCAGCGGTGGGAATCTCGGCATTGCTGCTCTCGCGGTAGGCCAGCAACTCGACCTCCAGGGTGCTGAAACCATCGGCGCCGGCGTCGCCACACGATGGTGGAAAATCACTGGCTACCTCGTCCAGGCGTTGGCGCAAGCCCTGATCGTGGCTGGCGGCCTCTATCAGGCGCCACACCTGAGCGCCCAGCGACTGTTGATTGTGCTGGGCTTGTGCCGAGCGCCCGACCCGTTCCAGCACCTCTCGCAGCGCACGGTGGTTGTCTTGGTCGAACAGCGCGTCCCACTGCTGGCGCTGATCGGGGTTGGCACTGGCGCGCCAGTCCACCGTCTGGTCCTCGGCCAGGAAGTCAGCATGCTCGACGATGCCCACGCCGATCGCACGCAGCCGTTGCGCTTGTTCCGGGGCAAGTTGGTTGAAATGAAACTCCCAGGCCAACCTGTGTTCGCTCAGCAAGTCGCTGGCATAGGCAGACGCGAGGATGTCATCGAGCGTCGGCAACTCGTGTATGGCGTTCTCGCTCAGGTGCAGGGTCCGCAGCGCGTAGTCGGGCCGCTGCATCAATGCGCTCAGACCGTGCGGCCATTCCTGCAAGCCGCAGCCACTCAGGTCCAGGCTCTGCAAATGCTCCAGCGTGGCCAGCTCAGGCGCCATCCCCAGCGGGTTGTGCGACAGGTTGAGCTCGGTGAGACGCGTCATCTGGCCGATCCGCGCAGCGGCTTGCGCGCTCAGGGTAATCGCGTTGTCGCTCAGTTGCAGGTGCTCCAGCGGCAAGGCTGCCAAGGTTTGCCAGTCGGCTTCGCCAAGCGCCAGGTCGACGCCGTGCAAACGCAACGCTCGCAGCCCCCGCAAATGGGCCAAGGTGGCCCGACCGGCGTCGTCCAGCGCCCCAATCGGGCTGCCGGTCACGGCCAATGTGCGCAGCCGCGGCGCCTGTCTGAGCGCCTGCATCAGTGACTCAGGCTGCAACCGGGGGTTGCGTGAGAGGCGCAGATGCTCCAGGCGCGGGAAGCTTTGCAGAAATTCGCCCGACAGGCTTTGTAAACCAAGGCCCTGCAGGTTCAGCGAGGTTATATGATCCAGGCGTGCCGGCAGCGCCGGCAGTTGCTCCAGGGTCATATGCTCGAGCGTGAGGGTGGCGCCATCATCGCGACGCGCTGCACGGGTGATAGCCTGTTCGAACTGTTGGCGGCTGTGCTGTGCCGCTGCGTCGGCCTCACTGACCCAACGCTGCAGATGGCGTTGCAAGCCGGTGCGCTCGCGTTGCAGATGACGGATCTGCTCGGCGGCATCGCCACGTTGGCGCAGGGTTTCCACCAGCGCGCGGCGCTCAGGTGCAGATAGTGCGGGATACAGCTCTTGCAGCCTGCGCTCCTCAATACTGGTGGTGGCTTGGCGAATCCACTCGCGCCATCTGCCGCGACCGCTCAAAGGGTAGCCAAAGCGCCCATCGGCCAAGCGCAGGGGTGAGCGATAGCCCGCGCGTTGCGGCTGCTGGCCGAGCAGTCGCGCCGTTTGACGACGATCGAGCAGGGCATGCTGCAGGCGCTGCGCCGGGCTGGCCTCGGGATACATCGTTTGCAGCGCGTGCTGCAAGGTCGCGCTATCGGCATTGGCCAACCTGGGCTGGTACAGGCCGAGCAGGGCCCGGTCCAGCCGTCCCCGGGCTTGCAGGCTGCGGGCTTCTTCGGCGATGCGCAGCGGCACGCGTCCACTGCCCAGACGTGTGCGTTCGAGCGCACTGGCGTGGGCCACCAGGGTTTCCAAGGTGCGCTGCGAGAGGCTGTTGAATTGGCGCTGTAGCACCTGTGCCTCTTCGCTCAGCGGTGGCTGGGCGGCCGTGTATATCCGCTCGATCAGCTCAGTGCGATGGGCGTCCAGGGCATCGGCGAGCACGCCGTTCAGTGCACTGGCCCGGTCGTTCGCTTCAGCAATGCTCGGTAGCAGGGCGCTCGCTGCCGACTCGTCCAGTTGGCTGAGCACGGTCTGGCTCAGCTGGCCCAGTTCCAGATCGTTGCGCGTCAGTGTCACGACGCTGGCTTCAGGGCGTGCGGCGCTGCCATACAGGGTTGAAGGTCCCCAGGCTTCAGGACCGTCGAACACCTCCACCAGATGATCCGCTGGCCAGCCCGGCAGCTCGAGCAATTGGTCGACGACGTAACCCGGATAGTTTGCCACCGATGCGCCGTGCCGCAGCGCGGCAATCAGCTGGTCGACGTTCTGGTCGACCCGCAGCAGATTCAAGGCATCGGCCAGCAGCGGCGGCGTGTTGCCTTCGCTCACATGCACATGGCGCAAGGTGTCTTCGTCCAGGCCTGTGCAGCGCAGCGCGGCATCCAGGTCGGCCTCGGCAAGGTCCTCGGCGTTGCCTGCCAGGCGTCTGAGCAGTTGTTGTCGCGGCCAATCCAGCGGTTGTTCGCCTTCGATTCGCCATGCGCCCTCGCCAACCTGACGCATGACAGGCTGGTAGGCGTGCGGGTCGGCCGGATGAACAAGCCGCCATTGACCGTCAGCGCCTAGGCGTTGCTCGTATAACCGCCCGTCCAGGCGCGCGTAAAAACGCCCTTGATGAAACAGCTGTCCGCGTGCGTTGGCCGTAACCGATGCGGGCAGCGTGCGGTTTGTTGCGTAAGACGTCAGCTCCGGCCGCCATAGCCGCTCACCACCTGCGTGTTCGATGCTGATCAGCGAGTCGACGAACCGTGAGCTTTTCAGCACTGCCACACCACCGCCGATTGCGCCCATCAGCGCAATGTTGAGCAGGACCGACTCCAGCTGGGCGGCTGCCTGGGCCTTGTCATCCTGCTCCCAGGCTTCGATGCCATGAAACACGCTGTTCATCAACTGTGCACCGCCCACCGCCAGCATCACGCCATTGAGCCCAGGGACGAACAGCGCGGCCACATTGGCCAGGTCCAGGCCCACGGAGGCGATATGCTCCAGCAGTGCCAGTCGCGCCTGGGCGTCGACTTGAGCGGTAGGCACGGCCAGGCAGGCGGCGTCAGCCTTGAGCCTGGCGACATGGGCGGCGTACAGGCGGGCCCAGGGGGCAGCGGGCAGGGGGTGGGTGGCGAAGTCCAGATGCGGGTCGGGCTTAGGCAGCAGCGGCGGGACCGTGGGCGGTTGCGGTCGGTCGAACAGGCGCTCGGTCACCCGCTTGAAGAGCGCTGCCTGCAAAGCCTGCGGTGCACGGCGGATCATCCACTGCAGCATCGCGCTGTGCTGCATGCGCCGGGTGAGACCGGCGGCTGCGGCTTGGGCCGAACTGTACTGCTGTAGCGGCGCGTCTGGGGCGCCAGGGATGAACAGGATGCACGGGTTGGCTGCGCCGGGCTGCGCGGGGCCAATGACCAACACGTCGTGCAACGGCACCCCAAACAGTTCCAGTCGCCGGCACACCCAGGGCTCGCCGGAATGGGAGGGCGTTCGCGCGTGGGCACACAGCTGCTCGATGGCAGACAGGCCGAGCGCGTCGAGCCTGTCCTGCATGGCGGCGATCTGCGCGTGAACCCGCAGCTCGTCGCGGCTCGCTTGGCACCAGTGCGCTTCGAGCAGTGCTGCCTGCTCGCCGTCGTACAGGCTCGCGAGGTGATCTTGATAACGCTGCCCGAGGTCCAGTTGACGGCAGGTCTGGACAAATCCGGGCACGCTCAAGCCCACCAGCCGCGTGCTGTCGGTCCTGCTGCTGTGCAGTTCGCTGTAGGGGCCGGTTTCTGCACTATCGACGAAGTTGTGCAGGGCCGCTTCGAGCAAGCTGACTTTGCGCGCGGTGCCGCTGGGATCGTACTCGAACTGCTCGTGCTCCATCCCTGCCGCCAGTCCAGGTTCGCCTTCGACCTGGACGAAGGGGCGGCGTTTGAACGGCTGGAAGAAATACACCGCCCGATCGACCGCGGCGGGAATCGCCAACGCCTGCTGCAACAGCGGCTGGCAAAACTCGGTCAAGCCCTGCAGCGGCTGCAGGGCCTTATGCAAGGCCTCGAGGCTGTGGTCACGCTGCTTCAGCGCCGCCCGCAGCGCCTCGCGCTGCTGCGCGGCGGCACTCAGGTACCACGGTTCGGCCTGGCCATCGGCCTGAAGGTATGGGTGGCGTTGAGCGCTCATGATCGCCTCGACCGCACTGCTGTGCAGATGCGTGGTCCACGACGGCAGGCTGCGCGCCAGCTGCTGGGCATGATAAGGACGGACTGGGTTCATCGGGATGCTCCATGGTTTGCCGAAGCGACCATTGAGCACAGAGCCCGCCCTGGCCCTTGGGGTAGATAGGTAGCACGGCATGCGTCGGTGTCGCCTACGCCTGTGTCGGTCAGGGAGCAACGTGACGGCGCTCATCGCGAGAAGGTAAGACGTCGAAGTCTCTTGCAGGCCCGGCCTGGTGGTTGCGCTGCGGCACGCGTGCCAGGCCTCCAAACAGGAAGGTATTCATGCGTTCATCATCGACACCCAGGGACCATCTGCTTGACCTCAATGGCATCGAAATCGCCGTGCGCTGTTGGGGCGAGGAGGGCGGTATCCCCGTGCTGGCCCTGCACGGTTGGCTCGATAACGCCGCCAGTTTCGAGCACTTGGCGCCCATGCTCGACGGCTGTTTCGTGGTCGCCCCCGATCTGGTCGGGCACGGTCGCTCGGACCATCGCCGGCACGACAGCGGTTATTACCTGTGGGAACACGCCGAGGACATGCTTGCCGTCGCCGAAAGCCTGGGCCTTGCGCAGTTTCATGTACTCGCGCATGGCATGGGCAGCGGCATTGCCTCGGTGCTGGCGGCGATGACCAGTGGCATCGCCAGCATGACCTTTCTCGACGGCATGGGCGCACCGTTCACGGTTGCCGAAGACGAGCGCGTGCAGCACCTGGCGCGGGCCTATCGGCTCAAGCGCATGGTCCAGCGCAGCCAGTTGCAAGGGTTTGCCGAGCCTGCGGCGAGCCGCTTCGACAACCTTGAGGCAGCCTTGGAGCAGCGGCGCAAGCGCCTGGATGGCGAGCTGAACGAAGATGCAGCGCGGATCCTGGCGCTGCGTGATTTGTTGCAGTTGACCGACGGCTATTGCTGGCGCCACGACCCTCGGTTGGTGCTGCCCGAACCGATGCCACTCACCGAACGCGAGGCGTGCGAGCTGCTGCAGGAAATCCGCTGCCCGCTGTACCTGATGTTCGGTCGCCAAGGTGCGTTCGCCGGCACCGGCTTCGAGGCGCGCCGGGAGGCCTTGCCGGCGCAGGCCAAGGTTTCATGGCACCCAGGCGGGCATCATTTTCACCTGGAGGCGCCGGACCGGGCGTTGGTCGATCAATTGCTGCGTATCCTCGCGCGCCATGAGGGCGGGTTGCTGCAGCGGGCGGTGAACGAGTAACGCGCCAGCCACATTGGCCAGACTGTCGGCATGCTGGCCAGTGGATATCTCGGCAAAGCGGATTATGCTTGAGATGACCTTGCTGCGATCCGAGGCCCTGCGTCTCGTCGTGCTTCGCGCAACCAATGCTAGCCCTAGGGCCTGGGTGCGATGGTGAAAGGGGTACTGGGTACTCCGGCCTGCGAACACGACAAGACGGAGGCAACCCATGGCGGTTCTCGACAGCGCATCCACGGGCAGTAGCGCGCCCCAACGCGGGATCACCAAGGAGGAGCGCAAGGTCATCTTCGCTTCCTCCTTGGGCACGGTATTCGAGTGGTACGACTTCTACCTCTACGGCTCACTGGCGGCGATCATCGCCAAGCATTTCTTCGCCGGGGTCAATGAAACCACCTCGTTCATCTTCGCCTTGCTGGCCTTCGCCGCAGGCTTTGCCGTGCGGCCCTTCGGCGCTATCGTGTTCGGCCGCCTGGGCGACATGATCGGGCGTAAGCACACCTTCCTCATCACCATCGTCATCATGGGTATTTCCACCGCAGTGGTGGGTCTGCTGCCCAGCTATGCGACCATCGGCGTGGCGGCGCCGGTCATCCTGATCACCTTGCGCCTGCTCCAGGGCCTGGCGTTGGGGGGCGAATACGGCGGCGCCGCTACTTACGTGGCCGAGCATGCGCCCAAGGGGCGGCGAGGCTTTTTCACCGCGTGGATCCAGACCACCGCGACACTGGGGCTGTTCCTGTCGCTGCTGGTGATCCTCACCTGCCGCACCCTGATGGGCACCGAGGTGTTCGAAGCCTGGGGCTGGCGCGTGCCATTCCTGCTGTCGATCGTGTTGCTGGCGATTTCGGTGTATATCCGCCTGCAGCTCAATGAGTCGCCGGTGTTCCTCAAGATGAAAGCCGAGGGCAAGGCATCCAAGGCGCCGCTGACCGAGTCGTTCGCGCGCTGGGACAACCTCAAGGTGGTCATCATGTCGCTGCTCGGCGGGACTGCCGGGCAAGCGGTGGTGTGGTACACCGGGCAGTTCTATGCGCTGTTCTTCCTCTTGCAGATGCTCAAGATCGAGCCGCAGACCGCCAACCTGTTGATCGCAGGTTCGCTGCTGATCGGCACACCGTTCTTCATCATCTTCGGCAGCCTGTCGGACCGCATTGGCCGCAAGAAAATCATCATGGCCGGCTGCATCATCGCCGCACTGACCTACTTCCCGATCTTCAAGGCGTTGACCCAATACGGTAACCCCGATGTGTTCGTCGCCCAGGAGCAGAACCCGGTGGTGGTGGTGGCCGACCCGGCGCAGTGCGCGTTCCAGTTCGATCCGGTGGGCAAGGCCAGATTCACCAGCTCCTGCGACATTGCCAAGAGCTTGCTGGCCAAGCGCGCGATCCCGTACACCAACCAGGCGGCCGAGCCCGGCAGCACTGCGCAGGTGCGCATTGGCGAGCGGGTGATCCCAAGCTTCGAGGGGAGCGCCTTGGCCGCTGGCGACCTCAAGGTCCGCAGCGATGCCTTTACCGCCACCCTGGGCGGCGCCTTGAAGGAAGCGGGTTATCCGGAAAAGGCCGACCCCACGAAAATCCACTACCCGATGGTGCTGTTGCTGCTGACCATCCTGGTGATCTACGTCACCATGGTGTACGGGCCGATCGCCGCCTGGCTGGTCGAGTTGTTCCCCGCACGCATTCGCTACACCTCGATGTCGCTGCCGTATCACATCGGCAACGGCTGGTTCGGCGGTTTTCTGCCGACGGTGGCATTCGCCATGGTCGCGGCGACCGGTGATATCTACTACGGGCTGTGGTACCCGATCGTGATTGCCGTGATGACCGCGGTGCTGGGGATCTGCTTCCTGCCGGAAACCAAGGACCGCGACATCAATCACACCTGAAGTGCGCTGCCAGTGAGGTGGCGCCAAGGCCTGCGGCCCTGAGCGCCACGCTCAATCGAAGTAGCCGCGCAAGCTGAAGGCATAGCCAGTGTCTACCTGCTTGGCTTCGCCCCGGCTCCAGCGCTTGGTCAGCACGAACTCGAACGCCGGTTCGTACAGGCCGTCGCGGATCAGCGCTCCGGCCAGCACCTCGACGTCATACCAACCGTTGTCCAGCTCGATGATCGGCCGTCCCGGCACCTGGTAACGCGCCAGCAGGTCGCCCAGGGTCTTGTTGGTGAAGTGCTGCAGAATGCGCCAGGTGTACAGCATCACGGCCCGGTGCTGGACGTGCAGCACATAACCATTGCGCCGGTGCTTGAGGCGACTTCCAGGTTCGAGCAAGGCTGGCGTGGTGCCATCGAGGGTGAAGAGTATGTGATAGGGCAGGTTATCGACGCCGGCCAGTGGCACCACCACACCCTCGGCAACCGCCTGATCGCCGCTGTCGGTGCTGGTGAACGCACGGGCGAGGTCGTCTGGCAGCTGGTTTTCCTGCTTGAAGCGCTCGAGCATCTGGATATCGCCCAGCAGAAAATAATCCACCAGGTCGTTGAGCACGTCGCTGAATTCGTGGCGCATTGGTTTTCCTTGTTGTGGCGCACTGGCTACGGCAGCACTGTAGCCAGGGCTACAGCGCCTGTCATGGGGGCGATCAGTGTTTCTGCGCGATCTGGACCAGGTTGCCGCAGGTATCGTCGAACACCGCGACGGTCACGTCGCCGAGGCTCGTCGGCGCCTGGGTGAAGATGACGCCGGCCTTGCACAAACGGATATATTCAGCCTCGATATCGCGCACCGCGAAGGTCGTGGCAGCGATGCCGTCCTGCTTGAGCGCCTGCTTGTAGGTCTTGGCCGCAGGATGCGCATCCGGTTCGAGCAGGAGCTCGACGCCGTTGGGGTCGTGGGGTGAGGTCAGCGTCAGCCAACGATGTTGGCCCATGGGGTTATCGTGTTTGGGCATGAAGCCGAGCACGTAGTGGTAGAAGGCCAAGGCCTTGGCTTGGTCGTCGACGAGGATGCTGGTGACAACGATCTTCATAGGCGCACACCGTTCCTGGGGTCGTTATTAAGCAGTAAAGACGCTTTGGCTTGTTTCACCAGTCGTGTCGGGGTCTGCAGACGAGCGCGGAGGACATTCCAGCTGCGCGCGCGCGCCACGCAGCCCTAGCCTGATCACCCAGTTCAATCCCGATCAGGAGGTGACAGGTATGGAGATGGCTACGTTGATAATGCTGCTGGTGCTGGCAGGTGGAGTTCATGCGCAACGGGAACAAGCCTTGAGCGTCGATGCGGATGCCCAGCTGGCGATCAGCACATTCGATCAGCGCGACGCCTCGGATAGGCCGCAGCGTTGCAAACGCTCGGTAGCGCCGATCGTCGGCATGCCGTGTGAAGCAGGCTTCAAGCCGGTGGGGGATGACTGTGTCATGGTCAATGTCGAGTTCGAGTGAGAGCTGGCAGCGCTGACCGACAAGCGCCATCGATGCAGTAAATATATGCCCAAGCCATAGGCAAATCCTCGAACCCTCGGCCGTCCGCTGTGCGCCGCGCCGAGGTAAAGTGGTGGCACATCAGAACCAGGCGCCTGTTCCCAGCGCCACCGAGGTGCCCATGGCTTCCTATACCCTGCGACAACTCAAGTATTTCGTCACCACCGTCGAGGCCGGCAGTGTTGCCGAGGCGTCACGCCAGCTGTATATCGCGCAGCCGTCGATCTCCACCGCGATCAAGAGCCTGGAAGAGAGCTTCGGCGTGCAGCTGTTCATCCGCCACCACGCCCAGGGCGTGTCGCTAACGCCCAGTGGCAAGCGCTTCTATGCCAAGACCAAGTCACTGCTGCAGATGGCTCACGAGTTCGAGCAGAACGCGCTGGCCGACAACGATACGGTGGCCGGGCAGATCGACATAGGCTGTTTCGAGACAGTGGCGCCGCTTTACCTGCCGCGTTTGATCGCAGGCTTTCGCCAGCGTTACCCCGGCGTGGACATTCGCCTGCGCGACGGCGAACAACAAGACCTGATACAAGGTCTGACTGCCGGCACATTCGACCTGGCGTTTCTCTACGAACACGACCTCGATGGCACCATCGAGGCCGAACCGCTGATGGCGCCGCAGAAGCCCTATGTGCTGCTGCCGGAAAAACACCGCTTTGCCGGCCAGGCCCAGGTGTCGCTGCGCGACCTGTGTCCGGAACCGATGATCCTGCTGGACGTCGCGCCAAGTCGCACGTATTTCGTCAGCCTGTTCAATGACCTGGGCCTGACGCCTAATATCGTGTTCAGCTCGCCGTCGATCGAGATGGTGCGCGGCATGGTCGGCCAGGGGTTCGGCTTCTCGCTGCTGGTGACGCGGCCACATTCGGAATGCACGTATGACGGGCAGAAGCTGGTGATGATCGACATCGCCGAGCCGGTGGCGCTGTCAGGGCTGGCGGCCGCGCATCTGAAGCGCGTGCAACTGACTAAACCTGCGCAGTTGTTCGTGGAGTTCTGCCGCGAGGAACTGGCCAAGTTCTAAACACCAAGGAGCGCGTGGCGCCCCTTGGGTAGCGGATCACGGCTGATCCGGCACCACTGCAATGACATCGATTTCCATCAGCCACTCAGGCTGCGCCAGGCCCGCGACCACCAGGCCGGTGGAAATCGGGAACACTCCCTTGAGCCATTTGCCGACTTCCATGTACACCGGCTCGCGGAAGCGTGGATCGGTGATATAGGTGGTGGTCTTGACGATGTGCGAGAGGTCCGAGCCGGCCTCCTCGAGCAACTGCTTGACGTTTTTCATCGCCTGTTCGGCCTGGGCCCGTGGATCGCCCAGGCCCACCAGCTTGCCGGCGAAGTCGGTGCCGACCTGGCCGCGCACGTAGACGGTGTTGCCCGCCCGCACGGCTTGGCACAGGTCGTTGTCCAGGCTCTGGTTGGGGTAGGTCTGTTTGGTGTTGAACATGCGGATGCGGGTATGCGTAGGCATCAGTGGGCTCCGAGGTGGCTGACAGTGCTGAGGGTTGGCTGCTGATCCGCTTCACGCTGCTCGCGGTCACGGTAGGCCAGGTAGGTGCGTTGGGTAGCGATATGGCCGGCGACGTGCTTGGCGTCATGCCACACCCCCCAGATGAACGACGAACCGCGCCGCGACAGCCATGGCAGGCCGAGGAAGTACACGCCCGGTTCCCGCGCCACACCCCGCTGATGCTGCGGCTTGCCGTTGGCATCGAAGGTGTCGACCTGCAACCAGCTGAAGTCGACGCCGTAGCCGGTCGCCCAGATGATGCTGGTCACGCCGGCTTCGACCAGGTCCAGCTGGCGCAGCGGCTCGACCATGCAAGCGGGGTCGGCCAGGCGCTGTCGAGCTTGCGGTTCCAGCGGCAGATCCAGGCCGTTGCGCTCGACATAGGCGTCGGCGGCGTCGAGCAGGGCCAGGTAGTTCTCATCGCCTCGCTTGATGTTGTCCACCAGGTTGTCCTGGAAGTGCGCCACGCCGTTGTCGAACGACTGGGTCAGGCCGACCAGGGTCATGCCCTGATGAGCAAGGGCGCGAAAATCCACGGTGTGGCCGCCACGGGCGCCGCTGACGGCGATGGTGACGTGCTCGCGTCCAGGCTTGGCGATTTCCGCGTCCCACTCACCCAGCACGCCTAGCCACCAGCAGAAATCACGGTTGCGGTAGGCACGCGGCGGACGGTCATGGGCGCCGACCGACAGGTAGACCTGGCGACCGGCGCGCATCAGTTCCTCGGCGATCTGCACCCCCGAAGAACCGGCACCTACCACCAACACCGCGCCCGCGGGCAATTGCCCGGGGTTGAAGTAGGCGGCGGAGTGGATCTGATGCAGGCTGTCGTCCTTGGGCGCGATCGCCGGGATCACCGGCTTCTGGAACGGCCCGGTCGCCGCCACCACGCGATTGGCGCGGATCACCCCTTCGTTGGTCTCGACGGTGAAGCCTGGGCGGTCGGCATTGCGCACCACGCGTTTGACTTCGATGCCCGTGCGTACCGGCAGGTTGTACTTGCGCACGTATTGCTCGAAGTAATCCGCCACCTGGTCCTTGCCGGCGAAGGCGTCGGCGTCGAGGTTGAATTCAAGGCCGGGGAAA
Source organism: Pseudomonas sp. SMSB3 (assembly GCF_052041965.1). NCBI lineage: Bacteria > Pseudomonadati > Pseudomonadota > Gammaproteobacteria > Pseudomonadales > Pseudomonadaceae > Pseudomonas > Pseudomonas sp. SMSB3. The sequence goes on along the minus strand of NZ_JBKGGV010000002.1, from coordinate 72,437 downwards.
CGGTCATGCCAGACCGGGCCGTTGGCCACCAGAGAATCCCAGCGTCCGCTGCGCCAGGCCTCGGCGATGCGGTTGCGCTCGAGCACCAGGTGCGGCACGCCAAGCTTGCTCAAATGTTCGCTCATGGCCACACCGGCTTGGCCGGCGCCCACCACGAGCGTGTCGATGTCGATGTTGTTCAGTGTCATGTCCGAGCCCTTGTTCAGGCGGTTATTGTCAGGTCGGTTGGAAGACCGCCATTGCCTGCGGCCAGACTAGGGATGCCCGGAACAAGGCGAAAATAGTATTTAGCTGGGGCTTGCCGATAAAACGGCGAAGGCCCCGGGATACATGGCTTGCAACGGCCCGATCGGTGCTGCCCGGCCGGGCTCGGAGGGCTTAGTTTTTTCCTGTTCAAGGGGCAGGAAAATGGTCGTTTGCTGGCGTGTGGCTTGCCTACAGAATGCGGGGTAACGCTTAAAACAACAGGAGTTGCACCATGACCTTTTCCATCGTTGGTCGCTGCCAGGAAACCGGCCAGGTCGGCATCGCCATCAGCTCGTCGAGCATCTGCGTGGGTGCCCGCTGCCCATGGGTGCGGGCCGGCGTAGGTGCGGTCGCTACGCAGAACATCACCTTGCCGGCACTGGGGCCGCAGATCCTCGATCTTCTGGAACAAGGCCAACTGGCGCCAGCGGCCGCGCTGGATCGCGCACTCAGCGCCAATGGTTGGAGCGAGTATCGCCAGGTCACGGTGATCGACAGTCACGGGGAAGTGGCACTGTTCACCGGCAACCAAGCGCTGGGCGTACACCACGCCGTGGCCGGCGAGCAGTGCGCGGCGGCCGGCAACCTGTTGTCCGGGGGCCAGGTGATCGAGGCGATGGTGGACGCTTTCGAACACACCGGCGGGCCTCTGGCCGACCGCTTGCTCGCCGCCATGCAGGCAGCCATGGCCGCAGGTGGCGAGGCGGGGCCGGTGCACTCGGCGGCCCTGAAGATCGCCGGCGAGCTGACCTGGCCGCTGGTGGACCTGCGGGTCGACTGGGCCGAGCAGGACCCGATCGGCGAACTCGCTCGCCTTTGGCAAGCCTATCGCCCGCAGATGCAGGACTACGTGACCCGGGCGCTGGACCCCACCACCGCCCCGAGCTATGGAGTACCAGGCGATGCGTGAGTGCAGCAGCCGCGAACTGCTGGCGCGCCTGGTCGCATTCCCCACGGTGAGCCGTGAATCGAACCTGCACCTGATCGACTTCATTCGCGACTATCTCGCCGCGCTTGGAGTGCACAGCGAGCTGTTCCATAACGCCGAGGGCACCAAAGCCAACCTGTTCGCCACCATCGGTCCGCAGGACAGGGGCGGTGTGGTGTTGTCCGGGCATACCGACGTGGTGCCGGTGGACGGCCAGGCGTGGACGCTGCCGCCGTTTGCCCTGAGCGAGCGCGATGGCCGTCTGTATGGTCGCGGCACCGCTGACATGAAAGGCTTCATCGCCTCGGTGCTGGCGGCTGTGCCGGCGTTTCTCGCCCAGCCACTGTGCCTGCCCGTGCACCTGGCGTTCTCTTACGACGAGGAAGTAGGCTGCCTGGGCGTGCGGTCGATGCTTGCGGCATTGCAGCAGCGCGCTTACAAGCCGCGCCTGTGCCTGATTGGCGAACCTACCGAGCTCAAACCAGTGCTGGGCCACAAGGGCAAGCTGGCCATGCGCTGTCATGTGCAGGGCGCTGCCTGCCATTCGGCGTATGCGCCGCAGGGGGTCAACGCCATTGAGTACGCCGCCCGGCTGATTGGCAAGCTGGGTGAAATCGGCGCTGATCTGGCCCAGCCAGCCCACCACGACACGCGCTTCGACCCGCCGTTTTCCACGGTGCAGACCGGTGTGATCAGCGGCGGTACGGCATTGAACATCGTGCCCGAAGCCTGCACATTCGACTTCGAAGTGCGCGCCTTGCCAGGGTTCGAAGCGCAGACCGTGGCCGATCAATTGCAAACCTACGCCGAAGCCGAGTTGCTACCGCGCATGCGCAAGGTCAGTGCGGCCAGCGCCATTCACCTGGATGGCCTGAGCGCCTACCCAGGGCTGGCGACAGCGGCCGACAGTGAGGCAGCCCGCCTGGTGGCGCTGCTCAGTGGCTCGACGCAGTTCGGCACCGTGGCATTCGGCACCGAAGGTGGCTTGTTCGATCAGGCCGGTATTGCCACGGTAGTCTGCGGTCCGGGCAGCATGGAACAGGGTCACAAACCCGACGAATTCGTCAGCCTCGAGCAATTGCAAGGCTGCGATGAGATGTTGCGCAGGCTGGTCGACTACCTGCAGCAGGGCTGACCATGCGGGGCTGCAGCGCAGCCCCACAGGGGTTAGAAGCTGGCCTTGACTTGCAGGCCAAGCACCAGGGCGTTGTCGATGGCTTTGCCCGAAAACGCGCCAGGTTCGATGATGTATTGCACATCCGGGCGCAGGTTCAGCCAAGGCGTGGCTTGATAGCCGTAGCTCAATTCGATCAACTGCTCGGCGTGGTCGATGTCGGGGAACGGCGCGCCCGCATCGAACGCTGCGTCTTCGAGCACCTCGCGGCTACGCGGGTTCGGCACGGCACGCCCATAGCCCAGGGCCACGGTGTCGCGCGGACGGCCCGCGAATGGCTGGTACAGCACCACGCCTGCGCCGTACCACTTGGTGAAGGGCGAAGCGGCCTTGCTCGATGCCGAGTATTGGCCGAACGCATGCAGACTGCGCCCCGCCAGGCTTGGGTCATTCCATACGGCCTGATCGACCAGCAGGTAGTGGCCGCTGCGGCCGGACACCTGCCCGTCGCTGCCGATGCGTTTCACATCGGAGCTGTCGTAGTAGTAGCCGAGTTTGTATTCACCCGGCAGTTCCCCTTGCAGCTTGTACACCAGCTCCACCGGCAGCACGGTACCTGTGGTGTGCTTAGGCCCCAGGTGCCAGGCGCGGCTGGAGTTGCCGTTGCTTTGCGGATCAACGTTGAACGCGGCAACGCGCAGCTGCCAGGACGGCGAAAAGTCGTATTTCACCCGCGCCCCGAGGCGCGCGTTCGGGTAGTTGCTCCAGCCGCTGCCGCCCGACATGTTCAACGGGTGTCCACAGAAGCCTGCGTTCATGAAATTGCACAGGATGCCGCTGTCCAGGCCGCCCAGGTCGTTGCCCATGGCCATGTAGCCGAGCTTGAGGTTCAGGGCCGGGGTGAACAGGGTGCGCTCGTAGCTCAACTCGGTCAGCCGGGTATACAGGCCGCCGTAGTTTTCCTGGATCGGCAGACGGTTGCCGACCAGGTCTTCGGAGGCGCTGTTACCGCGCCTGTCGTTGATCGTCAGCTGGACCTTGCCGCCATTGTCCAGGCCATACAGTTTCGACAGGTCGAACTGCACGCCCAATTTAAAGTTCTGCGAGTAGCGGGCGGAGCGGTGCAGGCCACCGTGGGCGTTGTACGCGGTTTCGCCGCTGTAATCGCCGGTGATCTTCACGCCGTCAGCTTCCAGCTGCTGGCGCAGCCCGCCCCAGTCGCCGGTCAGGGTACTACGGGTGAGCAGGTCGCCGTCGGCCACGGCGGTGCCGCTGACCAAGGCCAGCAACAGGGTAGGGGTGATGCGTATTGCGGATGGCATTGCGGTCTCTCGTGTTTTTCAAGGCCTGTGCGCAAACGAGCCCGCTCCTTCAAGCACTGCGCCATGGGCATGGGCAGCGAAGGTCTTGAGGGAGCGGGCTCGGCCGCGCATGCAGCGACGTGGGGTTATGGCAGGGCGTACGAGATCACGTAGTCGCCGCGGTCAGTGGACTGGCGTGCGCCGCCTGCGGTGATCACCACGTACTGCTTGCCGGTTTTCGGCGAGACGTAGGTCATCGGGCCACCCTGGCTGCCGACTGGCAGGCGGGCTTTCCAGATTTCGTTGCCGTTGCTGCTGTCGTAGGCGCGCAGGTAGAAGTCCTGGGTACCGGCGATGAACACCAGACCGCCTTGGGTCGACAGGGTGCCGCCGAGGGTTGGCAAACCGATCTTGATCGGCAGGTGCATGCGGATGCCCAGGGGGCCTGTGTCTTCGACGGTACCGACCGGGACCTGCCAGGCGATCTGCTGGGTTTTCATGTCGATAGCCGTCAGCGTACCGAACGGCGGCGCCTGGCACGGAATACCGGCAATCGACAGGAAGCGGTTCTTGTTCACCGCGTAGGGCGTACCCTTGAGCGGTACCGCACCCATGCCAGTGTTCAGTGCTTCACCGCCGGCAGCAGCGTCGCCTTTGTTCTGCGAGGGGATCATCTGGATCCACAGGCCCAGGCGCATGTCGTTGACGAAGATGAAACCATGCACCGGGTCGGTCGACAGGCTGCCCCAGTTCATGCCGCCCAGCGACCCTGGGAAACTCAGCGACAGGTCGGTGCCCGGTGCAGTGTACAAGCCGTCGTAACGCATCTTCTTGAAATCGATGCGGCACAGCAGTTGGTCGTACGGGGTGGCGCCCCACATGTCCGCTTCGGTCAGGGTCTGCGCGCCGATCTGAGGCATGCCGACCGATTTGGGTTGGGTCGGGGAGTACGGTTCGTTGGGAATGTTGCTTGGCTTGACCGGGACTTCTTCGACCTTGGTCAGCGGCTTGCCGGTGGCGCGGTCGAGCACGTAGATCTGCCCGGCTTTGGTGCCGATCACCAGTGCAGGCACCGAGCTGCCATCGTCCTTGGTGAAGTCGATCAGGCTCGGCTGCATCGGCAGGTCGAAGTCCCACAGGTCGTTGTGCACGGTCTGGTACACCCATTTTTCGTTGCCCGTGGTCGCGTCAAGGGCCAGCACCGAAGCGCCGTAGGTGTGATCCAGCTTGTTGCGTTCCACACCATAGATGTCGGTGGATGAAGAGCCCATCGGCAGGAACACGGTGTTCATCGCCGGATCGTAGGACATCGGCGCCCAGCTGTTCGGCGTGCTGCGCACATAGGTGTTATCGCCCTCGGGCGCCTTGCGCTGTTGCGGGTTGCCCGGGTCGAAGGCCCAGCGCATTTCCCCGGTGATCACATCGAAACCGCGGATCACGCCACCTGGCATGTCGGTCTGGACGTTGTCGGCGACGCGCCCGCCGACCACCACGGTGGTGCCGGCCATCAATGGCGCAGACGACAGTTGATAGTAGGAATCTGGCACATTGCCCAAGCCGGCCATCAGGTTGACCTGACCGTCGTTGCCAAAGCCCTGACAGAACTGGCCATCGTCGGCATCGACCGCGATCAGGCGGCCGTCGATGGTATTGGTCAACAGTCGGCGCTGGCAGTTGGCACCTGGGGCCACCGTACCGCCAGTGACCGGCGAGCTGTCAGGCTGGGTCGGCTGGGCGACGGCGTTGGTGGCGTCGAAGTAGGCCAGGCCGCGGCAGCGCTGCCAGACCTTGGACTGCGCGTTGATTTCATTCTTCCACAGCTCCTTGCCGGTGTCGGCGTCGAGCGCGATCAGGTTGTTGTGCGGGGTGCAGATGAACACCTTGCTGCCGATCTGCAGCGGCGTCATCTGGTCTTCAGCGCCGTTGCCGTCGCTGAACGCCACGTCACCGGTGTGGTAGGTCCAGGCCACCTTGAGCTTGTCGACGTTGTCACGGTTGATCTGGTCGAGCGCGGCGAAGCGGCTACCGCCTTCGGTGTTGCCGTAATGCGCCCAGTCTTTCTGCGCTTTGCCGGCTTCGACCGGCGTTATGCCAGGGCCTTTGCCGGTCGGTGCCACACTTGGGTGGGCGACGAACATGTTGCCGGCGGCGATCACCAGCGCGATGGCCAGCACCCCGGCGATGCCGTAGGCGCCACGCCCACTGGTGGCACCATTGGCACGCGCCAGCAGCGGGTAGACCAGGGCGACCACCAGGCCGATGACGGCAAACATGAACAGGCGCGAGAACAATGGCCAGAACACCAGGCCGGCGTCGATCAAGGCCCAGAGTGCGGTACCCAGCAGGAACACTGCATACAGCCAGGCACCAGCGCGTTTGCGCCGGGCGATGAGCACGCCGGCGATGGCCATGGCCAGGCCGCCGATCAGGAAGTACCAGGAGCCGCCCAGACCGGCGAGCTTGATGCCGCCGGCAGCCAGGAGCAGGCCGAGCAGGGCGATGATCACGCCCAAGCCGACCAGGATGAAAGTTGTGGCGCGAGACGTGCGCGGTGTTTCGTTCATGCCAGGGATCTCAGCAGGTGGAATGCGCGCAGTTTAAGCCCTTAGCTTGCTAATTAACAAGTTAGTACAAAATAAATCGAGGCGGATTGTCGCAGGGCTGAACTTTACGTTTGATCAGTAAAAGTCTAGAACATGCTTGGAAAAACGCAGGAAAACGGCATTTCTGCGATTTAAAGAAGGCGCTACAGACTTTGGTATTAGGCGAGACCAGCCGATCACCGGCTGAGCGGCATGGCCACGCCGATGAGGGCGAACAGGCTCCCGCAGCAGCGATTGAACGCTTTGCCGCCGCGTGCCAGCCAAGGACGTATGCGTCCGGCTGCGGTGGCCAGGGCGAACTCCACGGCGCATTCGACGCAGACGAAAGTCAGCGCCATGATCGCAAATTGCCCAAGCAGGCCAAGCTTGGGATCGATGAATTGCGGCAAGAAGGCCGCGTAGAACAACACCACCTTGGGGTTGGCCAGGGCCGACAGCAGACCCTGGCGGAACATGCCGGCATTGCTCAGGCGCGCGGCGCCTTCGCTCAGTTCCAGGTGCAGGGCAGGGCTGCGCCAGAGCTGGATACCGAGCCAGAGCAAGTAGCCGCCGCCGGCCCATTTGAGCACGGTCAGCACCGAGGCCCCCGTCTGCAGCAACGCGCCGAGCCCGAACATCGCCAGGGCGATCAAGGCGCAAAAACCCAGCGCCCCGCCGCTGATGGTCAACAGCGTACGGCGCGCACCGTAAACTGCACCGTGGGTCAAGGCGAGCAGGCTATTGGGGCCGGGAGTCAAGGACAGGCCGATGCTCGCCAGCAGGTAGAGGATCCAGGTATCGAGTGCCATGTCCGACTCCTCGCAAGATTGGACTGCGCTCAGTGTAGACCAGCCCGAAGGATCATTGAGCGGTGCCGAACAGGCTGGTCCAGTAGATCCCGGCATCGCTTTTCGGATCGACTGCGTAGGCGGCGCCCAGCTCTTTGAAGTCAGGATTCATCAAGGTCGCGCAATGGCCTGGACTGTCCAGCCAGCCCTCCACCACCTTTTGCGCCGAATCACGCCCGGCGGCGATGTTCTCACCGATCTGCTGGTACAGGTAGCCGGCCAACTCTGCGCGATCGCCGGGGGTGCGCCCCTCTTTGTCGATATGATCGAAGAAGTTCTGATTGGCCATGGCCCGGGTATGCTCGGCCGCTACACCGGCCAGCACACTGCTCCAGGTGAGCGCCGGTGCGGCGGCGAACGGTTGACCGCCGCATTGGTGCGGCGCGCTGCGCGCCGTATTGATGGCCTGCAACAGCTTCTGCCCCTCAGCCTGCCAGTCGCCCAGGCGCCCGCTCAGAAGCGGTCGGGCCAGCACGATGCGCCAGTCACGGCCCTCCTGACTCACGCCGATGTCGACGAACTGTGGGTCGAGCACGACCTGGCAGAAGCTCTCTTCGATGGCATGCATGGCTGCGGGTGCGTCGCGTGGGCCGGACAGGCTGATGGCCTGGACGTTGACCATCGGGTAAGCCGCGCGGCTCATGGCCTGCTGCAGGTCACGAGTGCCTTCTGGCGACAATGCCAGACGGGTATCGCTATTGAGCGGCGGCAGTTCCAGCGAGGCACCGCTGCCGCATGCTTGGGCCTGGCTGCGGTAGCTGTTGATCGAATCGATCAGTCGCGCCTCTTCGCCGGTAACGGCCAGGGCCGCGGTCGAGAAGACCAGCCCCAGCGACAAGGCGGCAACGGATGACAGGACGCGCATGTGGATCTCCCTGTGACTGGCAGCGTCATGGTATGCGCTGCTCATCCTACACAAGCGCGAGGGTTTTGGCCCGTCTCGTGCAAAGCGTGGAAAGCCCGCAAGGCTTGCGGGCGGCAAAAGAGCAAGTAGACCCGGAAAGCCCGAAAAAGTGCGACGGCGGCGCTAGCGCGCGAGGGCCTGATTGGGTTTGTAGAACAAAAAGTGTCGCGTCTCGCCGGTCTTGCGATAGGCCTTGATCCAGCTTGGGCGCACATTGCGGTCGTGGAAATACAGGGCGCCACCGGTGATGTCCTGGAGTTGCTGGTTGAGGGCCTTGCGTGCAATTTCCTTGGCGATCTCGTAGCGGTCCTCTTCCTCGACCTGATCGGGACGGCCGTCGCACCACCAGGAAAATTGGCATGACTTGCTCTCTACACCCTGCTTGACCACCGCGCAGATGGTGTCGGGGAACCCGTCGTGGCCCAGGCGATTGAGCACTACGCTGGCTACCGCGCTCATGTCCTTGGCACCGGCACCCTTGGCTTCCCAGTAAATGGTGCGCGCCAGGCAGGTGATGCTGTCGTCGATGGCATCCTGGCCGGCCGGATCGACAGCCCGCACGTCTCTGGGTGACAGGGTTTCGGCCTCTCTGGGCAGTGGACCATCTTCTACCACTCTTTCTTCCAGGACCTGGGCTTTGTCCTGCGCCACTGCCGCTGAGGCGCCCTCTGCGCCGTGTACGGGGCAGGCCAGCGCGACGCAGATGAAGCTAACAGTGATCCAGGAGCAACACATGATCGAGCATCCACGACGGGCGATACTTGATAGTCTAGCCAAGCGGATTCAATTAAGCGTAAGCATTAATACCAAAGGCAGTGTCAGGCCTGCCAAGAGTGTCTGTAGTGCAATGATCGTCGCCATTAAGGACGCATTGCCACCCATTTGCCGAGCCATCACATAAGACGAGGACGCCGTCGGTAATGCCTGGAACAGCACCGCCACCACTGCTGCCGGCCCGCTCAATCCAAAAAGCCTGCACAGCCCCCAGGTGATCAGCGGCATCGCCAGAAATTTGAACGCCGAGGCTGCCGCGAGGGGTCGTAGGTGCTGGCTCAACCGTGCGCCGCCAAGCGCTGCGCCCACGCACAGCAGGCCCAAGGGCAGGGCGGCTTGGCCAAGCGCCTTGATGGTAGGCTCCAACCCTTCTCCCAGGCCTGTTCCAGTGAGCCGCAGCAGCAGGCCGATGACACAACCGATGATAAGCGGGTTGGCGAAAATTGCGCGCAGGACGTGGGCCACTGAACTGTGCCGTGCGCTGAAACGGGCAAATACCAGCACGCAGAGCAGGTTGACCAGCGGCACGATGGCCGCATTGGCCACGGCCGCCAGCGCAATCCCTGCACTGCCGTAGATCCCGGCAGCCAACGTGGCGCCGATGTAGTTGTTGAAACGCACCCCACCTTGGAACACCGATGTGAAGTCGGCACCCTCATGGTCGGCTATACCTTGATAGAGCATTAACAGCCCGCCACCGAGCAGCGTAGCCAGCATGAGTACACCGACCATTCCCAGCACGGGTACGCCTTGAAGATCGGCGGTCGCCAAACCATGCACGAACAGCGATGGCAGTAGCACGTAGTAGCTCAAACGCTCGGCACCGGGCCAGAACGCCTCGGCAAGAAAGCCGCGGCTGCGCAAGAAGGTGCCCAGGCCGATCAGCAAGATGATCGGAAGGAGAGTGTTTAGAAGCAGGTGGATCATGGGCGCGTTCCGTTGTCGGCAGGCGGCACAGATTAACCCGGTCTGCCCATGCGATTAAGACCCATCAGCAGCGTGCTTGAGAACGGAAGGAGCGGGGTGCACATAAGGTGTTACAGTCTGTGGCCCAAGGGAATGCCTTGCACCTGGCATAGTCCTATCCCATATGTGGATAGCCACCTGCCGATTTCACACCATGGAGAACACACATGAAAGCAGTCGTCTTCACCGCCTTGCTGGCCTCGGCCGGCCTCGCCCAGGCCGCCCAGACGGTGGAACTGAAGCTGGCCGGGAGCGATGGCCCCGGCAAGTCGATCGGCACCATCACTATCGAGCAGAACAAATACGGCACCCTGCTGACGCCGGACCTCAAAGACCTGCCGCCAGGCGTGCATGGTTTCCACCTGCACCAGAAGCCGTCCTGCGCGCCGGCCGATGACAATGGCAAGGCGGTGCCGGCCGGTGCTGCCGGGGGCCACTGGGACCCAGATTCCACCAATGCCCACAAAGGCCCGTACGATGACAGCGGCCACCGTGGCGACCTGCCCGCGTTGTACGTCGCAGCTGACGGCAAAGCCACTTACCCGGTTCTGGCGCCGCGTCTGAAGGCCGAGGATTTCAAAGGCCACGCGCTGATGGTGCATGCCGGTGGCGACAACCACAGCGATCATCCGGAGAAACTCGGCGGCGGCGGTGCCCGCTTCGCCTGTGGCGTGGTCGAGTAAGCACCCTGCACAAACGACTGAGGCCGCAATGCGGCCTCAGTCGTTTTCAGCAAGCAACCAGTGTCAGCGCTGCGGGTTGAGCGTCAGGTGCACGTGACGGTTGACGTCCTTGTACAGCAGGTAGCTGAACTTGCCTGGGCCGCCGGCGTAGCACGCTTGCGGGCAGAACGCGCGCAGCCACATGAAGTCGCCGGCTTCGACTTCGACCCAGTCCTGGTTCAAGCGGTACACCGCCTTACCTTCCAGCACATAAAGGCCATGCTCCATGACGTGGGTTTCGGCGAACGGGATCACGCCGCCCGGCTGGAAGGTGACGATGTTGACGTGCATGTCATGGCGCATATCGGCCATGTCGACGAAGCGGGTGGTGACCCAACGGCCTTCGGTGCCCGGCATCTCGATGACCGTGGCGTTGTCGCGATGAGTGACGAACGACTCTGGCACGGCCAGGCCTTCGACTTTCTGGTAGTGCTTGCGCAGCCAGTGGAAGGTGACGTTGGCCTGGCTATTGTTGCGCAGGCTCCACTCGGCGCCTGGCGCCAGGAACGCGTAACCGCCCGGGGTCAGGGTGTGGTGCTTGCCTTCGACGGTGATGTCCAACTGGCCTTCGACGATGAACACCACCGCTTCGGCGTTAGGGTCCAGCTCAGGGCGCTCGCTGCCGCCTTCCGGCGCTACTTCGACGATGTACTGCGAGAAGGTCTCGGCGAAGCCGGTCAGCGGCCGGGCGATGACCCACATGCGCATCTTGTCCCAGAACGGCAGGTGGCTGGTGACGATGTCACGCATCACGCCCTTGGGAATCACGGCGTAGGCTTCGGTGAACATGGCACGGTCAGTCAGCAGCTCGGTTTGAGCCGGGTGCCCACCGTGAGGGGCGAAGTAGGAATGGTTCGACATGAGCGGTCTCGATTTGTTGTTCTCTCCCCGTGCCTTGGACCACACCGGCCGGTGCGCGCAGGGAAGTTGCGCACAGCATAGGGGGCCGTGCGCGTCATCCACAAATTAAATGTTGTAATACTCGACATTCAATTAACGAATGGCGGTGCGCCGCCCGACGTGACGGTCGGGCAACTGGTCGCCTGCCGCGAACAACTTGTGCCGCAAGGTACCGTCACGATAAGTCGAAGGGTAGCGGCCACGACGTTGCAACTCCGGCACCAGCAGCTCCACCACATGGGTCAGATCGTCAGGTTGCACGGCATAGGTCAGGTTGAAACCATCGATACCGGTCTGCTCAAGCCAGGTTTCCAACTGATCGGCGACGTCGCTGGGCGAGCCCACCAGTACCGGCCCGCGTCCACCCAGGCCAATGAATTGCGCCGCTTCAGCCACGGTCCAGCGCCGGTTCGGGTCGGCGGCGGTGAAAGCCGCCAGCGCCGCGCGGCCGGCGTCGTTCTCGACATATTCTATGGGTGCCGTACGGTCGAGCCCGGCCAGGTCGATGCCGGTCCAGCCCGATAGCAGCGCCAGGGCCGCGTCCACATCCACGTAATGCCGGTATTCGGCAAAGCGCGCCTCGGCCTGCTCGGTGGTCGGCGCTACGATCAACAACGCCTGGGCGTAGATCAGCACCTCGCCCGGCGCACGGCCGGCGGCGGCAACGGCGCTGCGAATGCCGTCGGCGTAGCGCCGCAGCACGGTGGTCGAGGGGCCGCTGATGAATACGCACTCGGCGTGGCGGGCGGCGAACTGCTGCCCGCGCGGCGAAGCGCCGGCCTGGAACAGTACCGGGGTGCGTTGTGGCGAAGGCTGGCACAGGTGCATGCCCGGTACCTGGAAATGTTCGCCGTGATGAGCGATCGCATGCACTTTGCTGGGCTCGATGTAGCGTCCGGTGTCGCCCTCTAGTTGCACCGCGTCGTCTTCCCAGCTCTTCTCCCAGAGCTTGTACAGCACTTCAAGGTATTCCTCGGCCAGCTCGTAGCGCTGGTCATGCCCCAACTGCCTGGGCAACCCGAGATTGCGCGCCGCGCTGTCCGGGTAACCGGTGACGATATTCCAGCCGACCCGGCCATTGCTCAGGTGATCGAGCGTGGACATGCGCCGGGCGAAGGGATAAGGGTGCTCGTAGGTCAGCGAGAAGGTCACGCCAAACCCCAGGTGTTCGGTCACGGCGGCCATGGCCGGCACCACCAGCAAAGGGTCGTTGACCGGCACTTGCACGCCGCCGCGCAAGGCGGCCTGTGGGCCGCCCTGGTAGACATCGTAGATGCCCATGACGTCGGCGATGAACAGCGCATCGAACAGACCGCGCTCCAGCAGGCGGGCCATGTCGGTCCAATAGTCGAGGCGGTTGAACGCCACGCTGGTATTGCGCGGGTGACGCCACAGCCCCGGTGACTGATGGCTGGCGGCGTTCATGCTGAACGCATTGAAACGGATCGGACGCGGCATCGTCAGCACTCCCGCTCAAGGCAGCACGGATGAGGGGTAGACCGCGTCGGCCACCTGCAGCTTGCGCGGAATCAGACCCAGCCCCTGGAAGGTATCGGCCAGCTTCTGCTGTTCGGCGATGATCTGCGGGGTGATCGCCACCGCATTGTAGTTGCGTCGTTCGCTGGCTACCTCCAGCACACTGGCGCTGATGCCCAGCTGCGGCGCCAGCAATGCCGCGACTTCGCCGGGTTTGGCGTTAGCCCACTGGCTGACCTTGGCCAATTCGCCGAAGAATGTCTTGAGCAGGTCCTTGTGCTGATCGGCAAAGCTGGCGGTCGACAAGTAGAAGGTACGGTTGTTGGACAGGCCGCTGCCATCGCGCAGGTTCTTCAAGCCCGGCTGGCGCTCGGCCGCCGCCAGAAACGGATCCCACAACGTCGCGGCTTGCACGCTGCCGGACTGCAGCGCCGCCACCGCATCGGCGGCATTGTTGACATAGGCCGGGGTGATGTCCTGGTAGCTCAGGCCGGCTTGTTCAAGCGCCACCGCCAGCAGGTACTGGGCATTCCAGCCGCGACCGGTGGCCACCCGCTGGCCCTTGAGCGACTGGACACTGCTGAGTTGGTCCTGCTCACGCACGACTAAACCGATGCCGCGCGGATAGGGTTGTTCAGCGGCGAGGTAGACCACCGGTTTACCGGCCGCCTGGGCGAACACCGATGGCGCATCGGCGGCGTGCCCCAGGTCGATGGCGCCGGTACTCAGTGCTTCGAGCAATTGCGGGCCAGCAGCGAACTCATGCCAACTCACCTGCACGCCCTTTGGCGCCAGGGCTTTCTCCAGGGCGCCGCTGCTTTTCAGAATGTTGATGCTGTTGAATTTCTGGTAGCCGATGCGCAGTGTCTTGGCTTGCTCGGCCAGTGCCGAGGCGCTTGGCAAGAGGCTGGCGGCGAGGCTAAAGAAGAGGCCGCCGAGCAACACTCGGCGCAGGGAAGAAAAGGGCATGGTGCAGGTTCCTCGAGATGGGCAACGGTGACCCAAGCGTAAGGAGGCTGCAGGGGCCTTTCAATTCGTTAATTCCATTTGGTTAGATTGTTTTGTTCTTTTTATATCATTTTGTGTTTGTGTCGTATGATGACGAAATTTTCACATGCTCTTGCTAGCATTCGCGCCAGTTTCAAGGAGCCCAACCATGTCGATTCTCCACTGGCGCAGCACGCGCATCGTTCTCATTGTCACCGCGGGCCTGTTGTGCGCCACCCTCGGGTTTTTCGCCTGGCAATCGTTCTACCCCGTTCAGGCAGCCGATGGCTGGAACGTCAGTGTGTTGCACCGCGATGTGGCCAAGGCCGCCTCGCTGCTGCCCCAAGCCGATGGCAGTCTGCTGGTCAGCCGCGAACTGGATGATGGCAAAGGCAGCATCCTGAAGATCACCGCCAACGGTCAGCGCCAGGTGCTGATCGACAGTTTGTCCAAGCCCGACGGCATGACCGCCGCGCTTGGCGGCTGGGTATTCAGCCAGGAAGGCGGGAGCGCACCGGTCAGCCTGTCGCGCAACGGCACAGTCACTGACCTGTTTCACGGCGAGAGCGTCCAGGGGCTGTGGAACGACGGCGACCACCTCTATGCCATCGAAGATCGCAAAGGTAATGGCCGTCTGATGCGCTACGATTGGGCGAGCGGGGAGGTTGAGGTATTGCGTTCCGGCCTGACCGAGACCGAGGGCCTGGCGCGCTGCGATGGCGGCCACCTGCTTTACACCGAAAAAGGCACCGGTGTGGTCCGGGCACTTTCCGAAGACGGCAATGACCCTGTCGTGGTCGGCGGCTTGAGTCATCCGACATTCCTGATGTGTGACCAGCGCGGCTTGTGGATCAGCGAAGACAACACGCACCGCGCACGCCTGCTGCGGGTCGACCCGGACGGCACCCAGCACACCGTGTTGACCTTCCTCAAGGCGCCGCAGTCGATCGTCGCCGACGGCCACGGCGGCTACTTGCTTGCTGAAGGCGGCCGCGACCGGGTATTGCAACTGACGCCCCCTGACCAGCCGACCGACGCGCAGCGCTGAGCCGAGCGTCTAGCCCGCAAGCGCCTGGCGGACGATGTCGGCGCCCTTGACCAGTGCCTCCAGCTTGCCCCTGGCCACCTGCCGGGGCAGCGGTGCCATGCCGCAGTTGGTACAGGGGTACAGCTTGTCGGCATCGACGAATGCCAGCGCCTTGCGCAAGGTGTCGGCGACTTCCTCAGGCGTTTCAATGGCATGGTTGGCGACATCGATGGCGCCAACCATGACCTTCTTGCCGCGGATCAACTCGAGCAGCTCCATGGGCACCCGCGCGTTGTGGCACTCCAGCGAAATGATGTCGATGGCCGATGTCTGCAGTTTGGGAAACGCCTGTTCGTACTGCCGCCATTCAGACCCCAGGGTCTTTTTCCAGTCAGTATTGGCCTTGATCCCGTAGCCGTAACAAATGTGCACCGCTGTTTCGCAGCGCAGGCCTTGCGCAGCGCGTTCCAGTGTGGCGATGCCCCAGTCGTTGACCTCATCGAAGAACACATTGAAGGCCGGCTCATCGAACTGAATGATGTCCACCCCCGCAGCTTCCAATTCACGGGCTTCCTCATTGAGGATCTCGGCAAATGCCCAGGCCAGCTTTTCGCGGCTTTTGTAGTGGCTGTCGTACAGCGTGTCGATCATCGTCATGGGGCCGGGCAGTGCCCACTTGATCGGCTGGCCGGTCAGTTGTCGCAGACGCTTGGCGTCCTCGACGAACACCGGTCGTTGCCGCGCCACGCTGCTGACCACCGTAGGCACACTGGCGTCATAGCGATCGCGGATTCTCACGGTCGCGCGCCGGTCGAAATCGACCCCATGCAGATGTTCGATGAAGGTCGTGACGAAGTGTTGGCGGGTCTGCTCGCCGTCACTGACGATATCCAGCCCGGCCTGTTGCTGATCCAGCAGGGCCAGGCGCAACGCGTCATGTTTGCCGTCATCCAGTGCCTGGCCCTGCAACTGCCAGGGTGCCCACAAGGTTTCAGGGGTCGCCAGCCAGGCAGGCTTGGGCAGGCTGCCGGCCGTGGAGGTAGGAAGCAATGTGTTCATGGAAAGTAGCCTTGTTGAAGTGCCTGAGTCAGGCAGCGTGACGGGCGAGCCACTGCTGCAGCAGTGCCTGGTGAGGTTTGATGAAGTGCGCTTCGGCGAAGCGTCCTTGTTCGACGGCCAGGCGCGCGCGTTCGGCGCGGTCGTAGACGATGCGCGTCAAGGAGTGGTCCGCATGCTGCAAACTGGGCTGGAACACCGCGCCCGCCGCTGCGTTGGCGTTGTAGATCTCCGGGCGGTAAATCTTCTGGAAGGTGTCCATGGTGCTGATGGTGCTGATCAGCTCGAGGTTGCTGTAGTCGTTGAGCAGATCGCCGGCGAAATAGAAGGCTAGCGGCGCGACGCAGCCGGTGGGCATGAAGTAACGAACCTGCAACCCCATGTGAGCGAAGTACTGGTCGGTCAGGGAGTGGGCATCCTGGCGGTATTCGACGCCCAGTACCGGGTGGTGATTGTCGGTGCGTCGATAAGTCTTGCTGGTTGAAACGCTCAAGCAAATGACCGGTGATTTGGCGAACTGCTCACGATAGGCCGCCGAGTTGACGAACTGCTTGAACAGTTGCCCGTGCAGCACGCCGAAGTTTTCCGGTGCGCTGAAGTTAGGCCGTTGCTCATTATGCTGCGCCAACAAGACACTGAAGTCGTAATCACGCACATAAGATGAGAAGTTATTGCCGAGCATGCCAGCAGTGCGCGTCTGGGTATGCCGATCGATAATCGTCGTTTGCAGTATCTCGATCAGCGGCAGGGGCGCAGCAGCACTGTTCGAATCCAACTGCACAGCGCCGGAAACAATCTCGAGCTCAAGCGCGAAGCGCTCTGCCTTGGGGTTATCCCAGCACGCCAGGGCGTTGAAACGGTGGTTGATCATGGCCAGCGTATTGCGTAGATTTTCTTGCCGGTGCTCGCCCCGCGCCAAGTTGGCGAAGTTGGTGGTAATGCGCGTGGTGTCGGCCGGCCGGTAGTGTTCATCGAACGCTACGCGACTGAGCGTGAAATCAAAGGCTGGGCTGTTCATGACAAGTTCCGCGAATCCTTACGGGCTCAATAAAGTGAGTTGTAGTGTAGGGGCGGCCGCTGTCACTTAATACTGAATTGATTTCACTGCTACTTCGATGATGTTCATGACGGCGCATCGTTGGCGTCAACGGCTGCGCCGTACTGTTTGCGCGATTATTTGAGCGCTTGCAGCTGATGTTGCAGGCGTGATGCAGCCCGAGCCGGCAGGTCTGCTGGCAATGCCGGGGCTTTCGCTTGCGCAGCGCCTACCTGAATGAGCATGACCATGCCCATTCCCAGGTGAGGGATGCACTGGATGCCGTACAGTCCCGGCACCGCGAACCTGTGCACGAAGGGTTGGCTGATCTGGCTCTTGAACGGCTCGGCACCGGCCGGTAGCAGCGATGGCATGCTGGCTGCGTTGTGGCTGCTGTGGGTGGGCACGAAGCGCACGCTGTCACCCGGCGCAATGCGCAGATGGTCGGGTTCAAAAACCATGGCTCCACCAGCCCCACGGTTGAGCATCTTCACCTCGAAGGTTGCGCCGAGGGCAGCGGTGGCAGCGCTGGCCGCCGCGAGCAGTACCAGCACTGCGCCTGTGGTACGGCCGTTCATTGACCGCCCTCACCGCTGGCAAATGCCGTCGACAGGGTTTCCAGGCCGCGGAACAAGCGAATCCCGGCCTGCATCGCATCGGCGTCGAGAATCACGATGCGCCCATTCTTCACCGCCTCCATCTGCCGGGTGACCGGGTCGTTGCGCAAGAATTCCAGCTTCTTGTGATAATCGTCGGCGGGGAAGCGTCGGCGGTCCATGCGCGCGATGATGATCCAGGTTGGATTGGCCTTGGCCAGCGTTTCCCAGCCCACGGTCGGCCACTCTTCGTGGGATTGCACGACGTTGCGCACGCCAAGGGTTTGCAGCATGAAATCGGCCACGCCTTGGCGACCGGCGACGTACGGATCGATCTCAAGATCCGCGCTGGAGAACCAGAACATCGCCGAGGTGTGCGACAGGTCCTTGCCGGCCACATGCTGCTTGGCGCGCTCCAGCCGCCTGCGCAGGTCGTTGTTCAAGGCTTCGCCACGGTCTTGTACGTCGAAGATCGCGGCTAGCTCGCTGACGCTTTTATAGACCGTGTCGATGCGAAACGGCTGCAGGCGAGTGCCGTCTGCGCCGACCAGGTTATCCTTGCCTTCGCAGTCGGAAGGCAGCAGGTAAGTGGGGATGTTCAGCTCGCTGAACTGCTCGCGGGTACCGACCACACCCTGGGGCCCGACCATCCATTCGAACTGCACCGTCACCAGTTGCGGACGCTTGTTGACCACTGCCTCGAAACTGGGATCGTTGTCGGCCAGGCGCTCGACCTGCTGATCCTGCGCCTTGAATTCAGGCAACACATTGTTGAACCACAATGAAGTGCCGGCCACCTTGCTGCCCAGGCCCAAGGCGTAGAGCATCTCGGTACCGGCCTGGCCGATGGTCACTGCGCGTTGCGGCGCCTGGCCGAAGGTCTGCGCTACGCCACAATTCTCCACCGTAAGTGGGTAGTGCGTGGCTTGGGCATGGGCCAGCGCGGGGGCGCTGATGGCGGCGAGCAACAGGTACAGGCGGGGCAACATGGGCGATCTCCTATCGAGCGGTGCGCGGCAGGCACGCAGGACAGGCATCGCCAGGCCCCATGGACACATGGAACAGAACCCCAGGCAGGGCAGAGGATGGCCATCCCGGACACCCCGCCGGTTGGTGATATGTGCCGGCAGGTCTCCTGACTGATGCGTCATGGCCCGGCTCCTGCCTTCCCGGAATTCATCCAGTGGCGTTGATGGAGCAGGCTCGGCACCTACAGTTGCGGGGGCAGTTCCGTTTGGCTCACCGGGGGCGAACGACGGATTCCCTATTAATTCCGTGATGGAAACCGGCGAGCGGCATCCTAGAGCATCGAGCCGCCCAGGGAAAGGGCGTGCAAGCCCTTTATGCCAGCGGCTCTGCCTCGGTGCCGGCCTGGCTGGTCTGATCATCGAGCTTCAACCGGTCAGCCTTGCTGATGTACCTGGGCTTGTTGCTCTTGGGCGCGAGCTTTGCATTGGCTTTCTTCTGGTGGGCTTTGAGCAGCTGTTTGAGTTTCTTCTGGCGGTTCATCTTCCGGCTCGCTGTGCAACAGGTGCGCGCATTGTACCCGGGCCTGATGCGCAGCCGGGTTTATTAATTAATGAAATGAGTTCATGTCAGTTGGGATAAAACACCATAAATCATCATTTAGGGAATGAATAAACTGAGTGTCCCTCTGTCGGAGCCCTTCAATGTCTGTTTATGAAACATCCGCCCAAGTGAGTACTACCTCCCGGGCTGCAGGCGTCAGCATCTTGATTCTGGCGTTTTCCGCATTCCTGATCGTCACCACCGAGTTCCTGATCGTCGGGTTGCTCCCGGCGTTGGCCCGGGATCTTGGTATTTCCATCGCGCTTGCCGGGCAGTTGGTGACGCTGTTCGCGTTCACAGTGATGATTTTCGGCCCACCGCTGACGGCGATGCTGTCGCACCTGGATCGCAAGAAGCTGTTCATTGGCATCCTGTTGCTGTTCGCCGCATCCAATGCCGTGGCCGCCGCATCGAACAGCTTCTGGCTATTGGCGCTGGCGCGCGTGGTGCCTGCCTTGGCGCTGCCGGTGTTCTGGGGCACTGCCAGTGAAACCGCCGGGCAATTGGCCGGGGCGCAGCGCGCCGGGCGGGCGGTTTCGCGGGTGTACCTGGGAATTTCTGCAGCCATGTTGCTGGGCATACCACTGGGCACCGTCGCGGCCAGTGCCGTTGGCTGGCGCGGTGCATTCTGGCTGCTGGCAGGGCTGTCGCTGATCATGGCCGTGGCCATGTGGGTGTACATGCCCACGGTTGCGCGCACGGCCAAGGTGGACCTGCTCAAGCAGGCGCAGATCTTCAAGCAACCCGTGTTTCTCGGCAACGTGCTGCTGTCGGTGCTGGTGTTCAGCGCGATGTTCATCGCCTACACCTACCTGGCTGATATCCTCGAGCGGGTCGCGGGGGTGGCGCCGCAACAAGTAGGCTGGTGGATGATGGGCTTTGGCGCCATCGGCCTGGTCGGCAATTGGATTGGCGGCAAGGCGGTGGATCGTTCGCCGATCAACGCCACCATCGGTTTCCTGGCCCTGCTGGGGTTGGGCATGGCTGCCACGGTGGCCCTGGCTGGCAGCGGCTGGCTGTTCTGCGTGGCGCTTGGCCTGTGGGGGATTGCCAACACGGCGCTGTATCCGGTGAGCCAAGTGCGGGTCATGCAGTCGGTCAGTCAGGCGCAGGCATTGGCAGGCACGACCAATGTATCGGCGGCCAATGCCGGTATCGGCATCGGCGCGATCGTTGGCGGCATGACAGTCGCCAATCTGGGCGTTGCCTGGCTCGGCTACGTGGCCGCCGCCGTGGCCGCCCTGGCGCTGCTGTTGGCCGTGCTGGTGCGCAGGCTCAAGCCCGGCCGCTAGGGCAGGGCACCAGGCTGGCTACCGTGCGGCGCCAGCCTGGGTAGCAGGTAGTCGAGCAGCGCTCGCACCTTGGGCAGGTTCTCACGGCTTTTCAGCCACACCAGGTGCATGGGCAGGCCATCGGTGGCCAGCTCCGGCAGCACCTCGACCAGGGTGCCCTGATCGATGTGCCGCTGGGTCAGCCAGGTTGGCAGCTGGCCGATGCCATGCCCGGCGAGCACCGCCGCCACTTCGCCTTCGCCATCGCCTACGGCAATACGCGTCTGCAGCGTGCGCCGTTCCATCTCGCCGGGCTGGCGACCCTTGAAGAACCACGGGGTGACCTGGCCATCGCCATGGCCGTAGCCAACACAGTGGTGCTGGTCCAGATCCCGCGCGGTGCGTGGCCATCCGTGCTGCGCGAGGTAGGCGGGTGAGGCGCAGAAGATCAGGCGTTGCGCGCCAAAGTACTGATGACCCAGCGCTGCCGACCAGGTATCCGGCCCACCGATGCGCACGACGATATCGATACCCTCGTGGACCGGGTCGATGAACCGGTCAGAGAACGAGATGTGCGGTTGCAGCAGCGGATGCTGGTGGATGAACGCCAGCACCAGCGGCAGCACGTGCAGGCGACCATAGGACGCGGGCAGGTCCAGGCGAACCTTGCCATGGGGCTCGTCGCCCTGGGCACCAAGGGCATGCTCGACCTGCTCCAGGTCTGCCAGCACCGAGGTACAGGTGCGGTAGAAGGTGACGCCCGCTTCGGTCAGCGCCAGGGTCCGCGTGGTGCGGTTGAACAGCCGTACACCCAGGCGCTGCTCGAGGCGCGCCATGCTCTTGCTGACCGCAGAGCCGGTCAGGTTCAGCCGGTCGGCCGCTGCGGTGAAACTACCAAGATCGGCCACGGCGACGAACACGTCGAGCCCTTTGAGCCGTTCAGACGAAAACATCACCCAGTTCCTTGAGTATCATCAAAGCCGTTTTATTCGCACGATGGGGTGCAAACCGCAACTGCCAATGAGCCCCGACACCTGGGCGAAGTTCCAGCAACCCGGTGCCAAGGGTATGGATGACGTGCGCAGCGGTGAGTGGCTCGAGCATTGCGGCTATACTCCGCGTCCATTTGCAGTGTTCAGGAGCGGTTCATGCAGCAAGCTTTGCTGATCGTCGATGTGCAGTCCACCTTCAGCCCACCGGAGTGGCTGGTCGATGGCATCCGCTTGTTTTCGGCGAACATTCCGTCGATCGCCTCGATCGAGTTGCACGATGAGGCGGTGACGCCGTTTCAACAGCAACTGGGCTGGCACCCGGCCGCCGAAGATGAATGCCTGATCGAGGTGGACCAGGTGTTCGTCAAGCACGGTTACGGACAAACCGCTGCAGCGATCGAATACCTCAAGCGACTGGGGGTGGCGCGTGTACTGGTGTGCGGGATGCAAACCGAAACCTGCGTGCTGGCCGCAGGCTTTGCGCTGTTCGACGCAGGCCTTTGCCCGACACTGGTCACCGACCTGACCGTCGGTTCGGCGCTGGACCGCTCCGGCAAACTGGGTACAGAGCTCTGGCAGCATCATTTCGGCCGCCTTACCACTCGGGCCGAGGTGATGGCTGACATCGCCCCATCATACGCTTGAGGAAACCGCGTCATACTTGCGTGCCTGGTTTAGCATGCACACGCCGATGCTTCGGTTCTTTTATCCACCAGCGCCATTTCTAGCGATTGCCCACGCCAATGACTGTTTTCTACCTCAAGTTCTTGATCACCCCGACCTTGATGCTGGCCATTTCGCTGGCGGCCAAGCGCTGGGGTACGCACATCGGTGGCTTGCTGTCGGGACTGCCGGTCACGTCCGCGCTGGTAATGCTGTTCCTGAGCCTCGAACAGGGGCCTGGTTTTGCCTTGCAAGCCGTACCTGGGGCCTTGGCGGGCCTGGCTGCGGTACAGGCGACCTACCTTTTCTATTATCAGATGACAAAGCGATCAGGAGCGCTCATCGGCAGCATCGCGGCGCTGCTGGTCTATGCGCTCAGCGCTGTGCTGATCAGTCATGTGGGCAAGGTGAGTGTTTCGGTGGCGCTGACGCTGCTGTTGCTGAGCGTCATCATCGCTGTCACCACCAAGCCATCGCACAGCGGCCAGAGCAAAGTCGTGAGCCTGCCGCGCTGGGTCATCCCGATGCGCATGTTGACGGCGACGGCGCTGCTGCTGGTCATCACCGCCTGCGCCCAGTGGCTGGGGCCGGTGCTCAGCGGCTTGCTGGCGCCGATTCCAATCATTGCCTGGCCGTTGGCAGTGTTCGCCCACGTCCAGGGCGGCCATGACGAGCTGGGTGCGATCGTGCGCGGTAATGCTATCGGCGCCATCGGTGTGCTTGGTTTCTATCTGGCGATCAACATGACCATCGTGCCATGGGGCACCGTGCCAGCCATCACCGCTGCCGTGATGCTGGCAGTAGTGGCCACTTTCGTTGTGGCCAAGCTGCTGCAGCGCCGCTGAGCGGCGGCGCTGGGTGATTTACCGACGGTAGTGGCGGTGATCGCCGTCGTGACGATGTGCCCGCGAGTGATGGCGTTCCCAGTCACGGCGCCGTTCTGCTTCGCGACGCGCCTGCTCGCGATGCCACTGGGCGCGGCGCCATTGTTCGCGGCGCCGATCATCGCTGTGGTAGTGCCAGCGGCCGTCATGCCAGTAGCGGTCGTTGTGGGCCAGCAGCGGGGTAGCCTGGATAGCGCGGGTGCTGGCCAGCGCCGGCCAGGGGTTGACTGCTGCGTGGCCTGGCGCCTGAGCTGTGTGGGCGCTGGGCAGATCTGCCGGGAAAGCGCGCATAGGCGTCGCGTTGGCCTGGCCGTGGGCCACACAGGCAAGGCCTGCAGCGAGCAGTTTGATCAAGGTATGTTTCATGTGCGTAGGCAACCCCAGGTTGTCATCGGACTGCGCTGGCGCGGCCTGCTGCGGCGGCGCCAGCGCTCGTTAGAGCATGCCCAGATAGACAAGTTATTGGGGAAAAGTTCTATCCGCTCAGGACCTTAAGCGTCCATGGCAGGCAGATTCGCCACGCCGGGGGCAGCGCTTGCTCAACGTCCGAGCATCACCGTGCGCAGCTGAGTCTGCGCCTGTTGCACCGTCTTGGCCTGGTTGGTCAGGTCTTGCAGCATGGTGTTCAGCTCGGCCTGGACCTGCGGGTCGTTGACCTTGACGATGGCACCGTTGATCTCGATCTGGGCTTTGTGCGCTTCGACGTAGTCGGCCACGTTCAGGCTGCTGTCGAGGGTGCCGTTGATTTGCGGCAGCACCTGCAGGAAGGTATCGGCCGGGGCGGTGACGGTGCGCTCATAGGCTTTGTCATACACCGCCTTCAGGTCCTCTGGCTGCTTCAGCGCGGCGTGGGCGCTATCGGCCTTGGCCTTCTGCTCTTGCAACTGGCTGCCCATGTCGTTGAGGCCGGCCTGCACCGCCTTGAGATCGTCACGGCGCGCCGTGATGTCGCCCAGCGAGCGCACGGCGCCTTTTTGCAGCAGGTTGCCCAAGGGCTTCACGGCGTTGTCCATGGCGCCGTTGAAATCGGTGATCACCGCGTAATGCTCGGTGTACGGACCAAATGCCTCGGACTGCTCGTTGTTCAGCTTGGGCACGTGGATGCCCGGCTTGTCGATGATGCGGGTCTGGAGGAACTCGCTGAAAGCGGCGCGCTGCTTCGGTTCATTGTCGCCACAGGCGATCAGCGCCAGGGGCAGGGCTAGGGCAAGCAGCCAGTGGGGACGAATCGAGACGTTCATGTCAGTGCTTCTTCCTGTGTGGTAGGCAGGCGCCGGGCAGAAGATCCGCCTGGCGCGGCGAGCAAGAATAGCCTCTGCTCGCACCCAAGCCAAGCGTCTGCGCGGCCGACGCTGACTGCCTGCGTCACTTAACGAGCAGCCTGTAGCGGCACCTCGCGTAGCAGCCAGGCCAGGGCAAAAGCCACGGCGGTGATCGCTGCGGCCAGCATGAACACACCCTGCATCGCCCCGGAAAACGCCTGCAGATAGGCTTCTTGCAGCGGCGCCTCCAGGGCATGCACCGCGCTCGGTGACAAGCCCCCCGAGCCGGCGCCACGGGCGGCGAAGTCCGCAGGCAAGCCCGCCAGCAGCGTATGCGAGAACAGCGCGCCGAACACCGACACGCCGACGGCGCCGCCAATCGAACGAAACAGCGTGGCCCCGGAAGTCGCCACGCCCATGTGGCGACGTTCGACACTGTTCTGCACCGCCAGGATCAGGACCTGCATCACCAGCCCGAGGCCCGCGCCCAGCAGCCCCATGTACAGGTTCATCTGCCACATCGGCGTGTCCACCTGCAGGCGACTGAGCAAACCCAGCGCCACCACCTGCAACAAGGTGCCGGCGATCGGGAAGATCCGGTACCGCCCCCAGCGGCTGATCAGCCGCCCGGTGATGGCCGACACCACCAGCAGGCCGCCCATCAAGGGCAGCATCTGCAGGCCTGCACTGGTCGGCGAGGCATCTTTCACCACCTGCATGTACAGCGGCAGGAACGTCACCGACCCGAACAGCGACATGCCGACGATCAGGCCGATCAGCCCGGCGAGCACGAAGGTGCGGTGCCTGAACAGGTGCAGCGGCAGGATCGGCTCGGCCGCGCGGCGCTGTTCATGGACAAAGCCGACCAGCCCGATCACCGTAAACAGCACCAGGCACAGCACATCCAGCGACGCCCACGGCACTTGGCTGCCACCCAGGCTGGTCAACAGCACCAGCGCACCGAGGGCGATGGTGAGAAAGACAGCGCCGATGTAGTCGATCTGATGTTTGACCGGCGCTACCTGGGTTTGAAACACGCTGCCAATCACCGCCACGGCCACCACGCCCAATGGCAGGTTGATGAAGAAGATCCAGTGCCATGACAACTGTTCGACCAGAAAGCCGCCGACCAGCGGACCGACTACCGTGGCCAGGCCGAACACGCCGCCGAACAGGCCTTGGTAACGGCCGCGCTCAGCTGGTGGTATGACATCACCGATGGCCGCCATCGCTACCACCATCAAGCCGCCACCGCCCAAGCCCTGCAGGGCACGGAAGATGATCAGCTGAGTCATGTTCTGGGCCAGGCCGCACAAGGCCGAGCCGAGCAGAAACAAGCCGATGGCGATCTGCAACACGCGCTTGCGTCCGTACAGGTCGCCGAACTTGCCATACAACGGCACCACCACCGTGGAGGCCAGCAGGTAGGCCGTGACCACCCACGACAGCCAGCGCAGGCCACCCAGGTCGCTGACGATGGTCGGTAGCGCCGTGGAGACGATGGTCTGATCCAGGGCCGCGAGGAACATCACCAGCATCAGCGCGGCCAACAGCAGAGGCAGCGAAGCTGGCGTGGGTGTATCGGCCGTGGCCGGGGCAGTCGTTTCAGGGGGTATTTGCGGCATTCAAGTACCTGAAGGCTGGGGAAGGCGTTCGAGTGGGCCTGGCCGATAGCTCAGGAGACTAGGGATAGAGACCTCAGGTGTGATATACACGTTCTATATCGCCAGCACCAATGCCCTACGCCCGGATGCGTTTTGGCCCATTCGGTGCATTTCTGAAACTGCTGTGAAACGGAGATTCCAAGATGACCGCCACCGACCGTCTGAGCCTGCTGCAGTACGAGCACCTGGGCCTGGACGATGTTGCCGCTGCCGAATTCAAGGTCGCCCTGGAAGAGCTGCGCAAACTGGCGCTGGAAGACCGTTACGAACACCCTGCGGCACTGCACCTTGGTGATATCGCCGATGCCCTCGATCGCCAGGAGCTGGCCGAAACCAAAGGCTGGGGTATTGGTTTTCTGCAAGGCCTGACCTGCGCCAAGGCGCTTACTCAAGATCAGCTCGAAGCGCTGCGCCGGGTTTTCCAGGCCGCCGCCGAGCGCGCGATCAAGCGTATGTGCAGATAAACCTGCGCCACGCGCCCCAGATCATGTTCAAGCCCATGCATCGGAGCACCCTGGCGTCTGGCCGATCCTCAGCCAAACTGTGAACAGCGCGCCACTGGCAGGTCGCCCGCGGCCTAATCCGCGGCAACCCCCCGCCCCCCGTCCTGGCCGCCACACGCCACGGCCAGCGAGGGGTTCAGATGATCCGGTATCGAGCTTGCGAGTGTTCGTCGCTGATCGCGGTGTTGATGCTGCCGTTGCTTGCTCTGGCGCAACCGCCCTGTACCCGGCTGACCGCGACCGGTAATCCGGAATATCCTCCTTATCTGTGGCGCGACCCGCAAGACCCGCAGCACCTGATTGGCGCCAACGCCGAGTTGCTCAAACGGGTGGGCAAGGTGCTTGGCTTGCAGGTCGAGGTGCTGTACGGCGGGCCATGGTCACGGGCGCAGGAAGAGGTACGCAGCGGTCGAATCGACCTGATGGCCGGGTACTTCCAGACGCAACAGCGCCAGGCGCAGATGGACTTCATCCAACCGGCCTTCCTGCATGTGAACAGCGTGGTCTGGGTACGCCAGCACGATGCGTTTGCCTATCGCGAGTGGGCCGACCTCAAGGGGCGCCGCGGCGGGACGCTGGTGAGCAACAGCCATGGGCAGCAGTTCGACGACTACGCCAAGGCCCATCTTCAACTCGAAGCCGTGCCGGGCGCTCGCCAGGCGTTCGAGAAGCTGCTGCTCAAACGCAATGACTACCTGATCTACGAGCAGTACCCGGGCATGGCGCTGGTGCGCACCCAAGGCTGGCAAGCGCAATTGCAGGTGCTCGAACCTGCAGTCGCCAGCGAGGGGCTCTACCTTGCGATGTCGCGCGAGTCTCCCTGCAACACCCCTGAGCTTCGCGAGCAGCTGGCGCGCAAGATGAAAGAACTGGCAGCAGGGCCCATGCCTGAGCGACTGGTCGAGCAGCACCTGGAACGTTGGCGCCAGCAGGCCGAAGCCGCCCCCTGAGTCGCGGCGTCATTCGTCGGTTTCGAGTGCTCGCTTGGCTTCGCTGACCCGCACGGCACCTGGCAGCGCCACGTCATTCTTCACCGCGAGAATCTCGGCCATCACACTGACCGCAATCTCTGCAGGGGTCTTGCTGCCGATGTAGATGCCGATCGGTCCATGCAGACGCTGCATTGACGCCTGGGTTTCGCCAAAGTGCTCGATCAGGCGCTCGCGGCGCAGCTGATTGTTGCGTCGTGAGCCGATCACGCCGATGTAGAAGGCCGGGCTTTGCAGGGCTTCGAGCAGCGCCAGGTCGTCCAGTTTGGGATCGTGGCTCAAGCCGACGATGCAGCTGCGCACATCCGGGGCGAAACTGCGTACCACGTCATCGGGCATGCCGATGATCTTCTCGACCCCGGCAACGTTCCAACCGTCCATGTATTCCGGGCGCGGGTCGCAGACGGCCACCTTGAATCCATTGAACAACGCCATGGTGGCCAGGTACTCGGCCAGTACCCCAGCGCCGATCAGCAGCATGCGAAATCCCGGCCCCAGGGTACTGAGCATGTGCCGGCCATCGAAGCTGAACTGCTCTGGCGCGCGCGTGGCGCTCAGTTCGACCCGGCCATCGTTGACGTCCACCTGCCGGCGCACCAAGTTGCCGCTGTCGAGCAGCGGCAGCAGACGCTCGAAGCTGGCAAGGTCCGGATTGAACTCCAGAATCAACTCCAAGGTGCCGCCGCAGGGCAGGCCAAAACGCTGCGCTTCATCGGCGCTGACGCCGTAGCGCACCACCTGCGGCGCACCGTTGGGCATGCCCGCGCCTTGATAGGCTGTGGTGTAGCGGTGGATCAGGTCATCCTCGATGCAACCACCAGAGACGCTGCCGATCACTCGGCCATCGCCACGCAAGGCCATCATCGACCCCACCGGGCGCGGCGACGAGCCCCAAGTGCGGGCCACCGTGGCCAACAGCACGTCGTCGCCCGCGCGCAGCCAATCTCGGGCGGTGCGCAATACCAACAGGTCAATACTTTCCATGAAGCCTCTTCAGCGTGCTGATTCAATCGCTAGCGGCGCGGCTAGCGCATGTGCAAGATGATCGGACTGCTACTGGCGGGGTCGGTTCGTTCGCGCAGCTTCGAGACCGCCTCGGCGTCCACCGCGCTGGCCTGGTTACCCCAGGTGCTGCGGACAAAGCTCAGCACCTGGGCGATCTCCTGATCTGACAACTGCTGGCGGAACGCGGGCATGCGATAGGCATCCGGCACGCCGCCGGCGACGATGCGTTGCGAGCCGTTGAGGGTGATGTTGATCGCGGAGGCGTCCTCTTTGGCAAGCGCTGAGGTGGCACCGGCCAACGGCGGCATCCACTCGGCCTGACCCTTGCCGTCCAGGCCATGGCACGTCGCACAGCGAGTGACATAGGTGTGCGCGCCAGGCTGGTCCAGGCGGGTGGCGGCGGAGACGGCCTGGTACTGCCACGGCGCGCCATCGCGCTGCGGGTCACCGGGCAGCGACTTAAGGTAGCGGGCGATGGCGCGCAAGTCTTCATCGCTCATGAACTGCGTCGAGTTGTTGAATGCCTCGGTCATCGAGCCGTAGACCACCGCGTGCTGGTTACGCCCGGTCTTGAGAAACTGCACGATGTCCGTTTCGCTCCAGCGCCCGAGCCCAGTGTTGGGATCATCGCGCAGGCTCGGTGCGTACCAGCCATCGAGCAGCGCCCCGGCCAGGTACGGCTTGCCGTTCTCATCCAGGGCTTTCTCATTGAACGCCAGGCCTCGCGGTGTATGGCAACTGCCGCAGTGACCAGGGCCCTGGACGAGGTAGGCACCGCGATTCCACAGCGCATCCTGTTCGGCCTTGGCCGCGTAGGGGGCATCGGCGGCGAACAGGCCGTTCCACACGGCGATGGGCCAGCGCATGTTCAACGGCCACGGTATGTCACTGGGGATATTTGCCTGGCGGGCGGGCTGCACGCTTTTCATGAAGAAGGCATACAGTGCCTTGACATCGTCGTCGCTGAGTTTGGCGTAGGACGGGTAGGGCATTGCCGGGTACAGGCGGCGACCACCGGGTGCGACACCCTCGCGTACGGCGCGGTCGAAGTCAGCCAAGCTGTAGTTGCCGATGCCGGTTTCGCGGTCCGGGGTGATGTTGGTGGCGTGGATGGCACCCAGTGGGGTAGCCATCTCCAGCCCACCGGCAAAGGGCTTGTGCTCGGGCAGGCTGTGGCAGGCCACGCAATCGCTCAGGCGTGCGACATACTCGCCATGGCTGATCAACGCAGCATCGAAGCTGGCACTGCTGTCGCCGGCGAACGGTGAAGCAGGCTCGCGGGTCACATACCAGGCCAGCAGCCCAGCGGCCGCCAGGCAGGGCAGTACCAGCCAGGCAGCGGTTCTCTTGAAACGACTGTGGGTCATGGGGCGGTCCTGGTCCGGTCAGCTGAAGGTATGGCGGCTCAGCGGCAAGCTGCGTACGCGCTGGCCGGTGAGCTGGGCGACCGCATTGGCGACGGCGGGGGCCACGGCCGGCAACGGCGGCTCACCAATCCCGCCCATCTTCGCCCCGCTCTGGACGATGCGCACATGCACCCTGGCCATCAGCGCGGGGGGCAGGATGGGATACAGGTCGTAATTACGCGCCCGTGGTTTGCCGTTCACGTACACCGCCTCCTCGACCAACGTCTGCGAGAGGCCCAACGCGACCGCGCCGTTGACCTGGTGCTCGATGATCGCCGGATTGACGATGCTGCCAGGGTCGATGGCCTGCCAGATGTCGTGCACCCTGACCTGGCCGTTCTCGATCGACACCTCGGCGATCGCTGCCGCCTCCGAGCCGAACGGCGACGCCATGGCGATGCCTCGGGCGCGTTTGCTGCCGTCTTCGGCGGTGAACGGTCCACGCTTCCAGCCACCCGACAATTCGGCAACCGCCTGCAGCAGCGTGGTCAGACGCCGGTTGTCGCGCAGCAGGTGCAGGCGCAGTTCGTACGGATCCTTGCCGCCCTTGTCGGCCAGTTCATCGAGAAACGACTCGTAGAAGAAGTCGTTCAGCGAATTGCCCACCGAGCGCCAGTAGCCGAGCATGGCCGGACCTTTGACGTAGATCTGGGCGATGCGCTTGTTGGCGATTGCGTAGGACTTGCCCGACAGCCCTTCGAGCGCCGTCGGGTCGACCTTGTCGCCTTGCTTGCCGGCCAGTGCCTCGGTCGGCCCTTCGGTGGCGCTGATCGCCTCGATGGCCACTGGCAGGCCATCGGCATCGAGCCCGGCGCGGAACTTGACCACCGCCAGCGGCCGCAGCACGTCGCGCAGAAACTCCTCTTCACGGCTCCAGATCAGCTTGACTGGGCGACCCACAGCCTTGGCCAGGGCAATGGCCTGGGGGTAGGGGTTGGCCGAGTCATAAAGGAAGTGGCGACCGAAGAAGCCGCCGAGCAGCGGTGAGTGCAGGTTGATCTGCGCAGCCTCAAGGCCGGTGCGCTTGGCAATGTCGTCGCGGAACATGTCCGGTGCCTGATTGGGCAGCCAGACGTCCAGGGTGCCGTCGGCGTTGAAGCGGGCCAGGGCAGAGGGCGGTTCGAGTTGCGCGTGGTTGAGGTACTGGTTGTGATAGCTGGCTTCGACCTGGGTCGTGGCCTTGGCCAATGCTCCGGCGACGTCGCCCTGGTTCTCTTCGTCGCGGGCCGGGCCATTGACGCTGGCCAGGTGCTCGCGCCAGCCATCGCTGGAGAAATCGGCTGGCATCACGCGCAGCGGGGTATCGGCGGGTGGTTCTTGCCAATCCACCTGGATGGCCTCGACCGCGCGCTTGGCATGCCACCAGCGCTCGGCGACCACCGCCACGGCACCGGGCAGTGAGTGCACCGAGTGCACGCCTTTCATGGCCTTGACCTCTGCTTCGTTGCGCAGGCCGCCGACGGTCATGCCCAAGCGCGGCGCATGCTGCACGGCTGCGTGAAGCATGCCGTCAAGCTTGATATCGATGCAGTACTGGGCTTTGCCGGTGGACTTGTCGTAGGCGTCCAGACGCGGCACGGGTTTGCCGATCCAGCGAAATTGACTGGGGTCGCGCAGGGCGATGCTGGAAGGGTCTGGCACCGGCAGGTCCATGGCCCGGCTGGCCAGTTCGCCGTAGCTCAGCGAGCGTCCGGAGGCTGCGTGGATGACCTTGCCTGGTTCGGTGCTCAGCTCGCCCATCGGGACCTTGAGCTGTTCAGCGCCGGCCTGTATCAGCATCGCTCTGGCCAGCGCGCCGAGGCGGCGCATGGTCGGGTAGCTCATGCGCACCGACATGCTGCCGCCGGTGATGCGCATGCCGTTTTCCATCACTACATAGGCATCGCCCGGCGGTGCGCTGTCGACCAGGAAGTTGGCCGGGTCGACGTCGAGTTCCTCACCGACGATCTGCGCCATGGCGGTGAAGGGGCCTTGTCCGCCTTCCATGAAGGGGCTGAGCAGGCGCACTTTGCCGTCTGGGCGTATTTCCAGAAAGGCCGGGACTTGCGTACCGCGTTCAGCGGCGGCAGGCGCCGCTGCTTGCACGCGCGCCGAGCCCAGCGGCAGGCCGAAACCGAGCACCAGGGCGCCGACGGCCGAGCCTGCGAGAAAGCGTCGGCGCGACAGGTTGACGGTTTCGCCGTGTTGCAGCTTGAGCAGTTCCGGGGGCAGATCGCGGGGCGTGTTCATCAGGCCTGCTCCTCTTGGGCGAGGGCGTGGACGGCGGCATGGATGGCGTTGTAGGTGCCGCAGCGGCAGAGGTTGACCATGGCGGCGCTGATCTGCGCGTCGGTGGGCTTTGGTGCATGCTTGAGCAGGGCGGTGGCGGCCATCACCTGGCCGGACTGGCAATAGCCGCATTGGGCGACTTGGTGTTCGACCCAGGCGGCGACCACGCGTTTGCCGACGGGGTCGGCTTCGACGGCTTCGATGGTGGTGACTTCGCGACCGACCACGCCGGCGACGGGGGTCACGCAGGCGCGTACGACGTTGCCGTCGACCAGCACCGAGCAGGCGCCGCATTGGGCCAGGCCGCAGCCGTATTTGGTGCCGGTCATGCCCAGGTCGTCACGCAGTACCCACAACAAGGGGGTGTCGGCGTCGGCATCGACCTGATAGGTCTGCTGGTTGATACGAAGTTCCATGACTCACCTGCTGATTAACGGTTGGGGGCGTTTTTATGGAGGTAGGGAATGCGTTGTTCCCCGATTGTGGAACGCTAGCACAGGGGTACGATCATGGGTTTGTGGCAGCGTGCGGGTTCGGAGGATCAGGCAAGTAATTCGTTGAAATACGCAAGCGACACCGTGCATGCACGCAGCGCAGCGCAGCGGTTGCTGTTGCTGTTGCTGTTGCTGTTGCTGTTGCTGTTGCTGTTGCTGTTGCTGTTGCTGTTGCTGTTGCTGTTGCTGTTGCTGTTGCTGTTGCTGTTGCTGTTGCTGTTGCTTCTAAGCGCGCGGTAGTTCAGGCAACGCAAATTGCGACTTCAGGAGGCCGAACGTAGGCGCCTGGAGGGCCCAGGGTGCGTAGCACCCCCGACGGCGTAGCCGGAGGACGCGAGCTGTACGACTTGCGAAGCAAGTTGTGGCCGCGCAGGGCCCGCAAGGTGCCGGAGTGAGGGGACCCCGGAGCGCAGCGCAGGGGCCGTATGTAGGAGCCCAGCGTTTTTTGGTTACTTTTTGTCGCGTTTGACAAAAAGTGACTCGCCGTAAGGGCGAAAAGGTGAGTGTGCGTCGCCATCGTCAATGAATACTGTTGCAGTGTTCAAAACCATCACGGCTTCTAGCTTCTAGCTTGAAACTTGAAATCTGGAATCTGGAATCTGGAATCTGGAACCTGAAGCCTGACAGTAACGCTACGTAGTGAGCGCTTTCATAGCCCACGCGCATTCATTGGCGATGGTGGCGCTTACTCACCTTTTCGCCCTTACGGCGAGTCACTTTTTGTCAAACGCGACAAAAAGTAACCAAAAAACGCTGCGCTCCCACATACGGCCCCTGCGCTGCGCTCCGGGGTCCCCTCGCTTCGGCGTCTTCCGGGCCCTGCGCGGCCACAACTTGCTACGCAAGTCGTACAGCTCGCGTCCTCCGGCTACGCCGTCGGGGGTGCTACGCACCCTGGGCCCTCCAGACGCCTACGCTCGGCCTCCTGAGGTCGCAATCCGCGTTGGCTGAACTACCGCGCATTTGAAGCAACAGCAGAGCAACAGCAGAGCAACAGCAGGGCAAAGCAACTGCAGCAGCAGAGCAACAGCAAGAGCAGGGCAGAGCAACTGCAATAGCAAGAGCAGTGCGGGTTGGGCAGGGGATTGGTGTTGGCTATGGGTCGCAGCGCGACTCGGATTGTCCCTGCTTCCCATGTCAGACCATCCAGTCACGATCCTTTAGCGTGTCGGCGATCCTTTTCCAGGCAAAGCAGGATGCTTACCGATGCTCTTCAGCGAACTGATGGCTGCTCTCTCCACCCATGCAATCCGACTCCAGCGCGAAGACCAGGACCTGATCGTCCAGGGCAGCGACGAAACCCTGGATGACACCCTGTGGGAGGCGCTGTCCCGGCACAAGCCGGCCTTGCTGGAGATGCTCGCCGAACGCAATGACGACTGGCAAAGCCCCGCCCTGCGCATTACCCCCGACATGCTGCCGCTGGTCAGCCTCGACCAGCAAGCCATCGACCGTATCGTCGCCACCGTCCCAGGCGGCGCCGCCAATGTGCAGGACATCTACCCACTGGCCCCCCTGCAGCAAGGCATGCTCTACCAGCACCTGGCCGCCGACGCCGGCGACCCCTATCTGGCACAGGTGCAACTGCGCTTCGCCAGCAAAGACCACCTCGAAGCCTTTGCCCAGTCCCTGCAGTGGGTGATCCAGCGCCACGACATCCTGCGCACCGCCTTGCACTGGCAATACCTGGACGAACCCGTGCAAGTCGTCTGGCGCGAAGCGACCCTGGTGCGCGAGGCCCTCGACACCCACGGCGACGATCCGCTGGCCGAACTGTGCACGCGCTTCGATCCCCGGCACTACCGCTTCGACCTGCAGCAAGCACCGCTGATGCGGCTCATGCACACCCCAGGCGAAGACGGGCAGTGGCTCGCCTTGCTCATGTTCCACCACGTCATCATGGACCACACCGCCCTCGACATCGTCCGCCGCGAGATTCAAGCGCACCTGGCAGGCCAGGCCGCGCAACTGCCGGCACCGATGCCATTTCGTAACATCCTGGCCGCCGCCCGCCAGGCCCTCGACGAGCAGGCTCACGAGCGCTTCTTCCGCGACATGCTCGGCGATATCGAGGCGCCGACCCTGGCCTTCGGTGTGCAAAGCGCTGGCGACACCCCTTTGCAGCAGGCCCGTCAGACCTTACCCGCGAGCCTCAGCCTGCGCCTGCGCAACCTGGCGCGCCAGCTCGGCGTGAGCCCGGCCAGCGTGCTGCATCTGGGTTTTGCCCGCCTGGTCGGGCAACTGTCGGCGCGCCAGGCCGTGGTGTTCGGCAGCGTGCTGCTCGGACGCATGACCACCGGCGATGGCAGCGAGCAGGCCCTGGGCATGTTCATCAACACCCTGCCGCTGCGCATCGACCTCGGCCAGCACAGCGTGCGTCAAGGGCTGCTGGCCACGCATAAACGCCTCAGCGCCTTGCTCGGTCACGAGCAGGCATCGCTCGCCTTGGCCCAGCGCTGCAGCGCGGTCGCCGCACCGGCGCCGCTGTTCAATAGCATGCTCAACTACCGCCACAGCGACGCCGGCGATGCCCAGCAGATCATTCCGGTAGCACCCGGCATCGACATCGTCGGCGCCGAAGAGCGCACCGACTACCCGCTGACCATCAGCGTCGACGACCTGGGCGAGGACCTGCGCCTGACCGTGCAAACCCTGCCGCAGTGGGGCGCCGAACGGCTGTGCGCACAGTTCGAGCAGGTGCTGGCGAGCCTGGCCGAGGCGCTTGAGCGTGACCCTGACGCACCCTTGCAGGGCTTGCCCGTGTTGCCGCCCGCCGAGCGCGAGCAGGTGCTTGAAGCGTTCAACCTCACCACTGAAGCCTACCCGCAAGGGCAAACCATACACGCGTTGGTTGAGACCCAGGCGGCCCGCGCGCCGCATGCGCTGGCCTTGGTGCAGGGCGAGCATTCGCTGAGCTATGCGCAACTCAACCAGCGCGCCAACCAGCTTGCCCATCGCCTGATAGAGCAAGGGGTGCAGGTTGGCGACCGCGTGGCCCTGTGCCTGCCCCGCGAGCCTGAGCGGCTAGTAGCCTTGCTGGCGGTGCTCAAGGCCGGGGCTGCCTACGTGCCGGTCGACCCGTCCTACCCAGCCGAGCGCATTGCCTACCTGCTTGCCGACAGCCAACCGGCGCTGGTGCTCGCTCATTCCGCCACTGACAACCTGCCATCGCTACCACGCCTGGACCTCGATCAAGCCGCCAGCTTCGCCGCCAACGACAGCAACCCCGAATTGCCGCGAATCGATGCGCAGCAGTTGGCCTACCTGGTCTACACCTCAGGCTCCACCGGCCAGCCCAAGGGCGTGATGATCGAGCATCGAACCCTGGCCAACCTGGTGCACTGGCACTGCCAGGCGTTCGCCGTGCAAGCCGGGTCCCATAGCGCCAGTGTCGCCGGCTTCGGGTTCGATGCCATGGCCTGGGAAGTCTGGCCGACCCTGTGTGCCGGTGCCACGTTGCACCTGCCGCCGGCCAGCATCGGCAACGAGCACATCGACGAACTGCTCGACTGGTGGCTGGCGCAGCCGTTGCAGGTCAGCTTCCTGCCCACCCCGGTCGCCGAGCAGGCGCTGCGCCGCGACCGTCAGCACCCGACCTTGCGCACCTTGCTGATCGGCGGCGATCGCCTGCGCCAGTTCGATCGCGACCCAGGCTTCGCCGTGGTCAACAACTATGGGCCGACCGAAACCACTGTGGTGGCGACCTCCGGCACACTGGTGCCCGGCGGTGAGCTGCACATCGGCCAGCCGATCGCCAACACCCGCGTGTATGTCCTGGACCAGGGCCTGCAACCGGTGCCAGTCGGTGTCGAAGGTGAGCTGTACATCGGCGGCGTGCAAGTCGCGCGGGGCTATTTCAACCGCCCCGAGCTGAGTGCCGAACGCTTCCTGGACGACCCCTTCAATCCTGGCGGACGCATGTACCGCAGTGGCGACCTGGTGCGCTGGAACGGCGACGGCAGCCTCGACTACCTGGGTCGCAACGACGATCAAGTGAAGATCCGAGGCGTGCGCGTGGAATTGGGTGAAATCGAGGCCGCTCTGGCCGCCCAGCCGGGTATCGCCGACGCCGTCGTGCTGGTGCACGACCAGCGTCTGCTGGCCTGGTACACCGAAAGCGCACCGCTCGACCCCGAGCAATTGCGCCAGGCCCTGCAGGCCAGGCTGCCGGCGCATATGCTGCCCTGGGCGTTGCTGCGCCTGGAGGCATTGCCGCTGACCAGTCATGGCAAGCTCGACCGCCGCGCCTTGCCGATGCCTGACGCTGCAGCGTTGCCAGGGCAGGCCTACGAGGCGCCGCAAGGTCAGACCGAAGCGGCCATGGCGGCGATCTGGGCCGAGGTGCTGGGCGTTGCACGGGTAGGGCGGCAAGACAATTTCTTCGAACTCGGTGGCCATTCCTTGCTGGCCGTGACCTTGGTCGAACGCTTGCGCAAAGCCGGGCTGGTGATCGATGTCCGCGTGCTGTTCGCGCAGCCGACCATTGCTGCACTGGCCAGCGTCAGCGGCCAAGGTACCCAGGCGCACGTCCCGGCCAACCGCGTCCCTGCGGGCGCGGCGCGCATCACTCCGGACATGCTCAGCCTGGTGCAGCTCGATCAGGCCAGTCTCGACGCCATCGTCGCCACGGTGCCCGGAGGCGCGGCCAATGTGCAGGAAATCTACCCCCTGGCGCCGCTGCAGGAAGGCATTCTTTATCACCACCTGAGCGCCGCGCAGGGCGACCCCTACCTGTTGCAGACACGCCTGGCATTCGACAGTGTCGAACGCCTGCTGGCCTGGGCCGGTGCGTTGCAGCAGGTCATCGATCGCCACGATATTCTGCGCACCTCGGTGCTGTGGCAGGGTCTGGCGCAACCAGTACAGGTGGTATGGCGCAGCGCCGCGCTCGCCGTGACCGAAATCGACGACCTGCTCGACACGACGGAGCCATCGCGCATCGAACAATTGCACGCCCGCTTCGATGCCCGCCATCACCGCCTCGACCTTGGCCAGGCGCCGCTCACGCGGCTCTACTACAGCCTTGACCCTGACCACCATCAGGTGGTGGCGATCCTGCTGTTCCATCACCTGACCCTCGACCACACGGCGATGGATGTGATTGCCCGCGAGATGCGCGCATTGCTGTTCGGCCAGGGCGAGCAGTTGCCGGCCGCCGTGCCGTATCGCAACTACGTGGCCCAGGCGCGGCTGGCCGACCCGGCTGCCCAGGAAACCTTCTTCCGCGAGATGCTCGCCGATGTCGAGGAACCCACGCTGCCCCTGGGCTTTGCCGATGTGCAGGGCGATGGTCGCGACGTCGAAAGCGCCACGCTGGCACTGGACGACGCACTGAGCCTGCGCCTGCGCAGCCACGCGCGGCATCTGGGGGTCAGCGCTGCAAGCCTGATGCACCTGGCCTGGGCGCGGGTGCTGGGGGTATTGGCCAACCGCCAGGATGTGGTGTTCGGCACCGTGCTGATGGGTCGCCTGCAAGGCGGCGAAGGCGCCGACCGCGCGCTGGGCATGTTCATCAATACCTTGCCGTTGCGCATCGACACCAGCGCAAGCGCCCACGCAGCGCTGCGCGCGACCCATCGCAGCCTGTCTGCGCTGCTGGGGCACGAGCACGCGCCGTTGGCCCTGGCCCAGCGCTGCAGCGGCGTTGCGCCGTCGTTGCCGTTGTTCAGTGCCTTGCTCAATTACCGTCACAGCGCCGCCGATGCTCCGCGCGAGGGCGAGGGCATCTGGGCAGGCGTGCGTCTGCTTGGCGGCGAGGAGCGCAGTAACTACCCCCTGACCCTGAGCGTCAACGACCTGGGTGAGGGCTTCAGCTTCAACGTGCTGGCGCTGCACGGCATCGGGGCGACGCGTGTGGCCCAGTGGATGGCCAATGCCGTCGCGCAGCTGCTGCACGCCCTCGAGCCTGGGCAGGACGCCAGCGTCGACAGCTTGTCGATCATCGACGAACGTACCCGCCACCACGTGCTCGGCGACTTCAATGCCACCGCCCAGGTTTACCCGCAGGGGCAGACCGTGCATGCCATGGTCGAGGCCCAGGCGGCGCGTACACCCGACACCACCGCGATTTGCCAGGGTGAGCGCGCGCTAAGCTACGCCGAGCTCAACCTGCGGGCCAATCGCCTGGCCCAGCGCCTGATCGAACACGGCGTGCGTGGCGGCGAGCGGGTCGCCCTGTGCTTGCCGCGCAGCATCGAGCGGCTGATCGGTTTGCTGGCCGTGCTCAAGACCGGCGCGGCCTACGTGCCGGTGGACCCGACCTACCCCCAGGAGCGCATCGCCTACCTGCTGGCCGACAGCGCACCGACGCTGGTGCTCAGCGATTCGAGCATCGACGGCCTGCCCGCCGGGCTTGCACGCCTGGACCTGGACCAGGCCGGCAGCTGGCACGCCGACGCCAGCAACCCACAGGTGCCGGGCCTGGACGCCCAGCACCTGGCCTACGTGGTCTATACCTCCGGCTCCACCGGCCAACCCAAGGGCGTGATGATCGAGCATCACACCTTGGCCAACCTGGTGCACTGGCACTGCCAGGCGTTTGCCCTGGGCGCCGGCGAGCGCACCTCCAGCGTCGCCGGATTCGGTTTCGATGCCATGGCCTGGGAGGTCTGGCCGGCCTTGTGCGCCGGGGCGACCTTGCACCTGCCACCGGCGCACATCGGCAACGAGCACGTCGAAGCGCTGCTCGACTGGTGGCTGTTGCAGCCGCTGAAAGTCAGTTTCCTGCCCACTCCGGTCGCCGAGCTGGCGCTGCGCCGCGAGCGCCAGCACCCGACCTTGCGCACCCTGCTGGTTGGCGGCGACCGCCTGCGCGCGTTCCAGCGCGACCCCGGATTCGCCGTGGTGAACAACTACGGGCCGACCGAAACCACCGTGGTCGCCACGTCCGGCACGCTGCTGCCCGGAGCCGACCTGCACATTGGCCAGCCGATCGCCAACACCCGCGTGTATGTGCTCGATGGGCGTCGCCAGCCGGTACCGGTGGGCGTGCCGGGCGAGCTGTACATCGGCGGCAGTCAGGTCGCCCGCGGCTATTTCAACCGTGCGCAATTGACCGAGGAGCGCTTCCTCGCCGACCCGTTCAGCCGCCTGCCCGGTGCGCGCATGTACCGCAGCGGCGACCTGGTGCGCTGGAATGCCGACGGCACCCTCGACTACCTGGGCCGCAATGATGACCAGGTGAAGATTCGCGGCATGCGCGTCGAGCTGGGCGAGATCGAAGCAGCCATCGTCGCTCAGCCGGGCGTCGAGCAGGCCCTGGTGCTGGTGCGCGCCGAGCGCTTGCTGGCCTGGTTCACCTTTGATGCGCCGGTTGATCTCGACGCCCTGCGCGAGGCCTTGCAGGCCAGCCTGCCGGCGCACATGCTGCCGCAGGCGCTGATACCCCTGACGCACTGGCCGCTGACCAGCCACGGCAAACTCGACCGGCGCGCCTTGCCCGAGCCCGCGCTGCAGGCACAGGTTCACGCCGAACCGCAGGGTGAGCGTGAAATCCGCATGGCGGCCATCTGGGCCGAGGTGCTGGGCCTGGAGCGAGTAGGGCGGGACGATGATTTCTTCGAGCTGGGCGGCCATTCACTGCTGGCCGTGACCCTGATCGAGCGCCTGCGCCAACAGGGCTTCGGCACCGATGTGCGGGTGCTGTTCAGCCAGCCGAGCGTGGCGGCGCTGGCAGCTGCCATCGACCACAATCGGCAGGTCGAGGTGCCGGCCAATCGCATCGATGCTGGCTGCACGCAGATCACCCCGGACATGCTGCCACTGATCGAACTGGATCAGGCCAGCATCGAGCGGATTGTCGCCAGCGTGCCCGGCGGCGCCGCCAACGTGCAGGACATCTACCCACTGGCGCCGCTGCAGGAAGGTATCCTCTATCACCACCTGAGCGCGCCCGACGGCGATCCGTACCTGCTGCAGTGGCGCGTGGTGTTCGACAGCCTTGCGCGCCTGCAAGCGTTCGCCGCTGCCCTGCAACAGGTGATAGAACGCCACGACGTGCTGCGCACGGCGGTGCTCTGGGACGGCCTGGCGCAACCGCTGCAAGTGGTCTGGCGCCAGGTGCCAGGCCCCGTCCTGCTGCACACGGCCCAGGGTGCTGCGGCGGGCGCACCGCCGCTGGCGCTGGACCAGGCGCCGCTGATCCGTCTGTTGCACGCAGGCGGCGACCGTGCGATCGAGGCGACCTTGCAGTTCCACCACATCGTGCTCGACCACACGGCGATGAAGGTCGTGCTCGGCGAAATTCGTGATCACCTGCGTGGCCAGGTGCCCAGCCAGCCGGCGGTGCCTTACCGCAACTACGTGGCCCAGGCCCGCCTGGCCATCAGCGAAGCCGAGCATGAAGCATTCTTCCGCGCCGAGCTGGGCGATATCGATGAGCCGACGCTGCCTTACGGCCTGAGCGACCTGCAGGGCCAGGCCGGCGATTTCGAGCGGGTTACCGTGCAGGTGCCAAGCGCCCAGTATCAGCGTCTGCGCCAACAGGCCCAGCAGGCCGGGGTCAGCGCGGCGAGCCTGCTGCACCTGGCCTGGGCACGCCTGCTGGCGGCCACCAGTGGCCAGGACTCGGTCGTGTTCGGCACCGTGCTGCTTGGCCGACTCCAAGGCGGTGCCGGCGCCGACCGTGGCCTTGGCATGTTCATCAATACCTTGCCGCTGCGCCTTGATCTCGACGGCCTGGGCGTGCGTGATGGCGTGCGCCTGGCCCACGAGCGCTTGGGAGCGCTGCTGGTGCATGAACACGCCTCGCTGGCGCTGGCCCAGCGCTGCAGCGGCGTGGCCGCGCCGACGCCGTTGTTCAGTGCCATGCTCAACTACCGCCACGGCGCCAGTGCCGATGAACAACTCGTGCAGCGTGAGGCGCTCGAGGGCATCGAAGCGCTGCCCAGTGGCGGGCACGGCAACTACCCGCTGAGCGTCGACGTCGATGACTTGGGCGACGGCATGCGCCTGACCGCCCAGGTCAGCGCGGCGATCGGTGCCCAGCGCGTCTGCGAGCAATTGCTGCAGGTACTCGGTGGGCTGCTCGATGCCCTGCAGCAACAGCCGCAGTTGCCGGTGCAGCAGCTGCCGGTACTGGCTGCAAGCGAGCGTGCGCAGCTGTTGCAGCAGGCCCGCTCGAGCGCTCGCGGCGGCGAGCGGCAGCAGCCGTTGCAGCACCTGTTCGAGGCCCAGGCCAGGCTTACCCCCGAGGCCATCGCACTGGTCGGCGAAGACGGCGAACTCAGTTATCGCGAGCTCAACGAACAGGCCAACCGCCTGGCTTATCACCTGCTCGCCCTGGGCGTACGACCGGACGATCGCGTGGCGATCTGCGTCGAGCGCAGCATGGCGCTGGTGGTCGGCCTGCTGGCCATCCTCAAGGCCGGCGGCGCCTATGTGCCGCTGGATCCGAGCTATCCGCCGCAGCGCCTGGTGCACATGCTCGAGGACAGCGCGCCGCGGGCGCTGCTGGTCCACAGTGCGACCCGCGGCGTGGCAGCGCATGCGCTGCTGGTCGACCTCGATCTGCCCAGCTGGAGCGACAACCCCGTCAGCGATCCGCACGTACCCGGCTTGAGCGCGCAGCACCTGGCCTACGTGATCTACACCTCAGGTTCCACCGGCGTGCCCAAGGGCGTGATGGTCGAGCACCGCAACGTGGTCAACCTGGTGCGCTGGAGCCAACGCCTGTGCGCAGATGCCGGCAGCGTGCTGCACAAGACCCCAGTCAGCTTCGATGCGTCGGTGTGGGAGTTGTTCTGGCCGCTGTGCAGCGGCCTGCGCCTGGTCCTGGCCCGCCCGGATGGCCAGCGCGATGCGCAGTACCTGGTGCAGTTGATCGAGCAACAGCAAGTGAATGTGGTGCAGTTCGTACCGGCATTGCTTCAGCAGTTCCTCGAACAGCCGCAGAGCGCCGCGTGCAGCAGCCTTAGCGACATCGTCTGTGGCGGCGGCGAATTGACCGCCGCCTTGGCGGCGCAGGTGCGTGAGCGGCTACCCGCGGTGCGCCTGCACAACGTCTATGGGCCCACCGAAACCACGGTCGATTGCAGTGTCTGGACCCTGCACCCCGGCGCAGCGCTACCGCGCGGCAGCTTGCCGATCGGGCATGGCATCGACAATACCCGCCTGTATGTCCTCGACAGCCGCGATCAACTGGTGCCGTGGGGCGTGGCCGGGCAGTTGCATATCGGCGGTGCCGGCGTTACCCGTGGCTACCTGGGCCTGGCCGAGCAGCAGGCCGAGCGCTTCA
Organism: Pseudomonas sp. SMSB3; assembly: GCF_052041965.1. Classification (NCBI taxonomy): domain Bacteria; kingdom Pseudomonadati; phylum Pseudomonadota; class Gammaproteobacteria; order Pseudomonadales; family Pseudomonadaceae; genus Pseudomonas; species Pseudomonas sp. SMSB3. The sequence continues at coordinate 29,770 of NZ_JBKGGV010000002.1, read as the reverse complement.
TTGACGACCCTTGGTTGCCAGGCGAGCGCCTGTACCGCAGTGGCGACCTGGTGCGCCAACGCGCCGATGGTGCTCTGGAGTTCCTCGGGCGCAACGATCACCAAGTGAAAATCCGTGGCCTGCGCATCGAACCAGGCGAAATCGAAGCCTGCCTGCTGCGCATCCCTGGCGTGCGCGAGGCGCTGGTGCTGGCGTTCGACGACGGCGTCGCCGGGCCGCGCCTGGTGGCTTACCACAGCGGCGAGCCGGTGCCGGCCGAGCAGCTGCGCAAAGTGCTGCTCGGTGATCTGCCGGACTACATGGTGCCGGCGCAGTACATCCACCTTGAGCAGCTGCCCCTGACCCCTAACGGCAAGCTCGATCGCAATGCCTTGCCAGCGCCGGACGCGGCCTTGCTGCAGCGTCCGTTCGAGGCGCCGCGAGGTGCCACCGAGCAGCTGCTTGCGCAGCTCTGGGCGCAGCTGCTGGGAGTCGAGCAGGTGGGGCGGCACGACAACTTCTTCGAGCTGGGCGGCCATTCGCTGCTGGCGGTCACGCTGACCGCGCGCTTGCGTCAGCAAGGCCTGCAAGTGGATGTGCGCACCCTGTTCGGCCAGCCCACCATTGCCGCCTTGGCGGCAACCCTGGGCCAGGCCCAGCAGGTGGCAGTGCCGGAAAACCGCATTCCAGCGGGCTGCGAGCACATCACCCCGGACCTGCTCAGCCTGATCGAGCTCGACCAGGCCAGCATCGACCGTATCGTGGCCAGCGTGCCGGGCGGCGCGACCAACGTGCAGGACATCTATCCGCTTGCGCCGCTGCAGGAGGGCATTCTCTATCACCACCTCAGCGCCGCCGAGCACGATCCCTACGTGCTGTACTCGCGGCTGCGCTTCGATAGCGTCGAGCGCCTGCACGCCTTCGCCGGAGCGCTGGATCAGGTGATCGCCCGTCATGACGTGCTGCGCACCGCCGTGTTGTGGGACGGCTTGGCGCAACCGGTACAGGTGGTGCTGCGGCGTGTGGCGGGTGTCCTGGGCGGTAGGGAGCAGGGCGACTTGCCAACCCTGCGGCTCGACCAGGCGCCGTTGTTACAGCTGTTTTACCGCCAAGGCGAGGAGGGCATCGATGCAACCTTGCAGTTCCACCACATCGTGCTCGATCACACGGCTTTGGAGCTGATCGGCGAAGAACTGCAAGGGCTGCTGCACGGTCTACCAGCACCCGTTGCCCGACCTGTACCGTACCGTAATTACGTAGCACAGGCGCGACTGGGCATCAGCCAGGTCGAACACGAGGCCTTCTTCCACGCGCAACTGGCGGAGATCGATACGCCGACCTTGCCCTTCGGGTTGAACGACGTCCAGGGTGACGGCCGGGCCATGCAGGAGGTCAAGCTGACCTTGCCGACGCCGCTGGCCGCCGCGTTGCGGCGCCACGCTCGCGTCTTGGGTATCAGCGTCGCCAGCCTGTTCCACCTGGCCTGGGCGCGTTTGCTCGGCGCCGCCAGTGGTCAGGATCGCGTGGTGTTCGGCACCGTGCTGCTCGGCCGCCTGCAAGGCGGCGAGGGTGCCGAGCGGGCGTTGGGCATGTTCATCAATACCCTGCCACTGCGGGTCGATCTGGGTGCTGTCAGCCTGCGCGAAGCCGCCCATGCCACGCACCAACGCCTCAGTGCGCTGCTGGCCCACGAGCACGCTTCGCTGGCCCTGGCGCAACGTTGCAGCAGCGTGGCCGCGCCACTGCCGCTGTTCAGCGCGATGCTCAACTACCGTCACGGCGCTCTCGCAGATGCCGAGCAGCGCAAGGCCTGGCAAGGGATCGAAGTGCTCGATGGCCAGGAGCGGACCAATTACCCGCTGAGCCTCAACGTGGATGACCTGGGCGAAGGCTTCCGCCTGGTCGCCATGACCCCCGCCGACGTCGGCGCAGCGCGGATCTGTGGGCAGATGCAGCAGGTGCTCGCGGCCATGGTCGAGGCGCTCGAGCATGAACCGCAATTGCCGGTGCAGCGCATACCTGTCTTGCAGGCCGCAGAGCGGCAGCAAGTGGTGGTCGAGTTCAATGCTACTGCTGTCGATTACACCCTCGATCAGACCCTGCACGGGCTGATCGAGGCCCAGGTCGCGCGTACGCCGCAGGCGCTGGCGGTCCGTGCCGATGAAGGCGAGCTCAGCTACCGGCAGCTCAATGAACAGGCCAACCGCCTGGCGCATTACCTGATCGGCCTGGGGGTCAAACCCGATGACCGTGTGGCGATCTGCGTCGAGCGCGGGCTGTCGATGGTGGTGGGGCTGCTGGCGATTCTCAAAGCTGGCGGCGCCTATGTGCCGGTCGATCCGGATTATCCGGCCGAACGCGTGCGTCACATGCTCAGCGACAGCGCGCCTGTGGCGGTGCTGGTGCATGCGCCAACTCGGCACGTGCCGGACGCGGGGCAGGTGATCGATCTGGATCAGTTTGACTGGGCAGGGCAGCCGGCCAGCAATCCGATTGTCGATGGCCTGACGCCAAATAACCTGGCCTACGTGATCTACACCTCCGGCTCCACGGGCATGCCCAAAGGCGTCATGAACGAGCACGCCGGCGTGGTCAACCGCCTGTTGTGGATGCAGGATGCCTACGGCTTGAACAGCACTGATGTGGTCCTGCAAAAGACCCCGTTCAGCTTCGATGTCTCGGTCTGGGAGTTTCTCTGGCCCCTGCAAACCGGCGCGCGCTTGGTCATGGCCCGTCCTGGCGGCCACCGCGACCCCGAGTACCTGCGTCAGGTCATCGAGCACGAAGCCATCACCACGCTGCACTTCGTGCCCTCGATGCTCGACGTGTTCCTCTCGGCCGTTGGCAGCAAATTGAGTCAATCCGGCTTGCGCGTGCTGTGCAGCGGCGAAGCCTTGCCCGGCAGTCTGGTTCGGCGTTTCCACAGCCAGCTCCCAGGCAGCGACCTGCACAACCTCTATGGCCCGACCGAAGCCGCGGTGGACGTCAGCGCCTGGCACTGCCGGACCGCGCCGGACAACACCCCGATCGGCAAGCCGATCGCCAATACCCAGCTCTACGTGCTGGACGGCCATCTGCAACCGATCCCGCAGGGTGTGCCGGGTGAACTGTACATCGGTGGCGTCCAGGTCGCCCGTGGCTACCTCAACCGCGCCGAACTCACCGCCGAACGCTTCATCGACGACCCGTTCCGCCCTGGCGGGCGCCTGTACCGTACCGGCGACCTGGCGCGGCATCTGGCCGACGGCAACCTTGAATACCTGGGCCGTAACGACGACCAGGTGAAGCTGCGCGGGCTGCGTATCGAATTGGGCGAAATCCAGGCCGGGCTGACCGCTATCGACGGCATCAAGGAGGCCGTGGTGATCGCCCGCGAGCAACGGCTGATCGCCTACTACACCGGCGAGCCAAGCGCGCCCGAGACCCTGCGCGCGGCACTGCTCACGCACCTGCCGGAGTTCATGGTGCCGGCGCTGTACATCCACCTCGAAGCACTGCCGCTGAGCCCCAACGGCAAGCTCGACCGCAAGGCACTGCCCGAGCCGGGCGCCCTTGAGGCGCGCGTCTACGAAGCACCGCAGGGCGAAACCGAAACCCTGCTGGCCGACATCTGGCAGGAGTTGCTCGGCGTCGAGAAGGTCAGTCGCCATGACAACTTCTTCGAGCTGGGCGGCCATTCGCTGCTGGCCGTGACCTTGACCTCACGCCTGCGTCAACGCGGGTTGCACGCCGATATTCGCGTGTTGTTCGGCCAGCCGACCCTGGCCGCGCTGGCAGCGGCAGTCGGCACCTCGAGCGCTGTACAGGTCCCTGACAACTGCATCACCCCAGGTTGCACCCGTATCACCCCTGCCATGCTGCCGTTGGCCAGCCTGTCGCAGGCGGCCATCGATACCCTGGCCGCGCAGATCCCGGGGGGCGTGGGTAATATTCAGGACATCTACGGCCTGGCCCCGCTGCAGCAAGGCATCCTCTACCACCACCTGGCCAGCGAAGGGGCCGACCCCTACGTGCTGCGGGCACGCTTCGCCTTCCCCGACCAGGCCACGTTGGACGCGTTCGCCAACGCCCTCGATCAGGTCGTCGCTCGCCACGACATCCTGCGCACCAGCATTCACTGGCAGCAGCTCGAAGAGCCGGTGCAAGTGGTCTGGCGCGAGGCGCCTCGGCTTGCCGACGCCGTGATCGACCTCAACCAGGCGCCGCTGCTGCGCCTGCTGCAGGACGATTGCGCTGGGCGCGTCGAGGCGACCCTGCTGATTCACCATATCGTCCTCGACCATGCGGCCGTCGAGCAGCTCGTGGCGGAAATCACCGCCCTGCTTCAGGGCCAGGCGCTGACCCAGGCCAGCGTGCCTTATCGCAACTACGTCGCGCAGTCGCGCCTGGGCAATCACCAGCAGGCCGCCGAGGCGCTGTTCCGCGAGCTGCTCAGCGACATCGACGAGCCGACCGTGGTCTACGGCCTGCGAGATGCCGACACCCACGGGCGCCGCGTGCTCGACAGCCGCCAGACGCTGGACGCGGCGTTGGGCCAGCGCTTGCGCGAGCAGGCGCGGCAGGCAGGCGTCAGCCTGGCCAGCCTGGTGCACCAGGCCTGGGGCCAGGTGCTGGCGCAGTTGTCGGGGCGCGAGGAGGTGGTGTTCGGCAGCGTGCTGCTCGGTCGCCTGCAAGGCGGCGAGGGCGCCGAACGGGCGCTGGGCATGTTCATCAACACCTTGCCGCTGCGCGTCAGTGTCGGCAGCGCCCCGGCCTGCGACGGGCTGCGCCTGACCCATCAGCGCCTGGCGCGCTTGCTGGCCTGCGAGCAGGCCTCGCTGGCGCAAGCGCAGCGCTGCAGCGCGGTGCCTGCCGGCCAGGCGCTGTTCACCAGCCTGTTGAATTTCCGCCACAGCGCGGCCAGCCCTGGCGAGCTGCGCCAAGCGTGGCGGGGCATCGAGCAGTTGGAAGCCCATGAGCGCAGCAACTACCCGCTGGTGGTCAACGTCGACGATACGGGCCAGGCCCTGGTGCTGACCGTGCAAGCCGTCGACAGCGTGGACGGCGCCCAGGTCTGCCGCCTGCTGGCCACGGCGCTGGAGCGCCTGGCCCAGGCCCTGCAACACGCCCCGGCAACGCCCCTGCAGCAGCTCGACTGCCTGGCTGCGGCCGAGCGCGAGCGGGTGCTGCAGGGCTTCAATGCGACCCGCCGTGACTACCCACGCGAGCACGCCGTGCACACGCTGTTCGGCGCCCATGTCGCGCTGACCCCAGACGCCATCGCGGTAGTCCACCAGCAACAACGCCATACCTACGCACAACTCGACCAGCACGCCAATCGCCTGGCCCATCACCTGCTGGCGCTCGGTCTGCAGCCTGGCGAGCGGGTGGCGCTGTTGCTGCCACGCGGCATCGACCTGTTGGCGGCGCAGCTGGCGTCGAGCAAGTGCGGGGCGGTTTATGTGCCGCTGGACAGCAACGCGCCGGCCGCGCGCCAGGCGTTCATGATTGCCGACAGCCAGGCCCGGCTGCTGCTGACCCACAGCAGCGAGCCACAGGTGGGGCAGGCCCTGCGGGTCGAACTCGATCAGCTGGCCTTGGACCGTTACCCGGCCCACGCACCGGGGCTGCCGGTCGCGGGCGAGGACCCTGCCTACATCATGTATACCTCTGGCTCCACCGGCACCCCGAAAGGCGTGCAAGTGCCGCACCGGGCCATCGCCCGCCTGGTCATCAACAACGGCTTTGCCGACTTCAACAGCCAGGACCGCGTGGCGTTCGCCTCCAACCCGGCGTTCGACGCCAGTACCCTGGAGGTCTGGGCGGCGCTGCTCAACGGCGCCACACTGGTGGTCATCGATCAAGAGCAGGTGCTGTCCAGCCAAGGCCTGCACGACTGCCTGCTGGCGCAGCAAGTCAACGTGTTGTGGCTCACTGCCGGGCTGTTCCACCAATTTGCCGATGCGTTGCTGCCGGCCTTCGCCCAACTGCGCTACCTGATGGTCGGCGGCGACGTCCTCGACCCGGCGGTGATCGCTCGGGTGCTGCGCGGCGGCAAGCCTGCGCACCTGCTCAACGGTTACGGTCCGACCGAGGCCACCACCTTCAGCACGACGTTCGAGATCGTCCAGGCAGGCGAAGGCAGCATCCCGATCGGCAAGCCCATCGGCAATGCCCGTTGCTATGTCCTCGACGCTCGTCGGCAACCGCTGCCGGTCGGCGCGGTGGGCGAGCTGTACATCGGCGGCGACGGGGTGGCCCTCGGTTACCTGGGCCAGCCCGCACTCAGTGCCGAGCGGTTCCTCGACGATCCGTTCACTGCGCAAGCGGGGGCGCGCATGTACCGAAGCGGCGATCTGGTCAGTTGGCAGGCCGACGGCACCTTGCGTTACCTGGGCCGCGCCGACCAGCAGGTCAAGCTGCGCGGGCTCCGCATCGAACTGGGCGAAATCCAGGCGCGTTTGAGTGACTGCCCTGGTGTAGCCGAGGCGGCGGTGCTGGTCCGCGAGGACGCCCCAGGTGACAAGCGCCTGGTGGCGTACTTCACTGCCAGTGCCGATGCGCCGGCAATCGCCGCCTTGCATACCCAGCTGCAAACCCAGTTGCCGGACTACATGCTGCCCGCTGCCTACGTGCAGCTGCCCGCCTTGCCGCTGACCGCCAACGGCAAGCTCGACCGCCGCGCGCTGCCGGCACCTGGCAGCGATGCCGTCCTGAGCCGCGGTTACCAGGCTCCCGAGGGCGCGGTGGAAACCGCCCTGGCGGCGATCTGGGCCGACGTGCTCAAGGTCGAACAGGTCGGCCGAGACGATCACTTCTTCGAACTGGGCGGCCACTCGCTGCTGGCAGTGACCCTGATCGAGCGCATGCGCAGCGCAGGGTTGAGCGCCGATGTGCGGGTACTGTTCGCACAGCCGACCTTGGCCGCGCTGGCCGCAGCGGTAGGCAGCGGCCGGGAAGTGCAGGTCCCGGCCAACCGCATCGACCCCGCCGCCCAGCAGATCACCCCGGCGATGCTCAGCCTGATCGAGCTGGAGCAGGCCGAGATCGACCGCATTGTCGCCAGCGTGCCGGGCGGCGCCGCCAACGTGCAGGACATCTACCCGCTGGCGCCGCTACAGGAAGGCATTCTCTACCACCACCTCAGTGCCGAGCGCGGTGACCCCTACCTGCTGCAATCGCGCCTGGCGTTCGACAACCTGGCGCGCCTGCACACTTGGGCCGGGGCCCTGCAGCAGGTCATCGATCGTCACGACATCCTGCGCACCGCCGTGCTCAGCGAAGGCCTGGCGCAACCAGTGCAGGTGGTGTGGCGCAATGCGCGCATGGCGGTCACGGCCATCGACGATTTGCCAGCCGGCTCGGTGATCGATGCCCTGCAGGCGCGCTTCGATGCCCGCCAGCAACGCCTTGACCTGGCCCAGGCGCCGCTGATGCGCTTGCTGTACGCCGACGATCCGCACAACCAGCAGGTGGTGGCGATCTTGCAGTTCCATCACCTGGCCCTCGACCACACCGCCATGGAAGTGATCGCCAATGAGATGCGCCTGATCCTCACCGATCAGCAGGCGCGCCTGCAGCCGCCGGCGCCGTACCGCACCTACGTCGCGCAGGCCCGGCTGGGCTCCGACGCTGCTGGCCACGAGGCGTTCTTCCGCGACATGTTGGGCGATGTCGATGAGCCTACCTTGCCGTTCGGCCTGGCCGATGTGCACAGCGACGGTGCGCATACCGAGGAGGCTCAGCTGCCGGTCGATGCCGCGCTGGCTCGGCGCCTGCGTGAGCAGGCCCGGCGCCGGGGGGTCAGTGCCGCCAGCCTGGCGCACCTGGCCTGGGCGCGCGTGGTGGGCGTACTGGCCAACCGCAGCGACGTGGTCTTCGGCACCGTGCTGATGGGCCGCCTGCAAGCCGGCGAGGGTGCCGACCGCGCCTTGGGCGTGTTCATCAATACCTTGCCACTGCGCATCGACCTGAGCGCCCCGGCGCACCAGGCGCTGCGCGTCACTCACCAGCGCCTCTCGGCACTGCTCAGCCACGAGCACGCGTCACTGGCCCTGGCCCAGCGTTGCAGCGCGGTGGCCGCATCGCTGCCGCTGTTCAGCGCCCTGTTCAACTATCGCCACAGCAGTGCCGGCGCGGCGCCGAGCAGCGATGCAAGCCTGCAAGGCGTGCGTCTGCTCGGCGGCGAGGAGCGCAGCAATTACCCACTGACCCTGAGCGTCGATGACCTGGGCGAGGGCTTCACCCTCAGTGTATTGGCTGAACCAGGGATGGGCGCTGCACGCATTGCACAGTGGATGGCTGAAGCGTTGGCGCAACTGACCCAGGCGCTGGAGCAGGCTGACGATACCCCTGTGGCGGCGCTGTCGATCCTCGATGCGCCAGCCCGCGCGCAGGTGCTGCACGCCTTCAACGCCACGGCCCGGCCGTATCCGCTGGGCCAGACCGTGCACGCCCTGATCGAGCGCCAGGCGGCGCGCACGCCGCAGGCCGCTGCGCTGGTACAGGACGGGCAGGTTTTGAGCTATGGCGAACTCAACCGCAGTGCCAACCGCCTGGCCCATCACCTGTTGAGCCGTGGTGTCGCGCTGGGCGAGCGGGTGGCGGTGTGCCTGCCACGTAACGTCGATCGCCTGGTGGCAATGCTCGCGGTGCTGAAAACCGGCGCCGCCTATGTGCCCGTGGACCCTGACTATCCTGCCGAGCGCATCGCCTACCTGCTGCACGACAGCGCCCCGGCGTTGGTGCTGACCGACCCCCAGACCCAGGGGCTGGTCGGCGCCACTGCCCAGCTTGCGCTGCATGGCCAGGCCTGGCAGGCGCAGCCCGACAGCGATCTGCAGGTCGCTGGCCTCACGGCCGAGCGACTGGCCTACGTGATCTATACCTCCGGCTCCACCGGCCAACCGAAAGGCGTGATGGTCGAGCATGCGACCCTGGTCAACCTGGTGCACTGGCACTGCGAAGCGTTCGCCGTGGGCGCCGGCTGCCATACCAGCAGCGTCGCCGGCTTCGGCTTCGATGCCGTGGCCTGGGAAGTCTGGCCAGCGCTGTGCGCGGGTGCGGTGCTGCACCTGCCACCTGCGCACATCGCCGGCGAGCACGTCGATGAACTGCTCGACTGGTGGCTGCAACAGCCGTTGCAGGTCAGCTTCCTGCCCACCCCCGTCGCCGAGCAAGCGCTGCGCCGCGAGCGCCAGCACCCCACCTTGCGCACCTTGCTGGTGGGCGGCGACCGCCTGCGCCAGTTCGAGCGCGAGCCAGGCTTTGCCCTGGTCAACAACTACGGTCCGACCGAGGCCACGGTGGTAGCGACCTCCGCTGTGCTGCAGCCTGGTGCTGCGCTGCATATCGGCAGGCCGATCGCCAACACCCAGGTGTACGTGCTCGATGAGCAGCGCCAGCCAGTGCCGGTGGGTGCGGTCGGTGAGCTGTACATCGCCGGCGCAGGGGTCGCTCGCGGTTACCTGAACCGGCCACAACTGACCGCTGAGCGCTTCGTCGCCGATCCTTTCAGTGGCGCAGCGGGTGGCCGCATGTACCGCAGCGGCGATCTGGTGCGCTGGAATGCCGATGGCACCCTGCATTACCTGGGCCGAAACGACGATCAGGTGAAAATCCGTGGTGTGCGCGTCGAGCTCGGTGAGATCGAGGCGGTGCTGGCGGCGCAGCCAGGGGTTGCCGCTGCCGTGGTGCTGGTACGTGACGAGCGTCTGCTGGCCTGGTTCACCGAAATTGCGCCAGTGCAGGTCGACGCCTTGCGCGCCGCCCTGCAAAGCTGCCTGCCGGCGCACTTGCTGCCGCTGGCCTTCACCCGGCTGGCGGCGCTGCCGCTGACCGCCCACGGCAAGCTCGACCGCAAGGCCCTGCCTGATCCGGATCCGCAAGCGCTTGCCGGGCAGGCCTACCAGGCCCCGCAAGGGCCGGTCGAAACGGCGCTGGCGCAGGTCTGGGCGCAGATGCTCACGGTCGAGCGGGTAGGGCGCCACGACAACTTCTTCGAACTCGGCGGCCACTCGCTGCTGGCGGTCAACCTGACGGCCCGCTTGCGCCAGCAAGGCCTGCACGTCGATGTACGAACGTTGTTCGGCCAACCGACCATCGCGGCCTTGGCGGCCACCCTGGGCCAAACCCGCCAGGTGCAGGTGCCGGACAACTTGATCGTCGCTGGTTGCCAGCACATCACGGCGGCCATGCTGCCGCTGCTGAACCTGGAGCAGGCGGCGATCGAGCGCATCGTCGCCCAGGTCCCAGGCGGCGCTGGCAACGTACAGGACATCTACCCGTTGGCCCCGCTGCAGGAGGGCATCCTGTACCACCATGTCAGCGCGGCCGAGCACGACCCGTACGTGCTGCACTCGCGTGTCGCCTTCGCCAGCCAGACGCAGTTCGTGGATTTCGCGGCGGCGCTGGACAAGGTCATCGAGCGTCACGACGTGCTGCGCACGGCGGTGCTCTGGGATGGTCTGCCACAGCCGGTGCAGGTGGTGTGGCGTCGGGCACCGCTGGCGCTGATCGAGGGCGAGGCACAGTCAGCGCATCTGCCGCTTGCCCAGGCGCCGCTTTTGCGCTTGTACTACCGGCATACCCAGGGCGGGGTCGAGGCGACCTTGCTGTTCCACCATATCGTGCTCGACCACACTGCCATGGAGGTGGTGGGCGAGGAACTAATTGCCCTGCTCGCCGGCAAGGGCCTGCCGGCTTACCCATCAGTGCCGTACCGCAACTACGTGGCGCAGGCGCGTCTGGGCATCAGCCAGGCCGAGCATGAGGCGTTCTTCAGCGCGCAGCTGGGCGATATCGACGAGCCGACCTTGCCGTTCGGCCTGAGCGATGTGCAAGGCGATGGCCGCGCTATCGAAGAGGCCCAGCTGTGGCTGGACGACGACCTTGGCATGCGCCTGCGCGAGCAGGGGCGGCACTTGGGCATCAGCGTCGCCAGCCTGTTCCACCTGGCCTGGGCGCGTCTGCTGAGCGCCGCCAGTGGTCAGGATCGGGTGGTGTTCGGCACTGTATTGCTGGGCCGCCTGCAAGGCGGCGAGGGCGCGGAGCGGGCACTGGGCATGTTCATCAACACATTGCCGCTGCGCCTGGACCTCGCGGGTATCGGCCTGCAGGACGCTGCCCATGCCGCGCATCAGCGCCTCAGCGCATTGCTGGCCCACGAACATGCCTCCCTGGCCCTGGCGCAACGTTGCAGCGGCGTGGCCGCGCCACTGCCGCTGTTCAGCGCCATGCTCAACTACCGCCACAGCAGTCTGGCCACAGCGGATCAGCAGCAGGCAACCGCAGGTATCGAAAACCTGGCAAGTCAGGAACGCAGCAACTACCCGCTGGGCTTGAACGTGGATGATACCGGGGCAGGCTTCCGCCTGGTCGCCATGACCCCCGCCGAGGTCGGCGCGGCGCGCATCTGTGGGCAGATGCACCAGGTGCTCGCGGCCATGGTCGAGGCGCTCGAACATGAACCGCAGTTGCCGGTGCAGCGCATACCTGTCTTGCAGGCCGCAGAGCGGCAGCAAGTGGTGGTCGAGTTCAATGCTACTGCTGTCGATTACAACCTCGATCAGACTCTGCACGGGCTGATCGAGGCCCAGGTCGCGCGTACGCCGCAGGCGCTGGCAGTCCGTGCCGACGAAGGCGAGCTGAGCTACCGGCAGCTCAATGAACAGGCCAACCGCCTGGCGCATTACCTGATCGGCCTGGGGGTCAAACCCGATGACCGTGTGGCGATCTGCGTCGAGCGCGGGCTGTCGATGGTGGTGGGGCTGCTGGCGATCCTCAAGGCCGGCGGCGCCTATGTGCCAGTCGATCCGGATTATCCGGCCGAACGCGTGCGTCACATGCTCAGTGACAGCGCGCCTGTGGCGGTGCTGGTGCATGCGCCAACTCGGCACGTGCCGGACGCGGGGCAGGTGATCGATCTGGATCAGTTCGACTGGGCAGGGCAGCCGGCCAGCAATCCGATTGTCGATGGCCTGACGCCAAATAGCCTGGCCTACGTGATCTACACCTCCGGCTCCACGGGCCTGCCCAAAGGCGTCATGAACGAGCACGCCGGCGTGGTCAACCGCCTGTTGTGGATGCAGGACGCCTACGGCTTGAACAGCACTGACGGCGTCCTGCAAAAGACCCCGTTCAGCTTCGATGTCTCGGTGTGGGAATTCCTCTGGCCCCTGCAAACCGGCGCGCGCTTGGTCATGGCACGTCCTGGCGGCCACCGCGACCCCGAGTACCTGCGTCAGGTCATCGAGGACGAAGCCATCACCACGCTGCACTTCGTGCCCTCGATGCTCGACGTATTCCTCTCGGCCGTTGGCAGCAAATTGAGCCAGTCCGGCTTGCGCGTGCTGTGCAGCGGCGAAGCCTTGCCGGGCAGCCTGGTTCGGCGCTTCCACAGCCAGCTCCCAGGCAGCGACCTGCACAACCTCTATGGCCCGACCGAAGCCGCGGTGGACGTCAGCGCCTGGCACTGCCAAACCGCGCCGGATAACACCCCGATCGGCAAGCCGATCGCCAATACCCAGCTCTACGTGCTGGACGGCCATCTGCAACCGGTCCCGCAGGGCGTGCCGGGCGAGCTGTACATCGGCGGCGTCCAGGTGGCTCGCGGCTACCTCAACCGCGCCGAACTCACCGCCGAACGCTTCATCGACGACCCGTTCCGCCCCGGCGGTCGCCTGTACCGCACCGGCGACCTGGCGCGGCACCTGGCCGACGGCAACCTCGAATACCTGGGCCGTAACGACGACCAGGTGAAGCTGCGCGGGCTGCGTATCGAATTGGGCGAAATCCAGGCCGGGCTGACCGCTATCGACGGCATCAAGGAGGCCGTGGTGATTGCCCGCGAGCAACGGCTGATCGCCTACTACACCGGCGAGCCAAGCGCGCCCGAGACCCTGCGCGCGGCACTGCTCACGCACCTGCCGGAATTCATGGTGCCGGCGCTGTACATCCACCTCGAAGCACTGCCGCTGAGCCCCAACGGCAAGCTCGACCGCAAGGCATTACCCGAGCCGGACGCCCCTGAGGCTCGCGTTTACGAAGCACCGCAGGGCGAAACCGAAACCCTGCTAGCCAGCATCTGGCAGGAGTTGCTCGGCGTCGAGCAGGTCAGTCGCCATGACAACTTCTTCGAGCTGGGCGGCCATTCGCTGCTGGCCGTGACCCTGACCTCGCGCCTGCGTGAACAGGGCCTGGAAGCCGATGTCCGCGCACTGTTCGACCACCCGACCCTGGCCGGCTATGCAGCCATCACAGACAGAATGGAGATCGTCCTGTGAGCATCAATGAACTACTGGCAACACTGGCGGCCAACAACGTCCAGCTGGCGCTCAAGGATGGCCAGCTGCTGGTCCAGGGCAACCGACAGGCCTTGACCGACGCCGTCCTGGTGGCGCGCCTGCGCGAGCACAAGCCCGCGCTGATCGCGCTGATCGAACGCGGTGATTATGTGGCCGTCAAGCACGGCGCCGTGCAGGCACCGGGCAACCTGATTACGCCGGGCTGCACGCGCATCACCCCTGAGCTGGTCAACCTGGTCGAACTCGATCAGGACACCCTCGACCGCCTGGTTGCCCAGGTCCCCGGCGGGGCGGCCAACGTGCAGGACATCTACCCTTTGGCGCCGCTGCAGCAGGGCATGCTGTTCCACCACGCCAGCGCCACCGCACATGACCCCTACGTGATGCAGGCGCGCTTCGAGTTCGCCAGCGAAGCACGCCTGCAGGCCTTTGTCGGCGCCTTGCGCGGGGTGGTGGCACGCCACGATATCCTGCGTACCTCGGTGCATTGGCAAGGCTTGCCGATGCCGCTGCAAGTGGTCTGGCGCGAAGCGCAACTGCCTGTGCTGGAACTACCTGCCGATGCCCCGGGGCACGCCTGGCTAGACCTGACCCAAGCGCCGTTGATGCGGGTGCTGCGCGACGCGCCCGCCGCCACGGGCAAGCTGGGCGCGACCTTGCAGTTCCACCATATCGCCATGGACCACAGTGCCCTGGAGGTGGTGCGTCACGAGCTGATTGCGTTCCTGGCCGGCGAGGAGCACCTGTTGGGCGCGCCGGTGCCGTTTCGCAATTATGTGGCGCAGGCGGTGCTCGGCATCAGCGAAGCGCAACACGAGGCGTTTTTCCGCGACATGCTCGGCGACATCGATGAGGCGACCCTGGCCTACGGCATCCAGGACCTGCAAGGTGAAGGCGCCAGCCATGCCGAGCACACCATCGACCTGCCGCCCGCGCTGTGCCAGGCCCTGCGCGCCCATGCCCGTAGCCTGGGCGTGAGTGTCGCCAGCCTGTTTCACCTGGCCTGGGGCCGGGTGCTCGGCGGGCTGACCGGGCGCGACCAGGTGGTATTCGGTACGGTACTGATGGGGCGCCTGCTCGGCGCCGAGGCCACCGATCGGGCGCTGGGTATCTTCATCAATACGCTGCCACTGCGCGTGGACCTTGCAGCCTGCGACCTGAACGCGGCGATTCGCGCCACTCACCAGCGCTTGAGCGCGCTGATGCGCCACGAGCACGCGCCGTTGGCCTTGGCCCAGCGCTGCAGTGGCGTCGCGGCGCCGGCCCCGCTGTTCAATGCATTGCTCAACTATCGCCACAGCGCGCCTGGCGCTGCAGCGGCGCATCGCCCTGCAGTGGCCGGCATCGACGTGGTCGACTCCGTCGAGGCCACCAACTACCCCTTGACGCTGAGCGTCGATGACTTGGGCGAGGCGTTTCGACTGACCTTGCTGGCCAGCGCCCAGGTACCGGGCGAACGGGTTTGCGCCTATTTGCAGCAGGTCCTGCACAGCGTGCTGCAGGCGCCTTCGGCGCAGGTGCAAAGCCTACAGTTGCTGCCCGACAACGAACGCCATGAGGTACTCGAACGTTTCAATGACTGCGTCGTGCCTTTCGAAACCCGCTTGACCTTGCCGCAACGCATCGAGCAGCAGGCCCACGCCCATCCGCACACGATCGCGGCCACCTGCGCCGACCAGACCCTGAGCTATGCCGCCCTCAACCAGCAAGCCAACGCGCTTGCCCAACACCTGATCGATCAGGGCGTCGGCCCCGATGACCGAGTCGCCGTGCTCGCCCGCCGAGGCCTGCAAACCCTGGTCGGTCTGCTGGCCGTGCTCAAGGCTGGCGCAGGCTATGTGCCCATCGACCCCGCACACCCTGACGAGCGCGTGCGCTATCTGCTGGGCGACAGCCAACCGGTGGCGGTACTCACGCAACATGCCCTGCGCGCCCGCCTGGGCGGCATTCAAGTGCCGGTGCTGTTGCTCGACCAGCCCGACTGGCCGGCTGCGCTGCACAACCCCCAGGTGCCCGGCCTGCATGCCGGCCATCTGGCGTACGTGATCTACACCTCCGGCTCCACCGGCCAACCCAAGGGCGTGATGGTCGAGCACCGCAGCGTCAACAACCTGGTGGACTGGCATTGCCGCGCCTTCGACCTGTGCCATGGCCGCCACACGTCGAGCCTGGCCGGCTTCGGCTTCGATGCCATGGCCTGGGAGGTGTGGCCAGCGCTGTGCGCCGGCGCCACCTTGCACCTGGCACCGCCCGCCGAAGGCAACGAAGACCTCGACGCCATGCTCGCCTGGTGGCGCAGCCAGCCGTTGGACGTGAGCTTCCTGCCCACACCGGTGGCCGAGTACGCCTTCAGCCACCAGCTTGAACACCCGACGTTGCGTACCCTGCTGATCGGCGGCGATCGCCTGCGTCAGTTCAACCGCACCCAGCGCTTTGCCGTGGTCAACAATTATGGGCCTACCGAGACCACCGTGGTGGCCAGCTCCGGGCTGGTCGAGTCCGGCGCCGTGCTGCACATCGGCAAACCTGTCGACAATGCGCGTCTGTACGTGCTCGACGAGCGCCGCGAGCCGGTGCCGCTGGGCGTGCCGGGCGAGCTCTACATCGGCGGCGCCGGGGTGGCGCGTGGTTACCTGAACCGCCCGGCGCTCACCGCAGAACGGTTTCTCGACGACCCCTTCAACGCCGGTGGGCGCATGTACCGCAGCGGCGATCTGGTGCGCTGGCAGGCCGACGGTACCCTCGAGTACCTCGGGCGCAACGATGACCAGGTGAAGATCCGCGGTGTACGCATCGAACTGGGCGAAATCGAAAGCCGCCTGGCGAGCTTGCCAGGCATCAACGAGGCGGTGGTGCTGGCCCGTGAAGATCAGCCAGGCCAGCCGCGCCTGGTGGCTTATTTCACCCCGCAGGCCGATGTCGAGGCGGCCACCGCGCACGACCTGCGCGCGCAGTTGCAGGCACACCTGCCGCAGTACATGGTGCCGGTGGCATTCGTCGAGCTGCCGGCCCTGCCGTTGACCGCCAATGGCAAACTCGATCGCCGCGCCTTGCCCAAGCCCGAACGCTCGGCGCTGTTCGAGCAAGGCTATGAAGCGCCGCAGGGGGAGCTGGAGCAGGCCCTGGCGCAGATCTGGGCAGAGCTGCTCCACCTCGAGCGGGTCGGGCGCCGCGATCATTTCTTCTCGCTGGGCGGGCACTCGTTGCTGGCCATGCGCATGGTGTCGCAGGTGCGCTTGCGCCTGGGCGTGGAGCTGAGCTTGGCCGAGCTGTTCGCCAATGCCGAGCTGGCGGCAGTGGCCGAGGTGCTGGCCGGGGCCGCGCGCAGCGCCTTGCCGGCCATTGTGCCAGTGCTGCGCGAGCAACCGCTGCCGCTGTCGTTCGCCCAGCAGCGGCTGTGGTTTCTGGCACAGATGGAAGGTGGCAACCAGGCCTATAACGTGCCGCTGGCCCTGGGCCTGCGCGGCGCGCTGGACGCCGACGCCCTAGAATGCGCGCTGCTGCGCATCGTCGAGCGGCATGAGATTCTGCGCAGCCACTTCGTGCCGCGCGAAGACGGCGCCGAAGTGGTGATTGGTGCCACTGCCGGGGCGGGCTGGTTCCAGCGCGAGGACATCACGGCACAGGCATTGCCGCAGGCGCTGCAGGCACACGCCAGCCAGCCGTTCGATCTGGCCCATGGGCCACTGCTGCGGGCGCGCTTGCTGCGTTTGCAGCCCGAGCACCATGTACTGGCGCTGACCGTGCATCATATCGTTGCCGATGGTTGGTCGCTGGGGGTGCTGACCGCCGAGCTGAGCGCGCTGTACCCCGCGCTGTGCCAAGGCCTGGGCGACCCGCTGGCGCCTCTGCCGATCCAATACGCAGACTACGCGCTGTGGCAGCGCCGCTGGCTGGTGGGCGAGCAGCTGCAACGCCAGGCTGAGTACTGGCGTCAGGCACTTGAAGGCGCTCCGAGCCTGTTGAAAGTCCCCACCGACCGACCTCGCCCAGAGCGCCAGGACTTTGCTGGGGCCAGCCTGCCGGTGCAGCTGGACCCGCAGCTGGTGGCTGGGCTGCGCGGCCTGGCGCAGCGCCACGGCGTGACGCTGTACATGATTGTGCTGGGTGCCTGGGCGACGCTGCTGGCGAGATTGTCGGGGCAGCAGGAGGTGGTGATCGGTTGCCCGATTGCCGGGCGCGGCCATGCAGAACTCGAAACCTTGGTAGGCCTGTTCGTCAATACCCTGGCCATCCGCATCGACAGCACTGCGGCAGCGACCGGCCAGGCATTGCTTACCCAGGTCAGGGCGCAGGTGCTGCAGGCCCAGGCCCACCAGGACCTGCCCTTCGAGCACGTGGTCGAGCTGCTGCGACCGACCCGCAGCCTCGGCCACACGCCGCTGTTCCAGACCACCCTCAACTGGCAGGCGACCCAGGGCCAGGCCCTGCATTTGCAAGGCCTGCAACTCGAGGCGGTGGCGCAAGCGGCGGCCGTCGCCAAGTTCGACCTGACCTTGAACCTGGGCGAGCAGGGCGAAGGCGTGGCAGGGAGCCTCGACTACGCCACCGCGTTGTTCGATGAATCCACCGTCAAACGCTACCTGGGCTACTTCGCCACCCTCCTGCAGGCGCTGGCCGATGACGACCAGGCGCCATTGGCGCAAGTCGAGCTGGTCGGCGCCGCCGAGCGCCAGACCCTGCTCAGCGACCTCAATGCGACGGCGGCCGCGTACCCGCGCGACGTCAACGTTGCGCAGCTGTTCGAACAGTGCGCGGCCGGTCATTCCGAGCGCGTGGCCGCCGTGCACGGGCAGCAGTCCCTGAGCTACGGCGAGCTGAACCGCCAGGCCAACCGCCTGGCCCAATGCCTGATCGCCGAAGGCCTGGCATCGGGCGCCTGCGTTGCGCTGCTGTTGCCACGCTCACTGGCGCTGCTGGTGGCGCAACTGGCGGTGCTCAAATGCGCGGCGGTGTACGTACCGTTGGACATTCACGCGCCCGCGGAGCGCCAGCGTTTCATGCTCGAGGATTGCCAGGCGACGATGCTGCTCAGCCACAGCGACATCCACGCCAATTTCGACCTGCCGCGCCTGGACCTCGACCGCCAGCCGGCCGAGCACCTTCCAGCCCGTGACCTGCCGCTGCCAGCAGCGCCCGACAGCGCGGCGTACGTGATGTATACCTCCGGCACCACCGGCGCGCCAAAGGGCGTATGCGTGGCCCACCGTGGCATCGCCCGGCTGGTCTTGAACAACGGCTACGCTGATCTGAACGCCCAGGACCGTATCGCCTTCGTGTCCAATCCCGCGTTCGATGCCAGCACCTTGGAAATCTGGGGCGCGCTGCTCAACGGTGGCCAGGTGCGGGTGATCGATCACGCGACCTTGGTCGAGCCGCAGCGTTTTGCCCATGCCCTGGCCGAGCAAGGCATCAGCGTGCTGTTCCTGACCACGGCGCTGTTCAACCAGTACGTGCAACTGATCCCCGCAGCGCTGGCATCCGTGCGCATACTCATCAGCGGTGGCGAGCGCGCCGAGCCTGCTGCGTTTCGCGCGTTGCTCGAACGGGCACCGAACCTGCAGCTGATCAATGGTTACGGACCGACTGAAACCACGACCTTCGCGGTGACCTGCGCCGTTCGGTTGTCCGACTTGGCTGCCGGGCAGGTGCCAATCGGCCGTCCGGTCGGCAACACCGAGGTCTATGTGCTCGATAGCTTCGGCCAGCTGACCCCGCGCGGCGTGGCCGGCGAGCTGTACATCGGCGGTGATGGCGTGGCCCTGGGTTACCTGAACCGCCCTGAGCTGAGCACCGAGCGCTTCGTCAACGACCGGTTCAGCCAGCGCCCCGGCGCCAGGCTCTATCGGACCGGCGACCTGGTGCGCTGGCAGGCCGACGGCCAGCTCGAATACCTCGGGCGCAATGACGATCAAGTGAAGATTCGCGGTTTTCGCATCGAACTCGGGGAAATCGCTCAGCAACTGTCGCTGTGCCCAGGCATCGGCGACGTGCAGGTCAGCGCGCTGGCAGACGGGCAGGGCCCCTTGCGCCTGGTGGCCTGGTACACGCGCCAGGATGCGGCGCTGGACGCTGCGGCGCTGCGGCGCTTTTTGCGCGGGCGCCTGCCCGACTACATGCTGCCCACGGCCTATGTCGCGCTCGAGCGCATGCCGCTGACCAACAATGGCAAGGTCGACCGCCAGGCCCTGCCGCTGCCCGCTGCGCAAGACCTGGCTGCAGCGGCCTACGAGGCCCCGCAGGGCGAGCGTGAAACGTGCCTGGCCGAGCTGTGGTGCGAATTGCTGCAGCTGCAGCGGGTCGGGCGGCAGGACCGGTTCTTTGAACTCGGTGGCCATTCCTTGCTGGCCATGCGCATGCTGGCCCAGGTGCGACAGCGCCTGGGGCTGGAACTGCCGTTGGCCGAGCTGTTCGCCGACGACAGCCTGGCTGCGCTGGCGGCAAGCCTCGACGGGCATCCAGCCCGCAGGCTGCCGCCGATCCAGTCAGGCCCACGGCTGGGCAGCCTGCCGTTGTCGTTCGCCCAGCAGCGCTTGTGGTTCCTGGCGCAGATGAGCGAGGGCAGCGCGGCCTATCACATCCCGATCGGCCTGCACCTGCGCGGCCCGCTGCAGCGCCTTGCCCTGGAGCGTGCCTTGCGTCGGGTGGTCGAGCGCCACGAGAGCCTGCGCAGTCACTTCGTCGCCGAGGCCGGCGAGCCACGGGTGTTGCTGGCGGGCGATGCGCGAGCGTTGCAGTGGCTGCAGCAGGATGCCCGCGGCCTCAGCGAGGCTGCCCTGGCGCAGCTGATCGCCACCCAGGCCGCCGCACCCTTCGCCCTGGACCGCGAACTGCCGCTTCGTGCCTGCCTGCTGCAGCGCGGCGATGAGCATCACGTGCTGCTGCTGACCCTGCACCATCTGGTGGCCGATGGCTGGTCGCTGGGCGTGCTGGTGCACGAGCTGGGGACGCTGTACCGGGCGTTCTGCCAGGCGCAGGACGATCCATTGCCGGCGTTGCCGGTGCAATACCTGGACTACGCCCTGTGGCAACGGCGCTGGCTCGGCGCCGAAACCTTGCAGGCCCAGGCTGACTACTGGCGCATGCAGCTCGACGGCGCGCCGACGCTGCTCAGCCTGCCCTGGGACCATCCACGGCCAGAGCGCCAGGACTACACCGGCGACAGCGTGGCGCTGCGCCTCGACCCGCGCCTTGGCACTGCGCTCAAGACCTTGTGCCAGGCCCAGGGCGTTACCCCGTACATGCTGTTCATGGCGGCTTGGGCGGTGCTGCTGGCGCGCCTGGCCGGGCAAGACGAGGTGGTGATCGGCTCGCCGCTGGCCAACCGTCGGCAGGCCGAGGTCGATGGCTTGATCGGCATGTTCGTCAATTCCGTCGCCGTGCGGGTGGACACCCGCGACGCACCCTGCGTGGCCACGCTCCTGGCACGGGTCAAGCAAGCGGTGTTGCAGGCCCAGGCGCATCAGGACCTGCCATTCGAGCAGGTGGTCGAGGCGGTACGCCCGCCACGCAGCCTGAGCCACACGCCGTTGTACCAGGTGTCGCTGGACTGGGATGCCACGCCCGAACACCGTGCCCTGCAGTTCGTTGACCTGCAGGTGAGCCCAGTCGCCGCGCAAGCGCCTATCGCCAAGTTCGACCTGAGCCTGAGCATGGGTGAGGGCCCCCAGGGGTTGGCCGGCGGCATTGTGTACGCCACGGCGCTGTTCGAGCGATCGACCGTCGAGCGCTTTGCCGGCTATCTGGAGCAGGTGCTGTGGACCTTCGCCGAAGGCGCCGCTGCCCTGCCGATGCAGACTGGATTGCCGGATGCCTGTGAGCGCAAGCGCTTGCTGCTGAGCTTCAATGATACGGCGGCAGCCTATGACCTCGATCAGACCCTGCACGGGCTGATCGAGGCCCAGGTCGCGCGTACGCCGCAGGCGCTGGCAGTCCGTGCCGACGAAGGCGAGCTGAGCTATCGGCAGCTCAATGAACAGGCCAACCGCCTGGCGCATTACCTGATCGGCCTGGGGGTCAAACCCGATGACCGTGTGGCGATCTGCGTCGAGCGCGGGCTGTCGATGGTGGTGGGGCTGCTGGCGATCCTCAAGGCCGGCGGCGCCTATGTGCCAGTCGATCCGGATTATCCGGCCGAACGCGTGCGTCACATGCTCAGTGACAGCGCGCCTGTGGCGGTGCTGGTGCATGCGCCAACTCGGCATGTGCCGGACGCGGGGCAGGTGATCGATCTGGATCAGTTTGACTGGGCAGGGCAGCCGGCCAGCAATCCGATTGTCGATGGCCTGACGCCAAATAGCCTGGCCTACGTGATCTACACCTCCGGCTCCACGGGCCTGCCCAAAGGCGTCATGAACGAGCACGCCGGCGTGGTCAACCGCCTGCTGTGGATGCAGGATGCCTACGGCCTGAACAGCACTGATGTGGTCCTGCAAAAGACCCCGTTCAGCTTCGATGTCTCGGTGTGGGAATTCCTCTGGCCCCTGCAAACCGGCGCGCGCTTGGTCATGGCGCGTCCTGGCGGCCACCGCGACCCCGAGTACCTGCGTCAAGTCATCGAGCACGAAGCCATCACCACGCTGCACTTCGTGCCCTCGATGCTCGACGTGTTCCTCTCGGCCGTTGGCAGTGAACTGAGCCAGTCCGGCTTGCGCGTGCTGTGCAGCGGCGAAGCCTTGCCGGGCAGCCTGGTTCGGCGCTTCCACAGCCAGCTCCCAGGCAGCGACCTGCACAACCTCTATGGCCCGACCGAAGCCGCGGTGGACGTCAGCGCTTGGCACTGCCAGACCGCACCGGACAACACCCCGATCGGCAAGCCGATCGCCAACACCCAGCTCTACGTGCTGGACGGCCATCTGCAGCCGGTACCGCAGGGCGTGCCGGGTGAGCTGTACATCGGTGGCGTCCAGGTTGCTCGTGGCTACCTCAACCGCGCCGAACTCACCGCCGAACGCTTCATCGACGACCCGTTCCGCCCTGGCGGGCGCCTGTACCGTACCGGCGACCTGGCGCGGCATCTAGCCGACGGCAACCTCGAATACCTGGGCCGTAACGACGACCAGGTGAAGCTGCGCGGGCTGCGTATCGAGCTGGGCGAAATCCAGGCCGGGCTGACCGCTATCGACGGCATCAAGGAGGCCGTGGTGATCGCCCGCGAGCAACGGCTGATCGCCTACTACACCGGCGAGCCAAGCGCGCCCGAGACCCTGCGCACGGCACTGCTCACGCACCTGCCGGAGTTCATGGTGCCGGCGTTGTTCATTCATCTCGAAGCACTGCCGCTGAGCCCCAACGGCAAGCTCGACCGCAAGGCATTGCCCGAGCCGGGCGCCCTTGAGGCACGCGTCTACGAAGCACCGGAGGGCGAAACCGAAACCCTGCTGGCCAGCATCTGGCAGGAATTGCTCGGTGTCGAGCAGGTCGGCCGCCATGACAACTTCTTCGAGCTGGGCGGCCATTCGCTGGCAGCCATCCGCTTGATCGACCGGCTCAACAAGGCTGGCCTCGAAGTGGCAATCAATGATGTTTTCCAGCAGCCAAGCGTGGCTGCGCTCGCCAGCTGCCTGGGCGCAAGCGCCAGCGCCGGGGCCTCCAGCGTGATCAGCGTACGTAGCAGCGCCAGCGGCGTGCCGCTGTTCCTGGTGCACGAGTTCACCGGCCTGGACTTCTACTTCCCGGTCCTGGCCCAGCACCTGCCCGGCGATTACCCGATCTATGGCTTGCCGGGCGTACCCGCGACCCAAGCGCAGCCGCGCACGCTGGAGTGCCTGGCGCGCTACCACATCGCACAGCTGCGCAAGGTTCAGCCCCGTGGCCCCTACCGCCTGGCCGGCTGGTCGTTCGGTGGCGTACTGGCCTTCGAGATGGCCAATCAGCTACTCGGTGAGGACGAAACGGTGCAGTTCCTTGGCCTGATCGACACCTATGCCCCGCGCCTGGCCGACCAAGGCAAGGCGCGTTGGGAAGGGCCGCAGGCGCTGGAGAAGCAGCTCCTGCTCAACTGCGAACGTTTCTGGAGCACCCAAGGCGAAACCGGCGCGCCAGCGCTGGCCCACCTGGAGCAGTTGACAGCGGCCCAGCTGGACTTCACCAGCCTGCTGGCAGCTTGCCGCGAGCATCACTTGCTCTATGGCCTGTGGTCGAGCATGAGCGACGACCAGCTGCGCCATTACTTCACCCGTGAGCTGGCCCATGGCTACGCCATGGCCCATTACCGACCGGCACCGTTGACTATCCCGGTGCATGTGCTGCGCGCAGAAGCAGGCAGCGCCGACCTGGCGAGCCTCGGCTGGGAGCAGGCGCTGCCGGGCCAAGAATTGCGCGGCATCGACGTGCCGGGCGATCACCGCAGCATGATGCAGGTACCCCATGTAACAGCGCTGGGCACGGCGTTGGCCCGCGCCCTTGAGGCGGCTGCACAACCTGTAGAGGCGCCCGCCTATCAGCCGCTGGTGGCCATCCAGACCGGCCAGCACGGCCATGCGCCGGTGTTCTGCGTACCCGGTGCGGGCGACAGCGTCACCAGCTTCATCGGCCTGGCCGAGGCCCTGGGCCCCGACTGGCCATTGTATGGGCTACAGGCGCGTGGGCTGGAGGGCAGCCTGGTGCCGCACAGCACCGTTGAGGCGGCCGCCAATTGCCATGCGCAAGCGATCGAGGCGCTCTACCCGCAAGGGCCGCTGAACCTGGTCGGCCATTCGTTCGGCGGGTGGGTCGCCCATGCCTTGGCCGCACGTCTGCAGGGCATGGGGCGTGAGGTACGTTCGCTGACGTTGATCGACAGCGAAGCGCCGGGGCAGGGCGGCACCTGTGGTCAGCCTTATACCTTCACCCAAGCGCTGGAAAAGCTGATCCAGGCGCTGCAGTTGTCGACCGGCAAGGCGCTGGGTATCGAAGCGCAGGCCTTCGCCGCCGCCAGCGATGCACAGCAAGTGGAGCTGTTGCATGGCGCGATGGTGCGTATCGGTCTGCTGCCGGCGCGCTCCGCGCCACGCAGCCTTGACGGCACCCTGCGCACCTTCGCCACGGCGCTGCGCAGCCATTACCAGCCCACGCTCAGCTACCGCGGCCCGGTGGGGCTGGTGCTGGTCGACGATGCAAACCTGGACCCCGCTGCAAACGCTCAGGAACAGGCGGCGATGCACGCCGGCTGGCAGGCCTTGATGCCGCAGCTGTCGCTGTGGCGCGGCCCTGGCGATCACTTCAGCATCTTGAAAACGCCGAATGTGTTCAGCCTGGCGGCATGGTGGCAGGACGCGCAGGCCTTGCAGATGGGCAAGGTCATGCCGTGAGCCAGGGCGCGGCGGGACGTGGGCACGGTGACCCCGTGCTCACGGTCGCAGTTGGCTGCAAACAAGTGATTTCAATGGAAGTGAGTGTTCATGGATAAGCCCAGATTGCGCAAGTTCGGCCTTGGCGCCGCCGTGGCCCTGGTTGTCGGCATCACCCTGTATGCCGTCCAGGCCCCGGCCAAGGCGCCGCAGTACATCACAGCCACGGTCGAACGTGGCGATATCGAACACGCGGTGTTGGCCACCGGCATGCTCGAAGGGGTCAGGCAGGTCGACGTCGGCGCGCAGGTATCCGGTCAGCTCAAGTCGCTCAAGGTCAAGCTGGGCGACAAGGTCAGCGAGGGCCAGTGGTTGGCCGAGATCGACCCGCTGGTGCTGCGTAACACCTTGCGCCAGGCCGAGGTCGACGAAGACAAACTGCAGGCGCAAAAGCGCTCGGCCCTGGCCCAGCTCAAGCAGGCCCGGCGCGTTTATGAGCGCTACAGAGCGTTGCAGGAAGACGAGTCGGTGTCGCGCCAGGACTTCGAGAACGCCGAGTCCGACTATGAAGTGCAGCAAGCGGCGGTGCGCTCGCTCGATGCACAGATCCAGAGCGCCCGCGTCGAGATCGACACGGCCAAGGTCAATCTGGGTTATACGCGCATCAACGCGCCCATCACCGGGCACGTGGTGGGTATCGTCACCCAGGAGGGGCAGACGGTGATCGCCAACCAACTGGCACCGGTGCTGCTCAAGCTGGCCGACCTCGACACCATGACGGTCAAGGCCCAGGTCTCGGAAGCTGACGTGATTCACATCAGCCCCGGCCAACCGTTGTACTTCACCATTCTTGGCGAGGACAAGCGCTACTACGCCAAGTTGCGCGGGACCGAACCTGCGCCGCAGGACTACGCCCACAGCAGCGACAAGAGCGAAGCCAGCAGCAAGCCCAGTGGCGCGGTGTTCTACAACGCCCTGTTCGAGGTACCCAACCCCGAACATCGTCTGCGTATTGCCATGACCGCCCAGGTACACATCGTCCTTGAAACCGCCGCCCAGGCGCTGACCGTGCCGGTCGCGGCGCTGGGCCTGCGTAACGCCGATGGCAGCTTCCCGGTACGCGTGCTCGATGCCAAGGGCTTCGCCCAGGTGCGCAACGTGCAGGCTGGGATCAACAACAACGTCAAGGTGCAGATCAAGGACGGCCTGGCCGAAGGTGACCGCGTGGTGATCGGCGAGCCGGTGTCGGGCGAAGCGGGGGCTTGAGCATGAACATGAATGTCGAGCTGCGCGCCCATGCGCACCTGACTCAAGACCAGGCCCTGCCGCTGTTGCACCTGCAGGGGGTGACCCGTAGTTTTCTTGCCGGTGACCGTGAGTTTCATGCACTCAAGGGGATCGATCTGCGCATCGACAGTGGCGAGCTGGTGGCCATCATCGGCGCCTCGGGGTCTGGCAAGTCGACCCTGATGAACATCCTCGGCTGCCTGGACCACGCCAGCAGCGGCAGCTATCAGGTCAGCGGCCAGGAAACCCGGGCGCTTGACGACGACGCCCTGGCAGCGCTGCGGCGCGATCATTTTGGTTTCATCTTCCAACGCTACCACCTGCTGCCGCACCTCGACGCCCTGCACAACGTCGAGATTCCTGCCGTCTATGCAGGCGTCAGCCAGGGCCAGCGGCATGAGCGGGCGCAGGCGTTGCTGACGCGCCTGGGCCTGGCCAGCCACCTCGGCCACCGCCCCAGCCAGCTATCAGGGGGCCAGCAGCAGCGGGTGAGCATCTGCCGGGCGTTGATGAATGGCGGCCAGGTGATCCTCGCCGACGAGCCGACCGGTGCGCTCGACACCGCCAGCGGCAAGGAAGTGATGAATATTCTGCTGGAACTGCACCGCGCCGGTCACACCGTGATCCTGGTCACCCACGACCCCAAAGTCGCCGCGCACGCCGAGCGTATCATCGAAGTCAGCGATGGGCAGATCGTCAGCGACCAGCGCAGCGCCCGCCGGGCACCCGTTGCTGCGGTCACCGAAGCGGCGCCGCAGGTGTCCGCTGCCAGGCGCTGGTTCGCAAGCCTGGGCATGTTCGGCGAAGCCTTCAAGATGGCCTGGATCGCATTGATCTCCCACCGCATGCGCACCTTGCTGACCATGCTCGGCATCGTCATCGGCATTACCTCGGTGGTGTCGATTTCGGCCATTGGCGAGGGCGCCAAGGGCTATGTGCTCAAGGACATCCAGGCCATTGGCAGCAACACCATCGATATTTATTCAGGCAGCAATTTCGGCGACAGCCGGGCCAAGACCATCGAGACCTTGCTACCGGCCGATGTGGCAGCGCTCAACGAGCTGTACTACGTCGACAGCGCCACCCCGGTGATCGGCCAGAGCGCCCTGGTGCGCTACCGTAATCTGGACGTGGACGTGCAGCTCAATGGCGTCAGCGAACGCTACTTTCAGGTGCGTAACATCGCCCTGGCCGCCGGCATCGTGTTCAGCGCCGATGATGCTCGGCGCCAGGCGCAGGTGGTGGTGATCGACCACAACACGCGCCAGCGCCTGTTCGGCAGCAACGTCGAGCCATTGGGGCAGATCATTCTGGTGGGCAATCTGCCGTGCACGGTGATCGGGGTGACCGCCGAGAACAAGAACCTGTTCGTCGCCAGCAACCAGCTGAACATCTGGATGCCCTATGAAACCGCTGCAGGGCGCGTGCTGGGCCAGCGTCATCTGGACAGCATCAGCGTGCGCATCAAGGACGGCGTGCCCAGCAAGCGCGTGGAAGAGGAAGTGACCAAGCTGATGCTGCAGCGCCACGGCAGCAAGGACTTTTTCACCAACAACCTCGACAGCATCATGCAAACGGTGCAGAAAACCAGCCGCTCACTGACCTTGCTGCTATCGCTGATCGCCGTGATCTCGCTGGTGGTCGGTGGCATCGGGGTGATGAACATCATGCTGGTGTCGGTCACCGAGCGCACCCGTGAAATCGGCATTCGCATGGCCGTGGGGGCACGTCAGGCCGACATCCGCCAGCAGTTTCTGGTCGAAGCGGTGATGGTCTGTCTGTTCGGCGGTCTGGTCGGCATCGGCCTGTCCTACGGCATTGGCTATCTGTTCGAGTTGTTCGTCAAGCAGTGGGAGATGGTGTTCTCGCCGGCCTCGATCGTCATGGCTTTCGCCTGCTCGACGCTGATCGGTGTGGTGTTCGGCTTCGTGCCGGCGCGCAATGCGGCGCGGCTGGACCCCATCGAGGCCTTGGCGCGTGACTGAGGCATGCCAGGGCACCTAGCCCACGGCATACATCCAGCGCATCAGCGAATGGCGCCCGCTGATGCCAAGCTTGATGGCCGCCCGGCGCAGGTAGCTTTCCACCGTATTGACCCGTAGGGCCAGGCGCTCGGCCTGCTCAGGCGCCGTGTGCCCGGCCAGCAGGCCAAGGCACACCTGGGCTTCACGTTGCGAAAGCTTGAGCCCGGACTGGGCAAGACGCTCTTGAAAACGCTCCTCCAGACTCTCTGGCAGGCTAGGTTGGACGACCGGCTGCAGGGCGTCGATGTGCTTTTCCAGCATAGGCAGCAACAGCGGTGAGATGTCGTCCAGGCGGCTGCGTTCGTGGGCGGAAAAGCCATAGGTCGAACCTGCTCGCAGCACTTGGATTTCAAAGCGCGAATCGTCTTTGCGGCGGATTCGGTGTAGCCGCGACGGGTCACTGAAATCGGCGTCCAGGCCGCGCTGGTCGGTGAACACGGTTTCGTCTATCAACGCCGATTCGTCGCTGCACGCGGCAGTGGCAGCGTGGCGTATCTGCATGGCATCGATGGTCAGGTGCGCCTGGATCAGGCTGTGCAGCATGCGCGGAAACTGGCGGCTGCCGGTGCTGGCAATGACCTTGCCGATTTGCGGGTAGAGCAGGTGCGAATTCATTGTGTCATCCATGAGTTTCGGTGGCGCAGGGTGCGCCGGGCAGTCGGCCACGCGCCTGGGCGTCTTGCCGCGGGCGCTACTCGATATCCTAGTACAACGGTTGAGTGACGGTTAAATGAAACGGTGATAATGGCAGAATAATGGCGTCAAGCGCCAGGCGTCTACCGTCCTGGCTGATGTCGGGTATCATGCAGGCCCATTTCTCCATGAGGCCTGTGCCATGTCCCTGAGTGCTGATCAGATCGGCGAATTCCAAGCGTTCGCCGAGCAGTTGGCCGATGCTGCGGCAGCGGCGATTCAGCCGTATTTCCGCGCTAGCCTGGCGGTCGAGGACAAGGGTGGGCGTCTGTACGACCCGGTCACCATCGCCGACAAGGCCGCTGAAGACGCCATGCGCGCGCTGATTGCGCGGCGCTACCCAGAACACGGCATCTTGGGTGAAGAGGCCGGTATCGCCGTGGGCAGCAGCCCGCTGACCTGGGTACTCGACCCGATAGACGGTACCCGTGCATTCATTACCGGGCTGCCGTTGTGGGGCACGCTGATTGCCCTGAATGACGGTACCCGGCCGCTGCTTGGCGTGATGAACCAGCCATTCACCGGCGAACGCTTCGTCGGCACGCCAGCAGGCGCCTGGCGCAGCGGCACGCCGCTGAAGACGCGGCCTTGCGCGGACCTGGCCAGTGCGACCCTGATGTGCACCACGCCTGACATGTTCGACACCGCCGAACGCAAAGCGGCCTTTGAAGCCGTCGCCGGCCGCGCGCGGCTGCTGCGTTATGGTGGCGACTGCTATGCCTACTGCATGCTCGCCTCGGGCTTCGTCGATGTAATCGTCGAAGCGAGCCTGCAACCGTACGATGTGCAGGCGCTGATGCCGATCATCGAGGGTGCAGGCGGCGTGATCACGGCCTGGGACGGCAGCAGCGCGCAGCATGGCGGCTGCGTAGTGGCCTGCGGTGATCCGGCGTTGCATGCGCAGGTGGTGCAGATGCTGCGCGCTGCCATGTAGAGGTCGGCCCATGCGATCGCGCGCCACGGTCGATGCGGGCGGACACCGGCGTTACTGGCCGCGTAGGAGCGAGCGCAGCTCGCGATGCGCCGCACGGGCGGCGCTCGATCGCACAGGCAGCAAATATCCCAAGGCAAGCATGAAACCGCCGCGCTGTTCCGTGGTTTCGGGTTCTTGCGAGGCCAGGCCGCACCGATTCGCGGCGCAGCCGCCGAATGGCGAGCCGCGCTGCCATGTAGGCATCGATGACCGGGGCCTGTGCGATCAAGCGCCGCTCGCGCGGCGCATCGCGAGCTGTGC